>NZ_JACVAG010000004.1:0-421347 GCF_014851695.1 Pseudoxanthomonas sp. PXM04
CTGGGCGCCTCCTACGCCTTCGACCGCAAGGTCTGGCTGACCGGCCGCTGGATGGCCGCCAAGGAAGTCAGCGGCGCCCCGCTGTCCATCGACGTCTTCCAGCTGGAGGTCAATGCCGGGTTCTGACGCCGCCCGCCGGGGCCGCTTCCGCAGCACGGAAGCGGCCGGCATCCGCACAGGCATCCGCCTTGATGGGGAGGGCATGGATCGTCTCCCCCGAACCAAGAAGTGAAAAAGTGAAAGAAGGCTTCATCTCGCTGAGAAAATTCACCGAAAAGTTCGCCGAGGTCGTACTGGTGGCGGACGGTCCCGTCCTGCTCACCCGCGGCAAGGTGCCGCTGGGTTTTTACCTGCCGATCAAGGTCTGGGGGGCGCAGCACGATTCGGACATCTGCCGGCATATGGTTGAAATGGTTTTGCGGCAATCTGGGCAGACACCGGAGGACATCGGCGAATGCATCGAGTCCTTCGTCGAGGGCAAGCAGATCCTGTACGCCATGCGCGGCCGGTTCGAGCCGCCCGGCTGAAGCAGGCATCCACCTCCGAACCCGATCACAGAAACGAATGGAAGATCCCATGACCACGCAGAACCCCGAATCCGCCACCGTCGCATCCAACGGCGCCGCCGAAGCCAATGCCTGGCCGCTGTTCTATCGCGAGCCGCGCGTACTGTCCTCGGTCGAACACGCCCAGTGGCGGGTGCGCCCGACCGGCGTCGGCTTCGCCGCCGCCAGCAATTCCGTACCGGTGGTGATCGGCGAGTTCGCCGCCGCCGCGCGCAACTATCCGCTGGTGTTCGCCGGCCCGGACAACACCCCGCTGGCGGTGCTGGGCGTGGAAGCCGGACGCAACCGCTTCGTCAACGGCGACACCTGGAGCGACGGCGCGTACGTGCCGGCCTACGTGCGCCGCTATCCGTTCGTGTTCGTGCAGACCCGGGATCCGGAAGGCTACGTGCTGGCCATCGATGCCGGCTCCGACGCGGTGATCCCGTCGGGCGAGGAGGGCAATCCGCTGTTCGAGAACGGCGAGCCGAGCGAGCTGACCAGGCAGGCGCTGCAGTTCTGCGACACCTTCACCCGCGAGGACCAGGCCACACGTACCTTCGCCGCCGCGCTGGCCGAGCAGGGGCTGCTGATCGAACGCAGCGCCAACATCGCCTTCGCGGATGGGCGCCGCAGCAGCGTCGATGGCTTCCAGGTGGTCGATGGCGAAAAATTCGCCGCGCTGCCGGACGCGGTGATCGTCGACTGGCATCGCAAGGGCTGGCTGGCGCTGGTGCACTTCCACCTGGCGTCGCTGGGCCGCTTCAACGACCTGCTGGCCCCCTGATTGAAACCCCACTTCCGTCAACCGGACGACGATAACATTCCCATGTGCAAGAATTCCTCCAACACACTC
Source organism: Pseudoxanthomonas sp. PXM04 (assembly GCF_014851695.1). Taxonomy (NCBI): domain Bacteria; kingdom Pseudomonadati; phylum Pseudomonadota; class Gammaproteobacteria; order Lysobacterales; family Lysobacteraceae; genus Pseudoxanthomonas; species Pseudoxanthomonas sp. PXM04. Next base: position 1,402 of record NZ_JACVAG010000004.1, read on the forward strand.
CGTTTCCTCACTCTCGCCGTGACGCTCACTGCGGCCAATGGCGTCTGCGCGCAGGCGGCTGGCGGCGCGACCGGCTCGCTCGAAGGCCCGGTCGTCGCCGGTGTCTGCTACCTCAGCCGCGAAGCGGTGTTCTCCAACGCGGCCGCCGGCAAGGACGCGGGCGTGCAGTTGCAGAAACTGGTGACCGACGCCCAGGCCGAGATCGAACGCGACAAGAGCCGCGCTGAGGCGGAACTGATCCGCGTGGGCGTGCGCGGCAACATTTCCGCTGACAAGTTCACCCCCGAGCAGAGCAAGGCGGTGCAGGAAGCGCAGGCCGTGCAGCAGCGCGCCAGCCAGCGCTCGCGCGAGATCGAGGCGACCCGCGCGTCGGTGCTGGAACGGATCTCCACCGCCGCCCAGCCGCTCATCGCCGAGGCCTACCAGCGCCACGGCTGCGGCGTGCTGCTGGATCGCGGCATGGTGCTGGCCGGCAACATGAGCCACGATCTGACCGCCGACGTGGTCAAGGCGCTGGATGCGCGGGTCAAGTCGATCCCGGTCACGCTGCAACGCGAGTCCGCCACGCCCGCCGCGACGCCCGCACCGGGCAAGCGCTGAGCCGCGACGCGCGGCCGCTCCGGCGCACGCCACGGCGCCGGGGCCACACTGCCATCAACTGCTATACTCGCGCCGCCTGAGGTGACCGCCGGCCTGGCCGGTGGTTGAAACGGGAATCCGGTGCGCCGGATCGTGTTCGCACGATCGGCAATTCCGGAGCTGCCCCCGCAACGGTAGGCGAGACAAGGTACCGCAACAGCCACTGTGCTTGATGCATGGGAAGGCGCGGACCGGAAGCACGGATCTTTCCCGGCTTCACTCGCGAGCCCGGAGACCGGCCTTTGAGCGGCGTGACATGCGGTGGGCGATGTCATGGAGGCCAGCTCGTTTCCGGTCGCCATAGCACTCTCTTTCCGCCTGTCCTTTTCCATCGCTTCCGCGCGGGCAGGCGCGGTCAAGGAGTGTGTCAGTGCATCCGCAGTCGTCGTTCCACCGCCAGATCCTGGCGGTTTCGTTGTTGCCTTCCCTTTGCTTCACCACCCCGGCCTTCGCCGGAGCGCCGGCCACCGATCTGGATGGCGTGATCGTCACCGCGACGCGCACCGCGCGGACCCAGGACCAGACCCTGGCCGCGGTCACCGTGATCGATCGCGAGGAGATCGAGCGCCTGCAGCCGGCCTCGCTGCCGGATCTGCTGACTGGCCGCGCGGGCCTGTCGCTGGCCAACAACGGCGGTCCGGGCAAGTCCACGTCGCTGTTCCTGCGCGGCACCGAATCCGATCACGTGCTGGTGTTGGTCGACGGCATCAAGCTGGGGTCGGCCACCAGTGGCGGCGCATCGCTGCAGGACATTCCCGTCGAGCAGATCGAGCGCATCGAAATCGTGCGCGGGCCATTCTCCAGCCTGTACGGATCCGAGGCGCTGGGCGGCGTGATCCAGATCTTCACCCGCCGGCCGCAGGGGCCGTTCCAGCCCAACTTCAGCGCCAGCATCGGCAGCGAAAGGACCCGACGCGCCTCCGCCGGCATCGGCGGGCGCAGCGGCGATGCCGAGCGGGGCGGCTGGTATGCAATCCAGGCCGCGCACCAGGACACCGACGGCATCAACGCCTATCGCGGCCGGCGCAACTTCGATCCGGATCGCGATGGCTACCGCAACGCCTCGCTGACCGTGCAGGGCGGCTATCGCTTCGACGAGCATTGGGACGCGGAACTGCGGTTGTTCCGCGCCGAAGGCCGCAACGAATACGACGGCAGCCTCAACAACGAGGCCGATACGGTCCAGCAGGTGGTTGGCGGGCGCGTGCGCTACGCGGCCAATGATCGGCTGCGCATCACTGCCAGCGCCGGCGCCAGCGCGGATCTGAGCGAGAACTTCCTCGATGGCGTGTATTCCTCCCACTTCGACACCCGCCGCAAGCTGGGTTCGCTGCAGGCCGACCTGGGGGTCGGCGCGGGCTTGTTGACCCTGGGCTACGACTGGTCCGGCGACGAGGTGGACAGCAATACCCGCTACGCGCGCGATCGCCGGATCAATCGCGGCGTGTTCGGCCAATGGCAGCAGGAATTCGGCCGGCAGTCGCTGCAGGCCAGTGCGCGCCGCGACGACGACAGCCAGTTCGGCGGCGAGACCACGGGCAGCCTGCAATGGGGTTGGGACTTCACCGAACAGCTGCGCCTGGGTGCCAGCTACGGAACCGGCTTCAAGGCGCCCACCTTCAACGAACTCTACTTCCCGGGCTACGGCAATCCGGAACTGGGTCCGGAAACCTCGCGCAGCGTCGAGCTGAGCCTGCGAGGCGATCACGGGCGTGCGCGTTGGGCGCTGCATGCCTACGAGACGCGCATCGACGACATGATCGCGTTCGATGCCTCGCTGGGAGACTCCGGCGGCCCCAACAACATTGATCGCGCGCGCATCCGCGGCATCGAGGCCGAAGGCGCGGTACGGCTGGCGGACTGGGATCTGCGCGCCAGCCTGACCCGGCTGGATCCGCGCAACGATGGCGACAATCCCAACCGCGACAACCTGCTGCCGCGACGAGCGCGAAGCAGCGCCCGCATCGATGCCGATCGCCGCTTCGGCGCGTTCAGCGTAGGCGCCAGCGCGATCGGCGTGGGCGAACGCTACGACAACCTCGCCAACACCACCCGCCTGGGCGGGTACGGGCTGGTCGACCTGCGCATGGGCTACACGCTGACGCCGGCGTGGCAATTGCAACTGGCGGCCTCCAACGTGTTCGACAAGCGCTACGAAACCGCCGCGCTCTACAACCAGCCGGGACGGACCTGGTTGTTGACTGTCCGCTACCAGCCCGTCACCCACTGACCGGAGCACAAGATGAAACCACTGTCACGGCCTTTCCATCTCGGTCTGCTCGCCACCTTCGCGGTGCTGATGATCGCCACCCGTTACCATCACTTCGGCGATGTCCTGCATCTGCCGGACGCGTCGATGGCGATCTTCTTCCTGGGCGGCCTGTACCTGCGCGGACACCTGCCGTTCCTGGGCTTGCTGGGGCTGGCGGTGGGCATCGACTGGGCGGCGGTGGAACTGGCCGGCGTCAGTGATTTCTGCGTGACACCTGCCTACGCCCTCCTGCTGCCGGCCTACGCGGTGCTCTGGTACGGCGGCCGCGCCTACGCGCCGAGGATGGCGCAAGACTGGCGCGGGCTGTGCGGCGCGCTGCTGGTGGCGCTGGCCTGCGCCTCGCTGTCGTTCCTGATTTCCAACGGCGCGTTCTACTGGCTGGGCGGGCGCTACCCGAATCCGGAATGGTCGCAGTACCTGGCGCGGATCTGGCAGTGGGGACCGCTGTTCGTGCGGACCACGCTGACCTACGTGGCCAGCGCATTGCTGGTGCATGGCCTGTTGCTGGCTACCCGTCGTCGTCCCGCCTCCCTCGGCACCTGATCAGGAGAACCGCGATGTCCGCAAAGCACCTGTCCGTCACATCCGAACCCGCGCTGCCGCTGACGTCCACGCGTGCGCAGCTCCTCACCGGCATCGCCCTGGCGCTGCTGATGATCGCCACCCGCGGCCAGCACTTCGCCAGCGTGGATGCGCTGCCCAGCGCATCGTGGGCGGTGTTCTTCCTGGCCGGCGCGCTGCTGCGGCCGATGTGGACGCTGCCGGCCTTCTTCGTGCTGTCGTCGCTGCTGGACTTCGGCAGCCTCGCCAACGGCACCATCACCGACTGGTGCCTGTCGCCGGCCTACTGGGCATTGGCGTTCGCCTACGCGGCGCTATGGCTGGGCGGCCATGCCTATCGCGGGCTGCACCGGGACCACGCGGGCACGGTACCCCGCCTGGCATTGACGCTGGCGGTGACGGCGAGCGTGGCCTACCTGTTGTCCAAGGGCGGTTTCTATTTCTTCTCCGGGCGCTATCCGGAGCCGACCCTGGACGGCTTTCTCGCTCGCATTCCGCACTACTATCCGCGCGCCCTGGGCACGCTGGCCGGTTACGTGGGCGTCGCTTTCCTGGTTCGCGCATGCCTGCGCGGGCTGGCCGCACGCGCCGCCTCCCGCCAGGGCAGCCCGGCATGAGCCGCGGTTCGGAACGCCGCGGGCTCAGCGAGGAGGAGCACTATCGCGAACGCGCCCAGCGCAAGAAGGAACTGGTCGATCGCCGGGTCGCCCGCGCCACCATCGACCGCGGCGTGCTGGTGGTGAACACCGGCAATGGCAAGGGCAAGAGTTCCTCCGGTTTCGGCATGCTGGCGCGCAGCCTGGGACACGGCTTCCATTGCGGGGTCGTGCAATTCATCAAAGGCAGCTTTTCCACCGGAGAGGAGGCGTTCTTCCGTCGCTTCGACGAGGACGTCGATTATCGTGTGATGGGCGAGGGCTTCACCTGGGAAACCCAGGATCGCGAGCGCGACATCGCCGCGGCCGGCGTGGCCTGGCAAGAGGCCGCGCGGATGCTGTCGGATCCGGCCTATGATTTTGTCCTGCTCGACGAACTCAACATCGCCCTGAACAAGGATTACGTCCCGCTGGACCAGGTGCTCGCCGCGCTGGCCGCGCGACCGCCGCGCCAGCACGTGGTCGTCACCGGACGCGGCGCGCCGCAGGCACTGATTGACGCGGCCGACACGGTCACCGAGATGCGCCTGATCAAGCATGCGTTCAAGGCGGGTATCAAGGCCCAGCACGGTATTGAACTGTAGACCATGGATTCCGAAACCTTCCGCTGTCCGGCATTGCTGGTCTCCGCGCCCGCTTCGGGGCAGGGCAAGACCAGCGTGACCGCCGCGCTGGCCCGCTGGCACCGTCGCCAGGGCCGTCGCGTGCGGGTGTTCAAGACCGGTCCGGACTTCCTGGATCCGATGGTGCTGGAACGCGCCAGCGGCGCGCCGGCCTACCAACTGGATCTATGGATGACCGGCGAGGCCGACGTGCGTGCGCGCCTGCATGCGGCGGCGGGCGAATCCGACCTGATCCTGATCGAAGGCGTCATGGGCCTGTTCGACGGATCGCCCTCCAGCGCGGATCTGGCGCAGGCGCTGGGCGTGCCGGTGCTGGCGGTCATCGACGGATCGGCGATGGCGCAGACCTTCGGCGCGTTGGCGACGGGGTTGGCGCGCTATCGCGAAGGTCTGGCCGTGCATGGCGTGGCCGCCAATCGCATCGGCAGCGCCCATCACGCCGATCTGCTGCGCGGCAGCCTGCCGGCGGATCTGCACTGGCTGGGCGCGTTGCCGCGCGATGCGCAACTGGCGTTGCCGGAGCGTCACCTCGGTCTGGTGTCGGCCGGTGAACTCGGCGACATCGACGCGCGGCTGGATGCGCTGGCCGATGCCTGGGGTGTTCATGCGGCCACGACCTTGCCGCCGCCGGTGGCGTTCGCGCCGATGGACGTCGAACCCGTGCCGCCGTTGCTGCGTGGCCTGCGCATCGCGATCGCCCGCGACGCGGCGTTCTGCTTCCTGTATCCGGCCAATCTGGATCTGCTGCGCGCGGCGGGCGCGGACCTGCGTTTCTTCTCGCCGCTGGCGGGCGAGTCCTTGCCCGAGTGCGACGCGGTCTGGCTGCCCGGTGGTTATCCGGAGCTGCATCTGGCGGTGCTTTCGCAACAGCATGAATTGCACGCAGCGCTGCGTGCGCATCGCGATGACGGCAAGCCGATGCTGGCCGAATGCGGCGGCATGCTGTTCGTCCTGGAGGCACTGACCGGCAAGGACGGCGAGCGTGCCGCGATGGCCGGACTCATGGCGGGCGAAGCGGCCATGCAGCCGCGACTGGCCGCGCTGGGCCTGCAATCGGTCGAACTGCCCGAAGGCGTGCTGCGCGGACACACGTTCCACTATGCCCGCGCGGAGTTGGCCTCCGTTCCGCTCGCCGTCGCCAGCAACCCGAATGGTGGTCCCAGCCGGGAAACCGTCCATCGGGATCGCCGCCTCACCGCCAGTTTCGTCCACTTCTATTTCCCGTCGAATCCGCAGGCCGCGCTGCGGTTGTTCCTGCCATGACGCCGGTGCTGGCGATGCTGGCCGGCGTCGGCCTGGACACTTTGCTGGGCGAACCCCGCCGTTGGCATCCGCTGGTGGGATTCGGCCGCTGGGCGGACTGGCTCGAACGTCGCCTGCATCGTGATGCGCGCGGCGCGGGAGCGCTCGCGTGGAGTGTGGCGGTGCTTCCGCCGGTGGCCGTGGTCGCAGGCGTGGACGTCTGGCTGCGACAGGAATTCCCGTGGCTCGCGACCGCGTTTGCGGCGGTCATGCTGTACCTGGCCATCGGCCGGCGCAGTCTGGGCGAGCACGCGCGTGCGGTGGAGGATGCATTGGCGGCCGCCGAGCTGGACGCCGCGCGCCAGGCGGTCGGACGCATGGTCAGCCGTGACACCGGCGGACTCGATGCCTCGCAGGTGGCCGCGGCGGCCACCGAATCGGTGCTGGAGAACGGCAGCGACGCGGTGTTCGGTGCGTTGTTCTGGTTTGCCGTGCTCGGCGCGCCCGGCGTAGTGCTGTATCGGCTGGCGAACACGCTCGACGCGATGTGGGGTTATCGAACCCCGCGCCATTTGCGCTTCGGCTGGGCCGCCGCGCGGCTGGACGACCTGCTGAATCTGCTGCCCGCGCGGCTGACCGCGTTGAGCTATGCCTTGCTGGGCCGGACCACCGGCGCGCTGCGTTGCTGGCGTGCGCAGGCGGGGCAATGGAAGAGTCCCAACGCCGGGCCGGTGATGGCGGCGGGTGCGGGCGCGCTGGGAGTCCGGTTGGGCGGACCGGCGCCATATCACGGTGTCTGGCAGCAACGTCCGCCGCTGGGCGAGGGTAGGGCGGCGGACCGGGCCGGCATCGCGGCGGCGCGACGATTGGTGAACCGCGGCGTGGTGCTGTGGTTGGCGATCGCGCTGATCATCGGACTCGGACGGGAGATGCTGCATGCTTGAACATGGCGGACGCCTGCTGCGCGCCGCGCGGCAATACGGAATCCCGGCGTCGGACTGGCTGGACCTGTCCACCGGCGTCAGCCCGTTTCCGTGGCCGGTGCCGGAATTGCCGGCATCGGTCTGGCACCGACTGCCGGAGGACGACGATGGCCTGATCGAAACCGCGCGTGCCTACTACGGTGCGCCGGATCTGCTGCCGGTCGCCGGGTCGCAGGCGGCGATCCAGGCCTTGCCGCAGTTGCGGGTTCCCTCGCGGGTGGGCGTCATCGCCCCCGGTTACGCCGAACACGCGCATGCATGGCGGCGCGCCTGGCACGAGGTGGCGACCCTGCCTGCCGGGGAACTGCTGGCGCAGGCGCATCGCTTCGACGTGGTGGTACTGATTCATCCCAACAATCCCGGCGGCGAGCGCTTCGGTTCCGCGCAGTTGCTCGAACTGCACGCGCGCCTGGCCGCGCGTGGCGGCTGGCTGGTGGTCGACGAAGCCTTCATCGATGTCGAGCCGGACGCCAGCCTGTGCGCCGAGACCGCGCGGGAAGGCCTGATCGTGCTGCGCTCGGTCGGCAAGTTCTTCGGCATGGCCGGCGCGCGGGCGGGATTCGTCTGCGCATCGCCCCTGCTGCTGGACGCATTGCGCGAACGGCTGGGACCCTGGACGTTGAGCGGTCCCAGCCGCCATGCGCTGCGGCTGGCGCTGGCCGACAAGGCCTGGCAGGCGTCGGCGCGTCCACGCTTGCGGGCCGCCGGCGAGCGGCTTTCCGGAATCCTGCGTGCGGCCGGGCTCGAACCGGCCGGCGGTTGCGCGCTGTTCCAGTGGTGCCGTCACGCCGATGCGCGCGCATTGCACAAGGCGCTGGCGCGGCGCGGCATCCTGACCCGGTTGTTCGACACGCCGGCCAGCCTGCGCTTCGGCCTGCCGGCGGATGAGGCGGGATTCCTGCGCCTGCGCGACGCACTCGCCGGCATCCACGCGGAAGCCATCGCATGAACGCGCGCGTGCTGATGGTGCAGGGCTGCACGTCCGATGCCGGCAAGAGCACGCTGGTCACCGCGCTGTGCCGCTGGCTGCAACGCCAGGGCGTGCGGGTGGCGCCGTTCAAGCCGCAGAACATGGCACTCAACTCGGCGGTCACGGCGGACGGTGGCGAAATCGGGCGCGCGCAGGCGGTACAGGCGCAGGCGTGCGGGCTGGCGCCGCATACGGATTTCAACCCCGTGCTGCTCAAGCCCGACAGCGACACCGGTGCGCAAGTCATCGTCCACGGACGCGCGGTCGCGCGCCTGGGAGCCAGCGCATATCACGACTACAAACGGGTGGCGCTGGAAGCGGTGCTCGCTTCGCACGCGCGGCTGTGCGCCGGCTATGACGCGGTGGTGGTGGAGGGCGCCGGCAGCCCGGCGGAAATCAACCTGCGCGCCAACGACATCGCCAACATGGGGTATGCGGAAGCCGTCGATTGCCCGGTGATCCTGGTGGCCGACATCGATCGCGGCGGCGTGTTCGCGCATCTGGTCGGCACCCTTGCATTGCTTTCGGAAAGCGAACGGCGGCGGGTGAAGGGTTTCGTCATCAACCGTTTCCGCGGCGACATTTCCCTGCTCGAACCGGGATTGGCCTGGCTGGAGCGCGAAACCGGCAAGCCGGTGCTCGGCGTGCTGCCTTACCTGCAGGGCCTGCATCTGGAAGCGGAGGATGCGCTGCCCGTCGCCGTCGCCGACAAGCCCGAAGCCCGCCTGCGGGTGGCGGTACCGGCATTGCCGCGCATCAGCAACCACACCGATCTGGACGCGCTGCGTGCGCATCCGCAGGTGGATTGCCGGTTCGTCGGCCCGGGGCAATCGCCGCCGCACTGCGACCTGATCGTCCTGCCGGGCAGCAAGTCCACCCGCGCCGATCTTGCCTGGCTGCGCGAACAGGGATGGGAGGTGGCACTGGCCCGGCACCTGCGCTACGGCGGCAAGGTGATCGGCATCTGCGGCGGCTTCCAGATGCTGGGCCGGCGCATCCACGATCCCGAGGGCATCGAGGGCGCGCCCGGTTCCAGCGCGGGGCTGGGCTGGCTGGATATCGAGACGACCCTGGAAGCCGGCAAGCAACTGCGGAACGTGCGCGGCATGCTCGCCCTGGCGGACGACGCGGCGCCTGTCAGTGGATACGAGATCCATTGCGGCGTCAGTCGCGGTGTCGCCCTGGCGTCCGCGCCGATCACGCTGGAGCAGGGACGCGCCGATGGCGCGCGTTCGGACGACGACCAGATCCTCGGCACTTACCTGCATGGCCTGTTCGATTCGCCACCGGCGCTGGCCGCGCTGTTGCGATGGGCGGGTCTGGAGCGGGCCGCCCCCGTGGACATGCAGGCACTGCGCGAGCGCGCCATCGATCGTCTGGCCGACGCGGTGGAAGCGCACCTGGACACCGCCGCGTTGCACCGGCTGCTGGGACAGGAGAATGCATGAACCCTCCACGACACACCCTGATTCTGGGGGGCGCGCGATCCGGCAAGAGCGCGCTGGCCGAACGCTGGGCGCGGGCCTCCGGGCATGCGGTCACCTACATCGCCACCGCGCGCAGCGGCGATGATGAAATGGCCGCGCGCATCGCCCACCATCGCGCCCGGCGTCCGACCGACTGGGCCTGCGTGGAAACGCCCATCGAACTCGCCGCGACCCTGGCCCGGCATGCGGCAGCGGATCGCTGCCTGCTGGTGGACTGCCTCACCCTGTGGTTGAGCAACCTGCTGATCGACGCGGAAGGCACGGGTTTCGAACGCGAGCGGAAAGCGCTGCTGGACACGCTGCCCGGCTTGCCGGGCGAGATCCTGATGGTCAGCAATGAAGTCGGATCCGGCGTGGTGCCGATGGGCGAACTGAGCCGCCGGTTCGTGGACGAGGCCGGGCGATTGCACCAGGCGCTGGCGGAGCGTTGCGGACGGGTGGTGTTCGTCGCCGCGGGTCTGCCGCTGGCGCTCAAGGGAAGCCTGCCGTGAGCCCTGGCGCGGACGCGCCCGGTGTCGAGTTGATGCGGCATGGCGACACCGGTCGCATCAGTTATCGCGGACAGCTCGATGACGCGCTTTCGCCGATGGGCTGGGCGCAACTGCGCGCGGCGGTCGCCGGCCGGGACTGGGATGTGATCGTGGCTTCCACGCTGCGGCGCTGCGCGGCGTTCGCGACCGAGTTGGCGGCCCGGCGCGGGTTGCCGCTGCGGCTGGATGCGCGACTGGCCGAGTACCACTTCGGCGAATGGCAGGGTGTGCCGATCGAAACACTGCAAACGACCTCTCCCGACGCGCTGCACGCGTATTGGTCGGATCCGGTGCGTTTCCCCCCGCCGGGCGCGGAGCCCTTCGCAGCGTTCCGTGAACGCCTGTCCGCCGCGCTGGACGAAATTGCCGCCGAATCACACGGACGGCGCGTCCTTGTCCTGACCCACGGTGCGGCGATTCGCCTGTTGCGGTGTCTGGTGGAGGGCCGCGATTTCGGCGAGATGGCGGGCATCCCCGTGGATCACGCCTCGCTGCATCCGTTGGCCTGGCCGCCAGCCGGGCGATGAAACGCCATCGTCCGGCTGGCGGCGATGGCAGGCAGGGCGGGGAGCGGGCCCAGGCTTGCTGCAAGGCAGCATGCGCCAGGCAAAACCCTGTGGTACTAATCTCGCGCCTACCCGCTTGAATCGATCCAAATAAGGAAGCGGTCACTGTTGGGGAACAACGGCGGGTAATCGAAGTGCATATGGCATTCCGGCGACGGAGTGAGTGCGCGCATTTGCAACGAGGTAAATCGCTACAGAAATTTAGATCGATATAAAAATTCCGCGTCAGCAACCGTTATTCAATCCAGGAGAGGGTGATTGAAATGAACAAGGTTCCACGCAAGCGCATCAGGAATTCACTATCCACGGCGATCGCCATCGCCCTGACCGCAACCGCGGCGCTGCCGGGCAGTGCATTCGCCCAGCAGGCGCCAGCCCAGGAGCAGGCCGACGCGCCCGCCAGCGCCACCGACCTCGACAAGGTGACCGTCACCGGTTTCCGCTACTCGATCGAGCAGAGCCTGGAACAGAAGCGCAACGCGAACGCGGTCGTCGAAGTCATCACCGCCGAAGACGTCAGCAAATTCCCCGACAAGAACGTGGCCGACGCGCTGCAGCGCGTGCCCGGCGTGATCATCACCCGCGACGGCGGCGAGGGAAAAACCGTCAGCGTGCGCGGCCTGTCCTCGGACCTCACCCTGACCCAGTTGAACGGCAACTACGTCGCCTCGTCGGAAACCAACGACGAAGCGTCGCGCTCGTTCAACTACACGCTGCTGCCGGCCAACATGCTGTCCAGCGCGGAACTGTTCAAGACCCCGGAGGCGCGCATCGACGAAGGCGGCATCGGCGGCACGGTGATCCTGCATACCCGGCGCCCGCTGGATCTGGAGAGCAATTCGGGCTTCGCCACCGTCGAAGGAACCTATTCGGACACCAGCAAGACCACCGACCCGCAGCTGTCGGCCATGTATTCCTGGCACAGCGACGATGACCGGTTCGGCGTGCTGGTGGGCGTGACCAAGCAGAAGCGCACAAACCGCAGCATGGAGGTCAGCACCGAGGACTACCAGTGGTACGGAGATGACTACGAAGGTTCGCCCGCGACCGATGTCAACGGGAGGCCATTCACCCAGGACGGCATTGGATACTGGTGGGGACAGTCGGGTTTTTACAACCAGACGGGCGACTACTACTCCAACTTCTTCCTGCCGACCTCGGTCAACTTCGCCGTGCGCGAGGAAGAGCGCGAGCGCGAGGGCGCGCAGCTGACCTTCCAGTTCAAGCCAACCGACAACCTGACCCTGACCGCCAACTATTTCCGCTTCGAACTCCAGGGCGATTACACCCTGAACATGCTGAAGATCCCGGAATGGAACCTGGCCCGCTATTCGGGCGACGGCAACTGGCCCGGCGGCCGCCTGCTCAATGGGCTGACCTTCGATCGCAGCGGCACCATCGTGACCGGCGCCGAGTACGAAAAGCTGCCAGGCAAGGTCTATTACTGCAGCGAGGACGAAGCAGTGGCAGCCGGCCTGGAACGCGGCGGTTGGGGACCGGATGACTGCACCATCCCGACTCCGCAGCTGACCGGCGGCTACAGCCGCGAAAAGGCGCTGTCGCAGACCGCGGATCTGGCGATCGAATGGGATATCGGCCCGCTGTGGAAGGCATCGTTCAAGGGCGGCCGGACCTGGTCCGAAGGCGGCCCGTCGATGAACTTCCGCATGTCGGCCAAACCGCGTCGCCAGGTCGACGGCGTGTGGCAGGCCGGCAATACCTACAGCGCCTGGGATCTGAGCGGGACGCCGACGGCGACCTTCTCGCCGAATCTGCAGGAGATGCTGATGGCGGGCGTGGCGGAAATCGACACCGGCTCGACCGATTCGTCCTGGATGGAAACCGAACTCGAGCAGAACTACTTCCAGGCCGACTTCACCAAGCTGTTCGAGGACGGCTGGCTGGATTCGATCCAGTTCGGCGCGAAGTACCGGGACGGCAAGGTGCACCGCAACACCGGCAATACCTACTGGGTCTGCCAGGGCGCCTCGCCCGACGACTATGACGCCCGCTACCAGAGCAGCGGCTGCGCCGATCCGGAAAAGGGCATCGCCCAGCCAGGCTTCTTCTACTCCAAACCCATCGGCAACATCGCCGGCGGCTTCAACGCCAATGTCTTCCCCGGCATCAACTTCCCGGCCTACATCAACTATCTCAACAGCCGCTATGGCGGCATGCAGAACCGTCGCGAACCCGACTTCGTCTACAACGTCGGCGAGAAGATCTATTCGGGCTACTTCCAGGCCAATTTCCGCACCGAGCGCCTGCGCGGCAACATCGGCGTGCGCGTGGTGCGCACCAAGCAGAGCGCCGAATCCACGGACTCGGTGGAACGGTTCATGGACTACTTCGTGGATGGCCCGGATGGCAACCCGCTGGCGTGTCCCGCCGGCGAACCGCCCGCGGGAACCGTCTGCGAGTCGGGCTTCGTGCGCCGCGACGTGCGCGAGAAGACCTACGAACTGGCCTCGCTGGACAAGACCTACACCGACGTGCTGCCGAGCTTCAACATCGCCTATGACCTGACCGACAACCTGGTGCTGCGCGCCGCGGCCTCCAAGGTCATTTCCCGTGCGGGCTACACCAGCATTGCCTATCCGGGCGGGCTGCAGTTCTACAGCGAGGAATACAGCAACGACCGGCGTGTCGCCGGCGGCACCACCAACCCCGGCTGGTACGGCTCGGGCAGCAACAAGGATCTGCAGCCGTTCGAGGCCACCCAGTTCGATGTCGGGCTGGAGTGGTACTACAAGCCGGGTTCGGTGCTGGGCGCAGGACTGTTCCGGAAGAACGTCAAGAACTTCACCGTCGAGGTCGTCCGCGACCAGCAACTCGTGGTGGGTGGGGAGACGGTGACCATCCAGGGATACAGCACCGATGCCAACGGCCGCGACGCGGTGTCGCAGGGCGTGGAGCTGTATGCCCAGCACACCTTCGATTCGGGATTCGGCTTCCAGGCCAACTACACGTACAACGACACCAACCTGGCTTCCATTGTTCTCGACGGCGAGAACATCGGCGAATCGCCGCTGGCGGGCAGCGCCAAGAACCAGGCGAACCTGACGGTGTTCTACGAGAACGACCGGTTCCTGGCCCGTGCTTCCTACAATCGTCGCGGCGAGGTGATCGGCAACCTGGACAATGGTCTCACGGTCTACAGCGAGCCTTACGATCAGCTGGATCTGAACGCCGCGTACAACATCACCGACTACCTGACCCTCACCGGTTCGGTGCTGAATGCGACCAAGTCTGAGCAACGGCAGTATCTGGGCAACGACACCGAAGCCCGCACGTACTCCAACAACTACTCCGGGCGCATCCTGTACCTGGGCCTGACCTACAAGTTCTGAGTCGAGTTGTCCGCCCCCTCACCCTCGGGTGAGGGGGATTTTCCATGTTGGCGACAGGCGCGTTCCCGGGGAGGGGAGTGCAGGAATGAACACAGACAACCGCATCCGGCGCGTGGTCGTGGTCGGCGGTGGCAGTTCCGGCTGGATGGCGGCGGCGACCCTGGCCACGTTCATCGGCAAGGGCGCGGACATCCGCCTGATCGAGTCCGAGGAGATCGGCATCATCGGAGTGGGCGAGGCCAGTGTCCCGCACATGCGCATCTTCAACGCGCATGTGCTTGGCATCAAGGAGGCCGATTTCGTCACCCATACCCAGGGCACCTTCAAGCTGGGGATCCAGTTCAACGACTGGGCACGCATCGGCGACAGCTATGTGCACGGGTTCGGCACGCTGGGGCGTGCGCTGGGACCGCTGCCATTCCACCAGTTCTGGCTCAAACTGTTCCTGGCCGGCCGCGCGCCGGCGATCGGCGCCTATTCGTTGCCGACCGTGGCCGCACCCCTGTGCCGGTTCACCAACAGTCCGGAAGGCGCTCCGGCCGGTTCTCCACTGGAGGACATCGCCTACGGCTATCACTTCGACGCCGGGCTGTATGCACGTTACCTGCGCAACCTGTCCGAGCGCAGGGGCGTGACACGCATCGAGGGCAAGGTGCTGGACGCGGTCCAGCGCGCCGAGGATGGCTTCATCGAGGCGGTCGTGATGGAAAGCGGCGAACGCATCGAAGGCGATTTGTTCATCGATTGCTCCGGGTTTCGCGGCCTGCTGATCGAACAGGTGTTGAAGACCGGCTACGAGGACTGGTCGCACTGGCTTCCCTGCAACCGGGCGATGGCGGTGACCTGCGAAGGCAGCGCGCCGCTGACGCCGTACACGCGGGCCACCGCGCGGGCGGCGGGTTGGCAGTGGCGCATCCCCTTGCAGCATCGCGTCGGCAACGGCTATGTCTATTCAAGCGAGCACCTGGGCGACGACGAGGCCGCCGCGACCCTGCTGGCGAATCTCGATGGCCGCCCGTTGATCGAACCGCGGCCACTACGCTTCACCACCGGCCGGCGCAGGCGGTTCTGGAACCGCAACGTGGTCGCGCTGGGTCTGGCCGGCGGCTTCATGGAGCCGCTTGAATCCACCAGCATCCACCTGGTCCAGTCGGGCCTGCAGCGCTTGCTGGGGCTGTTCCCGGATCGCACGTTCGATCCCTTGCTGATCGAACGCTTCAACCGGGACTCGATTTTCGAGTACGAGCGGATCCGCGATTTCCTGATCCTCCACTACAACGCCACCGAGCGCGACGACAGCCCGTTCTGGGATTACTGCCGGACGATGCCGATCCCGGACAGCCTGCGCGAAACGGTCGATCTGTTCCGCCTGGACGGGCGCTACTTCCGCAACGGCGAGGATTTCTTCGCGTTGCCGAGCTGGGTGCAGGTGATGCTGGGCCAGCGTGTCGTGCCGCGCGGCTACCACCCGATCGTGGACGAGATGCCCGAGGAGGAACTGGCGGGATTCGTCGAACGGGTGCGCCGGACACTGGCGACGTGCGTGGACACGATGCCGTCCCACCAGGACTACATCGACCGTTACTGCAAGGCGCAGATGAACTGAGCCGGCGGGCCGGACCGCTGCCTAGCCGCGTGGCCGCGCTTCCACCAGCCGCCCCAGTTCGGTCGCCAGCACCTGTACCAGTGCGTCCGCGCTGGGCCGGTGGAACAGGGCGACTTCGTAGCTTTCCACCGGCGGCAGGCCGTGGCGCCGATCGAGTACACGATGCTGGCGGGTGATGGCGCGACGCGGCAGCAGGCTGATGCCCATGCCGTCGGCGACCGCGTCCTGGATGCTGGCCAGCGATGAACTGGAAAAGGCGATGCGCCAGCGCCGGCCGCCGGCTTCGATGGCGCCGATCATCTCTTCCCGGTACAGGCCACGCATGGGGAAGGTCACCAGCGGCACCGGATCCTGTCGAAGGCAGGGACGCTGCGGACTGTCGATCCAGTGCAAGGGCTCGGGCCAGCACCGGACCGCCTCGCGGGTATTGCGGCGTTGCTTGACCAGGGCCAGATCGAGCTCGCCCCGGTCATAGGCCTGGGTGAGATCGCGGCTCAGTCCGGTGGTGACTTCCAGCTTCACCTGCGGATGGCGGCGGTTGAACGCGGCCAGCATGCGGGTGGCGCGGGTGCCGGCGAAATCGTCCGGCACCCCCAGCCGGATGGTCACCGCCACGGTGGCGCCGGCGAGACTGTCGAACAACTGGTCGTTGACGTTGAGCATGTGCCGGGCGTGGCCGAGCAGCACGTGTCCGGCCTCGGTGGGCTGGACGTCGCGGGTGCCGCGGGTCAGCAGGCGGTGGCCGGTCAGCTCCTCCAGCCGGCGCACTTTCTGGCTGATGGTCGACTGGGTGGAATGCAGGTGGGTGGCGGCGGTGGTGAAGCTGCCGCAGTCGGCCACCATCAGCAGCGCCCGCAGCAGATCCAGCTCGATCAGCGGCCTATTCGTTTTCTGGATTCCGGCCATTCGAATATTTAATTTCCCGATGGAGCATGCGCGTTCTAGCATCGGTCGCAGGTCCGGGCAAGCGTGCCCGGCAAGCCATGCCGCGGATTTCGCCGGGAGTTGCCGATGCCATCGTTGTTCCGCCTGGGTGCGGTCGTCCTGACCGCCACGTTGCTGCTGTTGGCGGCGATGGCCAGCGTGAAGGGAGGAGAGTTGGAAAACCGTTTGTGGAAGGCCGCCAGTGCCGGCGATGCGCGCGGTGTCGATACCCTGATCCGGCAAGGCGCCGCGGTGGATGCCCGCGATGGCGAGGGACGCACCGCGTTGTTGCTTGCCACCCACGCGAACCAGATCGAAGCCGCGCGGGTGCTGATCCAGGCCGGCGCCGACGTCAATGCCAAGGACGCCATCCAGGACAGCCCCTACCTCTATGCCGGCGCACGCGGCCATCTGGAAATCCTGCGGTTGACCCTGGCCCACGGCGCGGATCTGCTCAGCACCAACCGCTACGGTGGAACTGCGCTGATTCCGGCCGCCGAACGCGGTCACGTGGAGACGGTGAAGACCTTGATCGAGGCCGGCGTGGATGTTGACCACGTCAACCGGCTCGGCTGGACCGCGCTGCTGGAGGCGATCATCCTCGGCCAGGGCGGCCCGCGGCACGTGCGCATCGTGGAGGCGTTGATCGCGGCGGATGCCGACGTGAATCTTGCCGACGGTGAAGGCGTCACACCGCTGCAGCACGCGCGTCGTCGCCAGCAGCACGGCATCGTCGATCTTCTCGTGCGGGCCGGCGCGCGCGGATAGCAGGCCGGCCGGGTGGTCCGGCCTGTCGTTTTCCTCCCGGCATCGGTTGGCTGCGCGCATCTCCTGGTGCGCAGCCAATCCTTTCGATTCACGCGCGCCCGGCAACGGCGCGCAGTCACCGCGAACCTGGACACCCCATGCTCAAGTCACTGCTTTCCGCACTCCTGCTGGCGCTGGCATTCTCGACGCCGGCCATCGCCGCCGAGCGCGCCGACGTCATCATCCGCCACGCCGCCGTCATCGACGTTGCCGGTGCGCGCGTGCTGCCCGGGCAGGCGGTGGTGCTGCGCGGGGAGGACATCGTCGCGGTAGGACCGGACGCGGAGATCGCTGCCCGTTGGCAGGCCGGACGCAGCATCGAAGGCCGCGGGCGGTTCCTGATTCCGGGCCTGTGGGACATGCATGTGCATTTCGGCGGCGGTCCGGCACTGATCGAGGAGAACAAGGCGCTGCTGCCGCTGTACGTCGCCCACGGCATCACCAGCATCCGCGATGCTTCCGGGGATCTGCCGGTGCAGGTGCTGGAATGGCGCGAGGCGATCCGCAGCGGGAAACTGGCGGGGCCGCAGCTGTTCACCTCCGGGGCCAAGATCGAGGGCATCCGGCCGGTCTGGAAGGGCACCCTGGAAGTCGGCGACGAGGCCGGCGTGGATGCGGCGCTGGAACGGCTGCGGCGCGATCGGGTCGATTTCGTCAAGATCACCGACAGCACCCTGACGCCGCCGCTGTTCCTGTACGCGCTCTCCCGCGCACGCGAAGCCGGCTTGCGCACGTCCGGCCACATTCCGATGGCATTGACCGTCGCGCAGGCGGTGGATGCGGGCATCCGTTCGCTGGAGCACATCGACTATGCGTACAAGGCAGGAGTGAAGGGCGAGGCCGCGATTGCGGCCGATTTCGCCGCTGGCCGCATCGATCGCGCCGAGGCCAACCGGCGCCTGCGGGAGGGATTCGATCGCCAGACGGCGTTGGCCGCCTACCGCAATCTGGCCGCCAAGGACGTATTCGTCACGCCCACCCTCAACGGCGGCCGGATCATCGATTTCCTGGATGTCGACGATCACCTGGATGACGACTACCTGGCCTACATCGGCCCGGGCCTGCGGGCGACCTACGCGTGGCGGGTGGAACGCGCGGCCAAGGCGACGCCGGAGCAGATCGCCGAGCGTCACGCGCACTACCGCCAACTGGCGGCGGTGCTGCCGCTGCTGCAGGAAGCCGGCGTCACGATCATGGCCGGTACCGACGCGGGATTCCTCAATTCGTACAACTACCCCGGCATCGGCCTGCACGACGAACTGTCGCTGTACGTCAAGGAAGGGCTGACGCCGGCACAGGCGCTTGCGTCCGCCACCCGTGCCGGCCCGGCCTGGTTCGGCCGGCTGGACCGCTACGGTGCGATCGAAGCAGGCAAGGCGGCCGATCTGGTGCTGCTCGACGTCAACCCGCTGGAAGACATCCGTGCGACGCGCGCGATCCACGCGGTGGTGCTGCGTGGTGCCGTCCACGAACGCGCCGATTTGGATCGCATGCTGGACCAAGCCAGGCGTCAGGTAGCCGCCTGGAACGCGCAGCGCGCACCCTGAACCTCAGGGCGGGCGGGCACTGCCCGCGCCCGGCCACCCCGCTCACGCGGGCAGGCCGTCCAGCCATTCGCCGAACACCTGCCGGCTCTGCACGCGCATGGTTTCGTCGTGCTGGCCGGCGAGCTCGAGCATCGCGGCCGCATCCACGCCGCTGTCGCGCACTTCGCCGGCATGGCCTTCGGTCCATTCGCGCAGGCGATGCAGTTCCGCTTCCGGATGGAACTGCAGGCCGAGGATACGGGTTCCGATCCGGAATGCCTGGACCGCGCAGGCGTCGGTTTCCGCCAGCCGCTCGGCCTGTGGCGGCAGGGTGATGGCTTCGCCGTGCCAGTGGAGTACCGGTTGCCCGGCCGGCAGGTGGCGCAGCGGCGACCGCAGGCCCGCCGGGGTAAGCCTGATCGGCGCCAGACCGATCTCGCGTGCCGGCATCGGTGCGACCGCGCCGCCCAGCGCCAGCGCGATGATCTGCGCACCCAGGCAGATGCCGAGGAGGGGAATACCGCGCTCGGCGATGAGCGATGCCAGTCGCAATTCGTCGGCGATGGCCGGGTCATGACGATGATCGTTGGCGCTCATCGGTCCGCCCAGGATGATCAGCAGGTCCACGTGCAGCGGATCGATCGACCACACTTCGTCGCCCGGTGGCCGGTAGGTGGTGACGCGGTAACCGCGTTCTCGCAGCAGCGGCGCCAGGTGCCCGGCGTCCTCGAATTCCACGTGCTGGATGACGATCGCGTTCTTCATTCGGCTTTCCGCGCGTTGTCATCGATGGCGCAGCCTTCGTCGGTACAGCCGGCGCTGGCGGGAGCCTCCGCATCGTCCATCGGGATGGTCCTGGGCTCGCCCAGCAGGCCGCCGATCTGCGCGCCCAGCACCAGGTCGCTGACCTGGCCGAAATGCTGCATGCGGACCCGGCCGAGGCGATCGATCAGGGTGAGGGTCGGCGTGCCCTGCATGGCGTAGGCACGCATGGTCTGCGGAATCGGACCGCGCGGGGCGGGCCGGTCCACGCCGACCGGGAAGGGAATGCGGTACTCGTGCAGGAACGCCTGCAATGCCTCGTGGGTCATCACCTCGCGATGCTCGAACACCGTGTGCAGTCCGATCACGGCGACCTGATCGCGTGGAAAGCCGGTGTGGACGCGCAGCGCCTGCGGCAGGCCGTGCGAAACGCAGCCGGGGCAGAGCATCTGGAAGGCTTCGAGCACGATCACCTTGCCGCGCAGGGATTCCAGGCTCGGCGGCGAGGGTGTGTTGAACCAGCGGTCCACCTGCCAGGCGGGCGCGGGGGGATGGTAGGTGTTGTCCATATGGCTTGGGGCGCCCGCACCGTTGCGATGCGGGCGCCGCTCTCCTGTCGGTGGGGGCGAACGGTTTTTCCGGCTCAGCGCAGATCGGCCAGCGCGGCGCCGAAGTTGACGTGCAGTGGCAGGCCGCCCAGCACCAGCGCGGGCACGGATTTCACCCCGGCCGCTTCGGCTTCGCCGAGACGGGACTTCTGTTCGCCCAGATGGACGATTTCGACATCGAACCGCGATGGATCCAGCGCGGTGGCGAGCTGCTGCTCGGCATCGACGCAGACCGGGCAACCGGCGTGATAGAAAATGGCTTTCTGGCGCATACTTGCATCTCCTCTTGCTGCTCTTCACAGGGTCGTTGGGGGAACCGGGCGGCGATCGATGGCAGTCGATCGCCGCCCACTCGTTTCCGCCTGGGGCGGATGGGGAAGCCGGAACCGTTCGCGGTTCGCGGCCAGAAGTTCGTCTTCGGCGGGCGATTGCTCGCCGCAATCGATCCGCAGTTCGGCGTCGCCGAACGGCGCGCCGATGAAGGCGCAGAAATGCGGTTTGGCCGCATCGTCGCTGGCGAAGGGACGGAAGAACCGGCAGCCCAGGCAGGTCCGCAGGCCGGTGGCCAGTCCCTGCTGCTGTGCCTGTGCGATCAGCAACTGGCTCACCCGCAGCAGCGCGCCCACGTCGTCGGATTCCAGGCCCTGCAACAGGGCGGCCAGGCCATGGGCGGGATGCTTCAACCGGTTCGCCTGCGTGCGTCCGGCCGCGCTCAGGCGGACGATGCTGGCGCGGCGGTCCTCCGTGTCGGCGCGGCGGCGGATCCAGCCCTTGGCTTCCATCGCCTTGAGCGAATCACTGAGGCTGGCCGGCGATATGCTCAGGCGCTCGGCGATCTGGCGCGCGCGCAGCCCGTCGGGCGCAGCGGCCAGCATCCGCAATACCTGCGCCTGGGTCGGCGGCAGGGCGGCGCCCGCATCACTGCGCCAGGCCTGCGCGCGCACCAGCGAGGCGAGTTGCTCGAGGCCCGCGGCTGCCTGTTCGCGCTGGTGGGAAGGATCGGACATGGCAGTATGGTAGGAGTCCTAACTATATCGTTCAATGACCGTTCGTCGGCGCGCTCACAGCGAGGCCGGGTGGAACAGCGGCTCCCGGCTCAATACCCGCAGCCCTTCGGGCCCGCATTCCAGCAGGCGGCGCTCGTCATGCGCCACCAGCAACTCCAACTGGAAACCGTCTTCGGGGCGCAGCAGCGCGGCGATGCGGTGAATCGCCTGCAGCGCTTCGGCGCCCTCGGCATCGAAATGACCCAGGTGGCGGTCCTGCTGCTGGACGAGAAGGCGATAGCTGGACATGGTGATCTCAGGGAGAAAGGGAGGAGGCGGGCAGCAGCAGCTCGCCGCTGCGATGGAGCAGGGTGTGGCGAAGCGCCGCGACGACGCGTTCGCATGCCTGCGCGACCGCGTCGTCCAACGGAATTCCCGCCAGCAGGCGCGCGGCGAGTTCCGCACTGAACAGATCGCCGGTGCCCTTGGTGTCGGCGGACAGGCGCGGATGCCGGATCACGCGGGTGGTGTCGCGGGTGACGACCGCCACCCACATGCATCCGGCTTCCCATGCCTCCGGCGCCGCGCTGGTGACGACCACCCAGCGGGTGCGGCCGGTCAACAGGCGGCGCGCGGCGGCGAACACGCTTTGGGGGGCGCGGCCATGATCCGGCACCAGTTGCGCGAGTTCGAATCCGTTCGGGGTGATGCCATCGGCGAGGGGCAGCAGATGGCGCCGGTAGGCGTCGATCATGCCGGGGTCGACATAGATGCCGCTGTCGTGATCACCGATCACCGGGTCGACAAACAGTTGCAGCTCCGGCAGTTCCACGCGAAGCCGGGCGATCCAAACCGCCAGCGCCGCGGCCTGCGCGGGCTCGCCGAGGTAGCCGACCACCACCGCGCGTAGTTGCCGCAGCGCGCCGCGCGCGCGCAGGTCCGACAGATAGCCTTCGAACCACGGCAGCGGGATGACGCCGCCATGCAGGCTGGGATAGTGCGGCGTGTTGCTCAGCAGCACCGTGGGCACCGCAGCCACGCTCAATCCGTGCGCCTCCAAGGCCGGTACGGCGACGGCGTTGCCGACCCGGCCATAGACGACCTGTGACTGCACGGACACCACGTCCAGCCGCAATGGCAACGACGTGGCGTCCACCTGGTGGGTCACCGTCGCCAGCCGCTCCGCCAGTCCAGCGCCGCCGTCGTCGCGCAGGCTCATGCCGCGCTGCCTTCGCCGGGCCAGAAGTGGCTGTCGGGCAGGGCGCGGGCGCCGAAGATGGCCTGGCCGACCCGCACGACGGTGGCGCCTTCCTCGATCGCGATCTCGTAATCGCCGGACATGCCCATCGACAATTCATGCAGTTCGATGCCGGCCGGCGCCTGATCGCGCAGGCGATCACGCAGTTCCCGCAGCTGCACGAAACAGCGGCGCACCCGCTCGGCATCCTCGGAGAACACCGCCAGGGTCATCAGGCCGCGTACCCGCAGGGCGGAGAAGGCGGGCAGTTCGCGCAAGAAGGCGGCGACCTCCTCCTCCGGCAGGCCGTACTTGCTGGCCTCGCCCGAGGTGTTGACCTGAACGAACACGTCCAGCCCGCGTCCTTCCAGTTGCAGGCGCCGATCCAGTGCCTCGGCCACGCGCAGGCTGTCCAGCGCCTGGAACTCGGCGGCGAACCGCGCCACCAGCTTGGCCTTGTTGGTCTGCAGGTGGCCGATGACCGACCAGCGCAGATCCGTGAGATCGGCCATCGCCTCCCACTTGCGATGCGCTTCCTGCACCTTGTTTTCCCCCAGCAGGCGGCAGCCGGCGGCGTGGGCGAGACGGATGTGCGGCTCGTCGATGGTCTTGCTGACCGGCAGCAGGCGGACACTGGCGGGATCGCGACCGATCCGCGCGCAGGCCGCCCGCATGCGTGCATCGACTGCGGCGAGGTTGTGGCGGAAGTCCTCGACGCTCTCGGCGCGCGGATAGCGACCGTGCCGCGAATGCGAGGTGGAAGTGGACGGAACGGGAGCGGGGGAGGAGGTGTTCACCAGGATGGTTTCCTTTGCGTGAAGCGCGCGTTTGGCACGGGCGCCGTTGACACAGGCCAGATTCTATATTGTCATAGGACAATATGAAAATCACTGGAAACACCGCCGCCGAGATCTTCGAGCGCATCCGCCTGCTGGTGCGGAGCGGGCAATTGCGACCGGGCGATTCACTGCCGCCGGTGCGGGAACTGGCGCTCAACCTGGACGTCAACCGCAACACCGTCGCCGCCGCCTACAAGCGCCTGGTCGCGGCGGGTATCGCCGCCACCCAGGGCAGGCTGGGCACGGTGATCCGCGGCGACGAGGTGCTGGGCGAGCAGGAGGGCACACCGCATGCCACGCCATTGATCGATCTGGCCGGCGGCAATCCGAATCCGGACTGGCTGCCCGATCCCGCCGCCGCGCTGGCCTCGCAACGGCGACCGCCGCGGCTTTATGGCGCACCGTTGATGAATCCCGAGCTGGAGGCCTATGGCCGCGCATGGTTGTCGCCCGATTGCCCGGCCGGTCCAGCCATCGATCTGACCCACGGCGCGGTCGACGCGGTCGAGCGCCTGCTCGCCGCCTATCTCGCGCCGGGCGATCGGGTGGCGGTGGAGGATCCGTGCTTCCTCAGCAGCATCAACACCCTGCGCACCGCCGGCTTCGAAGCCATCGGCGTGCCCATCGATGGCCAGGGCATGCGCGCGGACGCGCTCGAAGCCGCGCTGGAGCAGGGCGCACAGGCGGTGATCATCACGCCGCGCGCGCACAACCCCACCGGTTGCAGCCTGGGCGCCAGTCGCGCGAAGGCGCTGCGCGCGGTGCTTGCGCGTCATCCGCATGTGCTGGTGATCGTGGATGACCATTTCGCGCTGCTGGCGCAGGCGCCGTACCACGACGTGATTCCGAAGAACGCGCAGCGCTGGGCGCTGGTGCGTTCGCTGTCCAAAGCGCTGGGGCCGGATCTGCGGCTGGCGTTCGTGGCATCCGATGCGCGGACCTCGAATCGCCTGCGCCTGCGCCTGGCGGGCGGTACCAGTTGGGTCAGCCACATCCTGCAGGACATCGCGCAGGCCTGCCTGCTGGATTCGCGCAACCGGCAGATCAAGGGGGCGCGGGAGGACTATGCGCGCCGCAGGCAACAGCTGGCCGAAGCGCTGCGCGGCGAGAACATCGCGACCCCGGCGGCGGACGGCCTCAATCTCTGGTTGCCGCTGGCCACGGACGGTGCGCGGATCGCCGGCGATCTCGCCCGCCACGGCTGGCTGGTGCGGGCGGGTGAAGCCTTCGGCGTCGGCGCTCCGGCGCGCGGCCTGCGCGTCACGATATCGACGCTGACGCCGGAGCAGGCCCGGCGCTTCGCCGCCGATCTGCGTGGTGCGCTTACGCGCGCCGGCTGATCGCCGGCGCCAGGGTCATGCCTTGAAGCCGCGCCGGCCGCGTTCCACCGACAGCCGATGGGTGCCGGCCAGCGCCAGGCTGCGTTCCTTCACGGTGCGTAGGAACCGCCATTCGCCGGTGACCTGCTGCGGAGTGATGTCCAGGCGCATGTAGCCGCGTTGGCTGGTGTCGGCCCAGGCCAGTTCCGGATTGGTGGCGACGAAGGCGGCGGCGACCTGTTTCGGATCCACGGCCATGTTTCCCTCCATGCCGTGCGAGCTCACGCTGTGGCCGGCGAACTCGGTGCCGGCGGGGCGGCCGTCCTCGACCAGCGAGTACGCCCAGGCGTTGTGGCTGTCGCCGGACAGCATCACCAGATCCGCGTCCGCCTGCTGGGCTGCGCGCAGCAGGCGCGAGCGCGCAGCCGGATAGCCGTCCCAGCGGTCCATCCACATCGGCACGCCCTGGCGCGACGCGCGCACGTCGCGGCGGAACTTGTCGGCCACGCGCTCGCCGGCCTCGGGCCGGAGCCAGCCCGGCATCTGCTCCGGCATCAGGGTGCGGCCGAGGATCGTGCCCATGCCCACCATCTGCCAGGTGGAACTGGCGGCGTTGCGGGCGAATTCGCGCGACAGCCAGTGTTCCTGATCCGAACCGAGCATGGTCGCCGCCGGATCCTGCCAGGCACCGTCACGAAAACGCCGCAACGCCGCGTCCGGATCCGCTGACTGGTGCGCCTCGGCCAGTTCCGCCGCCGGTGGCCGCGTGCGCGCCAGCACCCGTGATTCGGTGCGGTACAGGGTCGCGAGGGAGCCGATCGGATAGGCCTTCCACGGTTCTTCCGATATCGGCATCCACTCGCGATAGGCCTGCATCGCCGCCATGCGCCGGGTGTTCCAGTCGCCCTCGGCAGCCGGCTGGTGATTCTGTGCGCCGCCTTCCCAACTGTCGTTGGTGATTTCATGGTCGTCCCACAGCGCCAGCATTGGCGCCATGCGGTGCAGTTGCCGCAAATCCGGATCCGCCCGGTAGCAGGCGAAGCGCAGCCGGTAGTCGGCCAGGCTGATCATCTCGTGGTCGTGCGCGGGCAGGACCTCGCGCCCGGCGATGCGGTCCTTTTCCTTGTAGGAACCGATACCGTACTCGTAGATGTAATCGCCCACGTGCAGCCACAGGTCGAGATCGTCGCTCGCCGCCGCGTGCGCATAGGCGTTGAACCAGCCCATCGGCAGGTTGGAGCAGGAGAACAGGCCCAGTCCGAACCGTTCGACCTCGCCTTCCGGCAGGGTGCGGGTGCGGCCGACCGGCGATTGGGTGCCGTCCGGCGCGATGAAGCGATACCAGTACGTCGTGCCGGGCCGCAGTCCGTCCACGGTCTGCTTGACAGTCCAGTCGCGATGGGCGCCGGTGCTGGACTGGCCGCCCGAGACCACCCGGGTGAATTCGCGATCCAGTGCCACTTCCGCGACCAACCGCGCTTCGTCCGCGCCGCCGGCCGGCACGTAGCGGGTCCACAGCAGCATGCTGTCCGGTCCGGGTTCGCCGCTGGCGACGCTGTGGGTGAATCCCCGCGCGCCCAGCAGTTCCATCGCCAGGCCGCGGCCGCCCGGCAGCGCCAGCATGCCCAGGCCCAGGGTGCCGCCGACGATCAGGCGACGACGTTCGATGTTCACGCTCAAGGTTGTTTCTCCATGTCGACCCGGGTGAAGGGCGCGTCCACGTTCCCCGTCCACCGTGTCAGGTTGATTTCAGCGGTCTGCGCGCCCTTGGCGCCTGAATTGATCGCCAGATAGAACAGGCCCCGGCCGACCGGCTGGAAGCCGACGTCGGCTTTCTGATGCCAGCCGCGCACGCCGCTGGCCTCGTCCTTCAATCCCTCATCGGCCAGTGCAAGCAGACGGCCCCGTTCCCAGCCATCCCCGTCGCGAGCGGGAACACCCACCAGATCGTCCAGGCGTGGCGCGGCGCGCGCGTCGATCGCGAACAATCCGTAGTTGGGGAAGGAAGGCTTCTTGCCGGGATACACGCCCATGAACCAGCGTTGCGATGCGCCGTCGTAGGCCAGGGTTTGCACGCCATAGGTGGTGTTGCCCGTACGGACGAAGTATTTGCCGTGCGGTGCACGCGGACCGCTGTGGTGTGGCGCGGCTTCATCCAGTGGGCGGGCAAGCGCGTCCCATCCCTGGATGTCGTATTGCAGCAGCACCTGGTGATCGTTGTCTTCGCGGGCGGTGTTGCCGTAGATGCCGTAGGCGACCGTGAGCAGGCGCGATCCGTCCACCCGGCCGAAGGCCGGACCAAAGCCGACGCCGTCGATGCCGGAACAGCCGTAGCGGTGATCGGGCGTGGCCGTGACATTGCCGTCGAAGCGGCCATTGCCGTCCAGGTCGGCGGTGTAGTCCGCGGCCACCTCCGGCAGGTAGACGGTACGCAGGATATCCGTGCCGTCGGCTGAGACGCCGACGCGGTCGATGCGGTCCACATCGATGACGGCGATATAGAACGCCTGGTCAGCCTTGTACTCGAGCGAACCGTAGAGCTTGCCGTCGTCCGGATAGAAGTCGAGATCGCCCAGATGGCCGCTCCAGCCCACCAGCGTGCCAATCAGCCTGCCGCTGAAGTCGTACTTCGCCAGCAGATCGGTGAACGAGTAATAGACATGGCCACGTTCTAGGTCCACCGCGATGCCCTGGACATGTCCGGAAGCCCACGTGCCGCCGTTCTGCGTTGACGGCAGCCGCGGCGCGGGCACGGGATTCGCGGTGCCGGCCCACGCCGGGATGGACACGCCGGACACGATGGATATCAGGCAGAGGCCGGCGAACCATCGGATCCGGTGCGGGAGTCGATGGCCATCACGGCGCATGCAGGTAGGCAAGGAACGGGGAGGGTGCATGAACACGTCCGTCGAGGCGGAATCCGCGCCGAGCCACCGGTGCGGAGAGGGCCCGCGACGCCGGACCGGATCCGTGCACGTCGCGGGAAGGGAGCGGTCGCCGGCCTCGCGCGGCCTCAGAACCTGGCCTTGATGCCGAAATTCCACATCGAGCCGTAGACGGTGTACTGCTGGACCCGGCCGGGCACGTTGGAATAGATGATGTCGGGCTCGTTGAAGATGTTGCGTCCGGCCAACTGCAACTCGATGTTCTCGGTGAGCTTGTAGCTGGCGCTGATGTTCCAGAGCTCGCGCGGGGTGTGGTAGAGGATGCCGTTGTTGGCGGTGGTCGGCGTGTTGCTCAGCGCGCTGACCCGGTACGTGCCCTGGCGGTTGCCGTTGATCTGGAGATCGAAGCGGCCGTAGTTGTAGCGGATACCCCAGTTGGCCGCCTGTTCCGGCATGTTCTGGCGCTCGCCGTCCGGATTGACCTTGGTGTAGGAGCCGTACAGGCTCAGCCCGCGAAACGCGCCGGGCAGGAAGGTGAGCTGCTGGCTGTACTCCAGGGTAAGGCCTTCGTTGGTGCTGGTGCCGGGCAGGTTCTGCGCGCTGCGGAAGGTGTAGCCGGAATACTCGTCCGGATCGAAGCCGACATCCTCCGGATTGACGGTGATGCCGGTGACCTGCATGTCCTTCATGTCCAGTTTGTAGTAGGACAGGCCAACAATGCCGGACGGTTCCAGGTAGTACTGCAGGCTGGCGAAGTACTTGGTGGAGTGTTCGGGCTTGAGCAGCGGATTGGGCACGTTGACGACCATCGTGTCCTCGTTGACCGACACCACGCCGCCCAGGTTGCCGTAGTCCGGGCGCAGGATGGATTCGCTGAAGGCCAGTTGGCCGACCAGCCTGTCGGTGAAGTCGTACTTGATGCCGCCGCTGAGGAACCAGTCCTCGTACTGGCCGCGGCGCATGGAGTAGGCGCCGTTGTTGTACTGGTACAGCAGCCCTTCGACGGTATTGACCGACAACCCGGCCTCGGTCACTTCGCTGGCCGGGCGAACATTCGCCACGCGCGCGGCGGTGCGCGTCTTCTCGTAGCGCAGGCCCAAATCGAAACGGGCCTTGCCAATCCGGGTCTGGGCCTCGATGTAGGCGGCGTCGACCTGTTCCTGGATACGCTTGTTGTTGTCCAGCCGGCGCTTCAGGTTGCCCACCGTGTCGGCGACGAAATACTCGGGATGTTCCCGGTAGATGTCGTACACCGCGTAGTTGTTGTCGGCGCGCCAGTTCTGCTCGTTCATGTTGCCGGCGTCGAAGCCGAGGATGCCGAACTGGTAGTGCTGGGTCCACGGGATCACGGCGGCGGGATCGCGCTGGCTCAGATCGCCGTTGGGACCAACGTACTGGTACTGCTGGTAGGACCCCTCGTTGGTGCGCCAGTCGTTGCTGCGGCTGCCGAAGCCGCCCATCAGGGTGATCGGCAGGTCGCGGATGGTCAGGTGCTTCTTCAGATCCAGGTAGGCGCCGTACTGATCGTTCACCGCGTCGGACTGGGCCGTGCGCACGTTGTTGCCGATGTCGGCATCGCGGTTGTAGCTGGTCGGATCCCCCCAGGGACGGCCGGCGGTCTGGGCCAGCGTCCACGCGTTGGAGCCCTCGGTCGGCCGGTCCATGGTGAAGCCGATGCCGGTCAGCCAGCTGTCGGTGCGCTGGAAGAAACCCTCGTCGTTGTCGCGGAAGTTGAATTCTGAGCGCGAGTAACTGCTGCGCAGGGTGGCTTCGAAGGTATCGTTCTTGAACTCCAGCTTCGGCGCGATCGTGTAGGTGGGCGTGCCGGCATAGCGGTGGGAGTACTCGGTACGCAGGCGGGTGTTGTTGCCGTTGGGATTGACCACGATATGGGTGGGCGTGGAATCCGGCGTGGCATAGGAGGCCGTGGGCGTGCCGAAATACAGGAACGTGTACTGGTTGAAGTACTCGACGTCATAGAACGAGTAGGTGCTGCGCAGGGACAGGACCAGTTCGTCGGTGAGCTGGTAGTCGGTGCTCAGGTTGGCCGCGGTGCGGCTGGTCATCTTCGGACCCGGTCGCCACATCACCCGGTAGGGCATGACCCGGCCGTCCGCCAGGTAGGACCAGTCGGTCTGGATGCGATCCTGCTGGACGTAGTTGGCGTTGTAGCTGGTATTGAACTCCACGCCCAGGCGACCTTCCATGAATACGTCGCCGAAACCGAACTGGGCCGAGGGATAGAGGGTCGAGTGCTTGCGATCGTCGGGAAAGTACTTGCGCGAAAGCGTGGAGTCGGAGGTGCCGACGCCGCCCAGCTGGGCCACGATCTGGCGGCCGGTGCGGTTGAACGCGTACTTGCTGCGCAGGTTGATCTGGCCGCCCGGGGAGTCGGCGTCCATGCTGGCGGTCAGCGTGTTGTTCAGTTCGATGGACTCGATGCCGGTGATGGACATCTGTTCGAACGAGTTCTGCCGGCCGGTGTTGTTGTTGGAGGTCGCGGTCGCCATGCGGGCGCCGTCGATGGTGAAGGTCGAGTATTTCGGATCCAGGCCGCCGATGCGCACGGCGGTGGCATCCACCTCCGTGTAGTCGAGCGAGATGCCGGGCATGGACTTCATGAACTCGCCGACGTCGCCCATGGTCAGGGCGCCATAGTTGTCGGCGGCGACTACGTTCTTCGCGTTCATCGCCGCGCGGCGCTCCATGATCGCGCTGGCCTGGCCCTCGCGCTTGGCGGTGACCATGATCATGTCCATCTCGACCGCCTCGCCGCCGCCACTGGCGCCGGCACCGGCGTAGGAAGGCACCTTGAGTTCGAAATCCAGCGTGGACACCTGGCCGGCGGCAACGCTGGCCACCGCTTTCGATTCCTGCAGGCCGGTGTACCTGACGGTGACGGTGACATCGCCCGCCGGCAGTCCTGACAGGCGGAAATTGCCGCCATCCTCGGAGTAGGTGACAAGGGTGGTGCCTTCGACCCGGATCTCGGCGTTGCGCACATATTCGCCGGTGGCAGTGTTGAGCACGCGGCCGCGCAGGCTGCCGGTGCCGATCTGCGGCCCGGAACGCGGACGTTCGGGCGCGGCGTCGTCGGCCTTCTGCAACAGGATGATGTTGCCCTCGTCGGATTTCACTTCCAGTCCGGTCCCTTCCAGCAACAGGCGAAGGGCTTCGCGCACATCCATCTCGCCCACGATGGCCGGCGCCTGGATGCCTTCCAGCGAACCGGCCGGCGCGATGATCTGCAGTTGCGCCTGCCGTGCCAGCTCCGGGATGGCCGTCACCGCGGGCTGCGCGGGTATTTCGAACTTGCGCTGCTGCGCCATGGCCGGGGACGTGCAGGCCAATGCGGCGAGGATGGCGCTGGTCAACAGGACTTTCTCGTAGCGATTCATGATCCGTGTGTTCTCAGGAAATCTGCGTGGGTGGCGGTACTGAGAACTGAGAGACTCGACGGATGCGCTTTCCGCTACCTGTCAAAAAAATTTAATGCGCGCGGGCCACCACGATGCGTCCGCGTTCCTGGCGAACCTCCGCATCGAACACTTCGGCGATGGCGCGGCTGAATCCCAGCGGATTGTTGGTCGCGAACAGGCCGGTGACCTGCATGCGGGCCAGCGCCGGATCCGCGATGACGATGGGCGTGTCGCTGTAGCGCGCGTAGATCGCGACCGCTTCGCCGAGGGTTTCGCCTTGCAGGGCAATCTTCCCTTCGCGCCAGGCCAGCTCGCGATCCATCTGGCCGGTGCGCAGGGAACTCAGCCGCCAGGCCTGCGGCGTGCCCTGCCGGAATGCATAGCGGGTGTTCGCGGCCAGCGAAGCGTGCTCGGCGGGCGTGCCGCCGGCCACGTCTACCCGGCCGTCCTGGACCAGGATCTGGGTGGCGTCGCCATCGAGCTTGCGCACGACGAAGGTCGCCTGCGTGGCATCCAGTTTTCGGCCATCGACTTCGACTCGGGTTGGCGATGTCGCCGTGGTGCCCTCGATCAGCACCTCGCCGCGCAGGACGCGGATGGTGCGCCGGCCATCGTCCTGATAAATCCGGATGCGCGTATCGGTATTGAGGGTGACGGTGGCGCCATCGCCCAGCGGCACGCGGCGCATCTCGCCCTTGGCGGTGGCGTAGGCGGTGGGCATCTGCAGGGTTGCGGCCAGCGTCACGACCAGCAGCAGGGAGGCAGCCATGGCACCGCCCCAGCGCATCCAGCGGCGCGAAGGCGGGGCGGGGCGGGACGCCGCGACGGCGGCGGGCTGGAAGTCGTCCGGGTCGTAGTGCGGCCCGAGCGCGCGCGCGGCTTCGCTGCGCATCCATACGGCGCGCGCACGAATGAAGGCGCCCCGACGGCGCGGATCGCCGGCGAGCCAGTCCTTCAGTTCGTGGCTTTCCACCGCCGACAGGGGGGCACGGTCCATCCGCGCCACCCATTCCGAGGCGGTCTGGTCAATGTTCTGGCTGGTTTCGCGCTCTTCCACTGGCACGCCTTCTTTCCCGCTCCAATTGACTAGAGGTTTTGGCGGGTGGGTTTCCGCCACTGGCGAACCAGTCTTCCAGCCAGCGGAGTCCCCGGGCGATGTGTTTCTCGACCGTGTTCTCCGAAAGTCCCATCCGGGAGGCAATCTCCCGCTGGGGGATTTCGCGGATGCGGCGCATCACGAACGCCTCGCGCGTCTGCCCCGGCATGCTCGCGATCACCCGCGCCAGCTGGCGCAGGTCGTCGTGCGCGATGGCGCTCTGCTCCGGGGTGGCGGCCTCGTCGGCAAAATCCAGCATGCCCAGATCCTCGACCGCGTGGATCGGTACGATCCGGGCCCGCCGGATGTTGCGCACCACCAGCGAGTGCGCCACCTGGAACAGATAGGCGCGGGGATTGAGGATGTCGTCCACCCGCTCGCGCTCGGCCAGCACCGCGTAGCTTTCCTGCACGATGTCCTCGACATCGTAGGTGCTGCGGCGGGACAGCCAGTTCCTCAGCGCCGCCTCGTGCGGCAGGATGTGGTGCATGAACCAGCGCGTCCGTTCGACATCGTCCAGGGTGCCCTCCGTGCTCCCCGCCGCTTCAGTTCGCTCAGACACCCGGTTCCCCGCCATCCGTCCTTCCGGCAAATGAGGAGCGATGCTAGGCGTCGCGCATGACAGTCATGTTGCGGTGGGCGCGGAGTTCGGCGTCGTCTGCCCGCGTGGCGGCACCCAATCGAGCCAGGGCACTTCGCCGGCGTCGCCGCGCGCCAGGACGCGCTAGCCCAGGAACAAGTGCAGACCGCTGGCGTCGTCGCGGCGCTTGAGCGACGCGTCGCCGGTGCGGGTGCTGGCTTCGTGTTCGCGCAGGGTGGCCAGCAGCGTCGGCAATCCTTGTTCGGCGACCAGCGCCAGCGCCTGTTCCCGACTCATCAGATTGTAGGTATCCCACACCCGCGACAGCCCGTCGCTGCCCAGCACGACGTGCACGGGCGCGGTCAGTACCTGTTCCTCGATCACCGCGTTGTGCGCGCTGATCGGATTCAGGGTCAATGCCGTGCCTCCGGTATTGGCCTGTTGCTGGCGCCTGCGCTCCCACATGCGCTCCAGGGCCGGCAAGCCGAAGCCGGAATGGGGTTTCCACTCGTCGTGGCTCTGCGCGGGCAGGACCGCCGGCACCATCGACCGCGGCGATGCGTGCGCGGAATGGATTTCCAGGAAGCAGTCCTCGTAGCGATGGACCCGCATCCGCAGGACAGGGCCGGACGGGCTGATTTCGGCCACGACCGCGGCGGCGACCGGCCAGGCGTGGATCGGCTGCGCCTCGCCACCGGCGCGGAGGTACTCGTCGCGCAGGACTCGCAGTCCTTCTTCCAGCAATGAAGGACTGAACGCTTCCAGCGCACCGCGCTCGGCCAGCCATCGCCCCATGCCGCGCGCGAACCAGGCCGCATCGGTCAGGTCGGGGAAGGTGGTGAAGGGATGTTCCGTCAGCGTGGTCGCGCCGTCGATGGCCCAGGCCAGCACGGCGTCACCACGCCGTACGCAGCCGACCACGTCCTCGCCGGGAATGTGTTCGTAGATGCCCTGGCAGACCTGATCGATGTTCACCTGCATGTGGCTGTACCTGTCGAGTGGTGGGGAAGGGACGGCGACGCATCCGGCGTGAAGGCCGTCTTCACGCATGCATCCGGCACCATCGCGATGCTCCGGTGCCGAACCGCGCCGCGAACGACGCAGATGCGCATGTGCATGGCGAGGTTCGCGTGTCGATCATGCATTGCCATCGCGTCGATGGCGTTACGGGGAAGAACCGCGCCACCCGCGAATAGATGTTTCGATTTGCGTATCTCGTCACAGGCTACCGTGTTCCGGGCGCCGACGGGCCTGCGCTACATTCGCCAGCCGGGCTCGCACAATCTCTCGCGGGCTCACGCTGCGGTGGCCGATGCGATCCCGCGCATACAAATTCCCCCGAACTTGCCGAGCGCGCATGCGGGGGGCGACTCACGGAACGGAGCACCCTGTATGGCCCAGATCGAACGCAAGCGGTTGTCGATGGACATTGCCCGGCTGCTGCATGCCAGCCGGTTGCTCGGGGGCTTGGCGCTGCTCGCGCCGGCGCTGGCCGCCGCCGAATGCGTCACCACCGGCACCACCACGGTCTGCACCACCGCCGCGCCCAATCCATGGGTTGCCACCGTGGGCGAGGGCAATGTGCCCGCGGCCGACAACCGTACCGTCGACGTGCAGGCCGGTGCCCGGATCGCGGTGGGCGACGCCAACGCGGTTTCGTTGCGCGACAATGCCAGCATCCACGTGGGCACGGATGCCGTGGTCAGTTCCACGGCGGTCAGCGCTCCGGGCTTGTTCAATGCCGGCGCCAACACTGTCGAGATGCGCACTGGCGGCACCCTGACCATCGATGCGGGCGGTCAGGTGCTGGCGCTGGGCACGCAGGGCAGTGCCGAGGCGGTCAACTTCCTGGGTACGGGCAACGTCATCCGGAACAGCGGCACCATCCGAGCGACCAGTGCGATAGCCATCTGGTCACAGAACATGACCGGGTTGAACACGATCACCAATACCGGGACCGGCGTCATCGAGGCGACGGGCACCGTGATTGGCGGGTCCGGCAGCAGCGCGGTGCATTTCATCAACCACGGCACGATAAACGGCAATCTGGTTCTCGCTGGCGGTGACGACCTGATCGAAATGCTGGGCGGCACCATCAACGGAACCACCAGCCAGGGCGAAGGCAACGATACCCTGATCTTGAACGACGGCCAGATCGGCCCGGTCGACCAGGGAGCCGGCCAGGATCGCATGGAGGTCAACGGAGGCAGCGTCGCCGGCACGGTCCAGCAGGGCGGCGGCATCGACGACTTCGTGATGACAGGCGGCGAGATCGGCGCGCTCTTCCAGGGCGATGGCCTGGACACCTTCCGAATGACCGGCGGACGCATCATCGGCGCGTTCGAGGATGGCGACTACGCCGAGATGACCGGCGGACGCATCGGCCGGGTCAACATGAAGCTCGACGACAATACCTTCGACATGTCCGGCGGCACCATCGACGGCAACCTGGTGACCGGGTTCGGCCGCGACACCATCCGCCTGTCCGACGGCTACATTGGCGGCAACATCAGCGTCAGCGGCGGCGACGACCGCATCACCGTTACCGGCGGCACCGTGCGTGGCGAAGTCCGCGTGAGCCTGGGCAACGACGTGTTCGAATGGAATGGCGGTGGCGTGATCCATGGCGCCATCGATCTGGGCGACGGCGATGATGTCGCCAACCTGACCAGCCTGAACCAGGCGCACCTGGGCGCCACGCCGCTGCTGGACGGCGGCGCCGGCAACGATGCGCTCAATTGGTCGAACGTGACCACCGGCGGCATTTCGCGCTTCCAGAACTGGGAACGGGTGGATGCGCTCAACGACACGGAACTGGGTTTCGACAGCGACCTGGTGCTCGGCGACGCCGGCAGCGGTACCGGCACTTTCAACATCGATGCGACCAGCACGGTCTATGCCGGCGATGGCACCCATGCCGCGGTGCGCGCGTTCGACGCGGCGCAACTGGCCAATGTCGTCAACGCAGGCCGCATCGACCTGACCAACGGCAATACCGGTGACGCCAGCGATACCTTCACCATCGTCGGCAACTATGTCGGCAACAATGGCGTGGTCCACCTGCAGACGGTGCTGGGGGACGACAGTTCCGCCTCCGATCGACTGATCCTCTCGGGAGGGCAGGCCAGCGGCAGCACCGGCCTGGACATCATCAATTTTGGCGGTCCGGGTTCCCAGACGGCGCTGGACGGCATCATGGTGGTGCAGTCGATCGAGGGCGCGACGTCAACGAGCAGCGCCTTCGCGCTGACCGGCCCCGTGGCAGCCGGCGCATTCGAGTACTACCTGTTCAAGGGCGGCGCCAGCGACGGCAGCAGCGAGAACTGGTATCTGCGTTCCACCCTGCTTAGTGACATCGACTCCACCCCGGCACCCGCGCCGGATCCGACCGAACCCGCGCCGCCGGAGCCGCCACCGCCTCCGCCTCCGGAGCCGCCGGCGCAACCCCCGCCGGAATTGCCGCCGCCACCGCCACCGCCGCCGCCGCAACTGCCGGGGGATCCGGACATCCCCGATCCCGATCCGGAAGCACCCACGCCGGAGCCCCCGGTGCCGCCGCCGGAACCACCGCCGGTCCAGCCGCCTTCACCTCCGCCACCGGAACCTCCGGTGCCGCGGAATCCGGCGCCGCTGCCCGGCGGAGACCGCACACCGCCTACGCCCGGGGCCACCGAGGCCGAAGGCGAAGTGATCCCGCTGTATCGCGTGGAAACGCCTACCTACGCGGTGGTGCCGCCACTGTTGCGCCAGGTCTCGCTGGCCAGCCTGGGGACCTTCCACGAGCGCCAAGGCGAACAGGCGTTGCTGGGCAACGACGGCACCTTCCGCGCCGCCTGGGGCAGGGTGATCGGACAGAACACCGAGCAGAGCTGGCGCGGAACCGTCTCGCCCACTTTCGACGGTTCCATCACCGGCGTGCAGGCGGGCGTGGACATCCATGCCTGGGAGAACACCGAGGCCAGGCGCCGCGACCATCTGGGCCTGTTCCTCGGTCGGACCCGCGCCGACGGCGACGTGCGCGGTTTCGCCATCGGCTGGAACAACCTCACCGTGGGCAAGAACAAGCTCGACGAGGACCACCTGGGCCTGTACTGGACGCGCATCGGCGAACGCGGCGGCTATCTGGACGCGGTGCTGATGGCCAGCCGCTATGACGGCGATGCACGTTCGACCCGGGGCCAGGGCATCGAACTGGACGGTGACGGCCTGACCGCTTCGCTGGAGATCGGCGCGCCTGTGCGCTGGCGCGAAGGCTCGCGCTGGTCGCTGGAACCCCAGGCCCAAATCATCTGGCAACGCACGGATCTGGACGATCAGCGCGACCGCTTCGCCCGAGTGGCGTTCGACATGGACAGTGCGCTGACCGGACGCGTCGGCCTGCGCCTGGCCGCGGATTTCCCGACCGCGCACGGCCTGTGGCAGCCCTACCTGAAGCTCAACTACTGGCACAGCTTCGAAGGCCGCGACGTGATGCGGATGGATACCGATGCCGTCGTTACCCGACAGATGGCCAATGCGGTGGAATTCGGCGGCGGGGTAGTGGCCAAGTTCAGCGATCGCTTCAGCCTGTACTTCACCGCAGACTACACCAGCGATACCGGCGACGAAGGTCTGGATCGCGAAACGGTGGAAGGCAATCTGGGCATGCGCTTCAACTGGTGACCGCAGGAAGGCGCGGGGCATCCCTATGACCCGCGCCTTTCACGCCACGTCGCCGCGATCGCGGGTGTGGTCCGGACGGATCGGTCAGGCGGCCTTGCAACTGCCGCAGCACTGGCTGCCGGATTCGGCCGGCGCCGCGGCGACCGCTTCGTCCGTCGCGATGACGTCATAACCTTGCGCGGCCAATGCCTGGGTCGCTTCCGCCGCGCGGATGTCGCCCCGGACCAGGACGGTCTTGCCCGGAAGATCCACGGAAACGGACGCATTGGCGTCCAGCGCCTGCAGCGCGTAAGTGACCGTGCGTACGCAGTGGCCACAGGTCATGCCTTCGACAATGAGTTTCATGATGCCTCGGAGAGGATGACCGGCCCATCGCCGGCACGCACACGTTCGGGCTTGCCCCTGTGGGAAGGTCAATCCCGGGGCGGGAAATGGTGGTGGTTTGACCTTCCCATCGTGGGAAGCCGCATCGTGCCGGCAACCCCACCGATGGATGCCGTCATGAACTCCTCCCTGTCCCACGCCGCCGCCGCCATCCAGGACCGGTTCCGTTTCGGCGTATCCGGCATGACCTGCGCGTCCTGTGTCGGCCGCGTCGAACGCAGCCTGCGCAAGGTCCCGGGCGTGGCCGACGTGGCGGTGAATCTTGCCACCGAAACCGTCGAAGTCCACGCCGCGCGACCGCTGCCGTTGCAGGCGCTGGACGCGGCCGTGCGCGACGCCGGCTATCAAATGGCCACCCGCGAGATCGAACTGGCGCTGCAGGGCATGACCTGCGCGTCCTGTGTCTCACGCATCGAACGCGCCCTGGTCGCCGTGCCGGGCGTGGTCGAAGCCAGCGTCAATCTCGCCACCGAACAGGCACGCGTGCGGGTCACTTCCCAGGCGGGCGAAGCCGATCTGGTAGCGGCGGTGGCGGCGGCCGGCTACGCCGCCACGCCGCATGCCGCGGCACGGTCCGGCACGGATGCCGCGCAGGTCGCGGCTTCCCGCGAAGCCCGGCACCTGTGGTTCGCCGCGCTGCTGTCGCTTCCGCTGGTGCTGCCGATGCTGGGCCTGTTGTGGGGTGAACACTGGATGCTGCCGGGCTGGGTGCAGTTCGCATTGGCGACGCCGGTGCAGTTCTGGCTGGGCGCGCGCTTCTACAAGGCTGGCTGGAAAGCGCTCAAGGCGCGCACCGGCAACATGGATCTGCTGGTCGCGCTGGGAACCAGTGCCGGCTACGGCCTGAGCGTGTACCACCTGCTGGCGGGCACCTCGTCGCATGCCGCGCAACCGCTGTACTTCGAGGCATCTGCCGTCATCATCACCCTGATCCTGATGGGCAAGTGGCTGGAAGCACGCGCCAAGCGCCAGACCACCGAAGCCATCCGCGCGTTGCAGGCATTGCGTCCGGCCACCGCGCGGGTGCGCCAGGCCCACGGCGACGTGGAACTGCCCATCGATCAGGTTCGCGTGGGCGACGTGGTGCTCGTGCGTCCGGGCGAACAGATTCCGGTGGACGGAGAACTGCTCGAAGGCCGCACCCATGCCGATGAGTCGATGATCACCGGCGAGTCGCTGCCGGTGGCCAAGAACCCGGGCGATCGCGTGACCGGCGGCGCGGTGAACGGGGAAGGCAACATCGCGATCACCACCGTGGCGGTGGGCGCGGAAAGCGCGCTGGCCCGCATCATCCGCCTGGTCGAGGACGCGCAGGCCCGCAAGGCGCCCATCCAGCGGATCGTGGATCGGGTAAGCGCGGTGTTCGTTCCGGTGGTGATCGGCATCGCCCTGCTGACCCTGGTGGCCTGGGGTGTATTCACCGGCGACTGGAACCAGGCCATCCTCAACGCGGTTGCCGTCCTGGTCATCGCCTGTCCCTGTGCGCTGGGCCTGGCCACGCCCACCGCGATCATGGCCGGCACCGGCGTGGCGGCGCGCGCGGGCATCCTGTTCAAGGACGCCGAGGCGCTGGAGACGGCCCGCAAGGTCACCATCGTCGCGTTCGACAAGACCGGTACGCTGACGCAGGGGCGGCCGCTGCTGGCCGAAGTACTGCCCACCGAGGGCAGCGCTTCGGATCTGCTCGCGCTGGCCGCCGCGCTGCAGGCCGGCAGCGAACACCCGCTCGCCAAGGCGGTACTGGCCGCCGCGGCCTCCGGCCCGGCGCCGCAGCTGGCGATCGATGTGCAGGCGCTGCCGGGGCGTGGTCTTTCCGGTGAGGTGCAGGGACGCCGGCTGTGGCTGGGCAGTGCGCAACTGATGCGTGAACTGGAGGTCGATGTTTCCACGCAGGCCGTGCAGGCCGATTCACTGGGCAATTCAGGGCATACGGTGTCCTGGCTGGCGGAAGCGCGGGACGCAACGATCCGGTTGCGTGGCCTGTTGGCATTCCGCGACGAGCCCCGGGAAAGCGCGGCCGACGCGATCACGCGGCTGCATGCGATGGGGCTGCGCACGGTGATGATCTCCGGTGACAACGCCGGCGCCGCCGGGGCGGTGGCGGCGACCCTGGGCATCGACGAAGTGCGCGCGAACGTGCTGCCCGACGGCAAGGCCGAGGTGATCCAGCAATTGCAGCAGGCCGGCACCGTGGCCATGGTCGGCGACGGCATCAACGATGCGCCCGCGCTCGCGGCGGCATCGGTGGGACTGGCGATGGGCTCGGGCACCGACGTGGCGATGCACGCCGCGGGCGTGACCCTGATGCGTCCGGATCCGCGGCTGGTCGCCGCGGCCATGGATGTTTCACGCCGCACCACCCGCAAGATCCACCAGAACCTGTTCTGGGCATTCGCCTACAACGTCGTCGGCATTCCGCTGGCGGCCCTGGGCCTGCTCAATCCGGTGCTGGCCGGCGCGGCCATGGCGCTGTCCTCGGTGAGCGTGCTCGCCAATACCTTGCTTTTGCGCCGTTGGCGACCCACCTTGGACGCCTAGGAGATTTCCGCAATGTCCAGACGAACCCAGGCACCACGCCCCGAACTGGCCGACGCCCGCCGGCAGGGCCTGCACAACATCGGCGAGGCGGCTGCCATCAGCGGCGTGAGCGCCAAGATGATCCGGCACTATGAAAGCATCGGCCTGCTGTCGCCGGCCGAACGCACCTTCGCCGGCTATCGCATCTACTCGGACAACGACCTCCATCGCCTGCGCTTCATCAAACGCGCCCGCGTGCTCGGTTTTCCGATCAAGCAGATCGAGGTGCTGCTGGGATTGTGGGACAACCGCGAGCGCGCCAGTTCGGAGGTCAAGGAACTGGCACGCG
Organism: Pseudoxanthomonas sp. PXM04; assembly: GCF_014851695.1. Taxonomy (NCBI): domain Bacteria; kingdom Pseudomonadati; phylum Pseudomonadota; class Gammaproteobacteria; order Lysobacterales; family Lysobacteraceae; genus Pseudoxanthomonas; species Pseudoxanthomonas sp. PXM04. The sequence continues at coordinate 41,787 of NZ_JACVAG010000004.1, forward strand.
CACACGCGGACGAACTGGGCAGGAAGATCCGGGAAATGCAGGCCATGCAGCAGACCCTGCTGGATCTGGCCCGGCGTTGCCACGGCGACGATCGGCCGGACTGTCCGATCCTGGAAGATCTGGCGACGCTCGAACGCTAGGTCTCAGGCGCGTCCGGAGCCTCATCCCATCCTTTTGCCTGCGCGTCGCCCGGTCGGTAGACCCGGCGCGCGTCGATGATGGACGCCGCGGCGGCGCGAGCGCACCGCCGCGCGTTCGCCCGCACTCAATAGACCGGCAACTCGATCGAGCTCGCCGCTTCCGGCGTGTGCCAGATGCGCTGCGTCGCCTTGCGGTAGTCCTCCGGCTTGGCGAAGTAGATGTTCGGGACGAAGGTCTGCGGATTCCGGTCGTACAGCGGGAACAGGGTCGACTGCACCTGCACCATCACCCGATGTCCGGGCAGGAACACGTGGTTGGCCTCCGGCAGCGCGAAGCGATAGGGCAGGGTCTGGTCGGAGGGAATTGCCTTGGCGTGTTCGAAGCTCTCGCGATAGCGTCCGCGGAAGATCGCCAGCGAGACCGGCAACTGGTAGCCGCCCATCTCGGTCGCCGAGGCGACCTGCTCGGGATACACGTCGATCAGCTTGACCACCCAGTCGCTGTCGCTGCCACTGGTGGATGCCTGCAGGTTCACCCACGGCGTGCCGGCGATGCGCAGCGGCTCGGTCAGCGGTTCGGTGATGAAGGTCAGCACGTCCGGCCGGCCATCGACGAAACGCTGGTCCTTGACCAGCCACGTCGTCCACATGTCGCGATCGCCGAAACGCACCGGGCGCGGCGCGAACGGCACCGGCTTGGCGGGATCGGAAACGTATTCCTCGAATCCGCTCTCGCCGGCCGCCGGCGGCTGGAACGAGAGCTGGCCGCCCGCGCGCAGGTACAACGGCCGGGCGGGGGAGCCACATCCCTGGGCGCAGCTGCGCGGCCAGTTCGGCAGGCGGTCCCAGCGGTCCTCGCCGGTGTTGTAGACCAGCACCGGCGGCGTATCCGCCTTCGGCGCGCCTTCGACCAGGTACTGATCGAAGAACGGCTTGAGCACGTCGCGGCGGAACTGCAACGCGGTATCGCCGTCGAACTTCAGCGCGCCCAGGTTGCGTGCCTCGTAGTTGACCTGGCTGTGCCGCCACGGTCCCATCACCAGGTAATTCAGGTTGTTGCCGGTATCTCGTCCTTCCATCGCCTGGTAGCTGTGGTTCGCGCCCCACATGTCTTCCTGGTCCCACAGGCCCTGCAGCCACATGGTCGGGACCTTCAGTGGTGTGCTGGCCATCTTCCGATCCAGTGCCTGCTCCTGCCAGAACGCGTCATAGGCGGGATGCTCGGTCATCTTGTGCCACCACGGAATCTGTTCCAGTCCATGGGTCCGGGCATAGTCGCCGGCCGAACCGGCACGCAGGAAGGTGGTGTAGTCGTCCAGCCCCTCGCTGGGTACCGAAGTTCCCTTGCCGCGCTTGGTCAGCTGGCCGGTGAAGTAGCCGAAATTGACTTGCCGGAACGCACCGTAGTTGAGCCAGTCGTCGCCCATCCAGCCATCGATCATCGGGCTCTGCGGCGCCGCCACCTTGAGCGCCGGATGCGGATCGGTCAGCGCCATCACCACGGTGAAGCCTTCATAGGAAGAGCCGAGCATGCCGACGCGTCCGTTGGACTCGGGCACGTGCTTGACCAGCCAGTCGATGGTGTCCCAGGCATCGGTGGCGTGATCGACCTTGGTCGGATTCAGCGGCCCGCGCAGCGGACGGGTCATCACGTAGTCGCCCTGTGAACCGTACTTGCCGCGCACATCCTGGAACACCCGGATGTAGCCGGCGCGCACGAACACCTCATCGCCCTGCGGCAGGATGTCGATCATGCGCGGCGATTCCATGCGCTGGGCGCGGCCCGCCGCGTCGTAGGGCGTACGGGTCAACAGCATGGGGGCGTTCTTCGCCCCCTTGGGCACGACGATGACGGTGTAGAGCTTCACCCCGTCGCGCATCGGCACCATCACCACGCGCTTGTCGTAGTCGAAATCCTGCTTCGGCACGACGAATTCCCTGCCGGTGATGTCCGGTGTGATCGCCGGTGTCTGGGCCTGGGCGAAAACCGCGGGAAGGAACAACGCCAATGCCGCCAGCCTGCGGCAGCCGAGGGCCTTGCAAGTCATCTTCATAGAGCGTCTCGATTCCGGAGTCGTAACCTGCCGATTAAACCGCGCTGCGAGGCCCGCAGCCAGTGCTGAATGCGCCGTAGAGCGGAGCTCGCTCTGCTTGCCTTTGCGAACGCCCCGTCAACCCCGTGCCGGCAAGCCCAGCCGGATCAACCGAATCCGGGCGGCAAATCCTCCGGACCGGTACCAAACGAAAGATTGGGTCGCGGCCCCATTTCGAACTCCAGCGTCCCGCCCGCGGCCAGGTCGGCGTGGCTTATCCAGTTGCGCGCATACGGCTCGCCATTCCAGCGCACCCGTTGCACGAAGACATTCCGCGCATTGTTGCGACGAGCGAGGACGTGCAGCCGGCGTCCGTTGCCAACGTGCAGCTCGGCTCGGCGGAACAAGGGACTACCGAACACATAGTTACCGCTGACCGGATCGACCGGATAGAAGCCCAGCGCGCTGAGCGCGAACCAGGCGCTCATCTGTCCGCAGTCCTCGTTGCCGGACAGGCCGTCGCGGGCATCGCGATATTGCTCGCGCATCAGGCGGCGGACCATGGCCTGGGTCTTCCACGGCTGGCCGGCATAGGCATACAGGTAGGCCACGTGATGGCTGGGCTCGTTGCCATGCGCGTACTGGCCGACCATGCCGTCGATGTCCGGCGGCGCACCGGCCGGCAGCTCGGAACTGGTGCCGAACAATTCGTCCAGCTTGCGCACGAACCCGTCACGCCCGCCAAAGCCCTCCATGTAGCCGTACAGGTCGTGCTGGTTGAGGAAGGTGGCCTGCCAGGCGTTGGATTCGGTGAAATCGTGCCAGCGCTCCGAGTGGCCCAGCGCGCGCGGGTCGAACGGCTCGGCCCAGCGGCCGTCCTCCAGCCGGGGCTGGATGAAACCGCTGTCCGGGTTGAACAGATGACGATAGTTGCGCGAGCGCGCGAGCAGCGCCTGATGATCGTCCAAGGCGCCGGCTGCGCGTGCCAGATGCGCGCAGGCCCAGTCGTCGTAGGCGTATTCCAGGGTCCGGCTGGCCGCCTCGCTGACCTTGTCGCTGGGAATGTAGCCCAGCCGGCGATACCAGCCCAGGCCGTTGAAGTCGTCGTCCATTGCGCGCTTGCGGAACAGCGGCCAGGCCGCGGCGTAGTCGATGCCGTCGAAACCCTTGGCGTGCGCCTCGGCCAGCACCACCGCCGAGTGGTAGCCGATCATCGTGCCGGTTTCCACGCCCTGCAGCGGCCAGATGCCGACGCCGTCCGGGCATTCGGCCGCGCCGCGCACCAGTCCCTGGGCCAGATCCGGTACGCGCTCGGGCTGCACCAGGGTCAGCAGCGGATGCAGCGCGCGATAGGTGTCCCACAGCGAATAGGTACTGTAGTTGTGGTAACCCTCGGGCAGGGTGTGCACCTTCAGATCCATGCCGCGATAGCGACCGTCCGTATCGCTGAACAGCGTCGGCGCCAGCAGGCTGTGGTACAGCCCGGTGTAGAAGATGCGCCGCTGCCCGCCGTCACCGGTATCGATGCGCACCCGCGCCAGCTCCCGCTCCCAGGCATCGACCGCCTCGGCATGCACGCGGGCGAAGTCGAAGTCCGGCAACTCGGCATCGAGATTGGCCTGCGCGTTTTCGGCGCTGACCGCCGAGATGCCGACCTTGACCAGCAGCGGCGCGGCGCCGGCATCCGGGTAGTGCAGGGCGGCCTTCAGCCTGGTGCCATCGATGCTTCGCGCGTCCTCGGCCAGCGGCTGGTCATCGGCGTACAGCTGCGCACGCGCGAATGGACGCGACAGTCGCATCGCGAAGAACAGGTAGCGCCCCCTGGCCCACTGATGGACGCGACGGCCACCGACCAGCGTGCGCTCGTCGACGACGCGCAGTTGCGCCTCGCTGGTCCGGGTGGGCGTGTCGGCGTTGTCCTGGTAGCCGTGGCACAGATCCAGCAGCAGGTGGCCTGGCTTGCCTGCGGGAAAACGATAGCGATGCAGGCCGGTACGCGCGGTGGCGGTCAGTTCCGCGAGGATATCCGTGTCCTTCAGCCTTACCCGGTAATAGCCTGGCGAGGCGGCTTCGTCCTCGCGGTCGAAGCGCGAGCGGTAGCCGGTTTCCGGCGCATCCGGCGGCCCCGGATGCAGCCGGACCCCGCCGGTGCGCGGCACGACCAGGAAGTCGAGCATGTCGCCGATGCCGGTGCCGGACAGATGGGTATGCGAAAAACCCATGATCGAGTCCTGCGACTCGTGGTAACCGCTGCATCCGTCCCAGGTCGTGTTGTAGGTGTCCGGGCCGAGTTGCACCATGCCGAAGGGCAGGGTCGCACCGGGAAACGTGTGGCCGTGGCCGCCGGTGCCGATGAATACATCGACGTGCCGGCTCAAATCCATTCGCGCGCGACTGTCGGCGGGCAGGGCGGATCTGCCGATGCGCGCCGAAGTGGCGATCGCGGGGCCACCGACGCCGGACAGGCCCAGCGCGGCGGCGCCCTTCAGGAATCCACGTCGTGTCGTCATCGTCCGTTTCCTCGTTCCCTTGTTTCTTTTTGTGCCTGTCCGAGCCGGCGGATCAGCGCGGCAATGGCGCGCGGCCAAGGATGGAGAAGCCGGCCGCACCGCCGGGCGCACCGGTACCGGGCTGGCCGCCGCCGACGAAGACCTGGTAGTCACCGGCCTCGACCGCTCGCTGGCCGGCGCGGTCGACCTCGCTGAGCCTGCGCGCGTCCAGCTCGAACGTCACCTCGCGCGATTCGCCCGGCGCCAGCGCCACGCGCGCGAATCCGACCAGGCTGCGGATCGGCGACTGCGGCCCTTGCGGAGGCTGCAGATAGACCTGCACCACTTCCTCGCCATGGCGTCCGCCGCTGTTTCGCACCCGCGCGCTTACCCGCAGCGTCTCGCCGGCCGTCAAGGTCCGCGTCGACAGGCGGGGGGCGTCATAGGCGAAGGTGGTGTAGCTCAGGCCGTGGCCGAACGGATACAGCGGCTGGCCACCGAAGTAGCGGTAGGTGCGTCCCTTCATGTCGTAGCTGACGTAGGGAGGGAGATCCCGGGTCGACTGGTAGAACGTCACCGGCAGGCGTCCGCCCGGGCTGAAGTCGCCGGCCAGCGCCTGCGCGATCGCGGTACCGCCGGATTGGCCGGGATACCACGCGGCAAGGATGGCGTCGGCATGTTGCTGCGCCCAGTTCAGCGCCACCGCGCTGCCGCTCATCAGCACCACGATCAACGGCTTGCCCGCCGCCTTGGCGCGCTCGAGCAACACTTGCTGCGCCGGCGGCAGGCCAATGGCGTTGCGATCGCCGCCATCGAAGCCCAGCACGTCGACCTTCAGTTCCTCGCCTTCCACGTCCGGCGACAGGCCGACGAAAGCGACCACCGCGTCGGCCCTTTCCGCCACGCGCGCGGCCTCGGCCAGTTGCGCGTCGGCCGGAGCCAGCCATTCCAGCCGCAGGCCCTGATCCTGGCCGTGATGCTCGATCTCCAGGCGAATGCGGCGGGGCCGTGTATCGGTGAAATGCAGGCGCGTTTCGACATTGCGGCCATCGGCGTTGTGCACGCCGGCGGCGACGCGCTTGTCTTGCGCGTTGCCTGCAATCACCAGTTCGTCGTCGATGTACAACCGCACCGGATCGTGCCCGCTGCAATCGAAGCAGCGCGCCACGCGCACCGCGAGGGTGTATTCGCCGGGTCCGGGCGGCAGCAGTTCACCGGTCCAGCGTACCGAATAGCGATTCCGATCGACTCCGGCGGCGGGCGCCACCTGATCCCAGTTGAAGCTGACCACGCGATCCCGGCGCACCACGCGTGGGGCGCCGGCCAGATCCGGATTGTCGAAGTACTCGCCCTTGAGTCCGGCCTGGCCATCGCTGCGCAGGGCGGTCTCGGGAATCATCACCGGCACCCCCGCCGCCAGCGGCGCACCCTGCGCATAGCTCACCCGGGCCTGGCCGAAGCGTTCCCGCAGGCCACGCAGCGGCGTCACCGGGTCGGTGGACGTGCCCTGATAGTTGGCTTCCAGCGCGGCCAGCGCATCGGCATTCGGACCGATGATCGCCAGCCGGGCATCCGGTTTCAGCGGCAGGGTCGCGTGATCGTTCTTCAACAGGACCAGCGATTGCCGCGCGGCTTCGAGGGCCAGTTCGCGGCTGGCGGGGGCATCGATGTCAACCGCGCCGAGTTGAGCGTAGGGGTCATGCCGCGGGCGTTCCAGTTCGCCCAGGCGATAGCGCGCGGCGAACAGGCGCACCAGCGACCGGTCCAGCGACGCCTCGTCGGTCTCGCCGCGATCCAGCGCCTGGCCCAGGGCGCGATAGGTGTTGCCGCAATTGAGGTCATGCCCGGCGTTCAGGGCGGCGGCGCTGGCGCCGGCTTCGTCGGAACGGAAGTAGTGGAAGTGCAGCATGTCGTAGAGCGAATCGCAGTCGGACACCACGAACCCGCGGAATCCCCAGTCCTTGCGCAGGCGGCCATCGAGCAGCCAGTCCGCGGCGCAGGCTGGCGTGCCGTGCAGCGAGTTGTAGGCGCACATCACCGCGCCGGCGCCGCCGTCGACCAGTGCGGCGCGGAATGCCGGCAGGTAGGTGGCTTCCAGATCGCGCGGAGAGACATCGACGTCGAAGCCGTGGCGCCCCGGTTCCGGGCCGCTGTGCACGGCCAGATGCTTGGGCGTGGCGATGGTGCGCGGATGCCGGGGATCGTCGCCCTGCAGGCCGCGGATGAAGCCGACCGCCAACTGCCCGGTGAGGTAGGGGTCCTCGCCGTAGGTTTCCATGCCGCGTCCCCAGCGGGGGTCGCGGAAAATGTTGATGTTCGGCGACCAGATGGTCAGCCCTTCATAACGCCGATGGTCGCTGCCCGGCCCGCCGGCCAGGTTGAACTTGGCGCGGGCCTCGGTCGAGGTCACCGTGCCGACCAGTTCCAGCAGATCGACATTCCAGGTCGCCGCCAGCCCGATGGCCTGCGGAAACACGGTCGCGTGGCCACTGCGGGCGATGCCGTGCAGTCCTTCATTCCACCACTCGTAGGCCGGTACGCCCAGGCGTGGAATCGCCGGAGCGGCATTCATCGTCTGCGCGATTTTCTCCTCGCGCGTCATCTTCGCCACCAGCGCCGCCGCCCGCTGCTCGGCCTCGTCCGCGTGTGCCGGGGCTGCCAGCGACATTGTCGCCAGCGTCCATCCCGCGGCAATCAGGAACGGCAGGGCCTGGCGGCGAAGGAACACGGGCATGGGCAAGGGTTCTCCGGAGCGTGGCTCAATGTACAACGGGTATGGGACGGTGCCTGTCTGGAACGAGGCGCTGAAAAAAGCGCGTGGCCGTAGGGGCGGCCACGCGCACGGAACGGCACGCCATCGAGGGAGGACCGATGGCGTGCCTTGGCCGCCTCAGAACTTGAAGGTGAAGGCCACCTGGTAGTTGCGCCCGCTCTTGTAGAGGCCCAGCGGGGTGCGCTTCTGGGTGTCGTACCAGTAGTAGGTGTCATCCAGCAGGTTGGAGGCACTGAAGGTAACGCCGAGCATCTCGTTGAACTGATAGCCGGCAATCAGATCCAGCTGCTTGTACGCGTCGGCGAACACGCTCGCGTTCTGGCGTCCCACCTGGTTGTAGTACTCCGAGCGGTAGCTGTAGTTGACGCGCACGCTGAACGGGCCTTTCTCGAAGTACGGCGTCACCGTATAGGCGTTCTTCGAGACGTACGGCAGGAACAGGTTCGTGCTGGTGTCGGTGTCCGTATAGGTGTAGTTGGCGTTGATGCCGAACCCGTTGTCGAACGCCTGCTGGTAGATCAGCGACACGCCGGTGGCGGAGGCGTCGGCGACGTTGATCGGGCGGCTGATGGAATAGACGCCGGACACGCCGGAGATCGGGTTGGTCAGCTGCTGCTCGATGGTATTGGTCACGACGTAGTTGCTGATGTCGCGGCGGAACACCTCGGCCGCCAGCATGCTGCTGGGGGCGAAGTACCACTCGAAGGCCAGGTCGTAGTTGGTGGCCTCGTAGGGTTCGAGATCGACGTTGCCGCCGCCGCCGGTGAAGTCCTGGTCGTTGAGATCCAGCGTGCCGGCCAACTGGCCATAGCGGGGGCGGGCCATCACTTTGGCGGCGGAGAAGCGGGCCACCATGTCGTCGGTCAGCTCGTAGGCCAGATTGAAGCTCGGCAGCGGCTTGTAGAAGCTGCGGTTCGCGAGGGCCCGGTCATAGCCGCCAGAGCCGTTGCTGACCCAGTACAGCGACTTGTCGGAGGTATCCACGTAGCGCACGCCCAGATTGCCGCGCCACTTGCCGGACTCGAAGTTCGCCTGCGCGTACAGGGCGGTGGTGATCTCCTTGACGTTGAACGAGGGACCGTAGTTGTAGGTGTACGGGCCGCGCGGCGCCAGCGAGTTGAAGTAGGCGATGGCCTTGCCCAGATCGGCCACCGGCCAGGAGGCCAGGTCGCCGCCGGCGCCCAGGCCGTCATACAGCCCGCTCGGCGACATGCCGCCCAGGATCTCGGTCAGGTTGAGCGCCGACACCACGTCCACCGCGTTGCCGCGCGAGGACACGCCGTTGTCGTGGTTGGTGTACTTGTAGCCGACCTGGATCTGGTTGATCGGACCCCAGGCCACGTCATGGGTCGCGTCGAACTGGAAGTAGCGCTCCTTGTCGCGGCTGGTTTCGTAGTACTGGCCGCCGTACTGCTGGCCCGGCGCCAGGCCCCAGTTGGACGCGGCGTCGTTGTCGTAGTTCACCACGGTGTGCCGCGCGTCGTACTCGAAATCGAAGCCGCCGCTGAGCAGCAGGGTCTTCATCAGGTATTCCGGATCCTTGCCGCCCTTGGCGCTGGTCACGCCGGCCTGGGTGGTGAATACCCAGCTCTCGCCGGACCAGTCGTGGCGCAGGTTGATGCTGCGCGTTTCGACCTCGCTCTTGCGCAGGTTGAAATCGTGCTGCGCGTACGCGTCGCCGCCGACTTCGGCCGCGACCACGTAGCCATTGTCGATGGTCGCGCTGGTGATCTGGCCCAGGCTGCAGGCCGGGCAGATGTAGCGCGCCTGGCTGAAGTTGTCGTACTTGCCCTTGACGTAGATACCGGTCAGGTTGATTTCGTTGTTTTCGTTGGGCTTCCACTGCAACGCCGCCTGCAGGCCGTCACGCTCGCGATCCTGCTGGAAGTAGGAACTGCTGATGCCGACCGGCAGCTTGGCGGCGGCGGGGTCGCCTTCGCCACTGATGACGGCGGTGTCGGGCAGGCCGGTCGTGTAGCCCCAGTATTCGAGGCCGGCGCGGGAAATGCTCTGCTTGTCGTGGGTGGCCGAGATCAGGAAGCCAAGGTCCTCGGCGGCATTCTTCCAGCTCCACAGCAGCGAGGCGCGCGGATTGCCGTCTTCCGAACGGTCGTTGTAGTTGTAGCCGACCGTGCCGCGCAGCGTGTTCCTGGGCAGGTCCAGCGGCCTGCGGGTATGCACGATCACGGTGCCACCGATGCTGCCCTCGTCGATGCGCGCTTCCGGTGTCTTGTAGACCTCCATCAGGCCGATGATTTCCGGAGAGAGCAGGGTGTAGTTGAAGGTGCGCCCGCTGGTGTCGGTGGGATTGCCGCCCCAGTCGCCCGAGGCGATGGTCTGGCCGTTGACCAGCACCCGGTTGAGGGCCGGATCGGTGCCGTTGATGCTGACTTTCTCGCCTTCGCCGAACTGGCGATCAACGGTGATGCCGGGCAGGTGCGACAGCGATTCGGCGGCATTGGTGTCCGGGAACTTGCCGATGTCCTCGGCGCTGATCGCATCGACGATCGAATTGGCCGAGCGCTTGACCGCCTGGCTCTTTTCCAGCGAAACGCGATAGCCGGTGACGGTGACGGTGTCCAGATCCGAGGCTTCCTGTGCCTGGGCGTTGAAGGCAATGCAGGCAATGACGGCTGCCGACAGTGCGGACTTGCGGTATTTCATGACCTTTCCTCATCAAATGGGTGGTTGCTGCGATGGTTGCCTGCTGCCGATTTGCGGTGGTTCCGTGCCCATCCCCGGCGTGGGACGCGCCCCTCCGTTTTCTTCAAGGTCCTGTTCGTTTTCGTGCGCCGCCGGTCGGACGGTGGATGCGAGTGGCGTTGCTTTGCCCGATGCCCGGACCTGCATCCGTGGCTCGCCCCGGGCGACTTGCCCGGGTTTCGTTCTCGTCAGGTAGCGCTACCAAATGGCGGCCAAATAAAAAGGTGGGTGACTCGAATTCGATTTCGCGAACCGGGCGGTCGCGCGCCGCGCCGAGGGTCGAGCCGAACGATGCCGCAGCCTGGAGAAAAGAAGGGGAGGGACCGTGGTCGCGTCGGGGTGGCCGAGGCGAGCGCGGGGTGTTCGAAGCCTGCGCGGGTGGCGAACCGGCTTCGGCATGACAGAGGTCCACTGTGAGAAGTGGCACATCGCTGATCGGTACGTCCGTTCGAGATGCAACAGCCATTGCAAGGTGCCCCCACCCGTGATGCGCCGGCACGGGCGCCAACGCGAGCCGAGTTTGAATCGATATAAATTCAGATGTCAACGACCTGTCATCGGATGCTGCTAGGAAGGGGCGATAGCACTCATTTAGCCCTGTTCATTTAAGAAAATTGGAACTTTGATCGCGAATTTGAATGCAATCAGGCCATTTGGATCGTTTCATATGAGTTCTTTTTCGGGCCGTCGGCGCCAGGGGACAGCCATCCGAAGGTGAAAAATCCGGCCGGGAAGGAGGCTTCAACAGACCGCTGAAAGACGGTGCGGACGAGGACGGGAATCCGCCCATTTCACCCATTCCCCCTGCCTCCCATGTCATGGGGGACACCCTTCGGCTGTCGCGAGAACGGGCGCTCCGGCACCGCCCCTCCCGCGATCAACAGGCGTTCGACCATCAACCTGCCTTGGTCTGCCGGCACGCATTCGCGTGGTCGCGCCAGCGGGCGCCGGTGATGATGAGGCAGCCAACCCACGGATTCCACGGCATGCATCGGGGCGACTATCCGCAGGGATCACCGCGCGGGCGACGCCACGATTTCCTTCGACCGACAACGCCATTGACGATAGGGGACCACGATGAAACGACGGAGCTTTCTGCAGGCATGCGCGGCGATTGCGGGTACCGCCGCCCTCGGCGCGTACCGGATGGCGCCGGGCAGGGAAGGGACGACGCTGGACGCGGCGGCGTTCACCGCGCTGCGCCGTTTCGCCGACACGCGGTTCGGACGCATCGCCCACGTGGAAGTCGGAAGCGGCCCGGCGGCCCTGTTTCTCCACGGCCTTCCGTTGAACGGCCTCCATTGGCGCGGTTCGCTCGAACGCCTCGCGCCGCATCGACGATGCATCGCGCCGGACTTCATGGGACTGGGCTATACGGAGGTCTCCGGGAAACAGGATCTTTCCCCGCAGGCGCAGGCGGACATGCTGGTGGCCTTCCTTGACCATCTCGACGTTTCGTCCGTCGACCTCGTCGCCAACGACAGCGGCGGAACGATCGCGCAACTCTTCGCCGTGCAACATCCGGAACGGGTCCGGACGATGCTGCTGACCAACTGCGACGTCCACGAGAACTGCCCGCCGGAACAGATGCGCAATTCGATCAACGCGGCCAAGGCCGGCAACTATGACCCGAAGATGCAGCGCCACCTGGACGATCGCGTCTACGCTCGTTCGGACAAGGGCATCATCGGGTCGGCCTACATGACGCCCGCGAACGTCACCGACGAAACGATCGAGTACTACTTCAAGCCGCTCGTGTCGTCGCCGCTGCGCAAGTCGCAACTCAACCGCTATCTCGCCGATCTCGACCCCAATCCCTTGCTGGCGATCGAACCGGACCTCCGGCGCCTGGACACGCCGACGCGCATGGTCTGGGGCACGGCGGACCCGCTGTTCCCGGTCCGCTGGGCGAACTGGCTCGACCAGGCCCTGCCTGGCAGCCGCGGCGTCCGGCGGGTCGAGGGCGGCAGGCTGTTCTGGCCGGAAGAGATGCCGGAGGTGGTCGCCGGGGAGGCGCGGGCGCTCTGGGGTGTTTCGTAACGCGATCACCGTGTCGAAATCGGATCAGCCCGTTCGTCGAAGAATGGAATCCACGACGGAAGGAAAGACATGTCGCCGACCACGAGCCTCGCTTGCGCCTGCGGACAGTTCAAGCTGACCCTCCGGGGAGAGCCCATCACCAGCGTCGCATGCCATTGCGACAGTTGCCGTGCCGCCGGCGTGCGACTGCAACGGTTGGCCTGCGCGCGGCCCCTGCTTGACCCGCTGGGCGGGACGCGGTTCGTTCTCTACCGGAAAGACCGCATCCGCTTTGTCGCCGGCATGGATCGCCTGAAGGCCTTTCGGCTGTCGTCCGACGCCAGCACCCGGCGCGTTCTCGCGTCCTGCTGCAACACGCCCGTGTTCCTCGAATTCAAGGGCGGGCATTGGTTGAGCCTTTATGGGGCCCTGTGGCCCGACGCCACGCTGCCGCCACTGGAGATGCGCACGATGACCGGCGATCTGGCGGACGCGTCGTTCCTGCCCGCCGACGTTCCCAACTTCAAGCGCCAGTCGTTCTCGTTCTTCGCCCGGTTGTTGAACGCATGGATCGCCATGGGGTTCCGCAGTCCCCGCATCGAGGTCGGCGGCGAGATCCATGCCTGAGAGCAGGCGGGAGACGCGGGAAGGAGCATCGATGCGGAAAACTGAACCGACGCCTGCCGCAAAGGCAGGGCCGTCTGGATTGCGGTGGCGCCGCCGGCGCAGGATGGCGTTCCGGACCACTCGCCGCGTGTAGGGATTCGCGCATTGCCCACATCCGTGGAAGGGTGAATTCCCTTCGGGCCGTCTAGTGAGGCGGATGGGCAGGTCATAGAGTCCGGATACACAACACGGGTAACGCGCCGGATGGGTGCAGCCCGAACAGCCAGAGACCCCCATGAAAATTCGTGAACTTCTGAAGTCCAAGCCCGGCGATGTGGTCACCATCGATATCGGGGATACCATCGGCGCCGCCGCCAGGAAGATGACCGCCCACAAGATCGCGGCACTGGTCGTGACCCGCCTGGCGCAGCCGGTTGGCGTCGTGTCCGAACAGGACGTCGTGGCCGCGCTGGCGGAACACGGCGCGCAGGCCGGCGAGCGGCCGCTGAGCCGGCTGGTGGATGCCGCCATCGAAAGCATCACGCCCGACAGCACGCTGAAACAGGCGATGTCGATGATGACCCATGCGCGCCGGCGTCATCTGCCGGTGATCAGCGACGATGAGCTGGTGGGCATCGTCAGCCTGGGCGACATCGTCAAGAACCGGCTGGACGAACTCTCGCTCGAACGGGACGTGTTGCGCGACATCTACATCGCTGCGCATTGACTGGCGCGGCACGAGACTAAAAAACCGCCCTTTCGGGCGGTTTCTTGGAGCAACCCGTGACGATGCCGGAGCATCGGCACCGACGGTCTCAGTAGTCGAAACGGACGCGCAGGCCGACGGTGCGCGGATCATTCCAGTAGGCACGGATGAAGCCGCCGGCATCGTCGGCCCAGTTCTTGGTCATCTTGTCGGTGGCGTTGAGCACGTACAGCTCGGCGCGCCAGAAGGAGGGTGACTGCAGGCTCAGGCTGGCATCGACCGTGGCGTAGGCTTCCTGCGCATCGGAGACGTGCGCGTTGTCCAGGTTGCGTAGGGTGAAGTACATCTTGTCCTGCCACTTGACGTTGATCCAGGGCACCAGCTCATAGCCGTTGCCGAACCGGAAGGTGTGCGCCACGTTGACGCCGGCGGTGAACTTCGGGGTCAGCGGCAGGTGGTTGCCGGTGATGTCGTAGATCTGCCGGCCCGCCAGCTCGGGATTGGGACCGTTGTAGGGGGGCGGGCAGGGCACCGCGCCGAACTCCTCGCGCACGCCGCAGTTCCACTCGTCGCTGAAGGTGGGATAGTCCTTCATCTTGCTGTTGATGTACGAGAAGAAACCGCCAATGCGGGTGTTGGCCGTGGGCAGGTAGTCGAACTCCACCTCCACGCCCGGGATGTTCACGGTGCCGACGTTGACGGTCTGCCATTTCTTGACCACGTCGCAGGTCGGATCCCATTCCGGACAGGGCTCGTTGACAATCACCTTGGCGGCGAAGAAGTCGCCGGTCACCTGCATGTCCTTGTAGCGGCTGTAGAAGGCGGTGACCGACAGGCTCAGGCGCTTGTCCAGCAGCAGGCCCTTGTAGCCGACTTCCAGGTTGGTGACGGTTTCCGGCCGGTAGGGGAAGAAGGTGTAGTGCGGGCCGGCGGGGCCGTCCACGCAGACCTTGCCGTCACAGGCGTCGTCCTTGTCGCCGAAACCGCCCGCCTTGTAGCCGGTGGACAGCGAGGTGAACAGGATTTCGTTGTCCGACAGATCCTTGGTCAGGCCCAGGCGGTAGGTGAACTTGCGCCACGAATCGGAATGGGCGTTCTCCGCCGGCGGTCCCCACAGCCGGTAGGCGCCGATGCCGGCGAACGGTCCCATCCCTTCGGTCAGGTCACGGCCGTTGTGCGGGCGGAAACCGGGTTCGCCCGGCGTGCCCGGGTCGTACAGCCCGTTGTAGTAGGCCGTCGATTCGCTGTCCCAGCCGCCATACACCTGGCCACCGCGATCGGTCTTGGAATCGCGGCTGAAACGCGCGCCGAAGGTCGCCGTCCAGGTGGGCGCGAAGCGCCAGTCGGCCTGCGAGAAGATCGCCTTGGCGTCGATCTGGCGGTTGGGCTGGTGATAGAACTGGCTGATCGGATAACCGAACGGGGCGTTGACCAGCATTTCCTGGGCGTAGTCGATCGAATTCTTCTCGTGCATCCAGAACAGGCCGGACACCAGCTTCAGACGCTCGCCCTGGTGCTTGAACTGCAGTTCGTGGACGAACGACTTGTACTCCGAATCCAGGGTGATGGAGGTGTTGTCGCGCACCGGCCAGACGCCCCAGTCGCCTTCGGCCGGCACCGGCAGGGTCGCGGTGACCTGCGAGGGAATCTCGTGGTAGCCGCCATCGTCATCGGAGATCTGGAAGCGCTTCTGCCTGGCGAACGCCACGCTGTACTCGATGCTGTTGGTGTCGCTGAGATACCAGTTGAGGTTCGAGCGCACCGTGTCGATGGACATGTCCGTCCGGCCGGGCACGTTGATCTTCACGTCCCACTTGCCGCCGGTGCAGGCGAAGCGGGTGCCAGCGGCCTGCTTGCAGTCCTTCAGCCCCACCTGGCCGGCGCCGGAGTTCTGGAACTTTTCATAGGCCAGCAGCCACTCGACATCGTCGGTGATGGCGAAACGGGCGGCGATGCGGGCCGCCCATTCGTCGCGGTTGTAGTAGTACTTGCTGCGCGGAACCCGGACGTTGCGACGCTGGTCCACGTCCGGGATGCCGTCGGCGATGAAACCCCGTTCCGGAATGTTGACGTCGGTGAAGTCCTGCTGCTGGTCGATCCAGCCATCGCGCTCGATCTTGGTGGCGGCCACGCGCAGGGCGAAGCGATCGTTTACCGCGAGGTTCTGGATCAGGTTGATCTGGCGAAGGTTGTAGCTGCCCAGTTCTATCTCGGTGCTGCCGAAGCTGGAATCGAAACGCGGCTTGGCCGGAATGATGTTGATGCTGCCGCCAGTCGAATTGCGGCCGAACAGGGTGCCCTGCGGCCCGCGCAGCACTTCGACCTGGTCCACGTCGAACATCAGCGCCAGCGCGCCCTGCGGGCGCGGGGAATACAGGCCTGCCACATGCAGGCCCACGGCCGGGTCGCCGATCTCGGTGAAGTTGTTGGCGCCGATCCCGCGGATGGTGACCTGCACGCCGGAATCCGGACCGGCGGCGATCTGCAGGTTGGGCATCTTGCCCGACAGGCCGCGCACGTCGCGGATGCCTTCGCGGGTCAGCGTTTCCTGGGTGACCGCAGTGACGGTCACCGGAGTCTTCAGCAGATCCGATTCCAGGCGCGTGGCCGACACCCGCACGGTCTGCAGGGTGGTCGTGGGTTCGCCCTGGCTGGCCTGCTTGTCCTTGCCATCCGTGCTGGACTGGGCCAGGACCGGGGCGGTGGCACAGCCGAGCAATACCGCCGCCACCGCGGCGGCGATGCCGGTCGGTCGAACAGCGCTGGGATGCTTTTTCATCGTTGGCTCCTGGTTGTACGGCGACTCGGGGCGATCGGGCCCGCGCAGTGGCTGGTGTGGTTGCCCATCAGGGCGAGGCGGGGGTGTTTTTCGCGGAATACAGCGTCTGGTTGCGCACCAGCGGCCTGGCCCAGGCACTGACGCTGAGGATGTAGAGCAGGGGGATGAAGACCAGCGACAGGCCCACGCGCAGGCCCCAGTGATCGGCGACGACGCCGATCAGCAGCGGCACGATGGCGCCACCGAGGATGCCGCTGCACAGGATTCCCGAGAACGCGCCGTGGTGCTGGCGCACCGAGTTCAGTCCCAGCGAGAAGATCACCGAGAACATCACCGACAAGAAAAAGCCCGCAGCGGGAAACGCCAGTGGAGAGACGGCTGCGGAACCGAAAAGGGCGAGCGCGAGGCAGGCGATGGCCAGGAGTGAGAAAACCGCCAGCACCAGCTTCGAATCCAGCAGTTTCAGCAGCCCCAGTCCGGCCAGGCAGCCCAGCGACATCAGCCCCCAGAAGCGGCTGACGGCGACGGCGCCGTGTTCGGTGGCCGACAGGCCGTGATAACTGTGCAGGAACTGCGACATCCAGTTGGCGATGGATTGCTCGGTGCCGACATAGGCGACGATGGCCAGGAAGAACAGGCGCACGTCGCGACGTCGCAGCAGGCTGCGGTAGGCTTCGCGGCTGCCGGCGCGTTCGTCTTCCTTCAGTTCCACCGCCGGCAACGGCAGCTTGTAGTTGAGCAGGGCGAGCAGCACGAAGGCGGCGCTGAAGTACCAGTAGAACGTCAGCCAGGCCAGCGGCTGACCCTCCACGCCGGGACGCTGCATGTACAGCCTGAAGACCAATGGGCTGAGGAAGGACGCCAGGCCGAATACCAGCTGCGCCATGACCGAGAAGAACGCGAAGTGCTCCTCGCCGCCGGCGGTGCGCATCAGCGGATTGATCACCACCTGCAGCAGGGCCATGCCGAGGCCGATGACGAACAACCCGGCGACCACCGAGACATAGCCGGGAAGCAGGGCGATGGCCAGCGCGCCAAGGAAATTCAGCGTGAAGGCGGCGAACAGGGTGTAGCGGGTGCCACGGGTCTCGATCAGCATGCCGCCCGGAATCGAGACCAGGCCGTAGGCGAGGAAAAAGGAGAACGGCATGAAGCCGGCCATGGTCAGGCTCAGCTTGAAATCCTGGATGGCGATGGGCATCAACGGCCCGATCAGGTTGGTGATGAAGGAGATCGCGAACCAGATCAGGAGGATGTAGCTGATGATCAGCGGCCGGTGCTTCATGGTCGTGGCTCCGGGATCAGGGAGACGGGTGCAGACAATGCGAGAGTTCACCCGCGGCGATGGTCTTGCGCGGGAAGCGCGGCAGGATCGCCGCGGCGGTCCGGCAGCCGGCACCGAGCGCATCGTGCAGACCGGCCTGGTTCAACCGCGCCGCCAGGTAGCCGGTGTTGAAACTGTCGCCGGCCCCCACCGTGTCGAAAATCCCGTGGGCCACTTCGATCGCGTAGTGGGTGCTCTGTCCGTCGACATGCCCGAGCGCGCCGGCCGCACCCAGCTTGATGATCAGATGGGCGCCGGGCTTGAGCAGGCGGGCGACGCGCTGCACCGCGATCGTCAGGTCCTGGGTGCCGGCGATGCTCATCGCCTCCAGTTCGTTGATCAGCAGATGGTCGCAATGGACCAGCCAGCCTTCGACTTCCTCGTGCACCCGGGGCGTCCAGCCTTCCGGTGGCCAGCCCGGATCCAGCGCCACCTGGTAGCCCCTGGCCGATGCCTGCGCCAGCAATTGGCTGTAGTCGTCACGCAGGCCCGGCAGCAGGAAAGGGGCGGTGAACAGGGCGATGCTGCCGGCCGGCGCCGGCGGCAGGTGTTCGAGTACGAAGGCCGGGGTCAGGTGCTGCAGGTGCCCGCAACTGGTGAAGAAAGTGCGTTCGCCATCGGCGTGCATCAATCCGACCGACATGGTGGTGTCGCTGGCGCAGGTTTGCAGTTCGACCGGAATGCCGGCCAATTGCAGCAGCAGCCACTGGGCCAGGTCATCGTTACCGATGGCGCCGATCAGGCGGGGACTCAGGCCAAGGTGGCGCGCCGCCAGGGCGGAGTTGGCCGCCGAGCCACCGGCACGCAGCTCGCTGCGCGGCAGCAACTGTTCGGTGCCAATCTTGGGCCAGCTGTTCAGCGTGCCCAAGACCAGGTCCACGCTGACATCGCCGATGATGCTGAATTGGGGCTGATCGTGCTTCATGGGGCCGACTATAGGCAGCCCGATTCTTCCCTGTCAATAAAAATATCCAGTGGAAGTTTAATTAAATTCGGCGCCCCCCATTGGCTGGGCGGTGGCCCAGCAGTTCCGCGGCCTGCGTGTCGCCCGGATCGTCCTTCTGCACGCCCTGCAGGCGCGGCGAGAGCAGCTCATGGATGGGCAGCACGGCGGCGCCCAGCAGCGAGCAGTCTTCCTCGCGCTGGGAAATCATCACCCGCGGCAGTTGCGGCGCGGGGCGGCCGCGCACCGAACGGTGCAGCGGCTGGGCCAGTTCGACCAGGCGCCGGACCAGCTTTTGCGGCGCGGAGCCGCCGATGACGATGGTCTGCGGGTCGAGCAGGTTCTCGATCATGCAGATGGCGTCGCGCAGGCGCTGGGCGGCCTGCTGGCACCACTGCTGCAAGGGCTGGTCATTGGCGTCGTCCAGCCGATCCAGCAGGTCCGATGTGCGGATCTGGCCGTCGTCCATGCCCAGCGCTTCGGCCAGCGAGTGCAGCGACAGGTAGCGCTCCAGACAACCCTGGTTGCCGCAGTAACAGGGTGTCCCGCCGGGCACGACCGGCACGTGGCCGATCTCGGTGGCATTGCCGTCGGCGCCGCGGTAGTGGTTGCGGCCAACGATCAGCGAGCCGCCCAGGCCCATGCTCAGGTGCAGGTAGAAGAAGTTGTCCAGGTGCCGGGCGACGCCGTACAGGGTCTCGCCGAGCGCGCCGGCCACGCTGTCGACGCTGTGGAACAGCGGCAGGCCGGTGGCTTCCTGCAACTGGTCGAGGATGGACAGATCCTTCCAGCCCTCCAGCGCGGTGGGGCCGACGAAACTCAGTTCGGTATCGCCGAGCGGGCCGGGCAGGGCCACGCCGATGCCCCAGACCCGGGCATTGGCCTGCCGGCGCAGGTTGGCCACCAGTTCCAGCAGCCCGGCCAGCAGCTGCGGGCGGTCGCAGCCCTGCAACTGCACTTCGAAACGGGCGTCGATCCGGCCGACCAGATTGACCAGCGCACCCGAGGCACGGCCCGGTTCCAGGCTGATGCCGATGGACTGGCCGGCGTCGGGATTGATTTCGAAGGCGATCGGCGGCTGCCCGCGGGTTTTGAGGTCCTTCTGCCGGCGCGAGACGATCAGGCCGATGGACTCCAGCTCATTGGTGATGTTGGCCACCGTCTGCGGGCTGAGCGAGACCTTTTCCTGGATGTCCTTGCGCGAGGCCGCGCCATGCTGGCGGATGAAATCCAGCACGAGGCGGCGGTTGTAGGGGGCGCTGGACTGCTGGGTGGCGCCGCGGCCAATGTTCATAGGCGTTGAAACCGGTTGAGCGTAGGGGAGGGGAGGTGCATACCCTTATATTTATACATCCATGTGAAATATTTATTGACGGCGGCCGAATCCGTGGCTAAGTTGCGACGCTAGTCTATCCGGAACCGTGCCAATGACCCGATTGCCGCCTTCCTGCAAGACCGGTGTTCTCCTGGTGGCCGCGCTGGCGACGGCGCTGTCCACCCAGGCCTACGCAGCGCCCGCCTCGGAGCAGAAGCCGGCGACCACGGTGTCGGTGAGCCTTCCCAGCGAACCGCTGCTGGTGCAGATCAACCAGGTGGCGCTGGAGCGGCGAGGGCCGAAGCAGGCCATCGTCGAATACACGGGCGAGGCCACGAAGGGCAGCTACACGGTGCTGGTCGATGGCAAGCCGGTGCGGAACGGCGACCTGCGCCCGCTGCAACCCTTCACAGAATGGGGCTCGGGCAAGCGCTATTTCAGCGTCGATTTTTCGGATGCCGAGCAAAGCGGCCGGTACCAGGTGGACGTGCGCATCGGCGGGCAGCATGCGCTGTCGGCGCCGGTGGCGGTACGCGACAACGCCGTCTTCGCCACCACGGGCGCGCAATTGCTGGGCTACTTCCAGCGCAGCCGGCATACCGACGACGCGGATCGGGATCTGCCCATCTTCCAGACCTCGCGCCGGGTGAACGTGTGGGGCGGCTGGCAGGATGCCGGCGGCGACAAGGGCAAGTACCTGTCCCATCTCGGCTATGCCAATCACTTCAATCCGCAGCAGGCGTCGATGGCGGTCTGGGTGCTGGCCTATGGCGCGGATACACGCAAGGCACTGTTCGCCGCCCACGGCCTGCAGAAGCAGGTCGAGGACGAGGCGTTCTGGGGCGCCGATTACCTGCACCGCATACTGGACGCGGAGGGCTACTTCTACACCACGGTGTTCGACCAGTGGGGCACACCCGGCGCAAAGCGCATGGTCACCGGCTACGAGGGCGCCGCGGGAACCTATACCACCCTGTATCGCTCGGCGTTCCGCGCCGGCGGCGGCATGGCGATCGCGGCGCTCGCGCGCGCCTCGATGCTGGCCAAACAGGCCGGACGTCACGGCGAATTCGACGGCGCGACCTATCTGGCCGACGCGGAGCGCGCCTATGCGCATCTGCGCGAGTTCAACCCGCAGTACTGCGCCGACGGCAAGGAAAACATCATCGACGACTACACCGCGCTGATGGCGCTGGTGGAACTGCACAACGCCACCAGCCAGCCGCGCTATCTCGACGATGCGCGCGAGCGCGCCGCCCGCCTGATGGCGCGCCAGCAGGCCGATGGTGGTTTCATCAGCGATGGCGGCAGCCGTCCTTACTACCATGCGGCCGAAGCCGGCCT
The DNA here is from genome assembly GCF_014851695.1 of Pseudoxanthomonas sp. PXM04. NCBI lineage: Bacteria > Pseudomonadati > Pseudomonadota > Gammaproteobacteria > Lysobacterales > Lysobacteraceae > Pseudoxanthomonas > Pseudoxanthomonas sp. PXM04. The sequence goes on from NZ_JACVAG010000004.1 coordinate 62,961, forward strand.
GCCGGTGATCAGTCTGTCCGCCTATGCCGATATCGAACCGGAACAGGCGCGCCGCCAGCGCGCACTGGACGCCATCGCTTCAGCGCTGAAACACGAACTGGCCATTACCCAGGCGGTGTCCAATCCGTACGGCTATGCCCGCCAGCGCTTCCAGCTCACGCAGGACGGCAAGGCCGCGGGCGAGGTGCTGGAAGGATTCTTCATTCCGCACCGCAATGAAACCGGCTACTGGTGGCAGGGCGAAAGCGCCCGCCTGGCATCGCTCAGCGCGGCCATGGTCATCGGCGGACGCAAGCTGGCCGCCGATGGCAAGGCCGGATACGGCCTGTCTGGCGAGCAGGCCGGCTATGCGCAGGCGCAGCTCGACTGGACGCTGGGCCGCAATCCGTACGGCATGTCCATGCTGTATGGCTTTGGCCAGAAGAACCCGCCCACGGTCCTTGAGAGCGCCGGCGAAATGTTCGTGGGCGGCATCTCCAACGGCATCACCGGGGCGGTGGGCAGCGACACCGGCGCCGGCATCACCTTCGCACCGGGTCCGGACTCGGAACAATGGCGCTGGGTGGAGCAATGGATTCCGCATACCACCTGGATGCTGTTCGCGGTGATGGCGATGAGCGAGGATTCCCGTCCGGCAATCCCGGCGTCTGCCATGGACAGCCCGGCATCCGATACCAGGAGTACCGCGCATTGATTGGCGCGGCAGGGAGTTCGTCCAGGCAGGCTTGATCGCTTTCCGCGTCCGGGTGCAGTCCGCATGCCGAGCCTGGCGCTTGTCTATCGCGTCATCGCGGTAGACGGCCGCTACCGGACAGGCACATAGGCGTGAAGCCCACCACGTATGGTCGGGACATAAACAGTGCCATCCGAATCCACGGTTGTTCCGACGGTGAACATCGGTCTTCCAGGCAAATGTTCCCGGTCATGAACCTTGCCGGTCTGGACGTCGACGACCACCAGATCCAGGGTGCCATCTCCATTGGCCACCGTTGCATAGGCGAGGTGACCTGCGGTCTGGGTCGCGATGCCCCGGTTTTGCAGGTCGTCCCTGCGCCATAGAAGACGCGGCTGGTTTCCTTGGTCGCGAATGGCCATGAGGGGAGCATCGCCACCACCGGCGGGCAGGATGATGCCGTCGGGCGAGACCGAGGGACTGCCGCCCGCGGAGTAGCCGATGTCGATGCTCCACACGCGCTCGCCGGTACGCGCATCGAGTGCCAGCAAGCGCTGGTTGTTGTCGGTCAGGTAGACCCGGCTGCCATCCGCCGACAGACTCGGACTGGCCGCACTCCCGCCCGGGAGCGTGTCATGGGTCCAGTCGGCGGTGATGCCCTTGGCGTCCGCGCCGGCCAGGATCTTCATCGAACGGATACCGGCCGCGGGTGACTCCGGAGCCCAGAACGTGAAGATGAACCTGCCAGCGTGCCGATCCAGCGCGGGCGTGTTGGCGCTCGGACATGCCCGGGTGCCACGCATGCAGGCAAGCGCATCCCTGGAGGGGTCGAAGACGGGATCCGGGATCAGTTCAATGGGATCGATGACGGTTTTCCCGGTCCTGCGGTCCAGGCGGTAAATGACACCCACATGGGTGATGAAAACCAGATCGCCATCGGCAGCGAACTGCGCCGACAACGGGAATCCGAGGAGGGGTGTTTCCCAGCGCTTGCCGCCGTCGTGCCGGAACGAATGCATCGACGCGCCATCGGCAAGGTACAGATTGCGATCCGCGTCCAGCAGCGGCGAGGAAGCCACCGCGAGGCGGTCCAGCGCATCGGAGCACCAGAGCGTCCGGCCGGTCGCCCGATCCAGCGCGTGCAGCCGGCAGCCCGGTCCGCTGGTGGTGACATACAGTTGCCCGTGACCATCACTGGTCGGTCCCAGGTTGATCATGCCCTCGAAGGAACGGGACCACGCGTGGACGATGCGCGCGGATCCCGGCACCGGGCTGTAGTCGCTGTTCGATGCATCGGCATGGGTGGCCGACCAGCCAGGCGCATACACCGGATTCCGTTCCGGAACGACAATGGGTGCGGCCAGGACAAATCCCAGCGCAAGGGCCGACAGCTCCATCACGTCAAACTCCTCGAAAGAAATGGCTCGGACGTGTGCTGCGCGGTTTGTACGGGCCGTTCATCTGTCGACGCGTTCAATGAAGGCATCCACCTGCTCCGTAAAGGCGCCCGGCAGGCCGAGTTCCCGATTGATCGCCATGTGGGACAGATCCTGTTCCATCACCTCCACGCGGACGCCCAGCGATGTCGCCTTGCGCGAGAACCGCCAGGAAGGCGGACATGCGCCTCGGCGACGCGAAGAGCACACCAGCAGCATCGGCGGCGCTCCAGGGTCCAGGAGATGATGCGGCGATACCGCCTGCCAGTACGACAGAGAGTCACCGAATGCCGCGTCGTACAGGGCGGGATGCGGAACGGTCCGCATGATTCCGACGACATCCACCGCGCCGCTGTCCAGTGAAATGACACCCCGTGGCGGGCGTGCCCCGTGCTTCGCCAGTCGTGCGGGATCCGCCGCCAGCAACAGTGCCAGGTGCGCACCCGCCGAATGGCCCATCAGGATGAAACGAGCCGGATCTCCACCCCAGGCCGGTGCCAGTTCCTGTGCCTTCGCGATGGCGCGGGCGACATCCTCGGCCTGGCCCCGTGGATCCGCCTCGGGGAGCAGGCGATAGTCGGTCGAGACGATCACGTAGCCCTTGGGAATCCAGTAAGCGGCCTTGTTCGCAATCAGGCCGCGATGGTCCTTCCAGCCATTGCGCCACGCACCGCCATGGACGATGAAGAGCACCGGCGCGTTCCTGGTTTCCGCGGGAAGGTAGACATCGAACCTTTGCCTGGCGTCGTTCCCGTAGGCGACGTCGGCAAGCACGCGCGTACCCGCGGGGAGATCGGTTTCGGCCGCGTCGCTCGCGGGTGGCAGGAAGGCGATGAAGGCGAGGAGGGCCGCCAGCAGGCATGGACGCAATGTCGAAAGGCGCATGGTCACTCCAGGTTGGATTTCAGCCGCAGCGTGGCCCGCAGCCCGTGCGGCAGGTGGGAACCGAGTTGGAGATCGCCCGCGTGCTGGGCCGCGATCCGCTCGACGATGGCCAGGCCCAGGCCGCTGCCACCGCGCGTGGCGTCATGGACGAAAGGCTTGCGGGCCTCGCGCGAATGACCGGGCGGCATGCCCGAACCGTGGTCGATGACGTCGACGCACCACGCATCGCCCTCCCGCCGGAGCCGCAGTTCATAGGGCGGGGCACCGTGCCGAAGCGCGTTGGTCACCAGGTTCTCCAGCGCCCGGAGCAGGGCCATCGGTCGCCCGCGCAGCCACGCCTGGTCGGGAACCTGCAGTTGCCAATCCACGCCGGAGACGGCGACGACCTGCCGGCAGATGGCCGCCAGATCGAGGGTGCGATTGTTTTCATCCCTGCCATCGCGGGCATAGGCGATGAACTGTCCGAGGATGTCGTCCATCTCCTCGATATCCCGATGCATGCCCGCGCGCAGTTCCGGATCGGTTCCCGGCAGCAACTCCACCGCGTACTGCAACCGCATCATCGGCGTGCGCAGATCGTGCGATATGCCGGCGAGCATCAGGTTGCGATCGTCCATCATCGCGCGAAGGTCATCGCCCGCCCGGCCAAGCGCCTGCGCCAGTTCCGCCACCTCCCGCGAAGCCTGGGGCAACGGCAGGCGCGGCCATTCGCCGCGCACCACGTCCGGTGCGTGCTGCGCCAGGCTGCGCAGGGGGATGACCAGCCTGCGGGCGAAACATCCCGCCGCCACCAGCACCGCGAGCGCGCACGCCAGCAGGATCAGCAGCGGCAGCCAGCGCACCTCGCCCTGCACCCGTTCGCGCGCGAATGAAATCCACAATGAAGGCTCCGTCCGCAGCCTGAGCCAGAGGACCGGTCGCCCGCCGGGGCCGTCCGCAATCCGGACCTCGCGCGGCGCCACATCCCCGGCCCCCGAAAGCGACGCCAGTTCACGCAGGTAGGGCGCGATCCGGGGCCGCGTGTCCACGGGCGGAGCGGTCTGGAAACGCAGGCCGGCGGCCTGCAGGCGGCTCACCGTGGTGTCGATCGGTTCCTTGCGGGCAAGCGTCTCCACGGTCCTGGCAAAGCCATCCATCACGCGATAGGACTGTTCCGCCGCCGGACGCACCCACAGTTCCCTGACCAGCAGGAAGGTCAGCACGAACGCGCCCAGCAGGCACAGCGAGATGACCGCCACCAGTTGTCCGAATACCGTCGATGGCCGGTTGATGCGCGGGGTCATGCGCGAAATCATGCGCGGAATCATGCTTCCTCCGCCGGCGGGACGAACACATAGCCGGCACCCCATACCGTCTGGATCAGGCGTGGCCGGCGCGGGTCTTCCTCGACCAGCTTGCGCAGGCGGACGATGGTGATGTCGATGCTCCTGCCCATTACCTCCAGGCCGCGGCCGCGCGCCAGACTCATCAGGCGGTCGCGGCTCAGGGTGGTATGGGGATGGCGCGCGAGCACCGAGAGCACGGCGAATTCGCCTCCGGTCATCCGCAGGGGGCGTCCATGGCGATGCAGCGTCCTGGCCGCCATGTCCAGGGTGAACGCGCCGAATCGCAGGCATCCGGCCTCGGGCGAAGGGGCGCCGGGAACGCGGTGGGAACGTCGCAATACGCTGCGTATCCGCGCCACCAGTTCGCGCGGATTGACCGGCTTGGGAATGTAGTCGTCGGCGCCCATCTCCAGCCCGACGATGCGGTCCACGTCATCGCCCTTGGCGGTGAGCATGACCACGGCAACGGCGTCGTCCTGCGAGCGCAGCCGGCGGCACAGGGCCAGCCCGTCCTCGCCCGGCAGCATGAGGTCGAGCACGACGAGGTCGTAGTGATCACGGCCCAGGGCGACATCCATGTCCCTGCCGTCGGCCACGCCTTTGGCATGCAGGCCCGATTCGCGCAGATAACGGCACAGCAGCTCGCGAAGGCGGGCGTCGTCATCGACGATCAGGATGCGGGACGGCGTGGATTCGTTCATGGCGGTCACTATGTCGGCAATGCCGGTCGCCGGCAGCGGGGAACCGGTGCCGATTTGTAAGCGGATGTTTCTGGAACGCCCGGGAGAAACGGCGGTTTACATCTGCGTGCGATGGAGGGAGCGGAGCGCGATTAGCGTGGATGCGTCGGAATTCCCGGCCAACCCCTACCCGAAGGAACCACCATGAACACAGTCCCTGTTTGGACCCGAATGTTTGTTTTCGCGATAGCACTGGCCAGTTGCCAGTGGGCTGTCGGACGCGAGCGTTTCCGCCATGTGGAACGGAGCCCGCATGCCGGCGAGGTTGAAGCGGCCCGTTCGAATGCCCGTTTCGAGTCCCGGCGGAGCCGCCATTGGCAGGCGGACGGGCATGGAAACGCCTCGCTCAATCGGCAGGGCTCGGCACAGGGTCATCGGGGCGGGACCGCCGGCTATCAAACTTCCAGCCAGCGCGATCACGCCGGGAATGCGAGTCGTCAGCGCGATATCTCGCTCCATGGTCCCGGCGGTGCGGGCGTCGACCGTTCCGGCAGCATCAGCCGGAGCGCGGACGGCAGCGTGTCCGGCACCCGTGCCACCACGCTCACCACGCGCGATGGCGGCCACTACGACGGCTCGCTCGCATTCTCCGACGGAAAGGTCAGCTACTCCGGGAGTTGCCACGATGCCAATGGCGATCCCGCGCCCTGCCGCCAGCGCTGATTGCGACAACCCGGAACGTTGAATTCCCATCGACAGGATCCCATCCATGAAAAGCATTCATTTCACCCTGCTGGCGAGCTTGTTGCTGGTTTCGTTCGCCGCGGATGCGCAGCAAGGTCGCGGCGCGCGCAAGCAGGCGCTCCAGGAACGCCTGCAATCCGCCGATACGGATCAGGACGGCTACATCAGTCGTGCCGAGGCCGACGCTTCCTTGCCTAAGCTGGCCGAGCATTTCGATCGCATCGATGCGGATCGCGACGACAGGATTTCACGCGAGGAACTCCGCGCGGCGGCCAGCGAACTGGTCGGAAGACGACGCGGCGGTCAACGCTAGCCCGTACCCGTGGGGGGAACGGGCGTTCCCCTCACGGGCCACCCGCAGGGAAGCGGGTGGCGGTACGCATCGGCATTCAGCCGACAGGCGGGGAAGCGCGATACGGGCGCAGTTGCTCCCGCCAGACAAGCAAATCGGCGAACTCATCGGCCAGTTGGTCGTCCTGCCAGCAGCGCCGCTGCGCTTCGCCGGGAAACACGGCATCGGTTTCGGGGACCACCGCGTCCAGCAGGGCGCACAGGGTGATGTCGGCGTAGCTGAAAGTGTCCAGCACGAATCCCGTTCCGGATTCGCGCAAACCGCGGCGCAATGCAAACAGCGCGTTCCGGTGGTTGCCGGCCCCGTATAAGTGCGCGTACTTCCGGTCCAGTGCGTTCACCACGCGGCGGGTGATGGGGCGGAGCAGGGGCCTGAGTCGCGAAGGCAGGTGGGGAAGGGATTCGTCGAGCGCGTCCGGATGCTCCGCGATGGTCCTGACCACACGGGTCCTGGCGGCAGCCAGGCCCAGCTCGCTGATGTCATCCCAGAACCGGATCCGGTCGAAATCGCCCAGCCGATCATCACCCGATGCCAGCGCGGCGTACCGGGCGATTTCGAACGAGCCACGTACCGGTCCCGTGTCCGTCAACAGCACGGGAACCGACACCTTGCCATGCCATTGCCGCAACCTGAGCCTGAGCCCGGGTTCGCTGAGGAACGGGACGTACTCCTGGTAGCGATAGGCCACGTCGCAGTAGTCCAGCGCCCATCGCGCCTTGCGCGTCCAGGGCGAGAACACCTCGCCGATCAGCAGTGCCATGCCAACCTCACGCTATGCCGGCTCGGTTCAATCCATCAATGCCGCATCCAGCGCCTCGGCAAACTCGCGCGGCTGGTCGAGCATCAGGTAATGACGGGCATCGGTGACTTCCACCAACGTGGCCCGGCTGCTCGCATACTGCTCCCGGTAGCGGCGGGCCATGTATCCGGCGGGCGCGCCAAGTGGCGACTGGTCGGCGAAGATGACGGTCAACGGCGGACGCAGGCCGGCGACTTCGGCTCTCAGGTCCGTGGTCGAGAGACTTTCGTACAACGCGGCGTAGGTGTCTCGATGGCTGCGTGCACCGCCTTGCGCGATTCGGGCGGCGGTGTCCGGATTGCCCACCGAGGACGAAGCCTGCGCCCGCATCCGCTTTTCGAAGGCCGCCGCGTCTTCCGCGCGCATGTCCCGGACCTCCGCGCCGACCTTGCCGCGCAGTTCCTCGTCCACGCTTGTGCTGCCGCGATTGGCGGACATGAAGGGCAGCGCGTCCACGATGATGACGCGCGCCACCAGATCGGGCTTCTGGAGCGTGGCCATCAGCGCCGCCACGCCGCCGGCCGAATGCCCGACAAGCATGACGGGACGGGACGAATTCCGCTGGATATAGCTCGTCAGCGCTTCGGCGACCGCGCCGATACTGCTTGGTGCGGGAGCATCGCCAACAGGCCCTTCGAGTCCGGCTATCCGGAGCCTGTGCACGCGATACCGGTCCGACAATCGCACCGCGGTTTCCTGCCAGGAAACATCGCCACCGGACAGGCCGGGAACAAGCACCAGATCCGTCGTACCGGTGCCCGTTATCTCGGCGGTGATGGGAAGGGAAGTGGGGGAGGGGAGCGTCGCGGCGCAGGCCAGCCACGGCAGCAGCGACAGGGTGAACGCGAAAAGACGAAGACCACGCATCTGGACTCTCCGGTGGGTGCGATGTGGCGGGAAGGATGGACGCCCGGGTCAGGCGGAACGGACTTTACCCGCTTTCCGGATGCGCTCCCCGAACGACTGGTCCTGCAACGCCTTCAGCGCGTTGCGAAGCACGTCTTCAAGCGAAATTCCCAGGTCCTCGTTGAGGCTGGCCGCCGCCTTCGCGGTGGTCGCCCAGTGCTTTTCGAGGAGGGGCAGGCGGGCCTTCGCGTAAGGGGTCAGGTGCACGATGCGCTCGCGACTGTCCTCGCCGGGCAGGAGCTTGACCCACTTGGCGCGTACCAGCGCGCTCAGGGTCTGGCTGACCGCAGAATGGCTCACGCCCATCCCGTCGGCGATGTCCTTGATCCGCGAGGGGCCGTGTTGGGAGAGCGCGCGGATGATCGGCGTGAAGCGCGGTTTGTAGTCGAGTCCGGATTCGGCGTACGCATCCGCGACCGCCGAATCCAACTGATCGATGAGCGTACGCAACAGCGTGCCCAAAGTCGCATGTGGTGTTGTCATGCCCCGGAATATATGTTAGCACTTATATATTGTCAATAACCGCATGGGAGGAGAGGGGTCATGAGCCAGGCACTATGGTTGGCGGCGATGCTGGCGGGCGGTTGTTCGCAGCAGGAAGCCGTGCTCGAACAGATGGCGAAAGCCATCGAGAAGGACTACGTGATTGCGCAGGAAGCCCGGCAGATTGCCGAAAGCGTCCGCGACTGGTCGGACAAGGGACGCTACGCCGATGCATGTGGCGACTGGCTTTCCTTCTCCAAGCGACTCAACCGGGATCTGGATGCCTACGACGGACACTTCCTGATCGAGCGGGTGATCGAAGAGAAGGCGGGCGCCGATGACGATTGGCTGATGGCCTGGCGGGCGGCCGGCAAGCCCGCCAACATGGGCGTGCGGGAAGTGAAGGTGCTGGAAGGCAACATCGGTTACCTGCGCCTGGCGTCCTTCTATCCCTGGGACATGGCGGGCCCCAAGCTCCGCAATGCAATGGAACTGCTCAAGGACACGCAGGGACTGGTGCTGGACCTCAGGCAGAACGGCGGCGGCGACGCGGATACCGCGGGCCAGCTGGTGCGTGCATTCCTGGGCGACGAGGTGTCTTCGGTTCAGGACATCCAGGCGCGCTCGGCGCGCCGGACGGAGCCGCTGCCCAAGCGTGAACTGCCGGAATACCATGGCGGGCTGGTGGTCCTGCTGGACCGCCGTTCCGCGTCCGCATCGGAGTACGTCGCCTATTCCCTGCAGGCCGCCAGCAGGGCGGCGGTGATCGGTTCGCGCAGCGCGGGTGCGGCCAACCTGCTGGGTGACCCCAAGCCATTGCCGCATGGCTTCCAGATTTTCATTCCGGATGCCCGGCCGCTCAACGTCCGGACCGGCGGCAACTGGGACCGCGAAGGCGTGGCGCCGGATGTGAACGGTGGAGATGATCCGCTCCATGTCGCGCGCCGCGTCCTGGGCGGCGATCTGGAAGTCGGCGAAGCAACCCGATGACCGTGCGCCGGAGGCGCGGACTTTCATGATCATCGTGATCAACGGCCCGCTGGGCATAGGCAAATCGACGCTCTCCGAAGTTCTTTCGGAGAAAATCGATCGTTGCGCCATGCTGGACGGCGACAGTCTGGTCGCGGTCAATCCGCTGCCTGCGGATCCGGTCGAGCACCTTCACCGGGGTATCCTGTTGCTGCTGCGCCACCATCGACGATTCGGCTACCGCCATTTCGTGATCAACCATCTCTGGGAAACCGCAGCCGAACTGGAGGACCTCCGCCGCCGGCTGGCCCGGTTGGATGACCGGATCCTCTGCTTCCGCATGACGCTGGACCCCGAATCGAATCTGGCCCGGATAGACCGGCGGGCAAGCGTCAGGGCGAGCGACGAACTCGACTACGAGAAGGAAACATTCCACCGCGAGCATGCCGTGCTGAGCGGCGCGGCCGGCCGCGAGCTTGGCGAGCCATGGGACGCGACCGCGCCACCCGAGCAGCTTGCCGATGCCTTGTTGCGTGAAATCCGGCATCGTTACCCGTCGGGTGGTGTCCAGGTCGGGTAAGTATCAAACCAGGCGAGGGACGAACCGTATGGTGAAATGTCTTGGAAGCGGCTCCGGAATGCGTACCCGGGCCGGAAAGGCGGGCCGTGGAAAATGAATACCTTGCAGACCATTCTCGATTCAGTGATCCACAGCAATGCAGGAGAGCCGAACCATGCCGGATTCGGCTGGACGGGCATTGGAACAATGCCGGAGGTCGGGCCGGCTGCCTTTCGACACGTCGTGTTCGCCCCCTTGTCCGAGGACGAGGTGGAGCGTCGCCAGCGAAGGTCGCCGACCACGTTTCCCCCGCGCGCAATGGCGTACCTGGCGTCCTTCAACGGCGCGCATTTCTATCAGGGAGGCCTTTCGATCTTCGGCCTTCGCGCCGAAGTCAGCCGCGATCCGGAGCGTCGCCAGCCATTCGACCTGATCGATCATAATGGTCTGCTCCGCCCGGCAAACTCGAATCCCGAAGACTTCTACATTGGCGGTCTCGATGAGGACGGGTCCGTGCTTTACTTCCGCGCTTGGGGCGCGCGCGTCTACCGTCGTCTGGAGACTTCGACGGAGCCACTGGAGCAGTGGGAGAATTTCGAGTCGATGCTGGAGTGCGTGCTGAACAGGCTTGCTGACGAGTTCAAGGGCGATTAACCGGTCCAAGAGGGCTATCCCGTCACCGGCAATGGCTCGAACACCCCTGGGGCGCCCTCTTGGTGTCGGACTAACTCTGAACGGAATAGGCACGCAGTTCACATCGATACGTAATGGCAACCCTTTCCGGGCGCCACGGTAACGGGAGGGTGCTACGGTCCGGGTATGAAGCTCAGGACACAACGAAGGATCGCCCTCGGCGCCCTCATTGCGGTGGCGCTGGTCGCCATCGCATACGGCGTTTACTGGTGCATGGAGCCTGGCAGCGACAGGACAGCGACTGACATTCCTCCTATTGCCGGCGCGCGCTAACCGTATGTGGTGGGAAGTCCGGCTAGGAGTTGGTCTGGCGGAAGGTTTCGGTGTGGGCTGAGGCCACCCAGGCCCCATCCTTGCGGACCCATGTCGTGGTGTCGTAAACCACCATGTCCTGGCTCTTCCCGCTGACGGTAATGGACTGGTCCGCTTTGTAGGTCGCAATGGCGACATCAGGCGCGGGGAAAATTACCCGTTCCTCGGAGAACTTGAAGGCCGTGACCCGCGCATCGCCGGACGAAGCCATTTTCCTGTATTCGGAGGGGCTGAAGTGATGGATTCCCCATCCGGAGACGGAAACCGATTCTCCATCAAGCAGCGAGATTGCAGTATCGACGTCCGTATCGACTATCGCCTGCCAGAACTGCCGTTCCAGCTCCATGATGTCCTTCTGGGTAGTCATGTCGGGTCTCGGTATTGAAGGAAACCTGGATTTTTCACACACGACGTGTACGCAACGTCATCGTGTTGTGAGGGCGGGATGACGCGGTCAGGCCAGGAGCGCTAGACAACTTTGGGTGTCTTTATGCGCCAGGGGAGGCCAGGTCATCTGCAGCCATCATTCCCCTTTCACTGTTCAGCGCGCAACCTCGATACCCTGCGGAGGGCGCGGTAGTGAAGTTGACATCTGGCGAGATCTGGATTGCGGTGGCTGTCGCCGTCTCAGTGGCGATAATCCTTGTCGTTCTTTGGTTTCTGGTAGGCCCGGTACTGCAATTGGATGGGGAACGATGGATGCCTTGAGAGAGCAAAGGCATGATGCTGATGTTTCATTGCAAACTGCGGGGCCGTCAGTTTCCGGGGATGGTCGCGAAAGGCGGTTCGGCCGTTCTATCTGGTTCTCGCCTCGTCCATCTTCTGCGCATATGAAATGACCGTTCGCTCGTCCTGAGCGGCCTGCTTCACTGAGTTAAGCCAGCGTACGGCGGCACCTCTGTTCTTGATCAGACCACCCAGGTCATCGTCCAAACACGCGGCGCAGACTTGTCCTCCGGGACTCGGGCTGCTGCAACGAAGGCATGGAGCCATCGTCGTGGTGGCAGGCGGCCTAAGCTGATAGACAATCTTGACCATCAATGCGGTGGCTTGGTCGGAGATACTCATCGTTTATCCTCGCGGGTAGTGATTTTCAATGGGGGCGAGGTCGTCGGACGCTCTTCTTCCGCCTGATTGGAAGGGCGGGTTGTTTGAGTGAGAAGGGCGGGCGTGGCTTGGCCAGGTTTTTGTTGGTGCGTTCTTTGAGGTAAGTCATCTGTAGCCCCTTGTGTACGGTTCAGGCTTGACGTCAATTCGCTCCTGGACCCGGTGTGCGAAGGCGCATGACAGGCGACATCCGCAGGAGGGCTTTGATCAGGGGCAACAAGAAAACGGCAGGAATTCCTTCCTGCCGTTCGCAATCCATTGCATGTCACCCGTTAGTGCTTGGTCGCTGCCGGGATGTTGACTTTGTCGATGCCATGGAGAACGCCATTGGTCGAGGCGATATCCGCCTGGGTAACCTCGGCGCCATCGATGCTGAGCCTGTCGCCTGCCAGTTGAATGGGGGCCGGCTGGCCGTTCACTGTCCGCGCAGCCTCCCACTTGCCGATGTCCGCCTTGCTGCGGCGACCATTGACGAGGTGATAGTTCAGCACCGAAGTGAGCTCCGCCTTGTTCTCGGGCTTGAACCATTCTTCCAGCTTGCCCGGAGGCAGTTTGGCGAACGCTTCATCGGTAGGAGCGAAGACCGTGAAGGGGCCTGGTCCAGCCAGGGTGTCTTTCAAGCCTGATTGGTTGACGGCGCGGGCGAAGGTCTTGAAGGAACCGTTGGCAGCGGCGGTATCCAGGAGGTTCTTCTCCTGGGACTTGTTTTCTTGGGTCGTGTTCATGGGTGAGCCTTGGTGTGATTTGCGGATTGCAAATCGAAGATGGCCGAAGCCAAAGCCCCGATTGCCGGGGCGAGAACTCAATGCGGAGAGTGGGTGGAAGTGCGGCGCGGCTTGAGGAGCCGTTGCGGCATTGCGCGGCAACCCAATGACCATAGCCCCATGGTTGTTACTGTGCCGTGAGCGTTGCCGTCGGTCTGAGCGGGGGACAGGCATCGGCGCTCGCGTCGCAGAAGTGCTATGGTGAGCCGCTGCTGGAATGCGAACTCCGCCTATCTCCAACGTCCGTCTCGTGCCGGCCTGCACGAAAGCGAGGACGTCATGAACAGATACAAGGGGCACCGCGTCGTGAGTGCCAAATTCGGTGAAGGCATTGCTGCCATGCAGATATCAGGCGCTGTGGAACGGGCCGAGAACGAAGGCTGGCCGATACCGCCCTCCGCCGTGGAATCACGGCCATCCATTGCCAAGGCGAGCGCTGTGCGCCACGTGGCCAAACACATTGCATGCCATTTTCGCAGCGAATTCAGATTCTGGACGGGATTTCCCGAGCGCAGGCAAAAGGCGTGCCTCTAGGGCAACGCGTCCAAGGCGATGCGTGATGCAACCATGTCCGGGGACTGCCGGGGTTGGCCTGTGGACCTGTCAAATATCGCGGAGAGGACGGTCATCAACATTGAGGCCGAACTGGAATTTTGGGAGCAGATAATCTCGGCAAATGGGTTTCCCGGCCTGGAGCAAAGCTTCCATCAATTACGTCCTACACTGAAGTTCTCCTACGATGCTTACCTGGCCTGGAAAGGGGAGGCGCTGGTCGAGCTGGAGAGCGTTTTGAAGTGCTCCTATGACAGGCAAATCGATCCGAGAAAGAGGCTCGATTGGCTCTATGCCGAGCGAGTGGTCAAAGTTGTCTGGTTCCGTCTCGGCATATCTGATGTTGTTTGAGGCTCCAAACTAGGGAGATGGTTGTGCGGCATAAGCACGAACTTACATTCACACTTCACGTCGGAAATCGCCAGTCGATTGGCCCTGCCGAACTCCAGTCCATGTGGCAGGAGGCGGCGCAATCGTCCGATGTAAGCGTCAGCCGGCGGACTTCAGCCTACGATCAGGCAAAGCAGCCCTATTACGAGCTGTGGGCTTGGCGCCTTCATGACAAGGACGCTGTTGAAAGGCGACTGAGGAGTTTGTTGGAGTCAAAGGGATACTTGTTCGGACTCGCCGACATGACCCTCTAGACCGTATCTTCGCCCGAAGGAGCTTTGGGGGGCGGATATGGGCCACTTTGCATCCGCGGTAGCCGGGCAAGTTATGCGGTGGCAACGGGGGTGTGCCTGATCATGGTCTCCGTGCCGTGTAGTGGCTACTTGTTGAGCCTGCCATGTTAGTGGACATTCTCCAGGCTTGCAGTGGCCGTGTTGGTCTGCATCGAAAGCCAAATCGCGTTAGCCTGTATCCTGCTGAATATCAGTTGGGACTAATAGGACATGAACCCTGCAACTTCGTACAAGGGGCTGCTGCTCGGCATGGTCTTTGGCTTGGCGCTGGGGGCATTCATCGACCGAATCGCCATCGGTATCGCCATTGGCGCAGCACTAGGCTATTTGTATGACGCCGGCTATTTCAAATCCAAGAAGCCCTAAGCCTTCTTGTCGAAGTTTGACTTGGGAGAAGGCTCGGCAGCCTCCTGGCATCTGCTGAAGCGAGTGGCGGACGGAGCTTCAAGTCGATTCTGGCAATAGGCAAGCCAGTTTTTTGTTCTTGCGAACCTTGCTGGAATCACCTGATGACATTAATCCGCCTGGAGATGGTCATCCTGCATCACAAGCAAAGAGTTCTCCGACAACTTCAGCATGGCTGACTCCATCCTGCTTACGGGGCAGGTCGCCTTGCTGAAAGGGAAGGGCGGCTCATGGGTGACCCTTGTTGGAATTTTTGGGCCGCTGGGAAGCCTCGACTACACCGACGACATCTTCCGGCCCATCGCAAAACTCAATGTTCAGCTTGTTCGGTAGCAACAACCATGTGCCGGGACTTGTCCGAACGTCGGTAGTTGAGGATGACAGGGTAGGTCGCTTCGAACTATCGCCAGGTTATCTGCCTAACATTGAACGCCAAAGCATTGAACACGTTCGATGGCGAAGGCAGACTCGTCGCCGGAGTCCAAAAACTCCTACATTGAGCAGAGCCACCGTTGCAGTTCTCGGTGGCTCTTCTGTACCAGCAGCATCGGTACTCCGACGTGGTGGAAGTCACGTCGGGAGGGCGGCTAATACAAGACCTCGCAAGAGGGAATACGCCCGCCGACTCAATGCGGTTTTTTGGCCTCCCGACATCCCCGTCTGCCATCCGGCAACGGGGATCTTTCCCCACGGACCGGAGTACCGCCAATGAGTTCAGATTCCCCTACGCCCGCCATGCCGCGCACCGGCTATTTCTTTTCCGAAGCGGCCATCTACGAACTGAAACAACTGCGCAACCAACTCAACCTGATGGGCTGCCTCAGCGCCGCCTGCGGTGGCGACGAACACAACGAACCCACCATGGCCATCCATCGCTGGTATGCCAGCTTCGAGAACATGGAGCGCCAGGTCGACCGCATCATGAACCAGTCCGAATGGATATCGGTCACCCCGGCCCAACCCGGCGACGGCCCCAAGCGAAAGCTGCTGAAACGCAAGCGCGCGATGCGCTGACGCGGCATACGCATCATGTCGGGGCGGTGTCTTCCTCCCCGGCATGCAGCGCCCGAATGCCAGATTGGGGCGCCGCAACGCTCGCGTGATGTTCTCCGTCGATTGATCGGGTCCGGCCCAGCAGGGACGCGAGAAGTGGACACAGTCATGCGCCGCCATATCGTGAAGAAGAGGGGCGCGTTACTGGCTGCGACATGAAAACAAAAAAGCCCCGCGAATGCGGGGCCTTTCGTTCGCTCGTATCTTGTATTACTTGCGGTTGACATTCGCTTTCAACATGGAATAAGCGGTGCCCTCAGGGGACCGATTTGCGGCTCGTCGAGGGCGTTTGAAGATTGCTTCCTGGCTAGGGGTGAGTACCAGGCAAGACGGAGCTCAGTGCCATTCCTTCAGCAAGCCAGATCTTCAATGAGAGCGCGTTCTGCACCTTCGTTCCTATTGACGAAGCAATCCAGCTTGGTGATCTAACCTACAAAGACTATTTAAGGAGCTTGCGCGGCAAGATCGGCCTATATCATTTGTGGGTTGACTATGAAAATTGTGATGACCATGACACGCAAACAATGCTTTGCGTGTACGTCGGCAAAGGCTTGGCGGAAGCAAGGATTACCAGCCACATCAAGACTAAGTGGCCAAATCAGCAACGGCGCACTGAGCATTTGTTCGCTGTATGGGATCACGAACGCTATCTCTTAGGCACAGAAGCGTATGCAATCTGCAATCTCATGAGCTCATATGAGAGTTAACGGGTTCACGGCTAACAATTCATTGAAGCCGAAGACGCTTCGCGGCTCAGCTTTGTTCAGGCATTGATGTCCACTTCTGGCCGGACGCGGATATCATCGAGGCAGGGGATTAGGGAGATTTATCGGGGGGTACGTTGTAGAGGTAGTCACCTCCTCACGTGAACAGATATATGTGGCTGTTGGTACCCGCAGATGCGTCTGAGACGTCGTTCTAGATGTTTGTGTTAAGGAGGATGTTCTCAACAAGATCCGAGATGAACTCCTCGGCAGAAACAACGACGAAGACCTTTCCAGAGGGATGGGCTGCTGAGTTTCGCTTGCCCAGCTTCTCTTCAAGAAGTTTTAGGGTCTCACCGCTAATCAATTTCGCTGTCCGAGCAATTTTAATGACATCGGATTCCTTCAGATCGGCGAAGTCAGTTCGATTGACGATAGGACGCTTAAAGTTGTGAGTTCCCACTTGGGTATTGAACTGGGCTAGACCTTTCGCGTAGATGCGGTCCACGACGTCACTGTAGGCTAGGTTCCACGCCATGATCACGGCGCCGCGGTACGCCTTGTGTCCGAAACAGATCAGTGCTTCCTCCAAGTACGCGCGATTGTTCCTGTCCGTAATGCGCGGAAGGAGGTCGTTTAGCAGCTTCGTAGTCATCGCACTTGATTGGCGAATTGGGTAGCTCATTTGCAGGCTTTGTCGAGCCGATGCGGAAAGCCTGTAACCCAACTTGTCCTTAATGATTCTTGCGGGCTTCTTAGCTGCCAGCTTCGTGAGAGTAGAGGCAATATTCACCGGTCTTGGGAGATGCGTCTTATCGAAGCAGCTCCCAATGTCGCCCGTTGAGAAGCGTTCCTTACCCTCGGCTTCGTGCAGGTACCACGCAAACACTTCCGTTTGCGTGGGAATGCCCTTCTTGGCGAAATCGCTTATCGAGGCCGTCCAGTGACTGATATCACTCGGTGCCATTCAGCATCTCGAGAACAATGTTTTCGCCAATGTGATTGATGGTGCTGGTGCCAGGCGTAGACCCGGCCCCCATCTGCGTACGGCGCTTGTGGCGCAGGTCCCTGATCGGCCCCGAGGGATCTTTGGGTACAGTCCACTGCAGATGCCGGAATGCTGTAAAGAAATGATCTTGGGCAAGGTCAGAGATGCCGCGCGTGTGCTTGTACCAGTAAGCAACTACCAAGTATTTCTGAAGAACTTGCTTCGGAGTTGTCTGTGCGACGAATTCTTTTAACGTGGGTGAGACGTCGGTGAAATTTATCTCCAAGATATTCGGAGTCGGCGCCTTTCTTGGTGTCCTTGGAACACGGGTGCTCGTGCTCTCGATGACACCTTCTTCTTCGCCTTCTTCCAACTCTTCATCGAACTCTTCCTCGCTCTGATTGCCAGACCCGATGTACATGGGCCTAGCCGCAGACGGCGAAGCGCCGCGATTCAATGCTGCCGCGATGCTCTTCAAACTTTCCTGGATGCTTTGGTCACTGCCTTCGACCTCGAACTCAACGAGGCGAATTTTCACCCTGCCCACCTTTTCGGGGGCCTTCGTTTGCTTTGCCATCTAATGCTCCTTGCGAATCCGGCCTACGTACCAGTCTCTCCGTCCCCATAAAGCGCTTTGCCTCTTTGCGAGGCCTAGTCTAGAGCAGTTCATGGATTGCTTGGCAAATGTCCGATTCGGAACGGTGCAGCGCTCGCAGGTGAGGGCGCATCCCGTCGCCGCGTCGGCGAGGCTTGCCGTGGAAGTGGGGGGCACATGTTTTTGAGCTATCTAACTAAGCGCATCCCTGAAATCCCCCCGCCCAGGCTCGGCGGTAGCTGGCACATCGGGCCGCAGCTCGACTGCCCAAACGGGAAGGGCCGGAATGAAAAGCTAACCCGTTGTTTTTCCTTGTTCCGGGGCAGGGGAGGGCTCGAACCCGTCGCCAGGTTGTCGGCGGATTTTAGCCGGCTGTACGGGGAGTACGAATGGCTGGCTGCTCGCAGGGATTGGTCGCCTGTTGCCTTGGGGCCGCAACGTGCTGCTAACCAGACTCGAAGATCCAGCTGAGCGCCTGCGCTACGCCGAGCAGGCCATCGCCGGCGGCTGGTCGCAGAGCACCCTTGAAGCCAACATCCGTGACAAGCTGTTGGAGTGCGGCAGGTAAGGATCTCTAGACTCGGCGCTATCAAGGCTCCCGGGACTCGAAACCGCATTCGACTTGTCAGTGGTTGTTTGTTCGTCCGGGCGTTTTCTCGGTGGACTACGAAACGCGGGCGATTGTTGGTCGACAACTAGGTGGTTGTTGGGCGACGACGGGGCGTTTCCTTGGAGGCAATCAAGTAGCGCCAGGCGCGAGCCGCCCGAAGCCATGTCCGCCGGACCCGCCTCTTATTTCGCATAATGGGGCGTTCTGATTCTTCAACTGCCCTGATAGCGGGTCCAGCTGAGACAGCTGCCGTGCAGACCCCGCCTGTGGCAAGCCCACCGAGAGCCCCAACAGAAGCGCCATGAAGGCCGCGCGGCCGTGGCGCTGCCACACCCTACGGTCTTCTCCCTCGTGCGCTCTGTCGGCCTCGATGGCGGCGAGGACCGCTAGTTCTTCAAGGCCCAAATCACGGGCCATCCGGGCTGCGAGTGCTGCTTTCGCATGGCTGCGACCTGCTCGCCAGTTCGATGGCGTGCCGTGTGTGACGCCCAGTTCTTTGGCTGCGGCGTAGTCGGATTCGATGGCGTGTTTCGCTTTCCACGCATCTAGCAGACGAACGGTTGTGGATTCCATGCTAAGCCCCTTGACATATGTCAACACCCTTAGTGTAATCGCCGCCGTGCGCTAACCCTCTTAGCGCATCTGGCCGGAAGGGGTCCGGCTCCGGGGGTGTCCCATGGGGTTCTTTGAGACCGTGCGGGTCGTGCTGTTCTTGCAGCATCCGTACACGCTGCTGTTCCTCGGCGGGCTGTTCGCCGTCGTGTTGTTCTTCGCCGCCATCGTCGTCGGACGGGTCGTGGCATATGTCCGGTGGAGGAGGGATGCGCCAGGTCGAGAGGCGCTCCTCCTTGCATCAGTCTCGGGACTGTCGGCGGATGGCCGGCAGGGGAGGGGTGGACCCTCCCTAGGCGGCTACGTCGATGGGTTACCCCTGCCCAGCCGGCCACCGGCCGACGTGCCGCCTATCCCACCTTATTCCCCGTTTGAGGCGTATCGCGATGCTGACGGCTATCTCCGCGTGGAGGACATGGCCCCATGCGATGAAGCGCGGTTCTACGGCTATGACGACGAACCATCATCGAGGTCCGGGACATGAGTGCGGATGCTGTGTTCCGCGCTCGTGGCACGGGCCCAGCGCCCGCGCAGGGGAGTCTTCCTCTCAGTGATGTGTCGCGGGTGCTTCCTCGCGAGGTGTGGCGCTGTGCGTGGCGTAGAGCGCGTCTGTGCTGGCAGTACGCATTGCCGGGTGACCTCGGCGCGTGGCTGCTGACTGAGGTCGATTTAACGGCGTTCTCCTGCCGGGGTGTGCGCGCCGCGGCCGAAGGCCGCGGCGTGGGCTTGTCTCTTTACTCAACAAGTGACAAGAGTAGTGGGGAGGTGGCCCGTGCTTGAGGTCACCAACGGCCAAATGAAACAGAAGCGCCTTTTTTCTTTGGCGCGTGGTGTGAAGGCTGCCGCCTGGGCGATTGATGAAAAGTTCGCTTCGGAGTATGGCCGTCCGGAACTGACCGAAGCCGGGAAATTCAGCCGGTTTAGTCCTTATCGCACCGCTCTGGTCACGCTCACGTATCGGGCAGATGGGCAGTGGCAGGAAGGCCAGCTCTCCGCACTGGTGAAGCATTACCGCGAGTGGTTCAAGCGCAACGGCAAAGGCTGCGCGTTTCACTACGTCTGGGTGATGGAGCTAACCGAGATTGGCCGGCCTCACTACCACATGGTGATTTGGCTCCCGCGCGGTGTGCGTCCGCCGTTGCCGGATAGGCAGGGCTGGTGGCCGCACGGCATGACGCAAGCGGTGTATGCGCGTTCGCCGGTCGGCTATATCACCAAGTACGCCAGTAAGCAGGAAACCAAGTCGGGGCGTCACCTGCCGAAGGGTGCGCGCCTGTGGGGCTACGGCGGCTTGAAGATGGTCGAGCGCGCTGATGTTGCGTTCGCGCAGGCTCCGCGCTGGCTGAAAGGTCTCATCCACCACGAAAGCCACCCGGTCAAGCGCGTCTACACCTGCGTGGTGAAGACCGTGCGCTACGGAAACGGCTTCGTGCACGAACAGATCATCCGTAAAGCGGGCTGGGTTCTTAAATCCGGTCTCGCGGCGGGCTGGTGGTTCTTTTCGCCATACGACTATGCCGGATTCACCGGCGACGGCATCGCCCTAAGTCACCGGGGGCATATCGAGGTGCTGACTCCTGAAGGTGACACCCATTTCATTTCACATAGGGGCTAACGCTCATGCATCTGCGCATCGAAATCGCTGATACCACCATCAACACCCGTTCGGGCAAGAGCAAAGCCGGGCAGGAATACACGATTCATCGCCAAGAGGGCTACCTGCACAACGGCCACAAGTATCCGGAGCGCTTTGAGTTCGCGCCGCCGATGGACGGTGACAAGCCTGTCGCGTATCCGGTCGGTTTCTACGACCTGGACCCGGCGTCCATCCGCGTCGGTGAATACAAAGACCTCGAAATCAACCGGTTCGATTTCAAGTTGGTGCCGGAAGCCAAGCCGGCAGCGAAGTAAGGGGAGGGCAGGCCATGACCGTTCCGGTTCCTGTGGTTGAAAAGTACATGGCCTGCACCGCCTTTGACGAAGGCAGCGGACAGTGCGCCGCCGTTGTCTGGGTCGATAAGCCCTCGTCCATCCCGAAGCTCTCGGCGGAACACGGACTGATGTTGTCCGGGGCCATCGTGGTGATTTGGTTTGCGGCGGCGGTGTTCGGCCCGGTGTTGAGAAAGAGCGCGTCCACTCGTTACTGAAAGAGGTGTTTTATGAATCGCAACAACAAGGAAACCCGTGCGCTGTCGCTGCGTGACCGTGCCAAGTCGCTCGCCAAGAAGGTGTTCGTCGCGTCGTCCCTGTCGCTGGTGGCCGTGGGTTCGGCCATGGCCCAGACGGCGGCGGATTACCCGGCCGACATGGCGGCGGCCGAAGGCTGGTTGCAGGGCAAGGCGGCTCCCATCATCGGCTTCGTCCTGCTCATGTCGATGATCATCGTCGGTATCAAGGTCGCCAAGATGCCGCGTCGCGCCTAACGGTGCCGTTCCACGCCCCCCGGCGGTTGCTGGGGGGCTTCTTGTTGGTGAGGTGGGGTATGGGCGAGTTCGGGGACTACTTCGGTTACGTGGTGATGCTGGCGCTGTTGGGCGCGGCGTGGATTGGCTTGCCGCATGGGGGCGACGATGACTGAGCGCGAAATGCAAGTACTGGACGCGGTGGGTGGCTATGCGGCGCAGTCGTGGGCGGTCGCGCTGGCGGCCATCAGCTGCGTCGTGCTGTGCTACTTCCTGCCGCCCACCTCGATTGCGCGTCGTCCGTCGATGGCAGCGGGCGTGCTGACGGTGTTGATGCTGCTCATGTGGGCATCGACGGTGAAGGCGCAGTCAGTCACCTATGAAGACCAGGGCGCAGCGTATGCGGGCTGCTATGGCAATGCCGGTGCTGTGCTGCCGTTTCAGGTCAACGCGAATCTAGAGCGCATCGGGTGTCGCGAGTCCAAGCTCGCGCAGGATACGTGCAAGCAATCCGGTGCCACCACGTACGTGATATTCGGTGTCAACCGAGACAAGAACAACAACGACCAGTCGGGTAGCTGTTTCGACTTGCGGACGTACGTGCCCAACGTGCTGACGCACTCGTGGCCCGCAGGCAAGACGTGTGCGGGGCGTCCGGACGAGTTCACGTGGACCGCACCTCCGGCCGGTGGCAACAGCACGGTCTGCCATCAAGGCTGCACGTATGACTGGGTGATTTCGGCCGGCGGTTCGTATTACGAAGCCAGCGGCAACCTGTGCAGTGAAGGCACACCGCCGGAGGTCGACACCGATGGTGACGGCGTACCCGACGATGAAGATGCGTTCCCCAATGACCCGAACGAGTGGAAAGACACGGACGGCGATGGCATCGGCGATAACGCGGATACGGCGCCGGAGGATCCGACCAATGGCGAGGATGAAGGGCAGGGCGATGAAACGGACAACACGGCCGGCGGTGGCGGTGACTGCAAAGCACCGCCAACCTGTAAGGGCGATGGCATCGCCTGCAATACGAATTTCCAGATGTGGAAGACCCGGTGTGCCGTGGAGAACATGGGCGGCGAGGTCACCGGTAGTCCAGGTGACTGCAATGCGGGCTACAACTGCAAGGGCAACGCCGTAGCCTGCGCGCAGCTGTTCGTCCAACGTCAAGCCCTGTGTGCGGGCGGCAACGGACAGGACCCCGGCGAAGAGCCGGGGTCTGTCGCGGGCGGGGGTACCTGTCAACAGCCTTACGTGTGCACGGGTTCTGACGTGGTCACCTGCGCTGTACTGCGCGAACAGCACCGCTTGCGCTGCGCGATGGAAGATGCGGAGGGCGCTGATGACATGGGCGAGTCGTTGCAGCCTGATGACTACGTGGGCATCAGCGAGCGGCCGTTTGACATGGCCGACCTCGATGCGTCGGGGTGGCTGGGCGGTGGTTCCTGCCCCCTGCTGACCTCGGAATTCTTCGCCTCGCTGCCCGGCGGGGCGTCGCCGGGCACGTGCGGCGTTCTGGCGGCTATTGGCTTGTTGGTGATGTTTTATGGCTACTGGAAAGCGTCCCGGATACTGGGTGCGGCCATCGCCGGGGGAGGTGAGTGATGTGGGCAGGGTTGATGGCCGCGCTGTCGCGGTTGGTGGGGACGCGGGTCGGACAGTGGGTCTTGGCTGGGCTGGCGTTCCTTGGGTTGAACCTCGTCACGCAAGAGTTTGTGGTCGGGCCGATGCTCAACTATGTGCAGACCTCGCTGGCCGGTGCGCCGGGTGACCTTGTGGCGCTCATGGGCTACTTGCGCATCGACCAGTACGTCACGATTGTTATGTCGGCCTATGCTACGGCGGCGTCAGGCAAGGCGCTGAAGCTGCGCAAGAAAGCCGCGTAACGTTCTCTCAGGGGTAAGCCATGCTCAGACTCATCACCGGCGCTAACGGCGCGGGCAAGTCCGTTCGCGCGATTGAGCGCATGTACCAGTACCATGCTGACGGCGTGCAGGTGTTCGCCTGCGGGTTCACCAATCTGCGCGTCCCGTTTGCTCAGCAGTTCCCGGACCCGCGTCGGTGGCGCGAGTTACCACCGAATTCGGTCTTGTTCGTGGATGAGGCGCAACAGGTCTGGCGGGCACGTTCGGCGGGACAGAAGATTCCGCGCGAGGTCGAGGACTTGGAAACGCATCGGCATCAAGGCGTGGACCTCGTGCTGATTACGCAATCACCCAGCTACATTGACTCGCACCTGCGCTCGCTGATTTCCGAACATGAGCATCTGGTGGCGTGGGGCAACAACGCGGCGCGCATCTTCAAGTTCGCCGAGTGCTTTGATGACGTGAAGTCGCTGGGGACGCGCTCGCGTGGGCAGTACATTGAATGGAAATACCCGGAGGCCCACTTCGGTGATTTTGATTCGGCGTTCGTGCACCTGAAAAAGCCGAAGAAGCCATGGCAGCACTACCTGTCGAAGGTGTTGTTCGTCGGTGCCGGCATTGTCGGGGTGTGGTCGCTGTGGTCGGTGTCCAAGTGGTGGTGGGACGATGAAGCGCCGGCGCCTGCCGTCGAAGCCGCAGCAAAGAACCCGTCCGCCGGCAAGGCGCCCAAGAGTGGGTTTAGCCTGTTCGGCGCCGGCAGCGCCACGCCCGTGCGCAGCTTCGCCAACGCCCAGGAATACCTGCGGTTTGAGAAGGCACGGATCCCGGAAAAGCCATGGTCAGCCCCGGCCTATGACGCCCGCGAAGTGAAGGCCGAGCCGGAGCTGTACTGCATGGCCAGCGGCGAAGGCGGTGACCGTAGCTGCAACTGCAAGACCGAACAGGGCACGCGCTACCTGCTGCCCATGGCGCAGTGCGAGTTGATGGCGCGGTGGGGTCCGGCCTATAACCCGTACAAAGGCCCTAAGCAGCCTGCATCCACGGCCCAACAGGGCGGCCCCGGCGGCGGCGACGCCTCCAACGCTCAATTTCGCATAATGCATATTATGTTCAAGGCGAGGTGGGTCACCCTGGCCCGGGTCTGGCGGTACTACTGGACCCTGCTCAGGCTCCTGCTGGACCGCCTCCTGCATGGCGATAGCTCCCCCGATGAAAACAGGAGCTTGGCAGCATGCAAGTCGATTTGACCGGCGAATGGTACGGCTGGAAACAGCGCGGCCGGTATCTGGTGTCGCCCGAGGGCGACCGGCTCACCTTGGAGCGCATGAAAGGCATCGCGTGGCGGCTGGACATGGAGGCCCGGCTGTCCGCCGCCCGCAATCGGAACGCGTCACGAAAAGCGGTTTCGCAGGGGTTGGTGAAAGTCGTTGTTGTGGACCTCGCCGACTGGCACGCCCAGCGCTTCGGATCCCGGGCCGGCTAAAGGCGTCACCGTAGGGGCGCTGCCCCTACACCCCAAATCTAGAACGATGTCGGCCTATCGCAGCTGCGATTGTTCTATCGGCGGAATGTCCGTGGTCGGCTCAGGCACCTTGCCCGGCTCCATGCACCAGTAGACGCCATACGCCAACAACACCACCGCAATAGCCAGCAGCGCCCAGAGGTACAGCCGTCGGATGGTCTTGTACCGCATAGCGCGAGCGTGGCACAGACCGTGCCGGAAAACTGTTAATTGGTACCATGCCCCCGGGGAAAGTGTCTGGGGAACTTCATGGAACGAGAGCTACCGCCTTATCGCGCTGCCGTGACCAAGCCGGCGCGCCCATCGATCTGGCCGACCCTGATTGTCGGCGCCGTGCTGGCCACCGTCATCGGCGGCGGCGTTTACCTGCTCGGGCAGACGCGCGCCAAGTGGGAAGCCAACCGTGCCGGCAAAGCCGAACGCGCGGCCGCGTTTGAGCGTCAGTGGCAGCAACAGCAAGACGCCGAGGTGGTGCAACGTGTCCAGGCAGATGCGAAGCTGGAAGAACTCCGGCGTGCCGCTATCCGAAATCGCGACCAGCCGGAGACCTTGCCGGAGCCGCTACGTTGCATCAACGGACAACTGTTCCGACGCATACCCGGCGGCTGGGAAAACCTGCCGGACACCGACTGCTAGTCACTACTTGGCGCGATTCTCATCGCTCAGCGCCGTGCCATAAACCACTGAAGCGGAGACGTAGGGCGTGTTAGGCCGGGCACCCTCGCCCTCACTCCCTCCGGTCGCAAGGGCGACGGTGCCGGGCCCTGCGCCAGCGGTGGAGGTGTTGTAGAGCTGGGCCTCGGGCTGTCGAACCGGCATCACGCGCGGCCACGGCGTGGCGATGATGGTGTGGCTACCGGCGACCAGCTCAAAACCGAACGCTTTCCCGGTGACCGTCATGCCCAGCTCGCGCAGCTGGGTCAGGTCCAGCGATTCGACGGTGTTACCCGACGAATCGACCCATTCGACCACCGCCAGCTCACGGTCATTGATCGTCGCCCTGGCCGCTAAGCGGACACGCCCTTTGTCAGCCAGCTCGGCCACGTAGCGCTGCCCCGGTTCCAGCCCCTTGTACGGGTCGATGACCTTCGCCGCGGCGCCGCCCTGCCCCGGCTTTGCGACCTCACCCTCGGTGCGAACGTAGTTGCCGGCCACGTCGTAGACCTCGGTCGGCGCTTCCGCCACCGGCTTGGGTTTCTCCACCAAACCATCACCCATGAAGAACCGCAGGAACACGAAGCCGCCGCCCAGCAGCGCCACCGCCGCAATGCCGCCCTTGACCGCGAGCGCCTTCCAGATGTTGGTGCCGCCTTCCTTGTAGACCTCGACGTTGTCCGCGCCCGGCGCGTAGCCGTCATACAGCGGAAAAATCGCCTTCTCGTAGCTCTTGGTCGCGCTGCCGATTTTCTCGAACTTACCGGCGGCCACCGTCTGGTAGTACGTGACCACGTACTTGCCTTCCATACCCACGGCCGACAGCTTCTGGAAGCTGTTTTTCTTCTCTACGCGCGCCTTCACCGCGCTGTGCACGCGGTTGAACCACTGGGTCAGGATGACGCCGTCACCCCCGTTCTGGCCGAACAGCGCGAAGAAGCTTTCCACCTCCGGCGCCAGTGGCTTGCGCTCCTGCACGTAGAATTCATGCACCTCGTCGATGACAATCAGCGAGTCCTTGAACTGCTCCGGCATCCGCCACTCGCCGGTGGCTTCATCGCGGTAACACTGGAACGTGGCGACCACGTCCTTGCTGTCCACGACCTGTAGCAGCTCGCGCACCTGCTCGCGGGATAGCTTCAGGTAATCGGCGATGGCGTCGTGCTTCAGGCCATTGAGCCGGGCGAACACGCGGCGGCCGCGCTTGAGCGCCGGCAGAATGTGGCTCTTGACCGCGTCATAGCTCTTGCCGGCGCGCGGCACGCCTTCGTTGAAAACCCACATTTACCAGATACCCAGCGTGAGGAGACGGCGCACGATGTAGAACACCATCGCGCCGCTGATGACGGTGGCCGAGGGGCCGATTTGGAAGATGCCAATCGCCCAGGACACGGACGGTCCGGCGTTGCCGAGCAGGCTCCCCAGCGATTGCTGGTTCAATACCTCCGGCGCCGGGATGTGGCTGAATACCCAGACAATCATGTTGAGCTGCTGTTCCAGCCAGATGAGGAACAGGTCCGACAGGAACTGGGTGAAAGCTTCCCAGATGGCGAGCAGCTGCTCGCGCAGCCAGTTGGTCAGTTTTTCCAGCATGTCAGGTCACCGCGATGCGAACGGCCACGTAGCAGGCGATGGCGAACACAATCCAGCCCATCGCTTGCAGCACGGCCAGCCAGTTTCCGGAGCAATGCGCGTCGAACGTCATCGTCTCCCAGTACGTGGTGGCGCCCACCGTAAACACCGGGCACGCACCACCGCCGTTCCCCACGCCCATGAAGCGCGTCACGCTCTGCGCCAGCGGCACGGCGTTGATTTGCGCCCAGAAGTTGCCCATCAGGCCGCCGATGGTCTTGTCCGTGCCGTCGTACAGGTCGCCGACGCCGGCCCCCGGCTCACCCCAGCCGTCACCATCGCCCTCGCCTTCCTCGCCGCTGCCGTCGCCGGATCCGCCGTTACCCTCGCCGTCCGCACCGCCACCATTGGCGCCGCTACCCTGATTGCCGTAGCTGCTGTTCCAGTTGGTGGTGTTGTAGTTGTTCGTGACGCCGCCCGTGGTGACGGACACGGTGCCCGTGCCGCCCTGCTGCCAGTCACCGCCGTTGTTCGGCGCCTTGGGCGGCGGTTTGATGGACGTGCCTTCCGGCGCCTTGGTGGCCGCTTCGTTGCCTGAGGCTTTGATGCCCGATTCGGTCGGCTCCCAGCAGAACTTTTTCCCGCTCGACGCCACCGCGCAGGTGCGTCCATCAGCGGTCAGACACTGGGTCAGATTGCCCTGCTGCTGGCACTGCTCGTCGGTCTGCGGCTGCACCGAGACCATGCCATCACCCAGCGTGCAGGTGCCGCCCGTGGGCGTCATGCGGCCCACACGGGTGACGGAGCCGCCGCCGTTGCCGACCTTGATGATTCTGTTCGTGATGCCGGCACCAATGTCCACCGCGTACGAGCAACCGTCGGCACAGCTGCCGCCCTCGCCGCGATAGTAGACATTGAGCATCGGCGGGCGCGTGGAACAGGTCTTGCCCGCCTGAAACCGATGGCGATTGATGCCCGGAACCTGCGTCGTGAGTTCAAAGCAGGATCCGGATTCGTCACCGTTGTTCTTGTCGCGGTTGACGCCGCGAATGTAGAAGGAGCTGCCGACCAGTACGCACGTCGGCTGTTTCATTTTGGACGCGGAGCAGGCGATACGCTCCAAGTTGCTGTTCACCTGAAACGGGAGCGCGCTGGCCGCATTGGACAGGCAGCCGGCATAGGCCGAGCCTTCATCGGGATAGTCCACGGTGGTCTGACCGAATGCACCTGGGCTGACGCAGGACAGCGCCAGCAGGAACCACGCGTGCCAGCGCTTCATGCGTCCAGCCCCTTCACGGCGGCAATGCCGCACAGTGCGCCGAGGAAGCCGCAGAACAGGCAGAGAATCATCGCCTGCCCTCACCGCTGGAAGAACATGGCGACTTGCCGAACCACGACAATCGTCCACAGGACCATCGCGATCACCACGCCGCCGGCCAAGATGGCGGCCGCCACGTCAGCCCAGCTCAGGTTCGCCAGTATTTGACTGAAATCCATCGCTCACCCCCAGAAAGAGAAAGGGAGCGCCGCGTCGCTCCCATCGTGGTGCATCAGCGGCTGAAGAAGCCCGCCACCTTCTTGGTCGCCCAGACGACGAAGCCCACGCCGGCGATGATGGCGCCCGCCGCGATGATGGCGGTCTGGGCGGTGGAAGCGCTGAGACCTTCGAGGATTCCGGAGAAATCCATGGTGTATTACCCCTTTGATGTTGATGGATGGAATGTGTCGGCTAGTGCTTGGTGAAAACGCTCGCGACGCTGCCGACAATGCGCGCCACGACGAACCAGACCATCACCGCGCCGCAGCTGCCGACGAACCAACCGGCGGCCTGCTCAGGCGTGGGGACAGCGAAGGCTTGGTGCACGAGCGCATAGAACGAATGCTCGGCACCGGAAACGAGGACGTAGCCCGTGCAGGCTTCCACCGCTTGACCGGTGGGAACCAGCGTGCCGTCCGCCTGCAGGGCTACGCAGATGGCCATCAGGACGCCTTGGCGACGACCTTGGGCGTTTCGACGCGGTGCAGCTTGGGCTTGCGCGCCAGCTTCAGGTCACCGAAGTCGCCGACGCTGACGTTCTCTTCCAGGTCGAGGCGGTACTCGCCTGGCTCATAGGCCGGTTCCTTGCCCAAGTCCAGGCGGATGCGGTTGCGGAACAGCGCCGTTTCGGCCACGGCTTCCTGCGTGCGGATGACGCCGGAACGGTCACCCTTGGACCATTGCTTTTCATCGACGTGCGCGCTGGTGATGGTGATTTTCATGGTTATGCTGCCTCTGATAGGGATTGTTCGATTTGTGCCCGGATGAGGGCGGATAGATCGCCGGTAATGTGCTTCCACCGCCCGGGGCGATCTGTCCGGAGGATGGATTTGCGGATGAACTCCACGCCCTGCTCTTCCCCGAGCGCGTCGAGCAACGCATTCAACGTGGTGCCGGCCTGCGTGCGCAGGAATTTCACGGCGGCCTTCACCGACGCGTTGATGATTTGTTCCTTGATGCCGAGGCGTTCGACCTCGCCCACTACGAAGGCTTCGAGCATTGGATACGCCGCGCCGAAGTAGCGCCCCGGGTTGCGCAGCACGTCGTTCGGCAGGTCAATGCGCTTGGCGTAAAGCCGCAGCTCGCAGCGTGTATGCCTGGACTCCGGGTCGCCCAGCTGCTTGCCCTTCTCGTAGATGTTCAGCTGCTTGTGGCCACGCTGGCCGACGTAGAAGGAACAGCCTTTGTTGGAACCGCAGTCGCTGACGTGCTGGGCCAGCGGAGGACGCCCGTTCATGGTGAACTCGCCTTCTTCGTAGAGATTGATAAAGGTCTGGATATCGAAGGTTTCGCCGGTCAGGTCATCGATGGCGATATCGACGTGCGACACCCGTGCATCAAGCGCGTCGAGGATGTCGGCAACCCGGGAGAAATCCGGGACGTGTTGGCAGCCTTGACCGGACAGGCTGATTTGAATGGCTCCGTCATCACGCAGGCCGATTTTTCCGCACACGCTGCCCGTGGCATCGACCATCGTCGCGGAGCGCTGGTAGAAGTTGAACACCCGGTCCTGTAGCGGGCCGACGTGGATCGCATCCCCGGTCCCGAACACGAAGTCCAGCACCACTTTCAGGGGCATCTTCCGGAAGGTCTCTTTGGCCTTGTCGCTGTCGAGCACCGCGACACAGAAGTCGATGATGGGTGCGGTCAGGGAGGACTTTTGGCCCGTGTTACTGCCCGGGCCAAACCCGGCGACCTGTCCGGTTGCGTGGCCGGACTGGTGAAAAGTGGTGTCAGGCACGGGCGTCCCCCTGTGCCTGCCGCAGCAGGGCGCACTCAGCGAGCGTGACGGCCGATTCGTCGGCGATGGTCGACCAGAACGCCCTGCCCTGCCCCTCGGCCGGGAACAGGTCTTGGAGGCGCTCTATGGCGACGTCGTAGGCGAGGCGTGCGCCGCGCTCGGTGTCGGTCGGGCGGCTCATCCGCGCGCTCTCCGTGCGTTGTAGCCCAGCCACGCCGCGGCGCTGATGCCGGCCAACCAGAAAAGGGCAAAGACCAGGTGGGCGCCGCTCATGCCTCGCCTTCCCGGTTTTCGGCCACCCACTGGCGGCCGGCGGCGACGATGCGTTCGTGATGCAACTGGTCGCAGAAGGCTTCGAGGTCTTGGATGCGGAGGTGTTGGAGCCAGACCCAGCCGAGCAGGCCAGCGCCGCCCAGCAGCATGAGAATCAGAAGTCCTTCCATCGAGATGTCCCCTTGCGATTCGCGATTGGGTTCCCCTGCCCCGGGGGAATCGCGGCCCCCGGGGAGGGGCGTCCCGTGCATGCGGGACAGTGCGCATGTAACCTGACTACGGGACAACTGTCAACCGGACACGGGACATGAGCATCGTAGGAACCCTCATCGACAAGGCTCGCGCACGCGCTGGCATCGCTTCGGATAGCGCCCTAGCGGCTACCTTCGGGGTCCACCGGCAAGCGGTCTCCAAGTGGCGAACGGGGGACGCGTACCCCGATGAGGAACACATCGCCGAAATGGCGGTGCTGGCTGGAGATGACCCAGCTCAATGGTTGGTGGCAATCAAGGCCGTGCGCACAGAAGGCAAAGCTGGGAAGGTCTGGGCGGCTCTCGCCAAGCGTCTCGGGGCGGCTGCGGCCGTCGTGTTATGCGCAATTGGTTTCGCGCTGCCTGTCGTCGGCAAAGCTCACCAAATCGACGTTTCGCCCTACTCGTCCGGCGGCGAAAGCGGGTCAATGCATATTATGTTCAAGGCGAGGTGGGTCACCCTGGCCCGGGTCTGGCGGTACTACTGGACCCTGCTCAGGCTCCTGCTGGACCGCCTCCTGCATGGCGATAGCTCCCCCGATGAAAACAGGAGCTTGGCAGCATGCAAGTCGATTTGACCGGCGAATGGTACGGCTGGAAACAGCGCGGCCGGTATCTGGTGTCGCCCGAGGGCGACCGGCTCACCTTGGAGCGCATGAAAGGCATCGCGTGGCGGCTGGACATGGAGGCCCGGCTGTCCGCCGCCCGCAATCGGAACGCGTCACGAAAAGCGGTTTCGCAGGGGTTGGTGAAAGTCGTTGTTGTGGACCTCGCCGACTGGCACGCCCAGCGCTTCGGATCCCGGGCCGGCTAAAGGCGTCACCGTAGGGGCGCTGCCCCTACACCCCAAATCTAGAACGATGTCGGCCTATCGCAGCTGCGATTGTTCTATCGGCGGAATGTCCGTGGTCGGCTCAGGCACCTTGCCCGGCTCCATGCACCAGTAGACGCCATACGCCAACAACACCACCGCAATAGCCAGCAGCGCCCAGAGGTACAGCCGTCGGATGGTCTTGTACCGCATAGCGCGAGCGTGGCACAGACCGTGCCGGAAAACTGTTAATTGGTACCATGCCCCCGGGGAAAGTGTCTGGGGAACTTCATGGAACGAGAGCTACCGCCTTATCGCGCTGCCGTGACCAAGCCGGCGCGCCCATCGATCTGGCCGACCCTGATTGTCGGCGCCGTGCTGGCCACCGTCATCGGCGGCGGCGTTTACCTGCTCGGGCAGACGCGCGCCAAGTGGGAAGCCAACCGTGCCGGCAAAGCCGAACGCGCGGCCGCGTTTGAGCGTCAGTGGCAGCAACAGCAAGACGCCGAGGTGGTGCAACGTGTCCAGGCAGATGCGAAGCTGGAAGAACTCCGGCGTGCCGCTATCCGAAATCGCGACCAGCCGGAGACCTTGCCGGAGCCGCTACGTTGCATCAACGGACAACTGTTCCGACGCATACCCGGCGGCTGGGAAAACCTGCCGGACACCGACTGCTAGTCACTACTTGGCGCGATTCTCATCGCTCAGCGCCGTGCCATAAACCACTGAAGCGGAGACGTAGGGCGTGTTAGGCCGGGCACCCTCGCCCTCACTCCCTCCGGTCGCAAGGGCGACGGTGCCGGGCCCTGCGCCAGCGGTGGAGGTGTTGTAGAGCTGGGCCTCGGGCTGTCGAACCGGCATCACGCGCGGCCACGGCGTGGCGATGATGGTGTGGCTACCGGCGACCAGCTCAAAACCGAACGCTTTCCCGGTGACCGTCATGCCCAGCTCGCGCAGCTGGGTCAGGTCCAGCGATTCGACGGTGTTACCCGACGAATCGACCCATTCGACCACCGCCAGCTCACGGTCATTGATCGTCGCCCTGGCCGCTAAGCGGACACGCCCTTTGTCAGCCAGCTCGGCCACGTAGCGCTGCCCCGGTTCCAGCCCCTTGTACGGGTCGATGACCTTCGCCGCGGCGCCGCCCTGCCCCGGCTTTGCGACCTCACCCTCGGTGCGAACGTAGTTGCCGGCCACGTCGTAGACCTCGGTCGGCGCTTCCGCCACCGGCTTGGGTTTCTCCACCAAACCATCACCCATGAAGAACCGCAGGAACACGAAGCCGCCGCCCAGCAGCGCCACCGCCGCAATGCCGCCCTTGACCGCGAGCGCCTTCCAGATGTTGGTGCCGCCTTCCTTGTAGACCTCGACGTTGTCCGCGCCCGGCGCGTAGCCGTCATACAGCGGAAAAATCGCCTTCTCGTAGCTCTTGGTCGCGCTGCCGATTTTCTCGAACTTACCGGCGGCCACCGTCTGGTAGTACGTGACCACGTACTTGCCTTCCATACCCACGGCCGACAGCTTCTGGAAGCTGTTTTTCTTCTCTACGCGCGCCTTCACCGCGCTGTGCACGCGGTTGAACCACTGGGTCAGGATGACGCCGTCACCCCCGTTCTGGCCGAACAGCGCGAAGAAGCTTTCCACCTCCGGCGCCAGTGGCTTGCGCTCCTGCACGTAGAATTCATGCACCTCGTCGATGACAATCAGCGAGTCCTTGAACTGCTCCGGCATCCGCCACTCGCCGGTGGCTTCATCGCGGTAACACTGGAACGTGGCGACCACGTCCTTGCTGTCCACGACCTGTAGCAGCTCGCGCACCTGCTCGCGGGATAGCTTCAGGTAATCGGCGATGGCGTCGTGCTTCAGGCCATTGAGCCGGGCGAACACGCGGCGGCCGCGCTTGAGCGCCGGCAGAATGTGGCTCTTGACCGCGTCATAGCTCTTGCCGGCGCGCGGCACGCCTTCGTTGAAAACCCACATTTACCAGATACCCAGCGTGAGGAGACGGCGCACGATGTAGAACACCATCGCGCCGCTGATGACGGTGGCCGAGGGGCCGATTTGGAAGATGCCAATCGCCCAGGACACGGACGGTCCGGCGTTGCCGAGCAGGCTCCCCAGCGATTGCTGGTTCAATACCTCCGGCGCCGGGATGTGGCTGAATACCCAGACAATCATGTTGAGCTGCTGTTCCAGCCAGATGAGGAACAGGTCCGACAGGAACTGGGTGAAAGCTTCCCAGATGGCGAGCAGCTGCTCGCGCAGCCAGTTGGTCAGTTTTTCCAGCATGTCAGGTCACCGCGATGCGAACGGCCACGTAGCAGGCGATGGCGAACACAATCCAGCCCATCGCTTGCAGCACGGCCAGCCAGTTTCCGGAGCAATGCGCGTCGAACGTCATCGTCTCCCAGTACGTGGTGGCGCCCACCGTAAACACCGGGCACGCACCACCGCCGTTCCCCACGCCCATGAAGCGCGTCACGCTCTGCGCCAGCGGCACGGCGTTGATTTGCGCCCAGAAGTTGCCCATCAGGCCGCCGATGGTCTTGTCCGTGCCGTCGTACAGGTCGCCGACGCCGGCCCCCGGCTCACCCCAGCCGTCACCATCGCCCTCGCCTTCCTCGCCGCTGCCGTCGCCGGATCCGCCGTTACCCTCGCCGTCCGCACCGCCACCATTGGCGCCGCTACCCTGATTGCCGTAGCTGCTGTTCCAGTTGGTGGTGTTGTAGTTGTTCGTGACGCCGCCCGTGGTGACGGACACGGTGCCCGTGCCGCCCTGCTGCCAGTCACCGCCGTTGTTCGGCGCCTTGGGCGGCGGTTTGATGGACGTGCCTTCCGGCGCCTTGGTGGCCGCTTCGTTGCCTGAGGCTTTGATGCCCGATTCGGTCGGCTCCCAGCAGAACTTTTTCCCGCTCGACGCCACCGCGCAGGTGCGTCCATCAGCGGTCAGACACTGGGTCAGATTGCCCTGCTGCTGGCACTGCTCGTCGGTCTGCGGCTGCACCGAGACCATGCCATCACCCAGCGTGCAGGTGCCGCCCGTGGGCGTCATGCGGCCCACACGGGTGACGGAGCCGCCGCCGTTGCCGACCTTGATGATTCTGTTCGTGATGCCGGCACCAATGTCCACCGCGTACGAGCAACCGTCGGCACAGCTGCCGCCCTCGCCGCGATAGTAGACATTGAGCATCGGCGGGCGCGTGGAACAGGTCTTGCCCGCCTGAAACCGATGGCGATTGATGCCCGGAACCTGCGTCGTGAGTTCAAAGCAGGATCCGGATTCGTCACCGTTGTTCTTGTCGCGGTTGACGCCGCGAATGTAGAAGGAGCTGCCGACCAGTACGCACGTCGGCTGTTTCATTTTGGACGCGGAGCAGGCGATACGCTCCAAGTTGCTGTTCACCTGAAACGGGAGCGCGCTGGCCGCATTGGACAGGCAGCCGGCATAGGCCGAGCCTTCATCGGGATAGTCCACGGTGGTCTGACCGAATGCACCTGGGCTGACGCAGGACAGCGCCAGCAGGAACCACGCGTGCCAGCGCTTCATGCGTCCAGCCCCTTCACGGCGGCAATGCCGCACAGTGCGCCGAGGAAGCCGCAGAACAGGCAGAGAATCATCGCCTGCCCTCACCGCTGGAAGAACATGGCGACTTGCCGAACCACGACAATCGTCCACAGGACCATCGCGATCACCACGCCGCCGGCCAAGATGGCGGCCGCCACGTCAGCCCAGCTCAGGTTCGCCAGTATTTGACTGAAATCCATCGCTCACCCCCAGAAAGAGAAAGGGAGCGCCGCGTCGCTCCCATCGTGGTGCATCAGCGGCTGAAGAAGCCCGCCACCTTCTTGGTCGCCCAGACGACGAAGCCCACGCCGGCGATGATGGCGCCCGCCGCGATGATGGCGGTCTGGGCGGTGGAAGCGCTGAGACCTTCGAGGATTCCGGAGAAATCCATGGTGTATTACCCCTTTGATGTTGATGGATGGAATGTGTCGGCTAGTGCTTGGTGAAAACGCTCGCGACGCTGCCGACAATGCGCGCCACGACGAACCAGACCATCACCGCGCCGCAGCTGCCGACGAACCAACCGGCGGCCTGCTCAGGCGTGGGGACAGCGAAGGCTTGGTGCACGAGCGCATAGAACGAATGCTCGGCACCGGAAACGAGGACGTAGCCCGTGCAGGCTTCCACCGCTTGACCGGTGGGAACCAGCGTGCCGTCCGCCTGCAGGGCTACGCAGATGGCCATCAGGACGCCTTGGCGACGACCTTGGGCGTTTCGACGCGGTGCAGCTTGGGCTTGCGCGCCAGCTTCAGGTCACCGAAGTCGCCGACGCTGACGTTCTCTTCCAGGTCGAGGCGGTACTCGCCTGGCTCATAGGCCGGTTCCTTGCCCAAGTCCAGGCGGATGCGGTTGCGGAACAGCGCCGTTTCGGCCACGGCTTCCTGCGTGCGGATGACGCCGGAACGGTCACCCTTGGACCATTGCTTTTCATCGACGTGCGCGCTGGTGATGGTGATTTTCATGGTTATGCTGCCTCTGATAGGGATTGTTCGATTTGTGCCCGGATGAGGGCGGATAGATCGCCGGTAATGTGCTTCCACCGCCCGGGGCGATCTGTCCGGAGGATGGATTTGCGGATGAACTCCACGCCCTGCTCTTCCCCGAGCGCGTCGAGCAACGCATTCAACGTGGTGCCGGCCTGCGTGCGCAGGAATTTCACGGCGGCCTTCACCGACGCGTTGATGATTTGTTCCTTGATGCCGAGGCGTTCGACCTCGCCCACTACGAAGGCTTCGAGCATTGGATACGCCGCGCCGAAGTAGCGCCCCGGGTTGCGCAGCACGTCGTTCGGCAGGTCAATGCGCTTGGCGTAAAGCCGCAGCTCGCAGCGTGTATGCCTGGACTCCGGGTCGCCCAGCTGCTTGCCCTTCTCGTAGATGTTCAGCTGCTTGTGGCCACGCTGGCCGACGTAGAAGGAACAGCCTTTGTTGGAACCGCAGTCGCTGACGTGCTGGGCCAGCGGAGGACGCCCGTTCATGGTGAACTCGCCTTCTTCGTAGAGATTGATAAAGGTCTGGATATCGAAGGTTTCGCCGGTCAGGTCATCGATGGCGATATCGACGTGCGACACCCGTGCATCAAGCGCGTCGAGGATGTCGGCAACCCGGGAGAAATCCGGGACGTGTTGGCAGCCTTGACCGGACAGGCTGATTTGAATGGCTCCGTCATCACGCAGGCCGATTTTTCCGCACACGCTGCCCGTGGCATCGACCATCGTCGCGGAGCGCTGGTAGAAGTTGAACACCCGGTCCTGTAGCGGGCCGACGTGGATCGCATCCCCGGTCCCGAACACGAAGTCCAGCACCACTTTCAGGGGCATCTTCCGGAAGGTCTCTTTGGCCTTGTCGCTGTCGAGCACCGCGACACAGAAGTCGATGATGGGTGCGGTCAGGGAGGACTTTTGGCCCGTGTTACTGCCCGGGCCAAACCCGGCGACCTGTCCGGTTGCGTGGCCGGACTGGTGAAAAGTGGTGTCAGGCACGGGCGTCCCCCTGTGCCTGCCGCAGCAGGGCGCACTCAGCGAGCGTGACGGCCGATTCGTCGGCGATGGTCGACCAGAACGCCCTGCCCTGCCCCTCGGCCGGGAACAGGTCTTGGAGGCGCTCTATGGCGATGTCGTAGGCGAGGCGTGCGCCGCGCTCGGTGTCGGTCGGGCGGCTCATCCGCGCGCTCTCCGTGCGTTGTAGCCCAGCCACGCCGCGGCGCTGATGCCGGCCAACCAGAAAAGGGCAAAGACCAGGTGGGCGCCGCTCATGCCTCGCCTTCCCGGTTTTCGGCCACCCACTGGCGGCCGGCGGCGACGATGCGTTCGTGATGCAACTGGTCGCAGAAGGCTTCGAGGTCTTGGATGCGGAGGTGTTGGAGCCAGACCCAGCCGAGCAGGCCAGCGCCGCCCAGCAGCATGAGAATCAGAAGTCCTTCCATCGAGATGTCCCCTTGCGATTCGCGATTGGGTTCCCCTGCCCCGGGGGAATCGCGGCCCCCGGGGAGGGGCGTCCCGTGCATGCGGGACAGTGCGCATGTAACCTGACTACGGGACAACTGTCAACCGGACACGGGACATGAGCATCGTAGGAACCCTCATCGACAAGGCTCGCGCACGCGCTGGCATCGCTTCGGATAGCGCCCTAGCGGCTACCTTCGGGGTCCACCGGCAAGCGGTCTCCAAGTGGCGAACGGGGGACGCGTACCCCGATGAGGAACACATCGCCGAAATGGCGGTGCTGGCTGGAGATGACCCAGCTCAATGGTTGGTGGCAATCAAGGCCGTGCGCACAGAAGGCAAAGCTGGGAAGGTCTGGGCGGCTCTCGCCAAGCGTCTCGGGGCGGCTGCGGCCGTCGTGTTATGCGCAATTGGTTTCGCGCTGCCTGTCGTCGGCAAAGCTCACCAAATCGACGTTTCGCCCTACTCGTCCGGCGGCGAAAGCGGGTCAATGCATATTATGTAAAAGCCTGGATGGGCAACTGGCCCAGTCCCGATGCCGGCAACAGCTGTAAACGCCCTTGCCCTGGCCGGCCGAATCGCCCGCGGCTGCCTTGGCCGCCGGGCTCCGCCACTATGTCCCCCAGCAGGATCACACCAGCCCGAACGCCAAGGACGCGACGACTACGAGAGTGATCGTCTGCAACGTGCCGGCGATCATGTTGTTGCCGAAGACGTAGTGCGTCCATTTGAAGGCGGGCTCAAATGTCTTGTTGCGTTGGTCAGGTTCCATGGCGTCACCGCATCTCAAGTCGCGGCATCCTAGCCGACGCGCTTGTCTTGCGGGTTGCTGCAGTTTGTGAGCAACGTTCTTCGGGGCGAGGAAAAGGAGGTTTCTTCAGCCGCCGCGACACCGTTGCCAGCCGCCGGCCTTTGCATGGACCTGTTCCCATCCGTTTGCCAGGCGTTTGAAGGCCTGTCCGCCGATACAGGCGTAGCCAAGCTGTTTGGCTTCCGCGGAGCCAAGCGCGGGAAGCTCGACAATGCTCTCGGAGGGTCCTGGCCTGCCGGCCTGGCGCGCCTCATTGGCAAGAATCGTGTTCTCCATGCTCTGGCAGAAGCCATGCATGCCCGGATGCGGGTGGTTGCGGTACTGGTCGCATTTGAACGGCGTCGTGCCGTTGGCCATCGAGTTGTGGGCCGCCTTCGGGGTCGACGTCACCCGAGGTGTTCCCTTGCCCCGCGCGCTTTGGACCTCTCCAAGCGCGGCGACCGAATAGACAGCCAGCATGACCGCCAGGAATGTCCTTTTCATGCAGTCTCCCCTTTACGGGATGCAGGGTACCTGAGCCTGAGCCGGTCTGCGCGATCCTCGCAAGTGGACGTGTTTCGGCGCTAGTACCGCCAGCCCGGCTTCGCCTGCTGGTTGTAGGCATCATGCACGGCCAGGTCGTGGCACAGGGTCCAGCCGAGCGAGGTCAGCCAGCATGTGCTGGAGGCGGTGTCAGCCTGCATTTCCACGAGTCCCCGCTGTGCCAGTTCCGATGCGGCTTCGCGCCAGGCGTCGGCTACGGTGATGCCTTCGGCTATCGTCATGACCCGGTTGTCCGACGATGCGCCGCAGAGTTCAACCAGCAATCGCCGCTGCTGGCGGCTGAGGCCACCATAGCCCGTCACTTGCCTTCGCCTGGTGTGGGTTCCACCGCACCATGGACTCGCCGAGGTAGGGTTTTGTTAACGTCCGGATGCCAGTTCGGCCGGACAGGCCCCGTCGCCAGGGAGCCACCTGCCCCACACGAACGCTGACTAACGGCACCCCGACAAACGGCACTGCTTTGGACGGTCCGGACAAAGGAGCATGGACGTCGAAGCCCGTTCCGGGCGGCAAAGGGAATGCTCGGAAATGGCGCGGATCTTGGGATGGATCGTCATGACGTTTCTGGCGCTCGCGGTCGCCTGCTATGCAGTGGCGCTGCTGGCGTTGCCTGAATTTCGCCCTTCGCTGGTCCGGACGTTGATCGCCGAGCGCCCGGTCGCCGCCATCGCGCATTTCGCCGGGAGCGCATTGGCGCTCGCCATCGGCACGTTCCAGCTCAACAGTTGGCTTCGCAGCCGCTTTGGCGGCGGACATCGCTGGTTGGGTCGGCTCTACGTGGCGGGCGTGCTGGCCGGCGGCATTTCCGGTTTCGTGCTTGCGGTCCAGTCGTCGAGCGGGACCATCACCCAGGCCGGCTTCGCACTGCTGGCGGTGTGCTGGCTTGGCTGCACGTTCATGGCCTATCGCCATATCCGGGCCGGCAACATCGCGGAACACCGGCGCTGGATGATCCGCAGCTTCGCGCTGACGTTCGCGGCAGTCACGCTGCGCATCTACCTGCCCGTCAGCCAGATCGCGGGCATTGCGTTCCCCGTGGCTTATTCGGCCATCGCGTGGCTTTGCTGGATGCCCAACTTGCTGGTCGCCGAGGTCTACCTGCGGTTCGCCGGCGCCGGCGATTGGCGCGCGCAACGGGTCGGCAGCCGCGCCTAGTCGATGCCCTGCCCCGCTCGCGCGTCATTCGTTGGCGAGCGGCTTGAACATCAGGAGGGAAGACGCCGGGCACAGCGCCGAGAACTGGGAGGTGGCGCGGACGGCGGCGGGCGCCTGTTCGCGGTCGACCGGCTGGTAGCCCCGCGCAGCGAAGAAGCTCGACGCGTCCGTGGTCAACAGATAGATCGCACGGTATCCGCGTTGCCGGGCGAAATCCTCGGCGTGCTCGACCAGCATTGCGCCGAGGCCGGAACCACGAGATTGGGGGGAGACCGCCAGCGATCTCAGCAGTGCAAGTTCGCCGCAGCGTTCCAGCGCCACGCATCCTTCGAGCACGTCGTTCCGGCGCGCTCCGAGGAATTCGACACGCGCGCCGTTTGCGAGATCCGCGGTGGGGAGACCGCTGTCGGACAGCAGGTGGGTGACTGCCGCGTCGAGATCGATGGCTTGGATGGACGGCATGTCACCTGGCTCCGATGGCGCGCTGGACACCCACGCAATACCAGCCCTGCGTGCGGTTGACGATGGCGACGACCGACAGCATCACCGGCACCTCGATCAGTACGCCGACCACGGTCGCCAGGGCCGCGCCGGAATGGACGCCGAACAGGCTGACCGCGGTGGCCACCGCCAGTTCGAAGAAGTTGCTGGCGCCAATCAGCGCCGAAGGGCCGGCCACGCTGTGGGCCACGCCCAGGCGCCGGTTCAACAGATAGGCCAGACCGGAATTGAAGTAGACCTGGATCAGGATGGGAACGGCCAGGATGGCGATCACCATCGGCTGTTCGATGATCTGGCGGCCCTGGAAGCCGAACAGCAGCACCAGCGTCAGCAGCAGCGCGGCCAGCGAGTATGGCCCCAACCTGTGCAACACCTTTTCCAGCCCCCGCTCCCCTGCCCGTCTCATCAGCCAGCGGCGCATCACGACCGCGATGGCGACCGGCACGATGATGTAGAGGCCGACCGAGATGAGCAGCGTGTCCCACGGCACGGTGATGGCGGACAGGCCCAATAGCAGCGCCACCAGTGGTGCGAACGCCACCACCATGATGGCGTCGTTGAGCGCCACCTGGCTCAGGGTGAAATTGGCGTCGCCCCGGCAGAGATTGCTCCATACGAAGACCATCGCCGTGCAAGGCGCGGCGGCCAGCAGGATGAGTCCGGCCATGTACGAGTCAATCTGGTCGGCCGGCAGCGAATCCGCGAACACATGTCGCAGGAAGAACCAGCCCAGCAGCGCCATCGAGAACGGCTTGACCGCCCAGTTGATGAACAGCGTGACGCCGATGCCGCGCCAATGCCGCCCGACTTCCTTCATCGCGCCGAAATCGACCTTCAGCAGCATCGGGATGATCATCAGCCAGATCAGCACCGCGACCGGCAGATTGACCCTGGCGACTTCCATCCCGCCCAGGCGGACGAAGGCTGAGGGAAACAGGTGGCCGAGGCCGGTTCCGACCAGGATGCACAGGCCGACCCAGATGGTCAGGTAGCGCTCGAAAAAACCGATGCGGGGCGT
This sequence comes from Pseudoxanthomonas sp. PXM04, assembly GCF_014851695.1. Classification (NCBI taxonomy): domain Bacteria; kingdom Pseudomonadati; phylum Pseudomonadota; class Gammaproteobacteria; order Lysobacterales; family Lysobacteraceae; genus Pseudoxanthomonas; species Pseudoxanthomonas sp. PXM04. The sequence goes on from NZ_JACVAG010000004.1 coordinate 104,517, forward strand.
GGCCTCAGCCATGGGAAAGCGCCTCGTCCTCCGGCTCCACGAAACCGATCCGATCCAGTTGTGTCTTGAGCGCCTGCCGATCGTTCCAGGCCTCGGCCGGCAGCGCCAGGAAGGCCAGCAGCCGCGCCTTGATGACGCGATGCGCCTGGCGGAAGGCTGCGGCCTTCTCGTCGTCGGTGCCGGAGACCGCCGCCGGATCCGGCAGGCCCCAATGCACGCGCAGGAAGTCGCCGAACACCACCGGGCAGGTTTCCGAGGCCGCCGAATCGCAGACCGTCACCACCAGGTCCATCGGCGCGGCATCCGCGGTCGCGAATTCGTCCCACGACTTGCTTCGCAGGCCGGCGGTCGAAATACCTTCGGCCGCCAGCTGGGCGAGTGCATGTGGATTGACCTGCCCGGCCGGCTTGCTGCCGGCGCTGAATACTTCGAACCGGTTGCCGGCCCATGCCCGGAGTGTGGCTTCGGCCAGCACGCTGCGGGCGGAATTGCCGGTGCACAGGAACAGGACGCGACGCTTCATGGGATCTCTCGGCTCAGCATTCACAGGAAGAGGCGGGCGCGCACGACTCGACGGGCGAGCCGGCGCAGCAGTTGTGGGTGAGATAGGCCACCAGGCCGTTCATGGCCTCGAAGTTGGCCCGATAGCAGACGTTGCGACCGCGGTTCTCGCTTTCCGCCAAGCCGGCCTGGACCAGTTCCTTCAGATGGAAGGAAAGCGTGGCGTTGGGAATGGCGAGCGCTTCGGCGATCTCGCCCGCCATGCGTCCGGCGGGGCCGGCCTCGACCAGCAGGCGATAGGCGGCCAGGCGGGTGGCGTGGCCCAGGGCGGTCAATGCGGCGATGGCTTGTTTCGTTTCCATATTTCCAGAATAATCGAAAGAATATGACAAAACAATCCTCGACCGCGGACATTCCCCACGTCAGCACGGAGCTGCTGCCCCTGCCCCACCACGAATCGCTGGGAGCGGCGGGAAGCCACGCCCCGCGCATCCTGCTGCTCTACGGTTCGCTGCGTCCGCAATCCTTCAGCCGCAAGCTGGCGCTGGAAGCCGAGCGCATCCTGCACCACCTGGGCGCGGAGACACGGGTATTCGATCCGCACGACCTGCCCCTGCTCGACAGCGTGCCCCGGGAGCATCCGAAGGTCCGGCAGTTGCGGGAGTGGTCGCAGTGGTCGGAAGGACAGGTGTGGGTGTCGCCCGAACGCCACGGCACGATCACCGGCGTGTTCAAGAACCAGATCGACTGGTTGCCGCTGGAGGATGGCAGCGTGCGCCCCACCCAGGGCAAGACGCTGGCGGTCATGCAGGTCTGCGGAGGATCGCAGTCCTTCAACGTGGTCAACACGCTTCGCATCCTGGGGCGCTGGATGCGCATGGTGACCATCCCCAACCAGTCGTCGGTCGCCAAGGCATGGCAGGAATTCGACGACGACGGCCGGATGAAACCGTCGCCGTTCCATGACCGCGTGGTGGACGTCATGGAGGAACTCATGAAGTTCACGCTGGTGGTCCGGGATCGCAGTGACTATCTGACCAACCGCTACAGCGAGCGCAAGGGTGCGGTAGCCAAGGTGCAGGAAATCAACCGGAGGATGTAGCCGGTTTCGCCGCGATCAGGACTCGGGGCCCTTCAGCACGTAGTCCCCTGGTCGGGTGCCGGGCACCAGCGTCCAGCCGGGTTTCAGCGCCAGCTTCCAGCCGGGGCCTCGCGGCGCGTCGCCGCTCGCATCGGGGGCGGCGAGGATCACCGCCTTCCAGTCGCTTCTCATCACCGCGCCCTCCTCCACTTCCAGCGTGCCCCAGTCGTCGGTGACGCGCATGGTGGGATAGACGGTACCTACGCCGTCGAGCGGTTGCAGGTTGCTCGGATTGAACTGGACGCTCATGTGCTTCAGGGCCAGGGTCAGCACCGGTCCCCGCACGAAGCGCGCGCGGTTGCGTTCGAGTTGCGCCAGGCGTTCCCGCTCGCGCGCGGTTTCCGTTTCGCGCAGCGCTGTGCCGCCATGGCGCGCGGCCGCCGCGGCCAGCGCCGCATCGCCTGTCGCCACTTCGAAGCCGCCCGCCTCGCGCAGGCGGGTGCCGAGATCCATGGCGGTGTCTCCCAGACGCTTGCGCCAGCCCGGCGCGAATTGGTCGAGCAGCAGGCCGTAGGCCGGACCGGTCGCGTACGCGAAGGAGCGCACGAAGCTGGGATCGGCGACATGCGACTGGAGGTCGTGGAGCGCCGCCTGAAGGCGAGCCTGTGGCGTCGCGTTTCCGAGCATCACGCCGGTGTACTCGGCCAGGCCTTCGTTGAGTTCCAGCGCCGTCTCGTCCGCGCGGGCCTCCGGGAAGCGCCGATGCCGGTCGGCGCGGAATGCCAGCGCATCGGCGACCGCGGCACGCCGGGCGGCGTCGCCATCGGCCTGCAGTGCGCTGGCCAGCGCCCGCCATTCCAGTTGCAGGCTGTAGCGGCCCTCCAGCGTATCCAGATGCGGGTTCTCGCCGCCCCTGGCATCGGCAATCGGCAGGTCCGGTTGCAGGCGATGGAACATCTCGTGCGCGATCAGGGTGCCGCGCTTGCCCTGGTCGTCCGGCAAGGGCCACAGCATCTGCGTCCAGCGCGTGCCGGACCATTCGACCGCGGTGTTGGCGGCATTGGTCTCCGGCGGCAGCTCGCCGACGAACACGCCGTCCTGTTCGCGCAGCGCGCCCTTCGCATCGGCCTGCGACGCGACGATGCGGCGGGTCCGCGGATCGACCAGCATGATTGGCCCGCACAGCGATGCGCCCCACAGGCGACCGCCATCGGCTTCGCACTGCGTGCGGGCCTGGCTGAAGACGGCGCGCGCGTCTGCGAGGGGAATCGCGGCGTCCTGGGCCAGCGCCGGCATCGCCGCGCACAGCAGGAACGTCCCCATCCAGCGAATCCGGTGTCTCATGGCGCTCCCTCCCGAGCGGTTTCCGTCATTGGATATCACGGAACCGGCCGGCTCGCAGTGCCATTGGTTGGCCGAACCGGTGTGCTCCGTGCGACGCGAGACCCCTCCCCTATCGGAGAGGCGGGAGCGAGGTGCCTTGTTCTGTCGCGCTGCGGACGGGTCAGTCGGCCGCGGCCGGATAGCGGGAAGCCAGTTCCGCCACCAGCCGGCCTATCGCCGTTGGCGAGCGGCCGCTGCTGATCGCGTCACGGATCTTGTCCAGCAACGTGGTGTCGCTCTGCACATGCAGGAGGCGGCTGCCGGTCTGGCGGCGATGCTTGCGATTGGCCCGGTAGTTGCGCGCCCGCTCGGCGGCGGTCATCGCCACGCCATGCTGCGGCGGACGGCCGCGACGCCGGGGAAACACCATTTCCAGGGTGCCGGGATCGTTTGCGTCACGCATCACGTGGCTCCATTGCTTGGGTGATGGTTATTTTATGTGACGCGTCACGTAAGGCAAATGATCTTTGGTTATCTGGGATGGCTGCATCGAAAAGAAGAAAGGCGGCCGTCCGGGCTCGAGCGGGCAGACGCGTCACGAAATCAGACCCGCCCTGCCCGCTCCAGCGCGAGGTACTCCTCGTCGGTGAACAGGCGGGAACGGACGAGGAAGCGCACGCCCTCTCCGTTCTCCAGCGAGAACATGCCACCGCGACCGGGCACGACATCGATGATCAACTGGGTGTGCTTCCAGTACTTGAACTGGGAAGGGCTGATGTAGAACGGCGCGCCGCCGATCTCGCCCAGTTGCACGTCGCGGTCGCCGACGATGAAGTCGCCGACCGGGAAACACATCGGCGAGGAACCGTCGCAGCAACCGCCGGACTGATGGAACAGCACCGGCCCGTGCCGGGCGCGCAGCGTCTGGATCAGCTGCAACGCCGGCAGCGTCGCCATCACCTGCAAGGGAGGGGGATTTGCGGTGGACGAGGCTTCGGTCACGGGCGGTGCCTTTGAACGGCAAACTCAGGCGGCCAGATCCAGCACCACCCGGCCCTCGATCTGGCCCTGGTGCATGCGCTGGAACACCTGGTTGATGTTCTCCAGCCGATCGGTGGAGACCGTCGCCTTGACCTTGCCGAGCGCAGCGAAGTCCAGCGACTCCTGCAGATCCAGGCGGGTGCCGACGATGGAGCCGCGCACGGTCACCCCGTTGAGCACCATGCCGAAGATATCGAGCGGGAACTGGCCCGGCGGCAATCCGTTGAGCGACACCGTGCCGCCGCGCCGGACCATGCCGATCGCCTGCTCGAACGCCTTGGGCGAGACCGCGGTGACCAGCGCGCCGTGCGCGCCACCGATTTCCTTTTTCAGGTAGGCCACCGGATCGGTGGTCCTGGCGTTGACGGCGACGGTGGCGCCGAGGCGCCTGGCGAGCTCGAGTTTGGCGTCGTCCACGTCCACGGCGGCGACGTTCAAGCCCATTGCCCGCGCGTACTGCACCGCCATGTGCCCCAAACCGCCGATGCCGGAGATCACTACCCAATTGCCGGGACGGGTATCAGTCACCTTGAGTCCCTTGTAGACGGTCACGCCCGCGCACAGCACCGGCGCGATCTCGACGAAACCGATCCCCTTCGGCACATGCCCCACATAATCGGCGTTGGCCAGCGCGTATTCGGCGAATCCGCCGTTGACCGAATAGCCGGTGTTCTGTTGCTGCTCGCACAGGGTTTCCCAGCCGCCCAGGCAGTGTTCGCAATGCCCGCAGGCCGAATACAGCCAGGGAATGCCGACCCGATCGCCCTCCTTCACATGGGTGACACCGGCACCCACGGCTACCACGTGGCCAACGCCTTCGTGGCCCGGAATGAATGGTGGGTTCGGCTTGACCGGCCAGTCGCCTTCGGCCGCGTGCAGATCGGTATGGCAGACGCCGCAAGCTTCGATCTTCACCAGCACGTCGCCGGCGGCGGGACGCGGCACGGTCACCTCTTCGATGACCAGTGGCTTGCCGAACTCGCGAACCACGGCGGCTTTCATTGTCTTGTCCACGCATTTCTCCTGTTGGTTGCGCCAGGACCACCGTAGCGCGGTGGCCTCCCCGGCTCGTTGATCCCAATCAATCGGGAAACACGCGCGGGCGCCGTCGGTCGGAAGGCGCCCGCGCGACGGCTCAGAAGAAACCCAGTGCCTTGGGCGAATAGCTGACCAGCAGGTTCTTGGTTTGCTGGTAGTGGTCCAGCATCATCCGGTGGTTCTCGCGGCCGATGCCGGATTGCTTGTAGCCGCCGAAGGCCGCGTGCGCGGGATAGGCGTGGTAGCAGTTGGTCCACACCCGTCCGGCCTGGATGCCACGGCCCATCCGGTACAACCGCGCCGCGTCGCGGCTCCAGACGCCGGCGCCCAGCCCGTACAGGGTGTCGTTGGCGATCGCCAGCGCTTCGGCCTCGTCCTTGAAGGTGGTGACCGAGACCACCGGGCCGAAGATCTCTTCCTGGAAGATGCGCATCCGGTTATGGCCCTTGAACACCGTCGGCTGCACGTAATAGCCGCCGGCCAGATCACCGCCCTGCTCGTTGCGGGCACCGCCGATCAACACTTCGGCGCCTTCCTGCCGGCCGATGTCGATGTACGACAGGATCTTCTCCAATTGTTCGCTGGACGCCTGCGCGCCGACCATCGTGTTGGGATCCAGCGGATTGCCCTGCTTGATCGCGGCGACGCGCTTGAGCGCGCGCTCCATGAACTTTTCGTAGATCGATTCCTGGATCAGCGCCCGCGACGGACAGGTACAGACCTCGCCCTGGTTGAAGGCGAACAGCACGAAGCCCTCGATCGCCTTGTCCAGGAAATCGTCGTCCTCGGCCATGACGTCGGCGAAGAAAATGTTGGGCGACTTGCCGCCCAGTTCCAGGGTCACCGGGATCAGGTTCTGGCTGGCGTACTGCATGATCAGCCGGCCGGTCGTGGTCTCGCCGGTGAAGGCGATCTTGGCGATGCGCGGGCTGCTGGCCAGCGGCTTGCCGGCTTCCAGGCCGAAGCCATTGATCACGTTGAGCACGCCCGCCGGCAGCAGATCGCCGATGATCTCCATCAGCACCAGGATGCTGGCCGGGGTCTGTTCGGCCGGCTTGAGCACCACGCAGTTGCCGGCGGCCAGCGCGGGCGCGAGCTTCCAGCAGGCCATCAGCAGCGGGAAGTTCCAGGGGATGATCTGCCCCACCACCCCCAGCGGCTCGTGGAAGTGATAGGCGATGGTGTCGTGATCGATTTCGCTGATGCCGCCTTCCTGCGCGCGGATGGCGCCGGCGAAGTAGCGGAAATGATCCGCGCACAGCGGAATGTCGGCATTGAGGGTTTCCCGGATCGGCTTGCCGTTGTCCCAGGTCTCGGCGTGCGCCAGCAGTTCCAGGTTCTGCTCGATGCGATCGGCAATCCGCAGCAGCACGTTCGCACGCTCGGTCACCGAAGCCTTGCCCCACGCCTCGCGCGCGGCGTGCGCGGCGTCCAGCGCGGCCTCGATGTCGTCGGCGTTGGAACGCGGCACCTGGGTGAACACCTTGCCGTTGACCGGACTGGTGTTGTCGAAATACTGCCCCGAACGAGGTTCCACCCAGCGCCCGCCGATGAAGTTGGCGTAGCGCTGCTTGAAGATGGCGGACGGGTCCACGGCCTGTGGACGGGGGGCGGCGACTGCGTTCATCGGAATCTCCTGGCTTGTTCGGTTGGGGTTCCCGTCCAACGCAGGCCGCGTGCCAGCTTTTGTTGCTGCGCCGCGCCACGCCGCTACGCCGCCATTCCGCAAGGAAACCGCGTCGCCGCTGCGGCAACGCAACAAGCGTGTCGCTTGCGGAGTGTCCGCGGGTGTGCTGTGTATCGGGACAGCGGGCGGTTTTCCTGTCGCAAAATGCGACACATCGCCCGGCGAGGACTTCCGGCATGTCCCGACCATCCGCTCCACCCGACGAGCAACGCATCGCGCAGGCCCGGCGCGCCTTCTTCGAGGCCGGGCGCACGCCGGTGGGCCAGGTACCGCCGGCCATCCTGCAATCGTGGCGGCGCTGCCTGGGCCTGGGACTGGCGGCGAATGCGCGCCCGGCGATCGAACCGATCGACGCGCCCCGCCTGCGTACCCTGCGCGAGCAGCACGAACAGCTCTGGCGACTGGCGCGCGCCGAGGTCGAAATGCTCGCCGCCGACGCCGCCAATACTGGCAGCATCGTCATCCTCACCGATGCCGAAGGCTGGATCCTCGACGCCGAGGGCAACGCCGAATTCCTCGACAAGGCCGGCCGGGTCGCACTGATGCCGGGCGCGTGCTGGAACGAAGCGCGGGTGGGCACGAACGCGATCGGCACCGCGATCGCCGACGCCCGCGCGGTCGAAGTGCGCGGCGCCGAGCACTACGCGGCGCCGCACCGCATCCTCAACTGCTCGGCCGCGCCGGTGTTCGATCCGTTTGGGCGCATGGTCGGCGTGCTGGACATCTCCGGCGACGCGATGGTCGCGCCCATGCACGCACTCGGTCTGGCGCAGTTGGCGGTCGCCAACATCGAACACCGCTACTTCGACGAAGGCATCACCGACGCCGACCTGCTGCGCGTGCATGCCAACCCGGCGCTGCTGGGCAGTGCGCGCGAGGGTCTGCTGGCGTTCCGCAACGGGCGGCTGGTGGCGGCCAACCGGGCCGGGCTGGCGCTGTTCGGACTGGAGCGGGCCGATCTCGGGCGCGCCTCCTACGAGGCGATGTTCGACGGCGCGCTGTCACGCCTGCGCGACGACGGCGTCCTACAGGACCGCAGCGGCCGCCTGCTGCACGGACACGTCGATGGGCCGACCCACTCGCGGCGCGCCCGCGCGGCATCGCCAATCACGGTGTCGGCGTCCGGTTCGGGAACCGAAGCCGGCGCACCGCTGTTCGACGCGAAACTGGAAGCCGAACTGGGACGCGCCTGCCGCGTGCTCGATGCCGGCATTCCGGTGCTGGTGCTGGGCGAGACCGGCACCGGCAAGGAAGTGTTCTCGCGCGAACTGCACCGGCGCAGCGCCCGCGCCGGCAAACCCTTCGTGGCGGTCAATTGCGCCGCGCTGCCGGAGGGGCTGATCGAGGCCGAACTGTTCGGCTACGAGAGCGGTGCCTTCACCGGCGCGCGCAAGGACGGCAGCATCGGCCTGCTGCGGCAGGCCGACGGCGGGATCCTGTTCCTGGACGAAATCGGCGACATGCCGCTGGCGTTGCAACCGCGCCTGCTGCGCGTCCTGCAGGATCGCGAACTGTCGCCGCTGGGCGGCGGCAAGCCGGTCAAACTGGATTTCGCCCTGGTCTGCGCGACCCACCGGCGACTGGAAGACGCGGTGGCCGAAGGCCGCTTCCGGGCCGATCTCTACTACCGCATTTCCCATCATCTGGTCGAACTGGCGCCGCTGCGCGAACAGCCCGGACGCGAAGGGCTGGTGCATTCACTGTGGCAGCGCATCGGCCAGGGGCGCCGGCTTTCCGACGAGGCGGTCGAACGGCTCGCGCGCTATGCCTGGCCCGGCAACCTGCGCCAACTGGTGGCGAGCCTGCGCACCCTCGCCGCCCTGAGCGAACCCGGCAGCCTGATCGGCGCCGATGCCCTGCCCGCCTACCTGCAGGCGCGCATGGATACGCCCGCCGTTGTCGCGCCGCCCGCATCCGCGCCGCTGGATTCGATGACCCGCGCGGCCATGCGCGCGGCGGTGGAAGCCTGCGACGGCAACGTCGCCCGCGCGGCGCGCCAACTGGGCATCAGCCGCAGCACCCTGTATCGCCAATTGGGCCGGGATCCGCGCCAGCGGCACTGACGCGCACGGGCGGCGCGCCGTTCAGCGTGCCGCCGCGCCGTCCACGAACAGGCGCGCGGCGTCGGCAAACTCGCGTTGCAGCGAAAGTCCCGGCACGGTCAGCCAGCGCAGCAGCGCGGCCAGGTACAGGTGGTGGAACCAGGTCGCCAGTTGCGCGGGCGGGAACCTGTCGCCCAGTTCGCCGCTCTCCTGCGCCGCGGCGATCAGGCGCTGCCACAGCGCGACGATGCCGCCATCGCCGATGTCCGCCTGCTCCGCCTCGTTGCCGAGGCTGGTGAAGCGGTAGCGCAGATAGGCCATCAGGTGTTCCGGATGCGCGCTGCACCACGCCGCTGAGGCGTCGAGGATGCAGGCCGCCCGCGAGGCGAAGCTCCGGCGGCGGGCGATGCTGTCGGCCAGGTGCGCCAGATCCTTCTCCAGTTCGGTATCCAGCCAGCGCGCCAGCAGCGCTTCCTTGGTCGGGAAGTGGTTGTACAGCGTGCGCTTGGCGACGTCGGCTTCGGCCGCGATCTGTTCCATGGTCACCGCCTCGTAGCCCTGTTGCTCGAACAGGCGGGCGGCGGTGCCGGTCAACAGGTCCAGCATCCGCGCGCGCTTGCGCGCCCGGCGCCCGGGTTCCGCGGTTTCATCCATGGGGCCTGCCTCTTACATCGGGTATACGATGTAAATTAGTATACGTCGTGCACATTTATTTCTGTCCATCCGCCGGGTCGTCCGGCGTCCGGAGACTCCCATGAAGTTCGCGGTTGCAACCTATGGTACCGAAGGCGATACCCGTCCCCTGGCCGCGCTGTGCCTGGCGCTGAATGCCGCCGGCCACGACACCCGGCTGCTCGCCGACGCGGCCACGCTCGGCTCCGCCCATGCCGCCGGCCTGGCGGCAACCCCGTTGTCCGGCGACATCCGCGGCGCGCTTTCGCCCGGACAGGCGCTGGCGACGGCGGTCGACCGCAAGGGCGGCTTCAACCGCACCGCCCGGGCGCTGGCCGATATCGCCAACGCCAACGTCATGCGCTGGATGGGCGAGATCCGGGATGCGGCGACGGGATGCGATGCGCTGATCGTCTCCGGGCTGGCGGCGTTCGCCGGGCTTTCGGTTGCCGAGGCGCTGGACATTCCGGCCATCGGTGCGGGCCTGATTCCGATCACGCCCACCCGCGATTTCGTCTCGCCTTTCCTGGCATCCGCTCCCGTTCCGCACGCGTTGAACGCGTTCAGCCATCGATTCGTCAACGGCCTGCTCTGGCGCGCTTTCCGCAGCAGCACCAACGAGGCGCGCGCGCGTGTGTTGGCGTTGCCGGCGAGAAAGCGGCTGTGGACCGAACATCCCATGCTGTATGGCGTGTCCCCCACCCTGCTGCCGCAACCGGCGGATTGGCCGGACAATGCGCGGGTCTGTGGCCAATGGACGCTGCCGGCGCCGGCGTGGACACCACCGCCCGCGCTGGAGCGCTGGCTCGACGCGGGCGAACCGCCGATCTACCTGGGCTTCGGCAGCATGGCCGGTTTCGACCGCCCCCGGCTGGTCCGGGCGATGGTCGACGCCGTCGCGGGCCGGCGCGCGTTGTTCCATCCGGGCTGGAGCGGCGTGGCGCGCGACGCGCTGCCGGACAACTTCTTCATCGTCGACGAGACGCCGCACGACTGGTTGTTCCCGCGCACCTCGCTGGTGGTCCATCACGGTGGCTCGGGCACCAGTCATTCGGCCACCCGCGCCGGCGTGCCTTCGGTGGTGGTGCCGTTCGCCGGCGATCAGCCGTTCTGGGCGGATCGGCTGCGCCGCCTGGGCGTGTCCGGTCCGGCGGTGAACGGAAAGCGACTGGAGGCCTCCGCGCTGGCGCGGGCGCTCGCGTTCGCCGACCGGACGGATACCCGTGCGCGCGCGGCCGAGCTCGGCCAGCGCATGCGGGCGGAGGATGGCGCGCGGGTCGCGGTGCGCGCAATCAAGCAACTGCTGTCAATCTGAGCCGTGCATCGTGGCGGAGCCGGCGACGGAACGCGTCGGCTTTCTTCCCCTCCAACGAGGAACGCCCGATGCCAATGTCCCGAGTCCTTCCCATCCTGCTGCTGGCCGGCGCGCTGCCGCTGCCAGGCGCCGCGACGGCGCCCGAGCCACCGGGCACCGCGCCTTCCACGGTGCGCGTGCGCGACCTGTATCCGCTGATCACCACGCCGGCGATGACCGCCGCGCGTGATTTCCATGTGCGGCATTTCGGATTCCGAGTCCTGTTCGAAGCCAACTGGTTCGTCTATCTGTCCGGTCCCGCCGATGGCGACGGTCGTGGCGCCACCCTGGCGTTCATGACCCCGGATCATCCTTCCCGCCCGCCGGGAGCCGAGGTCTTCAATGGCGAAGGCATGCTGCTGACCGTCGAGGTGGCGGATGCGTCGCTGCTGTACGAAAAGCTCCGTCGGGAAGGCGCGCCGATTCTGCATCCACTCACCGATGAACCGTGGGGCCAGCGGCGCTTCATGACCCGGGATCCCGCCGGCGTAAGCGTGGATGTGGTCCAGCAGATTCCGCCGCAAGACGGTTACTGGGAGCGCCATGCGCCGGCGGCGCGTTGAGTGGCCGCGCCGAATCAGCCCGTGGCCGTTTCGCCGCTCTCCGACAGGCTGTCGATCAGGGCGCGCGATGCCGCCGACAAGCGACGATGCGGTGCGTAGATGAGGGAGAACGGACGCGAGCGTCCACGCAGTTGCGGCAGCACCTCGACCAGGCGGCCCTCGCGAAGATGGCCGTCGGCGATGAAATCGTAGGTCTGGCAGATACCGGCGCCGCCGCTGGCCAGCGACACCACGCCGAGCACGTCGTCCGATACGGTCAGCCGATCCGGCGGCGTCCATTCCAGGTCACGTCCGTCTTCGCGGAACAACCAGGGCGCGATGCGCCCGCTGCTGGGCATCACGAACGGGATGCAGGCGTGCTCGGCCAGTTGCTCCCTTCGGGTCGGCGTGCCGACGCGGCGCAGGTAATCGGGTGATGCGACCATGCACAGCGCGGCATCCTCCAGCCGGCGCGCGGCCAGTCCGCTGTCGGGCAACGCGCCCAGCCGCACCGCCAGGTCGAAGCCTTCGGCCACCAGATCGACGTTGCGGTTGGAGATGTTGAGTTCGATGTGCACCTGCGGATGCTCGCGCGAGAAACGCGCCAGCTTTTCCGGTAGCCGGTAATGGCCGTAGGTGGTGGGCACGCTCAGCCGCACGCGTCCGGTCAAAGTGCCCGACCTGCCCTGCACCGTGCGCTCGGCTTCGTCGAACAGCGCGAACGCCGCACGCGCCTGCTCCAGGTACAGCTGGCCGGCCTCGGTCAATCCCAGCCGGCGGGTGGTTCGCCGCAGCAACTGGTTGCCGAGGCGGGTTTCCAGCCGCGCGATGGCGCGGCTGATGACCGAGGGCGTGGTGCCCAGGGCGACCGCCGCGGCGGTCAGCGATCCCTGCTCCACCACGATCACGAAGACCTCCGCGTCACCCAGGTGATCGAACCGGCGCGCCATCTTTGCCTCGGGAGGAAAAATAAATTGCCAGAGAGCGAGTTTATCGCGGTTCGGGCACGAAATAGAGTGGCGCCACTTCCGCCGGTCCGGCGGTCCATTTCGAGGAATGCTCCATGAAATCGCTCAAAGTCCTGGCCGCCGCCCTCGCGCTGGCGCTCCCCGCCGCCCATGCCGACGCGGCCCATGTGCTGGTCGTGCTGTCCGATGCGGACCACCTGGATCTCAAGGATGGCCGGGTTTTCCCGACCGGCTTCTACCTCAACGAACTGATGCAGCCGGTCAAGCTGTTCCTGGACGCGGGCCACCAGGTGACCTTCGCCACCCCGTCCGGCGTGGCGCCGACGGTCGATCGGGGCTCGCTGGACCCGATGTACTTCGGCGGCGACGCCGGCGCGTTGAAGACGCACCAGGATCTGCTCGACCGCCTGGCTGTGACCCGGCCGGCGCAATCGCCGGTGCTGAGCCTCGCCCGGGTCGAACAGATGGGCTACGGCCAGTTCGACGCGGTGTATGTGCCGGGGGGCCACGCGCCGATGCAGGATCTGCTGGCCTCGCCGGCGATGGGGCGCCTGCTGGCGGATTTCCATCATCGCGGCAAGACCACCGCGCTGGTATGCCACGGTCCGATCGCGTTGCTGTCCACCCTGCCGGGCAACGGCGCCTTCATCGGCGCGCTGGAAGCGGGCGGCAAGCCGGCGGCACCGGCCGACTGGATCTATGCCGGTTACCGGTTCACGGTGATCAGCAACCAGGAGGAGGAACAGGCCAAGGGCGCGCTGGGCGGTGGCGAGATGAAGTTCTACCCGCAGACCGCGCTGGAAACGGCCGGTGCGCGCCACGTCAGCAACACTTCACCCTGGGCCGCCAACGTGGTGATCGATCGCGAACTCGTCACCGGCCAGAATCCGGCGTCCGCGATCGGCGTGGCCAACGCCGTGCTCGAACGGCTGAAGTGAGGGTGCGGTGGATCCCGGGAACGCGTCGACCGCGTTCCCGGATCAATGCAGGCGCAGGCGCGAGTCGCGTTCGAGCGGCGGCGTGACCCGCAGGCTTTCCAGCGGCGCGCCCATGCGCAGCCAGACTTCGCGCAGGACGGCCTCGGCGCGCGGCCACGGCAGCATGCTCCAGCTGTCGAAGGTCTCGACGTACTTGTGGTGGAGGACGTCGATGACGTCGGCCAGCGGCTGCGCGTGATGGCGCAGGTAGGCGTCGTAGGCGAACCTGAGCACCGGCTCGTAGCGTGAGAACGACGTGCCCGGTTCATGGAAGTCGTGGGACACGTATTCCAGTTTCCAGTACCTCAATTCGGCCTGGACATCGACGACTTCGCAGCGATACCAGCGGCGCGCTGGGGGATGGATCGAACCCATGTGCCTAGCCTCCCGTGACGAGCGGCAGGAATATCACGCCGCCTGTATTCATATCGTCAAATGCGCCCTGAACAGCGCCGGCCGATAACGCTTTCGCCACACTGGCTCCACCCGCTCTTGCCATTGCCGAAGGCATGGTGGGCGCGTGGCACCGGCACACCCTCCTTTGACGATACGCCGGTCACGCCGACATTCAGCGGGGTTCGTTTTCCGCAGTTTCCGGACCCACGGACCATCGGCAGCCACAGGAGAACCCACGCCGGGCACACCGCTTCTCGCCCGGTGGACAAAGGGCCGGTCGATCGTCTGGATGACCCTTCGGTTCTCCACAGGAGCCTTTCGCAGGGCACATGAGCAAAGGCGACGGTCGGAAACGGCCGTCGCCTTTGTTTTTTTGATGCGGTTCCGCCGTCGTCGTCCGCTTTTCCCGGGTCGGCCGCGTCACGCGGCGCGACCCGGTCCCCCCATCAATTGCGGTCGAAGTCGTACTGCGCCGACGCGGCGTTGCTGATGATGCCCGACAACGGCAACAACTGGGTCAGGAAGCGGTTCCAGCGGGTCACGCCGGCCGGTCCCACCCACACCACGTCGCCGGCGCGCAGCGGGAAGCGATCCGCCAGCGCGAAGGCCGCGGGCGAACCGGCGTCCAGGTGATAGACGGTGGCCGGTTCGCGCTGCAGATCCTCCATGCCGCGGATCACGTAGACCGCGCTGCCCTTGGCGGTGGTCGGGTTCAGGCCGCCGGTGCGGCCGAGCGCCTGGGTCAGGCTCATGTCGGTGGTCTTGAAGTTGATCGCCTGCGGGCGCATCACTTCGCCGACCACGTAGACCTCCTTGCGGTCGTTGAACGGCAGGTACAGCCGATCGCCGGGCTTGAGGTAAACGTCGGCGGCGACCTTGCCATCCCGGTTCAGTGCATCCAGATCCAGCGGATAATCGTGCCCGTCGCGGGTCAGCACGAAGCCGGCGAGATCCGCTTCCTCCACGTTGATGCGCGCCTTGCCGACCGCCTGCGCCAGCGTCAGCGGCACGGTGGTGAATTCCTGTGGCGAGGTGTCGACGAACGCGCCCTGCAGGGCGACGCGTCCGCCGTGGCCGACCACGTTGACGTCGATCTGCGGGGAACGCAGGTACTGCCCCAGACGCGTGGACAGGCCGCTGCGCAGTTCCTCGATGGTCATGCCCTTGACGTTCATCTTGCCCGCGTACGGATAGAAGAACGTGCCATCGGGCTGTACCAGCCGACCGTTGGTGACGGCCTGCTGCTGGTTGCCCGCGGGCGTGGTCAGTTCCGGGTGATCCCAGACGGTGACGAGGATCGTGTCGCCGGGCTGGATGCGGTAAATCTCGGGCTTGTAGCCGGCAAGCTCGGTCGGCAGCGTGACCGCCTGGCGCGGCGCGGCGACCAGTTCGGGCGTGATCGCGACCATGCGCGCGTCGCTGCCCTCGACGGTGCCGCCATTGGCGGAACCGCGGTGGGTCATGTGCTGGCCCGCGCAACCGGCCAGCAGCGCTGCCAGCAACAAGGAAGTGGATAGGGATTTCACTCGCACACCTCTGTCAGCGGAAACGATGCGCGGCGCGGCATGGCCGTGCCCGCTCGGGCATGGTGTCAAGCGCGGCGTGAAAAGAACGGCGTCGGCAAGACAATGGCGGATGAACGCGCGTGCGCGAAGCGCCGGACGGTCACGCACATCCCTGTTCACCGACGCGGCCTTCACAAATGCAGATGGGCGGCGGTGAGCGCGACGATTTCCTTGAACGCGCGGCCGCTGCGCCACAAGGCGCGTTGCGAAGGCAGCCAGTAGCGCCACCAGCTGCGCGGCGCCCTGCCCTCGGGCACGGGTACCGGCATGACCCGCGCGCCCGCCTGCTCGAACAGCAGGGCCGCGCGCGGCATGTGCAGGGTGGAGGTCACCAGCAGCAGGCGCGGATGTTCGCGGCCGGCCAGTGGCAGGCTGTAGCGCGCGTTGTCGCGGGTGTTGCGGCTGCGTTCTTCCAGCACCAGCGCCGAGCGCGGCACGCCGAGGCGCTCGATCGCCTTGGCCATGCGCCGCGCCTCGGTGGTGTCGCCCTCGCCGCCTCCGCTGAGAATCACGATCGGGGCGCGTCCGGCCTGCCAGGCGCGCGCGCCGGCGGCCAGGCGGCTGTAGCGCAATTGCTCGGGACGTACGTCGGGCCTTTCCAGCCATGCATAGTGGCTGCCGCCGCCGAGCACCACGATGGCGTCCGCGCGCGGAAGATCGGCCGCATCCTCGACCACCGGATAGCGGAATTCCAGCAGCCCGCGCAGGGTGTCGGAAGCGAAGGGAAACGACCACAACGCCGACCACATCACCGCCGCCATCGCCACGCCCGCTCCGATCCGGCGACGGCGCCACCACCACAGCAGCGCCGCCAGCACCAGCAGCGACAGGGTGAGCGTGGGTGGATAGGTCAGTGAAACCGCGAACTCCCGGAGCATCGACGCCGCGCCTCCACTCATATGACGATTCCGCGGCTGACGTAGATGTAGAACACCCCGCAGGAGGCCAGCAGGCCGGCCCGGATCAGCAGCGGGTTGCGCAGCGGCGCGATGCGCGCGTGGCAGAGCACCGCCGCCAGGATCATCGACACCGCCAGCCAGGCCGGCAACAGGTAACGGTTGGAGAAGAAGCCCCAGCCGATCAGGAAGAACGGCAGCGACATCACCAGATAGACCGAGGTGCTGTCGAGGATGCGCTGGCGCCACTGCGCCTGGACCAGCGGCGCCAGAAAATGCGGCAGCAGGTACCAGAAGATGGTGAATACCGCGAAGTCGATGCGCACGCCGGATCGGTACAACGGATTGGCGGTGTACTCCATCACCACGTCGTAGAAGCCGGGCGCGCCGGCGCGCACCGCCAGCATCGAGAGTCCGGAGACGTAGGCCAGGAACGCACCCGCCGCGACCACGCGCAGCCAGCGCGTGCTCAACAACAGCGCCGGCGCGCAGGCCAGGTACATGGCGGACGACAGGTGCAGGCTGGCCGCGAGCGCGCCGGCCAGCGCGAACGTGCCCCATCGCCGCCGATGGAACCCGAGCAAGGCCACGAACACCAGCGGCGCCGCCAGGCCCTGGCGGATCGCGTTGATCGAGGCGTTGGTGAACATCGGCGAGATGAACAGCAGCATCAGCGAGGCGCACAGCAGGGTCTGCCAGCTCACCGGCGTTTCCAGGTAGAACCGGTAGCGGCGCACCGCCAGCGCGACCATCACCAGCAGCAGGCCGAACAGGGCGAACTGGTAGCCGGTGACGCCCAGTCCCAGCTTGTACAGGGCGTAGCTCAGATAGACGAAGCCCGGTTCCAGCCGGGTTTCCGGCATGCCCTGCACCAGATTCTCGAAGAAGCCCGCATAGGTCTCGGTGTCGCTGCCGATGTCCAGCGGACGGGTGCCGACCAGCCAGCACGCGAACAGCGCCACCCCGCCCAGCAGGATCATGCCCAGCCACCACCGCGCCATCGCCTCGCCCTGGCTGCGCCGGCTGGCCTGCAGGTAGCGGGCCTGGACGGTGTTCACGAGGCGATTCCGGTCTGGCGCGAACGCATGGCCAGCAGCAGGCGCCGGCGGGTGCGCCGGACCAGCCCGATGCTGCGCGCGAACCAGTGTTCGGCGGGCGTGACCAGGCCCTTGCGCAGCAGCTCGCGCCGGACTTCCTTGCCGGCGCGGTGCATCGCGTCCAGATCCGCGCTCAGGCCGCCGGCGCCGAAGGTCGGCTTGTGCCAGTACGCGAGCACCTGGTTGAGCTTGGCGCAGCGGTAGCCGGAGAAGCCTATCTCCGCCCACAGCAGGAAATCCTCCACCCGGCGGAAACGTTCGTTGAAGCGGAACGGCAGGTCCCGGCGCAGCACCACCGAGGCGGTCGGGAACGGATTGTTGAGCAGGAAGCGGCGGCGGCCGATCGCGGTCGCGCGCACCGGCGGGCGCAACGGCAAGGTCCTGGCGCCGCGT
The DNA here is from genome assembly GCF_014851695.1 of Pseudoxanthomonas sp. PXM04. Classification (NCBI taxonomy): domain Bacteria; kingdom Pseudomonadati; phylum Pseudomonadota; class Gammaproteobacteria; order Lysobacterales; family Lysobacteraceae; genus Pseudoxanthomonas; species Pseudoxanthomonas sp. PXM04. The sequence continues at coordinate 122,090 of NZ_JACVAG010000004.1, forward strand.
TCGCGGACCGCCATCCGGTGCGCGACCAGGGCCAGATCCGGATCCGCCTCCAGCACCTCCATCTGCAGCGCGATCTTCTGCGGCGCCCAGGTGTCGTCGGCGTCGAGGAAGGCCACGTACGGCTGGCTGGCGCGTTCCCAGCCCAGGTTGCGCGCGCGCGACGGCCCGCCGTTGGCGGGCGCGGCCACCACCACCACCCAGCCCGGCGGATGCAGTTCGGCCAGCGCGTGCAGCGCGTCCAGGGTGCCGTCCCCGCTGGCGTCGTCGACCAGGATGACTTCCACCGGGCGCCGGGTCTGCGCGACCACCGAGGCCACCGACGCGGCAATCGTGCCGGCGCAGCGATAGCACGGAATCACCACGCTGACCGGCGCGGTGGTGGAGGGATCCGGCGGAAGATGCGGCTTCATGCGTGTGCGTGCTCCAGCGCCCATGGTGCGCATTTGAATATGTCCTCGGCCTGGTCGGCGTACAGGGCGGGTGAAGAGCACTCCGGTTGGCGTTCGCGCAGCAAGGTGGCGATCACATCGCTGAACGGATACCCCTGCGCGGTGGTGATGCGCCGCCGCTGCGGCAGCCCGATGTCATCGGCGAAATCGCGGCACTTGCGGTGGTAGTCGACGATCGCGAACGGCACCCCGCACAGCCACGAGACGATGGCGCCGTGCAGGCGCGCGCTCACCATCGCGTCGCAACGCCCGATGGCGGCCACCATCGCCAGCGGATCCGGCTGGGTATAGCGCAGCACCTCGACCGCGACGCCGCCCTCGCGCAGGCGCCGCGCGATCGCGTCGGCCAGTTCGCTGTCGCCGTGGCGCGGGTGCTCGTTGAGGCTGAACACATCCACCACCAGCCGGCGCACGCGCGATTCGGCCAGGAGGGTTTCGACGAACGCGTCCTCCCAGGCGCGCATCGCCGGCGCGCCGTGCGCGCCGCCTTCCGTGTAGCGGCACGGCGCCACGCCCACGCGCAGGGGCGCGCCGGGTTCGGGCTGCGCACGCACCGGCATCGACACCAGGCGCGGCAACAGCACCGCCAGATCGCAGCCGGCGTGCGCATGCGCGGACAGGCCCATGCGCTGGATCCATTCGTGCGAGCGGCGATCCCGCACCGACAGGTAGCTGAAGCGATCCAGGAAGGATGCCGCCGCGGCTTCCTGCTCGGTGTTCGCGAAGGGCCCGATCGAGACCCCGATTGCGGACAGTCGCAGGCCGCGATGGCGGCGTGCGGCCTGCATCATTGGCTTGCGGAACGATTCGCGCGCGGTGATGACGGAACCGCCGCCCATCACCAGCACATCCGAACCGACGGTCGCGCTGGCGAAACTGAGCAGCCGGCTGCCCTTGCCCAGCGCCCCGCCCGCCCCGTACCAGTCGAGCGGATAGAACGCCGGCACGGTGCTGACGCCGGCCATGCCGGCCAGCGGCGGGCCGACCAGGCGCGGCGAGGCGTTCCAGTAGCGTTCGGCCGCGCGCGTGCAGATCACGCCGAACAGGTCGTCACCGAAATTGCGCATACCGTAGTAACCGGTGAAAGCGACACGGGGCTTGTCCATCAGTCCAGCTCCAGTGCGTCGACCCGGCGGGCGCCGCGATACATCAGGCCCAGCAGCAGCGCCTCGGCGATGACGGTGGCGATTGCCGCGCCCATCTCGGCGAAGGCGGGAATCAGCGCCAGGTTCAACAGGACAGCCGCCAGCGCCGCCAGCGCCATCGCGTAGACCCGGTAGCGCATGTGACCCTCGGTGAGCAGCACCGAACCGACCGCGGTGGACAGGAAGCGCAGCGGCACGCACAGCGCCAGCACCTGCAGCAGCGGCACCACCGTGCGATAGCCGGCACCGAAGACCTGCGTCGCCAGCGGCGCGGCGAACGCCAGTACGATGCCGCCGACGATGCCGCTGGCCAGCATGGCCACGGTGCCCCAGCGATAGACCTGGCGGAACCGGGGGCGGTCATGCACCGCCCAGCGGTGCAGCTTGGACAGCAGGAACTTCTGGTAGACCGTGGTCGGGAACAGGTAGATCGCGGTCATCACCGCCAACGCGATGCCGAAGTGGCCGGCCGCCGCATCTCCGGCCAGGTACTTCAGCAGCACCGTGCCGATCTGGAAGAACACCGGATACAGCACCGCCGCCATGCCGTACGGCCACGCCTGCACGCACAGCTGGCGCACGCCTGGCGGACGCGCCTGCAAGGCGGAAACATCCTGCGCGCCGTGGCCGCGCAGCGCCCAGTCGCCGCGCGCCATCGACCGCCACTGCGGCATGGCGGCGAACACCGCCAGCACCGCGACCGCGCTGTAGCCCAGCGCGACCATTTCGATGCGCATGCCGGACCAGGCCAGCGCATACGCCGCCACCAGCAGGCGGCCCAGCGGCATCCACAGTTGCCACGCGGCCAGTGCGCCGTGACGTTCCTCCAGGCGCAGCTTGCTGCCGATCTGCTCGACCGCCAGCAGGCCGATGATCACCGGCAGCAGCAGCCACAGCAGTTGCCGGGTACGGGCATCGACCGGGGGCCCCCACTCCGCCCAGGCGGCCACGCCGATCAGCGCCAGCGTGGTGCTGGCGACGATGAAGCGTTCTGACGCGCGTCGCCAGCGCTGGGCCTGCCAGCCCTCGGTGCCGAACACCTTGAGCCGGAACTGCGACAGCCCGAAACCGGCCAGCGGCGCGATCAGGGTGATGGTGGCGAGCGAGGACGCGAACAGGCCGTATTCGGCCGGACCGAACCGGCGTGCCAGCAGGGTCTGCGCGGCGAATACCGCCACGGCGCCGGCGGCGGTGGCGAGCCACAACAGGGACAGCGCGTTCAGGGCGGGACGCAGCGGCATGGGCAGGATCCGGTTCATCATCCGGCCATCGCTCCCTGCAACTGCAACGGCACCAGCTCGCCGTAGACCTCGCAGGTCTTGCGGATGACCACCTTCTCGTCGAAATCGCTGAGCGCGCGCGAGCGGGCGCGTTCGCCCAGCCGTCGCAGCAGATCGCGGTCGTCGTCCAGGCGCGCGATCACCCGCGCCAGCGAGTCCGCGCTGCGCGGCTGCACGTGCAGGCCGTCCTCGCCGTCGCGGCTCACCACCTCGCGGCAACCCGGCAGGTTGGTGGTCACCAGCGCGATGCCGCAGGCGCCGGCCTCGATCAGGCTCTTCGGCACGCCTTCCCGGTAATAGCTGGGCAGTGCCATGACATCGACCGAACGCAGCAGCGCCGGCATGTCCTCGACATGCCCCAGCCACTCCAGCGTGCCGCGCGCGTGCCAGGCCTCGACTTCGGCCGCGGGTACCGAATGCGGATTGCCCGGATCCGGCATGCCGGCGAGCAGGAAGCGGACGTCGCGGCCCTGCGCGCGGAGGCGTTCCGCGGCGGCGGCGTATTCGCACACGCCCTTCTCGCGCAGCAGGCGCGCGGCCAGCAGCACCCGCAGCGGGCGCCGCCCGCCGCTGTCGGCATCGCGCAGCAGAAAACGGCTGAGATCCACGCCGGAGCCTCGGATCAGGCGGATGTTGTGCGGCGGTGCCAGGCGCGCGTCGGCGAAGGCCTGCGCGTCGTCCGGGTTCTGCAGGATCACCCGCGAATGCTCGCCACCCAGCGCACCGCGCATCAGCAGCGACACCAGCGGCCGCAGCACGCGCGCCTTGGCCCGGTCGCTGGAAAAGACATAACCCAGGCCGGTGACCGCGTTCACCACCGCCGGCACGCCGGCCGCACGCGCCGCCAGCGCGCCATAAACGGCGCACTTGAGGGTGAAGCTGTGCAGCAGGTCCGGCCGCTCCTCGCGCAGCACGCCGATCAGCCGGGCCAAGGTGCCGGCCTCGCGCCAGGGGTTGAGGCTGGAGCGCTGCATCGGCAATGGCCGCCAGCGGATGCCGTGCTGCTCGAAGCGATGGCCAAACTCGCCCGGTGGCGACACCATCACCACCTCCATGCCCATGGAGCGCAGTTGCAAAGCGGTGGAGAGTCGGAAGTTGTAGAGGTACCAGTCTGTATTCGCGAACAGGATGAACTTCATGCAGGCGCCGTGGGGGGAAGCGTCGCCGCAATTCTAGAAAGTCGAGCCCGCAAAACCGTTCACGCGCTCACCACCAAATCGGCACGTTGCCCAACAAACGGGCAGAAAAAAGGCGGCCCGGAGGCCGCCTCTGCACGCGCTCGTCATTCTGCTGAGCGCCAGTTCACTTGCCCGTTCGATTACTTGGCGTAGCCGTTGCTGGTCACCCGGATGTCGTAGACGTCGCTGACCCGCGCCACGTGCGCGCCGTTGCCCTTGTTGCCGTCGACGAATCCGGTCATGTAGGTCAGCGGATAGACGGTCTTCTGGACGCCGTGCAGGCGGGTGTTGTTGTTGCGCGAGATGTTGCCGCTGTACTGGTAGCTGCGCGTCCCGCTGCCGAACATCATGCCGACCAGGTAGTTGTGGCGGATGGTGTTCTGGGCGATGTAGCCGCTGTCCGGACCGATGGTCAGGATGCCGTGCCCGCCGTTGTACTCGATGGTGCAGCGCTTGATGGTGACGCCCTTCACCCGCTTGTACACCAGGATGCCGTTGCCGGCGTTGCCGTGGATATGGCAGTTCTCGATGTGCACGGTGGAGGTGGTGCGCAGGTCGCCGACATCCGGCTCGATGTCGATGCCGCAGGCCGGCGCGATGCCGTTGCAATCGCTGAATTCACTGTCGTACACCTTGACCCCCAGCGCGTGGCCGATGGTCAGGCCCTGGCGGCGGTTGCCGGTGCAGACCACGTTGGCGATGACCACGTCGCTGCAGGGGATGGTCGGTGCGTTGGTGACCATCGCACCGCCGATCGAGATGCCGTCGCCCCAGCACTTGGAGACATGGATGTCGCGCACGGTGACCTTGGACGAACCACGGATCATGATGCCGTGGCCCCATTCCCCGGTCGTACCCAGATGGGTTTCGCGGTCGCCGATGATCTGGCCGCCGGAAATCTCCACGTTGCTGACCTTGTAGGCCATCAGCACGTACGCGCGTTCCTTGTCGTTGCGCTTGGCGCGCAGGCGGGCGCCATCCTGCAACAGCAGGTGCATGTTGCTGCGCAGGCGGACATTGCGGGTCGGGTCGATGACGTAGTCGCCCGCCGGCACCACCACGGTGCCACCGGTCGAGGGAAGCGCGTCGATCGCGTACTGGAACGCGGTGGTGTCGTCGGTGGCGCCGTCGCCGCGGGCGCCCCAGTCCTTCACATTGAGCGTGGTGCTGCCGCGGGCCCGGACCGGAGGGGCGTAGACAGCGGCCAGAACCTTGGGAATCCCCGTCGTGTAGAGCGCTACCGGCAGTGCCAGCAACAAGGATTTGCGCAAAAATTCGCGCCGAGGCGTCCCTGCCTCGCGCACGTCGTGCACGAGTGCATTGTTTTTCACAGCCATGACCCCTGCGGGCCAAATGGCCCGGTAAAAGGAAAACAAAGGAATTGGCCCGGATGAGAACCGTGGCCGATGGGGAATATAGGGAAGTTTTCCTCGCGGCGCGCGAGAAGATCTCGTATCTGTGAAACGGCTCAACTACTGCTTGCGGAAGGATTCATTTTCTGCGGCAAAACGCGGTGTTTTCTCTACCGGAATCCATGGTCGAGTCCGCTTTTTTCACGCGGTTTTGATTGCTCGCAGGACGAATGAAATAAACCACTACCTTGTGGGAGTGACGTAAGTCGCGAAGCGTGGTGGCATCCCCATCGCGACTTACGTCGCTCCCACAGGATAGTGGCTGGGACTCAGCGGCCTGGGCGGCTGCTGGGGTCTATCTGGATGGACGAGGCGCCGCGGGCGACGTCGAGGTTCATCCAGCCGGCTTCCTTGCCGGAGCGTTTCGCCACCTGGGCGGCGTTGCCACGCAGTTGGTTGTCGCGCAGGCGGAAGCCGCTGCTGCGCGCGCGGACGGTGATGCCGCGCAGGCCGTTGCCACGGATTTCGTTGCCCTCGATCAGGCCGCCCGTGGCGGCGCGCAGGTGCAGGCCGTCGCCACGGTTGGACAGGATCCGGCAGCGGCGGACGGTGACGTCGTGGACACGCTCGTACAGCTGGATGCCCGCTCCCTGGTTGCCCTGCACCAGGCAGTCCTCGATCAGCACGTCGCGTGCGTCGCCTCCCGGGTCGGGTTCGATGTCGATGCCGCAGCCCGGCAGCACCCCGCCGGTGTCGAGGAAAGAAGAACGCAACACCCGTACATGGCGGGAGCGGCCGATGGTAAGTCCCTGCCGGCGGTTGCCCTGGCAGACCACGTCCTGGATCAGCACGTCGCGGCTGGGCAGCGGCGGCTGGCCGCGAACACCGGACAGGCCGCCCACCGAAATGCCATCGCCCCAGCACCGGGTGATGTACAGGTCATGCAGGCGGATCCGGCTGGACCCGCGCACCATGATCCCGTGTCCCCATTCACCGGTGGTGCCCAGATGGCGCTCGCGATCGCCGATGATGCGTCCGCCCGACACCTCCACGTCGTCGAGTTGTTGCAGCAGCAGTACGTAGGCGCGCGGCGCGGCATTGCTCATCGCGACCAGGCGGGTGTCGGCCGCCATCGAGAAGTGCATGCGGCTGCGCAGGCGCAGGCTCCGCAACGGGTCGATCGGGTAGTTGCCGGCGGGAACGACCACGGTGCCACCGGCTTCCGGCAGCGCGTCGATGGCGGCCTGGAACGCACGGGTATCGTCGCCCTGTCCATCGCCGCGCGCGCCGAATTCACGCACGTCCAGGCGTACGCTTCCACGCGCCGACGCCCCGGTGCCGGCGGCGGGCAAGGCCGCAAGCGCCGCGCCCGCGACCAGACCATGCAGGCAGCGGCGTCGCTGGCGGTCCATCGTCAGGCGGCTTTCTCCCGCGCGGCCGTCGCCACCCCGCGCGCGGCCAGCCAGGGCAGCACGATGGCCAGCAGGTAGAACTTGGACGCGTGGTACTTGTTGTCGAGCCGGCGCCGGTTGCGCTCCAGCCAGGGCACCGCGCCCGGCAGCAGCTCCGACAGGTCGCGGGCGAAGCCGTGCACCTGGTCGAAACGCTGCGCGGCCAGCCCGCACAGATCGAATCGGAAACTGCCCTTGCGCTGCACGTACGGCAGTTCGGCGAAACGGGTTGCGATATGGCGCCGGATCAGCATCTTGTTGACGCCGGTTTCCGGATCGACCTTCTGCCGGCGCGGCACCTCCAGGTGGATCCATTCGCGCAGGTCGTGATCGCAGAACGGATAGGCCGCATCCAGTCCCAGCGCATGCGCCGTATACAGGCCCTTGGCGAAGGCGCCGGCCGAACCGGCGATCGACATCGACATGTCGCGCCATTCCCAGGCGCTGGTGGCGGTGGCGATTTCCTCCTGGAACAGGGTCACCCGCGCCCGCGAGCGCCGCGATATGGGGTGCCCGAACAGCGCGTCCACCTCGGCGTCGCTGAAGCGCGAACCCGGGAACACCCGCTCGATCGGGGTCATCTGCAGGGTGCCCAGCAGGAAGCACGCCTCGAAGCTGCGATCCACGCCGGGCAAGGCGGTGACGTCCACCGGCAGGCGCATGCCGCGCGCCAGCTTGCCCAGCAAGTGGTGCTGGCGATCGACCGGGGTGCCGAAATAGCTGTCCGCGCCCAGTCCGTCGATCACGCCGTCACCGCCACGCGCACGCACTTCCGTGCCCAGGTCCGCATAGGACAGCAGCGCGAAGTCGGCGGTCAGTAGCGGCATCCGCCCGACCAGTGCCAGATAGCGGTCATAGGCGCGGCCCGGATCGCAGACCAGCGATTCGTGGCGCAGGCCGAGTCGCCGCGCGACCTGCTGCGCCGATTCGACCTCGTTCTCTTCGCGTCCGCCCAGGTAGGTGATGCAGGTCGCGTCGGGACGCGCGTCCGCCAGCGCGATCGCCAGCGTGGTCGAATCCTTGCCGCCGCTCTGCAACAGCCACGGAGAGGACATTCCGGCGCAGGACCGCTCGATCGCCTCGCACAGCTTGCGGTGATAGACCGCGATCCAGTCCTGCGGATGGCGCGCCACCTCCGGCACTTCGCCGGCATTGCGGAACTTGAAACGGAACCGTGGCGCGGTGTGCATGTCCTGGTCCGGCGAGAAGCCGAACGTGACCAGCTTGATGCCCTCGTAGATGGAATGCGGCGGATACACGAAGGCATTGCGCAGCAGGTCCGCCACCGACACCGGGTCGATGCGCTGCGCATTGGGCTCCGACAACGGGGAAAAGTCGGGCTTCCCGTAGTACGGGGACATGGTGATCTGCATGGTTCCTCCTTGTCGTTGCGATCCGCGTGCTCAGCGCGACCCGGCGGTGCGCGGCGCCGGCAGGTACTCGTAGTACGTATAGGCGTACTGCCCTGCCCCGCGCTTCTCCACGCCGTTGAAGATGGCGCCCTTCACCTCCACGCCGTTCTGCTCCAGGCGCTGCTTGGCCAAGGCGATCTCGCGCTGCTGGTTGAGACCCCAGCGCACCACCAGCAGACAGGTGCCGGCGTGCTGCCCGATCACGGCCGCATCGGTCACCGCCAGTACCGGCGGGGTATCGATCAGCACGATGTCGTAGTCATGCGCCACGTTCTTGAGCAGCGCGGTGAAGTTCTCGTGCATCAGCAGTTCGGACGGATTGGACGGCACCGCGCCGCGCGAGATGAACGACAGGTTGTCGGCCCCGGCGACCCGGCGGATGGCATCCTCCAGTTCGATCCGGCCGAGGATCAGATCCGACAGTCCGCCTTCCCAGCGCACGCCGACGGCGTCGTGCAGGGTGCCGCGGCGCATGTCGGCGTCGATCAGCAGGACCCGCTGGCCGGTCTGGGCGATGGTCACCGCCAGGTTGGCGCAGACGAAGGTCTTGCCCACGCCGGGGCTCGGCGCGGAGATCATCAGCAGGTTGTTGCGGGTCTTCATCCGCGCGAAGTGCAGGCTGGTGCGCAGCGTGCGCAGTGCCTCCATCGCCAGGTCCGACGGCGCGCTCAGCGCCAGCAGGCGCTGGCGCCGCTCGCGGCGGCGGCCGCCGGTGCGCTGGGTGAGCTCGCGGCCCTTCTCGCTGAAGGGAATCGAGGCGTATACCGGCAGGCCCAGCAGCTCGATGTCGACCGGATCCTCCACCCCGCGGCGGAACAGCTGGCGCATCAGCACGAAGGCGATCATCAGCACGGCGCCGAGCGCGGTGCCGGCGGCCAGCACCGGCAGCGGCTTGGGCCAGGCCGGGCTGTTGAGGTTGACCGCGGCCGGATCGATCACGCGGGCGTTGCCGACCGCGCTGGCGCGGGCGATGTTCAGCTGCTGCGCCTGGTCCAGCAGGTTGGCGTAGGTCTGGTTGGTCACCTCGACGTCGCGGTTGAGGCGGAACAGGCCCTGCTGCGTATCCGGCAGGTCGCGGATCTGGCCCTGCAGGGCGGCGCGTTCGCCCTGGAACTGTTCGATCTGCCGCTGCAGGGTCTGGTAGGTCGGATGCGAGGGGGTGAAGCGGTTGGCGACCTCGGTCATCTGGATGCGCAATTGCTGGATGCCGGCATCCAGGGCGATGGTCCGATCCAGCAACGCCCGGTTCTGCACCGCCACGTCCAGGGTCTGGGTCCGGGTCTGGAACTGGTTGAGCGCCGCCTGCGCCTTGGCCAGTTCCTCGCGCACGTTGGGCAACTGCTCGGTCACGAACTTCAGCCGGCTGGCCGCTTCGGCGGACGTGCGGGCCACGTTCTGGTGCACGTACTCGCGGGTCACCTCATCCAGCACGCGACGGGCGCGCTCGGGATCGGCGTTGGCGTAGGTCAACGCGATGACGCCGGAATTTCGGCCCTGCTCGGTCGCGGTGATGTCCTGCTTGAGCGCCGCCATCACCGTGGTCGGGTCCCGCCGGGTCACGTCGAAACGCATGCCCGGGTTGGCGACCAGGCGGCGCACCAGCAGTTCGGTGCCGCCCGCGCGGGCGGGCACGCCGGCCTTGCCGCGCAACAGCACGCGGCCGTCCGGAGTGGAAAGCACGTACTGCCCGCCTTCGCCGGCGGTGATCCGCAACTGCGCGCCGGTCAGTTCGCGCGGGACTTCAAGGTGTGCCACTTCCAGCACATCGCCGCCCCAGCCATAGCCGCTCAGGCCCAGCCATGGCGACGACAGCGCCCCGGGGTGGGACTTCTGGTAACGGCGGGCGATGAATTCACCCAGCAGCGGCAGACGCGCGGGCTGCACGTCCACGTCCAGATCCAGTCGCGTCATCGCCTCGCCGATCACCCGGCGCGAGGTCAGCAACTGCACTTCGGTCGCGCCCGGCGAGGTGGAAATCGGCGGCGGGCCCTGCATGGCGGCGTTGGTGCTGACGCCCGGCGGGATCGCCGGCCGGTTTTCCACCTGCACCACCGCGTTGGCCTCGTACGTCGGCGTCACCACCAGCACGTACAGCAGGCTGGCGAGGAAGAACGCCGCCGTGCCCAGCAGGATCATGCGCTTGTTCTGGTTGAGCGTCGCCACCAGGGTCGGCAGATCGACATCGCCCTCGCGGGGCGCGGGGCCCGGGGTCAGATCCGGACCGGGCGGAAACGTCCGCGTGATGAGTTGAGTGGCCATGGGGGAGTCACCTCGTTGCCAGATGGGATTCACGCAAGCCGGTCAGGACGCTTCGCGCACGCCATAGGCGTAGCGGATGTCCTGGGCTTCGGGGGGATGGGGCGGATGTCCGCCGGTACGAAGGCGCAGCAGCGCGTCGGGTACCTCGTCGCCGGGAAGCCCCGCACGGGCGTCGCCCGTGGTCGCCGTGGCCAGCGACTGGTATACGGCAGGTTCGCTGAGCAGGGTCAGCACGCGGCCGGCGATGGCCAGCGCGGTGGTACCGATGGCGATGCCGTTGCCCTCGCCATCGGGCGTGTCGCAGACGCGCAGCACCGGCTTGCCCTGCAACTGGCCGGGGAAACCGCCGCCCTGCCCGGCAAGTACCAATTGCGCACGTTCGAGCAGGTGCAGCCAGGCCAGGTAGTCGGTCAGTTCCAGGATATGCACGTTGGCGAAGGCATGCAGCGCGGCGGAAACATCGCCGGCGGCGCCATTGCCGGAGGATTCCTGCGGCCACACGATGTCCACGTCCGGGCGCCGGCGCGCGATCATTTCCAGCGCCTCGGCCAGTTGCACGGCGGCGTCCTGGTCCGGCGCGCAGGCGACCATCAGCAACGGGTTCTCATCGCGCAGGAACGGGAAACGCCATGCGATCGCACTGGCCAGCCTGGGTTCGGCGCGCAGCACATCCAGTCCCGTGCGCAGGGTTTCGGCGACGATGCCCTCCTGCACCAGCAACCGCTCCTCCGGCACGCCCTCCAGGCGCAGGCGCCGGCCCGCGTCCTCGCTGGCGGCCACGTGCAGCGCCGCCAGCGACTGGACGATGCGCCGGCTCGCTTCGTTGGGCCAATGCGAAGGGGTCGCCGCGCTCGCGTCGCCGTCCACGCACACCACCGGGACGTCATCGGCATGCGCGGCCAGGCTGAGCGCGAACGTGGCCGGTGCGTTGCCGGGCACCAGGACCACGTCGGGGCGTATCTGGTCGAGCAGCTCGCGCGCGCCGGTGACAAGCGCGTCGGCGCCGTCGTCGCCGGACAGGCGATCCTGGGCCTTCAGGCCGAACAGGCGCAGCGCCGCCTCGCCGTCGGTGCCAGGCACTTCGGACAGGCACACGCTGGTCTGGAAACGGGCGTCATCGGCGAGCCGCTGCGCGATCGGCGCCACGCCCATCGCGTCCGGCGTGGCCGCGACCACGCACAGGGCGCGCACCGGGCCATCGCCATCGGCGCCGCGGACGACCGGATAGGGTTCGTGGTCCTCGCTGCTGACGGCGCCAGGCGGCACGAAGCGTCGCCCGGCGTGCGGGGACGGCACGAACCGGGCCAGCCCGCGCGACGGCCAGCTGAAACCGCGCGTGCGCAGTTCGAGCAGGCGCGGCAGCCCGAGCAGGTAGATCACGGTGGCGGCGATGAACGACAACAGGTTGACGATGTCCGGCACCGCCCGCAGGACGTAACCCAGCAGGGCCAGGACGATGCCGATCGACACCATCAGCGCCAGGGTCACGCGCGGCGAGAAGCCGCTGTCCATCAACAGATGGTGCAGATGCTGGCGGTCGGCGCCGAACGGCGAACGTCCCGCGCGGATGCGCCGGTACATCACCGCCAGCGTGTCCATCACCGGCAAGGCGACGCACCACAGCACGTCCACCGGCGCCAGCCGGCCGACCCGCGAGTGGCTCAGGTAGATCAGGCTCCAGCCAAGCAGGAATCCGATCGCGGTGCTGCCGGCGTCGCCCATGAAGATCTTGCGTCCATCCGGCCAGCCCAGGTTGGCGAAGATGTAGGGAATCAACGCCGCGAAAAGCACCTGCAGCATCAGCATGGCGCCCACCGCGGTCCAGCCCGCGCGGTCGTACAGCAACACCGAGCCGATGCAGACCAGCGCGATCGAGGCGGCCAGGCCGTCGATGCCGTCAAGCATGTTGAATGCGTTGATCAGCCCGATGACCGCGAAAATGGTCAGCGGGATGCCCCAGATGCCCAGCCGGATGTCGCCCGGCAGCAGCCCTCCCATGTGATCGACGTAGTAACCGGTGCTGAGGATCACCAGGGCGACGATCGCCGATTCGATCAGCAGGCGGGATTGCACGGTCAGATGGACCACGTCGTCGGCCACGCCCATCGCCACGATCAGGGCGGCGCCCATCATCACGCTCATGACGAAGCGGTCGATGAAGCCCAGGTAGGCCAGTCCCACCAGCAGCCCGATGAAGAAGCAGATGCCGCCGATCAGCGGCACCCGCCCGTTGTGCTGCTTGCGGGTGTCGGGCCTGTCCACCAGACCGACCCGGCGCGCCCACGGGCGCATCGAGAAGATGGCGAACAATGTCACCGCCAACGCAATCGCGCTGGCGGCGATGATCCTCGGATGCTCCATCCAGAAATCCTCGCTACTCACTAGTCCGTGATGGCCATCCTGTCCAACCGGTCATCCCTGGCAAAACCACTGTCCCGCGTGATGTGTGCGTTAGTGGATCGTTCCGTTTCCAATCTACGGACAGCATCTTGATGAGCGCATGAAAGCGTGAACTGCGTAAGGGCATCGGCTCAGCTGTGTGCAGGCAGCGCGAACAATCGTGAATCGGAGCCGATCGGCATCCGCTCGCACCAGGCGCGCGCCGACTCTCCGATCAGATCGAAGGTGCGAACGAAGGCGTCGCGCGGCTTTCCGCAGGGATCGCGTATTTCCTGGCGACCTTTCCATCTGCCCAGCAGGTGCATGCGGTTGCGCAGCGGTGGCGCGATCGCCTCGAGCGCACGCAATTGCCTCTGCTCCATCGCCAGCACCAGATCCGCCTCGACCAGCATGCGCAGATCGATCTGGCGGGCGACATGGTGATCCAATCGAAGACCATTCTCGGCAAGCAATTCGGCCGCAATCGGATGCAGGCCATCACCCACCCGCGCCGCCAGCCCGGCCGAACGCACCCGCAGGCCGGCCGCGTGCCCGTGCGAACGCAGCACCGCCTCGGCCATCGGGCTGCGGCAGATGTTGCCGACACATACGATCAATACCTGGTACATCGCGACGCCATCATGTTCATGCGGTGCAGCCTGCCAGCGCGGCCGTGTCGAGCGTGTATGCGCACGCTCTTCACATGCTCGTCAGCGTTTTCGTTCTATGCAGGATGCGGGCAGATGAACGGCATGCCGGATTTTCCATACCTCGGTCCAGTTGGAATCCATTGCGGTCCGTGCGGAGCATCTCGCCAAGAATGGAAATCCAAATGGGCCCCGGCATCCGCCGGGGCGACGAATCTCCATCCCTGCCCATCACGAGAGAGCCCACCCATGCCCCTGCTGAAAATCCGACTGACCGGAAGCGAGGCCGATGTCGCCACCGTGATGAGCGTGGTGCATGGCGTGGACGGTGTCGAACGGGTCGAGGAAGTGGCGGATTTGATGCCGCACATGGACGACGAGGATTCCAGCTCGGCCGGGCTGGTCGACGATCAGGGCGCCGGTGGCGTGCATGCCATCGAGATCGAAGTGCCGGGACCGCATACCGGCGACGAGGTGCGCGAACTGATCATCCGCAGCGCTGAAAGCCTGGGAATGGCGGTGGAATTCGTCGACGATTTCTGAACGGACCTGCCGCGCCCTTGGGCGCGGCAGGTTTCCACTGCATCTGAGACGGCGCCTGCTGCTGCGGCGTGCCTACATCATCTTGTCGCGCGCCTGCTCGGCGCGCGCGGCACCGATGGCGGTTTCGACATTGCGTTCCTCTTCCGGCGGCGGCAACACGGCCGGCAGGCCCAGCGACTGGATCCACAATTCGCGGGCCCAGCCGCGCGTGTGGTAGAGGTGGTGATCTTCCTGTTTCTCCACCTGATCGTGCGCGGCCTTGAGGATCTTGCCTTCCTGCTTGCCCGCCTTTTCCGCGACCCGGCCGATCAGCTCCCAGTTCTGGTGGTCCTTGGTTTCGGCCAGGACCACGCATTCGGCGGCGACCAGTTCGGCGGCGGCGGCCCCCGCTTCGGCCATCGCCATCCGGATGGCCTTCACCAGCGAACGACCCTGATGGGCGACCACCTCACGGCCGGGACTGGCCGCCTCGGGATCCTTGCCGAGCTGTTCGAACACGTCCAGCAGGATCTGTTCGTGCTGGCGGGTTTCCTCCAGATACTTTTGCCACTCTTCCTTCAGGTCCTCGTTCTGCACCGCCTCCAGGGCGGCGGTGTAGACCTGGATGCCGCCGCGCTCGGTTTCCAGCGCCTGCAGCAGCAGTTCGTTCACTTGGGTCTGGTCGGTCATGGATGAGCGTGCCATTGGATACTCCTTGCCGTCGGGTGGGAGAAACAAAAGATTCGTGGCGACTCGCCAACTTGCCGATGTTCTAGCCTCGGCCGTGCAAACGCGCCGTGACAGCGCGACGCCTTCGCGTGCATCCGCCTTTAACGCGGCGATGCACACACGCTCTTGCCGGACTCGGGAGTACAACCGGATCGTCCTCCTCTCCGGCGTGCGCGGCACGCGGAATTCCAGATGAGTCCGCCAGCCGATTCCGCCTGCTGCTACCTGCCCGAACGCGCGCCCCCGGTCAACGTGCCGCTGGCGATCTATGCGTGCTCGATCGACGACGTGACCGGCTGGTTCAGCGGCCGCTACGATGGCCGCGCATGGCACGCGGAACTGGCATCGGACGATGAGGAAGGATGGTACGTGCTGGGTTGGCGACAGCCGCATGCGCCCCTCGACGATGCCTGCGTGGCCTGCGGGGGATTGCCGACCCATCCGCTGGGACATGAGCCGCCGTTGCTGCGCACCGCCCCGCCCCACTAGGCGTCGCCGGCCCGCGGCGGATGAACCCGCGCTTTGCGGCGCCCGCTTCTTAACGAAGCGTGGATCCGCCCTGCACCCGCGATTTCCCCCGCGTGGCGGAAACTCGCGGGCGTGGATGCCGGAGAACATCCCGGCCGGCTGCATATTCAGTGGACGCACTCCCTCGCGGAGCCTCGCCTTGACCCGCAGCCCCACAGGAGAACCGGCCCGAGGCCACAACGGTCGCCGGGAATGGCGGGTCAACCTCGTCTGGATCGCCAACCGGTTCTCCGCTTCCCGCACACGTTCTCTTGATGCGGTCGCGGGAAAGGTGCAGTCCTGCAAGCCAAGCAGGAGATGCGCATGGGCAAGACGTCGATCGAAACCCGCCTCGCCGAACTGGAAGCCCTCTGCCGCCGCCTGGAGCCGGCGGTGGAGCGGCGCATGCAACGTCAGGATCAAGTGGTCGAAAGCGTACTGGAGCACTTCGGCAGGCTCCAGGGCCAGCTCGCGGTCATGGGCTACGTGGCGTCCACCGTCATGCAGTCCGTGGACGAACCCGTGCAGACACGGCTGATCGCCTGCCTGCAGGTCGCGGCCGAGAATTTCCCGCTCGGCCTGCCGCCCCAGTTCGAGGACGGCTTCCGCGAATCGGCCGAGGCGCTGATCCCGGATATTTGGACCCTGCATTGATCCGGCTGGCGAGGTGTCCGTCGACCATGATCCGTCGCATGGCCGGATCGCTCACGTCCTGGCTGGAAGTTCCGGCGGCGGCGCCGGGCCAAGGTGTTCCAGGGTCCCGGCCAGATCCATCGGCCGGGCCAGCAGATATCCCTGCACCTGATCGCAATGGTGACGATGCAGCCAGTCCAGCTGCGCGCGGGTTTCCACGCCTTCGGCGACCAGGGTCAGGCCCAGGCTGTGCCCCAGCGTGATCATGGCGTGGCAGATTGCCGCGCTGCGGTCGTCATCGGCGACGTTGCGGACGAAGGTCTGGTCGATCTTCAGCGCGTCCAGCGGCAACTGGTGCAGGTAGGACATGCTGGAGAAGCCGGTGCCGAAATCATCCAGCGAAGTGCAGATGCCGTGTTTCTGCAGCGTGCGCAGGGTCCGCATGGTGCCTTCCGGGCTGTCCAGCAGCATGCTTTCGGTGACCTCGATGTGCAGCGCGCCGCGCGGCAGCCCCTGGCGCTCGTGCAGGCGGATCAGGCGTTCGGCGAAATCGGGGCGGCGCAGCTGCGCCGGCGACACGTTCACCGCGATCGGCAGATCCGACCAGCCGGCCGCGACCAGCTTGCGATGGCATAGCGCCGCCTCCTCGATCACCCAGTCGCCCAGTGTCGTGATCAGCCCGGCATCCTCGGACAGCGGCACGAATTGCGACGGCGGCACGAATCCGCCATCGGCCTGCGGCCAGCGCAGCAATGCTTCCAGGCAGACCGGCCGGCGATCCTCGAGCCGGTAGATGGGCTGGAAATGGAGCATGAAGTCGCGCTGTTCCAGCGCCACGTGGATGCGCCCGATCATGCGCAGCCGTTCGCTGGCGGCCTGCGCCATCGGCGCGTCGAAGATGCGGATGGGCACGTCCTGCGTACGCGCCACGTGCGCGGCCAGCGCGGCATGGCTGACCGCGTTCTCGAACGATTCGCCGTCGAACCGGGCCACGCCCACCCACGCCTCCAGGCTGCGCCGCGAGCCGCCCTGCTCCACCGGCAAGGTCATCGCGCGATGCAGCGCGGCAACCGCTTCGTCGACATCCACGCCGGGGCGCAGCGCGACCACGAATGCCTCGGATGGCACGAACGCGGTCTCGCCCCATGGATCGGCCAGCGTCTCCAGGCGGCTGGTCAGGGTATCCAGCAGGCGCGTCGCGACCGCCTGGCCCAGGCTGTCGATCACCAGCTCGAGCCCGCGCAGTTGCACGTACGCCAGCGCATAGCTGCCCTTGCCCTCGGCCGCCAGCGCGGCCTTCAGGCCGGGAAGGTTGAGCAGGCCGGTGGCGGTGTCATGGCTGGCGCGGTAGTTCAGTTCGCGCTCGTAGGCGAGCGTTTCGCTGATGTCCTCGGCCAGCACCAGCCGCGCGGGCCGGCCGTCGTAGCTGATGGTGTCGGTGCGCACGTGCACGTCGATCACGCTGCCGTCACGCTTCAGGTGCTTCCAGACCTCGCCTTCGTGCGAGGGCGCCGGCTCGGTCAGCGACTGCAGCATGTCCACCGAACTGCGCGGCGGGCGGATGTCCATGATGGACATCGAGAGGAATTCCTCGCGGCTGTAGCCGTAGTGGCGCTCGGCCGCCGCATTGACCTCCAGGAAGCGCAGGGTTTCCAGGTCGAAAACCCAGAACGGCATCGGATTGCGCTCGAACAGCAGGCGGTACTGGCGTTCGGTCTCCAGCAGCCGCGCCTGTGCGCTGCGTTCGTTGGTGATGTCCACCAGGGTGCCGGTCATCGCGGCGCCGCCTTCCTGACCCTCGACCGCGCCGCCGCGGGTCAGCAGCCAGCGTACCTGCCCGTCCGGGCGCACGATCCGGTACTCGGCGGTGAAGGGTTCGCGGCTCTGCCAGGCCTGGGCGAAACGCGCGCGCAGCGCATCGCGATCATCGGGATGCACGAGCGCGTAGAACTCCTCCCGGTCGGCGCTGTTGCGTTCGGGTCCGAATCCGAAGATCTCCGATACCTGTTCGGACCATTCCACCCGCGGCGGCGACTGGCGCACGACCCAACTGCCGGTCTTGCCGATGCGCTGCGCCAGCCGCAGGCCTTCGCCGGCGCGGCGCACTTCCGAGATCAGGCGCTTCTGCGCGCGCGCCGCCTGGCGGGTGTGGCGCATGAGATACAGCAGGCTGGCCCAGTACAGCACGTAGACGGCCAGGGATCCGAACAGCAGTAGATACCAGGGGTGCAGGATTTCCTTGCGTCCCAGCCCCGCGCTGACGAACACGCCATAGTCGTCCAGGTGCAGGCGCGAGGTGATCCGCACCACCCCGTCCACGCCGCTGCGGCGAATCATCGCGCTGCTCGCGTATGGCGGTCCGGACGGGAGGATCTCGGGGTAACGGCGTCCCACGTAGTGCGCCGCGTCGCGGCTGCGCGCCAGCACCGTGCCACCGTGATCCATCACCGTCACCACGCCGTCCCGCCCGGTGTCCAGGCCTGCGACCAGGCGCTGGATTTCCGCCACCCGCAGGCGCGCCACGATCCAGCGGCCGTCGTCCATCGACGTCAGCAGCGGCAACAGCCATTCGCCATCCAGTTGCTGGAGCGCGCCGAAGCGCAGGGCATGCGTCGGCGACCCGCGCGGCGGCGGCGGAATCCGCAGGCCATGGCCGGGGGTGATCGCGCGCCCGGCCGCATCCACGATGACGATGCTGTGCAGTTCCTGGTGGCGGCCCACGACGCCGGCCACCGCTTCGCCGAGCAGCGCCGACGCCGATTCGGGGACGGTGCGGAACGCCTGCTGGGCATCGCCGGCGATACCGGCCATGGCCCGTTCCAGGTTCCGCAGTTCCAGCCGCAGCAGCCTGGCCGTGCCTTCGGCCAGCGCCATGCTCTGGCGCCGCGCCGCGTCCAGCCTCAGTTGATGGTCGCGGTAGACGAAATAGCCCAGCAGATACGCGAGCACGAGCGCCAGCGCGATGCCCGACCAGGCGACCGTCCGGGTGGAGCGAACTATGGGCAATTCCTTGTGCGTATCCGTCATGGCGACGCTGAGCAGCCAGGTAGCGGAATGGTCGATGTCCCCCGGGCGCCACCATACCCCTGTAGGCGCTCAAGCGGAAGCCGGTGGCCTTGGGGGGCCGCCCGGCGGTCGGCGACGGGCGATCAGGCGCTCGATCCAGGCCAGCACGACCAGCACGGACAGCGTGGCCGCGGTGATCAGGAACGCCAGCAGGTCGTAGTCGAATCCCACCGCCACGCCGATCACCGCCACCATCAGCAACGAAGCCGCGGTGGTGATGCCCGTCACCGTACCGGCGCCGCGCTGGGCGAAGATGGTGCCCGCGCCGATGAAGGACACGCCGGCGATCACCGCCTCCACCAGCCGGAACGGGTCCACCGTGAGGATGGGGCTTGGCTCGCGCATGCTCTCGGCCATCACCAGGCCACCGATGCCAACCAGGAAGGCGGCCGCGCCACCGACCAGCATGTGGGTGCGGAAACCCGCCGGCCGGTTCTTGATTTCGCGCTCCACGCCGATGCTGCCCGCCAGCGCCATCGCGTACACCACTTCCAGCAGCACGTTCCATTGATCCGCGAATCCGGAAACCATGCCGTCGTCTCGCAGCCCGGGAGATCGCAGCCTCGCGCGGCGGCAGTCAACGCGCCGTGCGCGAAATGTTGGCGCGGGATGAAGACCCATCCACATCGCGCTCACGCCGCGCTACCTAGGATGAAACCATGGAAAGCGAAAGTACCCTGGCAGCGGAACCACCGCTGATAGAGGATGACTGGGCGCTGTTCCTGGATGTCGACGGTTCACTCGCCGAACATGCGCCCACGCCGGATGCGGTGCGGATTGATCCCGCGATCAAACAGGCCCTGCCCGCGCTGTCCCGCAAATGCGGCGGCGCGCTGGCGCTGGTGAGCGGTCGATCGGTGGAAGCGCTGGACGCCCTGTTCGATCCCGTGCATATCGCGGCGGTCGCCGGCCTGCACGGACTGGAACGACGCTGGCACGCCGGATGGAATCCGGCCCCGGCGATGGATGCCGGTTTTCTCGCGCTGGCGGCGGAAGCCGAGGCGATCGCCGCGCGTTTTCCCGGTGCGTTGATCGAATGCCGCGGTGGCTGCCTGTTCCTGCACTGGCGCGCCGCGCCTGATGCAGCGCCGGAACTGGGCGCGTTCGCCGAGTCCGCGCGGACGCGGCTGCCGCGCCATCGCCTGCATCCCGGCGCGCACGGCATCGAGATCCGCCCGGTCGGAATGGACAAGGGCGCGGCGATCGCGGCCTTCATGCAGGCGCCGCCGTTCCAGGGCCGGCGACCGGCCTTCATTGGCGACGATCCCGCCGACGAGCCGGGTTTCGCCCAGGTCAATGCGCTGGACGGCGTCAGTGTGCTGATTGGCGCGGCGCGCACCAGCGCGGCGCGCCATCGACTGGCCAATCCCGGCGCGGTGCGCCGCTGGCTGCTGGATTCCCTACACGACGAGGTATTGGCATGAACATCGAATCACGGCACCGGCCGGTGGCTCGCGGCGAGGGGGACGCGGGACGCACGGTGCTGGTCTCCAACCGGGTCGCCCTGCCCGGCGAAACCCAGACCGGGGGCCTGGCGGTGGCGCTTGCCGCGGCCATGGAAGATGGCCCCGGCCTGTGGCTGGGCTGGAGCGGTCGCATGGCCAGCGACGCGCGCCTGCCGCTGGCGCGCACCCGCGCCGGCCGGCTGGAGTATGCATTGCTGGATCTGCCCGCGGACGAATTCGACGCCTACTACCACGGCTTCGCCAATCGGGTGCTGTGGCCGCTATTCCACTACCGCATCGATCTGGTCGACTACCACCGCGAGCATCACGAGGCCTGGTGGCGGGTCAATCGCAGGTTCGCCGAAGCCCTCGCCGGCCAACTGCGCCCGGATGACACCGTATGGGTGCACGACTATCACCTGATTCCACTCGGCCAATGCCTGCGCGAACTGGGCATCGACAACCGTATCGGTTTCTTCCTGCACATCCCGATGCCGCCGCCGGACGTGCTGTCCGCCCTGCCCGTGCACCGTCGCCTGCTCGCCGCGCTGGCCTGTTACGACCTGGCCGGTTTCCAGACCCGCACGGATCTGGACAACTACCGGCATGCGTTGCGCCAGCAGGACATCCGCACGCAGGGCCGCAGCGGCGCGTTCCCGATCGGCATCGATGTCGAGGCGATCGTGGCCTGCGCGCAGAGCGACGAAGCCCGCATCGCCGAACGCGATCTGCGCGCCAGCCTGTCGGGCCGGCGGCTGGCGATCGGCGTGGATCGGCTCGACTACTCCAAGGGCCTGCCGGAACGCTTCCGCGCGTTCGAGCGGCATCTGGAAAGCGGCGCGCCCTCCGCCGGACAGCTCACCTACCTGCAGATCGCCCCGCCCAGCCGCATCCAGGTACCCGAGTACCAGGAGGTGCGACGCGAACTGGAAGGATTGGCCGGCCACATCAACGGTCGCCACGCCAAGCCCGAGTGGACGCCGATCCGCTATGTCAACGACAGTTTCCCGCAGAGCGTGCTGGCCGGCTTCCATCGTGCCGCCGCGATCGGCCTGATCACGCCGCTGCGCGACGGCATGAACCTGGTCGCCAAGGAATACCTCGCCGCGCAGTCGCCGCTGGATCCGGGGGTGCTGGTGCTGTCGCGCTTCGCTGGCGCGGCCGAGGAGCTGACCGAGGCATTGCTGGTCAATCCGCACGACGCCGATGCGGTGGCCGACGCAATCGACGCCGCCGCGCGCATGCCCCTGCGCGAACGCCAGGATCGCTGGCACGCGTTGATCGCGAAGCTGCGCGGCAACGACGTCGGCCATTGGGCGCGTGGATTCCTCGAGACGCTGCGCGATGGCGGTGGCTCCGAAGCCACCGTGAAGGCGCTGCCCGACACGCGGCCCGATGTATTGGCGGGAGTGCGCGCGCGATGAAGATTGCCCAGATCTCCCCCCTGCTGGAGGCGGTGCCGCCCCGGCTGTACGGCGGCACCGAACGGGTGGTTTCCTACCTTACCGAGGCGCTGGTCGCCGCCGGCCACGACGTGACCCTGTTCGCCTCCGGCGACTCACGCACCTCGGCCACCCTGGTGCCGGGCCGCGACTGCGCGATCCGGCTGGACGAGTCGCCACTGAAGTCGCCGGTGGCCGCGCACCTGGCGATGCTGTCGGACGTGGCCCGGCGTGCCAACGAATTCGACATCATCCACTTCCACATCGACCTGCTGCCGTTCCCGCTGTTCGAGCCGGTCGCCGCGCACACGATCAGCACCCTGCACGGGCGCCAGGACAAGAAGGATCTGCCGGCCTTCTACCGGCGCTGGCCGGAATTCCCGCTGGTCTCCATTTCCGAAAGCCAGCGCCGGCCGATTCCCTGGGCCAACTGGCTGGGCACGGTCTACCACGGGCTGCCGGAGGATCTCTACCAGCCGGCGGAAAACCCGGCCGGCGACTACCTGGCGTTCCTGGGCCGGGTGTCGCGCGACAAGCGACTGGATCGGGCGATCGCGATCGCGCGCCGGGTCGGCCTGCCGCTGCGCATCGCGGCCAAGGTCGACACCCACGACCGCGTCTACTTCCGCGAAACCATCCGCCCACTGCTGGAGCAGGACGGCGTGGAGTTCATCGGCGAGATCAACGACGAGGAGAAGCCGGCCTTCCTCGGCAACGCCCGCGCCCTGCTGTTTCCCATCGACTGGCCCGAGCCGTTCGGGCTGGTGATGATCGAGGCGATGGCCTGCGGCACCCCGGTGATTGGCTGG
The DNA here is from genome assembly GCF_014851695.1 of Pseudoxanthomonas sp. PXM04. Lineage (NCBI taxonomy): Bacteria > Pseudomonadati > Pseudomonadota > Gammaproteobacteria > Lysobacterales > Lysobacteraceae > Pseudoxanthomonas > Pseudoxanthomonas sp. PXM04. Next base: position 144,795 of record NZ_JACVAG010000004.1, read on the forward strand.
CGCTGCGGTTCGGTGCCTGAAGTGGTGGACGAAGGCGTCACCGGCCATATCGTGGATTCGATCGCGGCGGCCAGCGCGGCGGTCGAACAGGTGGAACGGCTCGACCGCGCCCGCATCCGCGAAGTGTTCGAGCAGCGTTTCTCCGTCACCGCGATGGCGCGCGAATATGTGGGGCTCTACCAGACCCTGCTGACGCGTCCGGACCTGCGCATGGCCAAGGGTTGAACGATGGAATCAGCCGCCGACGCCGCCCTGTACACCCGCTATGTGTTGAAGGACGGCGACAGTTTCCTGGTCGCCAACAGCTACGGCGACATCGCCGGTCCCGCCGAGGGTTTCTTCATCAGCGACACCCGCGTGCTGTCGGGTTACAGGCTGCGGCTGGGCGACGAGGCGGCGACCCTGCTCAGCGCCGCGGTGACCCAGGACAACGTGCTGTTCGTCGCCCATCTCACCAACCGCGCGCTTTCGCCGCTGGACGAAGCCGGTACGCCGCAGGGGCTGATCCACATCAGCCGCAACCGCTTCCTGTGCCAGGAGCGGATGTACGAGCGCATCAGTTGCGTCAACTACGGCGAACAGCGGGTCACCCTGCCGCTGCGCTTCACCCTGGCGGCGGACTTCTGGGACATGTTCGAGGTGCGGGGCAGCCGCCGTTCCGCACGCGGACGACTGATGGAACCGGAGCCCGGCGAGATCGGCTACGGCTTCCGCTATGTCGGCCTGGACAACGTCGAACGCGCCTCCTACATCCGCTTCTCGATGGCGCCGGTGTTCGCCGGCGCCGGCGAGCTGGAATTCCCGCTGGTGCTGGAACCGGACGAGGTCCGCGAGTTCTACATCGAGGCCGGCGCCGACCCCGGCGAACCGCCCTCGCGTGAACGCTACCGCTACCAGGCCGCACTGGCGCGCCGGCGCATGCGTTCGCGCCAGCGGCGTGGCGCGCGCATCGTCAGCAGCGGTCCGCTGTTCGATCAGTGGATGCGCCAGTCGCGTTCGGACCTGGCGCTGCTGACCAGCGATCTGGAAACCGGACCCTACCCCTACGCCGGCATTCCCTGGTTTTCGACCCCGTTCGGCCGCGACGCCGTGATCACCGCGCTGCAGACGCTCTGGCTCGATCCGGGGCTGGCGCGCGGCGTGCTGCGCTTCCTCGCCGAACACCAGGCCAAGGAGGACGCGCCGTTCCTGGACGCGTCGCCGGGCAAGATCATGCACGAGACCCGCAAGGGCGAGATGTCCAGCCTGCGCGAACTGCCGTTTGGCCTGTACTACGGCGGCGTCGACACCACGCCGCTGTTCGTGATGCTCGCGCATGCGTACTGGCGCCGCACTGGCGACGATGCATTCATCCGCGGACTCTGGCCATCGCTGGAAGCGGCCATCGGCTGGGTGGAGCGCGTCTGCGACGCGAACCCGCTGGGCTTCCTCGACTACGCGCGTGGCGAGCGGAGCGGCCTGAGCAACCAGGGCTGGAAGGACAGCGGCGATTCGGTGTTCCATGCCGACGGCCGGCTCGCGCCGGGCCCGATCGCGCTCGTCGAGGTGCAGGGGTATGTCTACGCGGCGTTGCGCGGCATGGCGGCGCTGGCGACGCTTTCCCCGGACGAGGAAAGCGCCACCCGGCGCGCCGCCGCCTGGGAGGCGCGCGCCGCTCGGCTCCGCCAGGCGGTGGAAACGCACTTCTGGGACGAGGAACTGAAGTTCTACGGGCTGGCGATCGATGGCGAAGGCCAATTGTGCCGGGTGCGCACCAGCAATCCGGGCCACCTGCTCTATACCGGCCTGGCCGCGCCCGAGCGCGCCGCCGGGGTCGCCGCGCAATTGCTGTCCTCGCCGTTCTTCACTGGCTGGGGCGTGCGCACGGTCGCGCGTGGCGAGGCGCGCTACAACCCGATTTCCTACCACAACGGTTCGGTGTGGCCGCACGACAACGCGTTGTGCGCCAGCGGCATCGCGCGCACCGGTTTTCGTGGTGGCGCGCCAAGGCTGCTGCGCGGCGCGTTCGAGGCGGCCGTGCACTTCGACATGCGCCTGCCCGAGCTGTTCTGCGGTTTCTCCCGCACCCAGGGCGCGCCGCCGGTCGCCTATCCGGTGGCCTGCCTGCCACAGGCATGGGCGGCCGGATCGGCGCTGATGCTGCTGCAAGCTTGCCTGGGCATCGACATCGACGGCCGCGGCGAGATGGTGGAGATCAACCAGCCCGAACTGCCACCGGGCATCGAGGATGTCACCATCAGCGACCTGCGGCTGGGCGCGCGCCGGTTCGATCTGGCCTTCCGCAAGGTCGGCGAACGCATCAGCGTGTTCGCCGAGGGCGAAGGCGCGCCCGGGCTGGCGGTCTGCATCCGCCAGTAGGGCGTGCTCACAGGTATCACGCTCAGGCCAGCGGCACGCCGGCTTCCGGCAGGCGCCGCAGCAGTTCGTACAGCAGCGCGCCGCGCACCGTCGCGACCCGGCGCGGGCCTTCGACATACACCGACAGGTTGAAGAAGATCTTGTTGTCCTTGACCTCCTCGACCAGCACCACCGGTTCCGGCTGCGGCAGCACGTCGGGGTTGGCTGCGATCACCTCGCGCGCCACCGTCACCGCCTTCTCCACGTCGGTCGTCGCCGCCGGCAGCGGCAGCAGGATCTTCACCAGTCCCTCGGAGCGGGTCAGCGTGCGGTTGCGCACCACCTTGGTGATCAGTTCGGAGTTGGGCACCAGCACGGTGGTGCGATCGGCCATGGTGATCTCGGTGGCGCGCACGTTGATCCGGCGCACGTCGCCCTCGGCGTCGCCCACCACCACCCAGTCGCCGACCCGCACCGGGCGCTCGGCCAGCAGGATCAGGCCGGAAATGAAGTTCTGCACGATCGCCTGCAGGCCAAAGCCGATGCCCACGGTCAGCGCGCTGGCAATCCAGGTGATCTTGTCCAGGCCCACGCCCATCGCCGCCAGCGCCATCGATATCGCCACGACCACGCCGGCATAGGTCGCCACCGACACCAGCGAACTGCGCATGCCCGGATCCAGCCGCGTGGTCGGCAGATAGCGGCTGCTGAACCAGTGTCCGAACAAGCGGGTGGCGAGCATCACCGCCGCGAACACCAGCAGCGCCCGCAGCAGATCGCCCGCGCCCAGCCGGAGCTGGCCGATCGCGATCACCGCCGTGCGCGGATGCAGGCGTGCGAACAGTTCGGAAGGCCCCAGCCCGTAGGGCGCGGCCAGCAGCACCAGCGCGCACAGCAACAGAAGCAGGCGGACCACGCCGTAGACCAGCGCGCCGACCTGATCGACCTTGCGCGGCTCCAGTCCCAGTCGCCACGCCAGCACCCGCCCGGCGCGGCCACCGCCGCCCAGGTAGGCATCAATGGTGTCGCCGCTGGCCGCCGCCAGCAGATAGGTGAACACCAGCACCACGCCGCCCCACAAGGTCTGTTTGATCAGGAAACCGCCGGCGGCGTAGTAGCCCAGCAGCGTGGCGAACAGGCTGCCCAGGATCAGCCCCCAACCCACCACCACCACGCCGCGCAGAAGGACGCGATGGCGTCCCGTCGGCGCGTCGGCGGGGTTCGTGCGCAGGGCCAGCCCCAGCCGCGACCACACGCTCGCCAGCACCGCGGCCAGGAACACCGCCAGTCCCGCGGTCGCCAGGCGCGACGCATAGCCCTGTCCAGGCAACCAGCGCACCAGCAGGATCTCCAGCCAGGTCGCGGCGGCGACGGACCCCGCCAGCAACCACGGAACGTGGCGCATCCGCGCGGCCACCTCGTCCGGAATGTCGGGCAGGCGCAGGCCCGCATCGCCGCAGGACAGCACATTGCGGCCCAGGCTGGCCATGAACACCGCGAAGGCCAGAACGCCGATCAGCGGCCCCAGCAATGCCGACAGCGGCGAACCGGCTGGCGCGCCCCATCCGAGCACCTGGCCAATCGCGATCAGCAGGACCGCGCTGCACAGGGTGGTGCCGGCGACCCGCAGCAACGCGGGCAGCGACCGCCGGATGCGCCCTTCGGGCAGGCGCGGAACCAGTTTCGAGATCGACCAGGGAACCAGCCACAGCGTCCCGGCCCAGGCCAACAGCAGCGCCGCCAATCCCCAGAACCGTTCCGCCACCTGCCGCCGCAGCTCCTGCCATGCGCCGGCGAGATCGCGCTCGATCGCGGGCATGGCACGTGTCCATTCCAGCGCGGCGCCCTGCCACAGCCGCCGGCTGTAGGGCGGTGCGTTGTCGCGCTCGCCCACTTCCTCCAGCACTTCGCGCGCGGTGGTCTGCGCCGATTCCGACGGCGTGCCGACGGAGGATGAGGAAGGCGGTGCGGAGGCCGGAGCCGTGGCGAACGCCCCAGCCATGCAGGCTACGGCGATCATCGCCAGCACCCGCGCCGGCCAGCGCGTGGCGCGAGGGGGTCGCTGGCGATGGAAAAAACCGGAAATTGCGCGCATGTCGAAGCGGAAACGGAGGAATCCGACCCTACCCGAGCACGCGGACCCGTCATGTGAAGGCCACGGTTGCACACGGTCTTCGCGTCTCCGAACCCATCATCGATCATCCCTTCGAGGGAGCAGCGCCATGCCGAACGAAACGATGCCCGCTTTCGTGATGGTCGAGGACACCGCCGTCACCCACGTATTCCCCGTCTCCGACCGTCCTGGCCGCTGGACCAGCGGGCAGTTGCCGGTGATCTACGCCGCCTGCAGCGCCGCCGCGGCGATGCTCGAACATCGTGCGCATCTGGAAAGCACGCCGGTCAATCAACTGAAGTTGATCGAGGCGCGCGTTCCGTCCGGTTCGCTGCATGTCATCGAGGTCGCCGAGGATCTGCTGTGGCGGGAGCGTCCCTACCGGACCGAAGTGCAGGCGCTGGGCGACGCCTGGCTCGCTACCGGCAATACCCTGGCGGCGCAGGTGCCCAGCGCATTGTGTCCGTGCGAGCACAACCTGCTGCTCAATCCGCGCCATCCGCTGTTCACGCGGATCAGCTACCTGGCCGCGCACCGTTTCCGGATGGATCAGCGGCTGGGCTGAATCGGCCTCGCACCCACGCGTGACAGGATGCGCGCGTGGGTCGCGCGATCACCTTCATGAACATCAACACGGCATGCACATCGCATCCCGATGTGGCCGTGTCCGCTTCGCGTTGCCCTAACAGCCGTTGGGTGATGCTCACATGCTGGTGATCCACGAGAGTGAACATGCCGAATCCATGCTTTGCCATCGTCGACGACGACACCGAGTTCGCGTCGATGACCCTGGACATGGCCCGGCGCCGCGGCTTCACGGCACATGCCTTCCATCGCGTCGCCGATGCCGCGCCCTGGCTGGCGCGCCACGACCCCGAGCTGACCCTGCTGGACATGCACCTGCCGGATGGCACCGGCTTCGACGTGCTCGAGCGCATCCCGGTGCAGCACCAGGGACAGATCGTGTTCGTCAGCGGCAGCAGCGATATCGAGCATGCGCGGCGGGCGGTGGCCTCCGCCGCCTCGGCCTACCTGCCCAAGCCGCTGCCGCCCACCCGCCTGATGGGCCTGCTCGACGATGTGCGCCAGTCGCACCATGCGCGCGAGGCCGCGCTGCGCGACGACGGCGATGGACTGCTCGGCGAGAGTCCACCGATGCAGGCATTGCGCCAGGAGATCGCCCGCGCGGCGCCCCACGACGTGAGCGTGCTGCTGTTCGGCGAGACCGGCAGCGGCAAGGAACTGGCGGCGCGTGCCATCCATGCGCAGAGCGGCCGCGGCGGCCGTTTCGTCGCGGTCAACTGCGGCGCGCTTCCGGGCGAACTGCTCGCCAGCGAGCTGTTCGGCCACGAGCGTGGCAGTTTCACCGGCGCCGCCGCGCGCCACCTGGGTTTCTTCGAGCAGGCCCAGGGCGGCACGCTCTTCCTGGACGAGATAGGCGACATGCCGCCGGCGCTGCAGGTCTACCTGCTGCGCGCACTGGAAACCGGCGTGGTCCAGCGAATCGGCGGCCAGGGCGAGGTGCCGATCGATGTGCGCGTCATCGCGGCCACCCATCGCCTGTCGGCGGACGGCTGCGGCGATCTGCGCCAGGATCTGTATTTCCGCCTGGTCCGCTATCCCATCGAGGTGCCGCCGCTGCGTGCGCGCAAGCAGGACATCCCGCTGCTGGCCACCGCCTTCGTCGATCGGCTCAACCGGCGCACCGGGCACGCCCGGCGGCTGGAGGAACGCTGCCTGCCGGGCCTGATGGCGCACGCCTGGCCGGGCAACGTGCGCGAACTGTCCAGCGCGATCGAACTGGCTTACCTGCGCAGCCAGGACGACAGCGTGCGCGCGGTTCCGCTGCAACTGGACCGGCGCGGATTGCCGGGCGACGACGACCCGGCGAGCGTGCGTTTCCAGGTGGGCATGACCTTCGCCCAGGTGGAGGCGGAAATGCTGCGCAAGACCCTGGCCTTCCACGCCGGCGACAAGACCGCGACCGCCCGGGCCCTGGGCATCAGCGTGCGCACCGTGCACAACCACCTGGCCAGGAAGCGCGACGATGTCTGACTGGCAGCACGATCTGCGCAACGAGTTGAACCTGATCCTGTATGCCAATTCCATCGCGCGGGAAGCGCTCGCGCAGGGCCAGATCGATGACGTCCGCTCCGGCCTGGACCGGATCGACATGGCCGTCGTCCAGTGCGGCGCGTTGCTGGATCGCATGACCATCGGCGGTTCCCCGCGGCAGGGCGAGACCGGCACCGCCCCGCGCGGGTGATTGATTCCGCGGTTCGCGGTTTGCCGTTTTCCTCACCTCAGTGATGACGCGTGGACGGCGTGCTCCCGGATAGCAGGGTCCCGCCATCCTCCGGCTCCGTACTTCCCTCGCCGCCCTCGATGCCACGCTCGCGCGTCTGCTGCCGGCGATTCGCGCCACGCGCTTCGCCACCGCGCGCGCCGATCCGGGCCATGTGCGTGCGATCCTGGCTGACCACCTCGCCGCCCTTGCGTCCCGCTTCGCGGGCTTCTTCGGAATCGAACTGATGCGCGTTGCCGCTGCGGTGCGCGGCGCGCCCGCCCTTGCGTGCGATTTCGCGTTGCCGTTCCGGATCCATCGCGGCGAATCCGCGTGGCTCCCGGCGCCTGCCCTGGTCCTGTCCGCGCGGGGCGGAGGTCGCAGTGCCGTGGGTGTTCGTCGAGGAAGGATTCAATGACAGTGGGGTACGGGACATGGGAACGCCTTCTGTTGGGAGAAATGCGGCGACTGGAGATAACCGGCGCCGTGGCGTACTCCGCAATGTCCATGCCAACGGTGGAGCTCGCGCAGGCGCGTCCAAGCGGCTGCGCGGGCGGCACATGCTGCATCCCGTGAAATTTCTGCGTCAGGGTGAAGGCGGCGTCGCACGTTTGCGCGCCGCATGGTCCTGCAGGCACGACGCGAGTTCGTCACCGACCTTGCCATCGCACTCGGTCGCGGTGGGCGGCGGCTGGGTCAGGTGGACCGGCTCGTCTTTCACCGCGGCCTTGTCATCGGCACCCGCATCGACCCTTTCACCGGGCGGAGTGCTGCTGCCCGTGCTGGCCGGGGGAACCGAAGGATCGTCCCGGCGGTCGCAGGCCGGCATCACGGCCACGGCCATGGCCCACACAAGGCCGGCGATCATCCAGCGTTTCATGTTCCACCTCCGCGCCGTCGCGCTTCATTCGTCTGCCGCTTATCCACGCAAACCGCGTGCCGATCCGCTCCGCGCACAAACTTCCTTTCGGCGCAAAAGCTGCCTGCCGAGGCCGGCCGGCGCCGTCGGCGCCCGCGCCTGCCGGCCTGTGGCGATGGCATGCCGTTTGCGTGCCGTCCACGGACGGAGTGGCGCACCACGCTCCTTTCCACTCCTTTCTTCCAGGAGCAGGCAATGGACGAGAACAGACACGACGAGAGCAGACACGACGACGGCAGGCACGTGGGCGTCGAACTGAAGGCCGCGATAGGCGAACTGCGGCAACTGGCAACGCAGCTGGCAGACGCCAGCCGCGAATGGTGGCAGAACCGGAGACAGGACATGAACCAGTACAACCGGCAATACGGCAGGCAACACGAAGGCATGCGTCCGGAAGACAGGCATCCCGACGACGAGCGTTCCTCGCGTGGCTATGGCGAAGGCTATGGCACCGCCGGTATCCAGCCATCGCGAACGCGCGCACAGGCCCGGGAAGAAGGCCGGTTTGGCGCGGACGAGTACGAGCGCTGGGGACGCGGCCGCGAGTCCGACGAGGATGTGCGCGGGCAATATGGCGGTGGAAGCGGACGCTCCGGATTCAGCGGCCGCGGCGATGCCGGCCAGCGCGAATACGGACGGGGCTTCGACGATAGCGACTTCGCCGGCGGTTATCGTCCGGCCGGGCGCACGGGCGACCGCGAAAGCGGCTATTACGACCCGCCGGGCGAATACAGTCAGGCCTGGGGACGCGAGCGCGATCCGGGCCGGATCTACGGGCCCGAGGATTTCAGCCAGCGCTACGCGCAGGGCGACGTGTTCGCCGGAAGCGGCTATGGACGCAGCGGGCGCTATCCACGCGAACCCGGCGTCGGCTACGGCAGCAGTTCCGGCTACGGTTACGGCCAGTCCTCCGGCGGGATGGGTCGCAGCCCGTCCGACTGGCGCGACGACACCCGCGCCGGGGCCTCCGGGTATGGCCAGGAATCCGGCCAGCGGAATTTCCGCGGACGCGGGCCGCGCGGCTACACCCGTTCCGACGAGCGCATCACCGAGGATCTCAATGAACGCTTTACCGACGACCCTTGCCTGGACGCGGACGATCTGCAGATCAGCGTGAGTGGCGGCGTCGCCACCCTGAGCGGCACGGTGGAACAACGCTGGATGAAGCACCGCGCCGAGGACATCGCCGATGCATGCGGCGGCGTGCGCGAGGTCCACAACGAGATCCGGGTGACGCCGAGCATGGGACGGACCGGAGACGCCGGGCTCGAAACCCCGACGACCTCCGAAGCCGGCGGTCGCAATCGCGGCGCGACAAGCCGTCCTGCCACCACCACCGGCACCACGCCCACCGGGGGCAGCACCCACTGAGGCGTGTCCACGCCAACCATGACCACGGCCGCCTGCACGGGCGGCCGTGAGGAGGCGAATCCGCATGAAGCATCGGACATCCCTGATCGCGTGGCTGGCCCTGGCCACCGGCGCGGTCGTGCTGTTCCGCCATCTGGCCGCGCGGCCGCGCGAGGGCACCGCCGGCGCGGATTTCGACGACGACGCCTTCGTCGCCTCGGCACTCGCGCTGGGACTGCGCGAACGCCGCCTGGCCAACGGCATCCTGGAACATGCCGAGGATGAATCGCTGCGCACCCTCGCCCGCATGATCCTGGCCCAGCACCAGGCCGAGGACGGGATATGGGCGGGCTTCGACACCTCGACCGCGGGCGAGGACGGCGCGACCCGCCTGCCCGGATTCCGGCCCGCGGAGTACGAGCACCACGCCGCGCTTGCGCTGCAGTCCATGCTGGATGAAGCCTGGCCGCTGTTCGACCAGGCCTCGCAGCGGTGCACCCACGATGACCTGCGTGACTGGGCGCTGCGCATGCTGGCGTGGCTGGAGGAATCCGAACAGGTCCTCGCGCCAATCCTGGAACGCGTCGCGCCGGATGTTCCCGGCCGGCCCCAGCCCAGTCCCGAAGGCGTCTACTAGTGGCGTCCATCCGCCAGGCGCGCGTCTCCATCACTCCACGACAGGAGCCATCCCATGGCCCGATGCGATGTATGCGGCAACGATTACGACAAGAGCTTCACCCTGACCCAGCAGGGACGTACCGGCACCTTCGATGCCTTCGAGTGCGCGATCCACGCCTTCGCACCGCGCTGCGCGCATTGCGGCTGCGCGGTCATCGGCCATGGCGTAGAGAGTGACGGCACCATCTACTGCTGCGCGCACTGCGCCAAGCAGTCCGGCGAAACCGGGCTGCGCGACCGCACCTGACGACGGTCGCGCCCCGCCAGGCCTGTCCCGCTAGCCGTAGGGTCCGCCCATCACCGGCAGCACCGCGCCGCTGATATAGGAGGCGGTGATCGGCGAGGCCAGGAACACGTAGGCCGGCGAAAGCTCCTCTGGTTGCGCGGGACGGCCCATGTCGCTGTCCTTGCCGAACGTGGCCACCTTCTCCGCCTCGCGGTCCGCCGGGTTCAGCGGCGTCCACACCGGTCCCGGCGCCACCGCGTTGACCCGGATGCCGCGTGGCAGCAGGTTGCTCGCCAGCGATTTGGTGAATGCGTGGATGGCGCCCTTGGTCGCCGCATAGTCGAGCAGTTCCTTGCTGCCCAACAGTCCGGTTTCTGATCCGCTGTTGATGATGCTCGCCCCCTCCCCCAGGTGCGGCAGCGCCGCGCGGGTCATGTTGAAGTAGCCGCCGATGTTGGTCTGCAGGGTCTCGGCCAACTGTGCGTCGCTGATGTCCTCGAGCCGTTTGGCGTGTTGCTGGAACGCGGCGTTGTTGACCAGGACGTCCAGCCCGCCGAAGGACGCCACCACATCCGCCACCGCGCGCTCGCAAAACCGGCCATCGCGCACATCCCCGCTGATCAGCAGGCACTGGCGTCCTTCGGCTTGCACATGGCGCGCAGTTTCGCGTGCATCCTCGTGCTCGTCCAGGTACACGATCGCCACGTCGGCTCCTTCGCGCGCGAACAGCACCGCGACCGCGCGTCCGATGCCCGAGTCTCCGCCGGTGATGAGCGCCCGCAGGCCCTGGAGCTTGCCGCTGCCGCGATAGTCAGGGGCCAGGAAGCGTGGCGGGAGCTCGAGTTCGGCTTCATTGCCCGGCTTGCGCAGATGCTGCCGGCTCAACGGCGGTTCGGGTTGCCTACGACTTCCGGCCTGCACCGGCTGCTTTTTCGTCGAAGGTGCCCGAGCATTCCTGTCCATGGCTTCTTCCTGCAGGCGCCGCTGTCTCTGCGCCGTCTTCGCCGCGGTGTCCGCGCTGGCGGCCGATGATGTCTTCCTGGCGGCGCTGCCAGGCGAAGCCTTCTTCGCCGCCTTCTTCGCCGCCTTCTTAGTCGTCTTCTTTTCGCTGCGTTTCATGTTCACTCCCGGTTACGGAAAAACAGGAACGATTTTGGCTTTGCAACTGAACAAGTACGCTAGAACCGGTGCTGTGAGCGCAATGCAAACGCATCCTCTTCACGCGCTCTGCACTTGAAGTGAAATTTTTTCGCGCGTCCGGAAACCAGTGCCTCCATGCGAATGCGCATGTGCATTCGCGTTGCCGTTTCCAGTCATTTTCGAGTGGCATGCAATCTGCTAAGTAACCGCATCCCCCACAGATCAGGATGCATCCCATGACCAAAGCCGTGCCGATGAAGCTTCCCGCCGACTTCACCTGGGTGGAAGCGACCGCCGACGACACATGGGCCGGGGCAAGACTCATGCTCGAGGGTCGCAGGGTGCTGGAAATCCATCCCTGCCGCGACGGCTGGCTGGTGAGCGTGCAACTGCACGACCCGCTCAACCCGCAGGCCAATGTCGCCGTGCGTTCGGTGGCGGCGGGCATGCGCTGGGCCGCGCGCTGGGCCCGCAGCCGCATCGCACGCCTGCGTGTGCTCGCGGCCGGCGAGCGCCGGCATGCCGTCGCGGTCGCGCCGATGCCCCTGCCGATCCCGGCGAGCACGACCGTCGCGCCGCGCAGGCCCTCGATCCAGGAACTGGCCGATGCCTGATTCGCGCGCGCGCCCCGACGCCTGAGCGCGATGCCGCGCGTACCGCCCACGCAGGTACCGCTGGCCAAACCGGTCGAGACCGTTCCCGCCGGTTCGCTACGGCAGTTGCGGCTGCGCGCGGCGGACTGCAGGGCATGTCCGCTCTGGCGCGAGGCCACCCAGACCGTCTTCGGCCGCGGTCCGGCACGCGCGGCGGTGATGTTCATCGGCGAACAGCCTGGCGATCAGGAGGATCGCCAGGGCGAGCCGTTCGTGGGACCGGCCGGGCGCCTGCTGCGCGAACTGCTGGAACAAAGCGGACTTGCGGTGGAGGAGGTGTACCTGACCAACACCGTCAAGCACTTCAAGTTCCGCCAGCGCGGCAAGGTGCGCCTGCACCAGCGCGCAAATGCCGGCGAACAGGCCGCGTGCCGGCCGTGGCTGGCCGCCGAACTGCTGCGGCTGCGGCCGCGCTGGGTGGTGGCGCTGGGCGCGATGGCCGCGCAGACACTGTTCGGCAATGCGTTCCGGCTGACCCGCGAGCGCGGTCGCTGGCGTGCATTGGATGAACGCACCGAGGCCATCGCCAGTTGGCATCCGTCCGCCATCCTGCGCATGCAGGGCCAAGCGCGTGACCAGGCGTTGCGCGAACTGCGCCGTGATCTTCGCCAGGTTGCCGCGCGCGTGGCCGGCGCGACGTTCCCTCCCTAGTTACCCTCCCCTGCATCCCTGTCCCGACAACGAGGAGCGCATGCCATGAAGAGCAAACCCGAGGCACCATCCCGCAACAACCCGGACAGCGATGAGCAAAAGGCGCATACCGCCGATCGCCTTCGCAACGACAAGGCGCGCTGGAAGGAACACGACCAGCCGGACGTGCCACGCGGAACCGGCCGGCGCAATCCGGAGCGCGACTATCCGGATCCGCTCGGCACCGGCGATCGCAACCGCCGCTGAATTCCCGCACGCTTCCATCGGGATTCGGCGGATCGTTCACGCCGGTACCACCGGCGCGCTTCCAGACTGGAGCCGTTCCTCCAATGGAGCACGCCATGAACCGCGACCGCAAGGATCCGCCCGCACCGGACGAGTATCGGGACGCGCCCGAGACACCGCACGAACGGCAGAAACGCAAACAGCGTGAAAGCGAGAACCAGGACGAATCACTGGAGGAAACCTTCCCCGCCAGCGATCCGGTTTCGCCGTTCGTCCCCGCCAAGGCGCCGGATTGACCGCTCAGGCGCGATGCCGGCGATGCCACGCCGCGATCGCCGACGGGACGCGCGCGTCGAGCGCCAGGTCCAGTGCGATCTGTTCGTCGCAGAGGTCCCGCAACGCCTGCGCGAACGGATGACGCGCGGAGGATTCCGGTTCGACGCCCGCGTCGAGCATCGCCTGCCAGATCGCCTCGGCCCGGCCATAGGGGTCATCGCTGCCGCGAAGCAATGCGTCGCGCAGCCATGGCCGCGCAGGATGCAGGTGGAAACCTTGCTCCGCCATCGCGTCCATGTGGGTGCGGATGTCCCGCTGGGCGCCCCGGAACCACTCGGTATGACCACCCGCGGCAGCCACCGACAACAGCGGCGCGGGCGCGTTGTACTCGCGCAGCGAGCGTTTCAGCGCGGTTTCCCACGCCTGCGCCTCGGCCAATGCGTCGGCCTGCAGCAGCAGGGCGTGGTCGAGATCGAAGAATTCGAACCAGCGCGGCGCCAGGCCGCGGATGCGGCCCAGCGGATCCCGCGAGATGCCGAGCTTGACCAGATCCTCGCCGGCGCAGGGAAACAGGTACAGGAACGCGCTCATGGCCTGGCTCAGCGCGGTGCCCGCTCCTCGCGCGAGCGCGCGGTCCGATCGCGCCGCAGGGCGCTGATCACGATGCCCACGCCCAGGCCGGCGCCCAGCAGGAACAGCAGCAACGCGACGGTTGGATAGCCCCACAGGGTGCTGCGGGTTTCCACCCGCATCATCAGCGAGGACGCGACGATCAGCGCGGCAGTCACCAGCCCGGCAGCAATCCGGTTGGCGATCTTCTGCAGGTTTTCCATCAGCCGCGATTCCTCCAGCCCGGCCACCCGCAGTTGCAGCTTGTTTTCCGCCACCAGCGACAGCGCGTCGGACAGCTTGCGCGGACCTTCCCGCAGCAGGGTCTGGATCTCGATCAGTTCGCTGGCGACGTTGGACGAGGAGAACGATTGCCGCAGGCGCGCGCGCATCACATGCTGCAGGTGTCGTTCGACGACCGCTTTCGGATCCATCTTCGGTGCCAACTGGCGGCAGACCGCATCCAGGTTCAACAGCGCCTTGCCCAGCAGGCTCAGTTCCGGCGGCGTGCGCAACCCGCTGGTGGTGGCGACCCGTACCAGTTCCAGCACGACCCTGCCGGCCGAGGCCGAGGCCGAATGCGCGTTGTAGTGACTGACCAGGTGCCCGACCTCTCGCACGAAACGCTCCTCGTCGTAATCCTCCAGCCGGGTGCCCATGGCGATGGCCTCGTCGGCGGCCTGTTCACCGCGTCCGTCGACCGCGGCGAACAGCAGTTTGAGCAGGCAGTCGCGTCGCTTGGGCGGCACGTTCACCACCATGCCCAAATCGAACACCGCGAGCCGGCCGTCACGGGTCACCCGCAGGTTGCCCGGATGCGGATCGGCATGGATTTCACCATGCACGAAGATCTGGTCCAGATAGCCGCGCAGCAGCGCCGATGCCAGCAGATCCATCGGCTGCTCGGTCCGGCGCACGCCCGGAATCTGATCCACCCGGATGCCCTCGGCCAGCTCCATGGTCAGTACCCGGCGCCGGCTGAGATCGGCGACGGGCGCCGGTACCCATAGTTCCGGAAACGGCGCCAGGTGCAGGCGGAACCGCAGCAGGTTCTCGGCCTCGGCCTGGTAGTCCAGCTCGGCCAACAGGGTACGGCTGAATTCCTCCAGCCAGTCGGCGAAGCGCACCCGCCGCCCCATTTCGGTGAAGCGATCGGCATTGCGGGCGAAGCCGCGCAGCAGTTCCAGATCCCCGAGCAGTTGCTGGGCGATGCCGGGCTTCTGCACCTTGACCGCCACCGCCGTGCCGTCGCGCAACCAGGCGCGATGCACCTGAGCCAGCGACGCCGAGCCCAGCGGTTCCGGTTCGAACCCGGAGAAGGCATGGCTCACGCGCACGCCGAGTTCGGTTTCCACCACTTCGCGGACGGCCTCGAACGACACCGGTTCCACCCGTTCCTGCATGCGTTCGAAGGAACTGGCGAAGGCCGGCGGCACGATGTCCGGCCGGGTCGAGAGCATCTGCCCGATCTTCACGAACGCCGGGCCGAGTGCCTCCAGATCCTGGGCCAGCTCCTGGGGCGTGCCTTCCGGTACCTGCAGCGCGGCATCCTCCAGGCTGGTATCCAGCCCGGAGAACAGGCCCGAGTTCCGGTAGCGGAACAGGAAGCGCAGGATCTGTCCGCGCCGCCTGCCCGCTCCCTGTGGCGGTTCGGCGTGATGGGCGTGCGATTCCATGACCGGATTCCTGATCGGGAATTCCATTGTCAGGGCGCGATGATCACGCCAAGTGAAAGCCGCCGCGATGACGGGGCGGCGCGCTCATCCGCGGCCGAGATGTTCCTCGATCAACCGGCGCAGGGTCGCCACTTCCACCGGCTTGGCCAGGTGCGCGTCGAATCCGGCTTCGCGCGAGCGTCGCTTGTCCTCCTCGTGGGTCCAGCCGCTGAGCGCCACCAGGGTCAGCGCCGCACCGCTGTTCAGGGCACGCATGCGGGTGGCGGTGTCGTAGCCGCTGATGCCGGGCATGCCCAGATCCATCAGCACCATCTCCGGCGCGAAACCGGCGAAACGCGCCAGTGCCGCTTCGCCATCGTAGGCCACCGCGACGTCGTGGCCGGCGAACTCCAGGTACTCGGCGATGGCGTCGGCCGCATCGCGGTTGTCGTCCACCACCATCACCCGATGGCGGTTTCCAGGCGTGGTGTAGTCGGTGGCCATGTCGTCTTCTCCCGGATTCGATGTGTTGACCAGCGGCAGTTCGACTTCGAAGTGGCTGCCGTGGCCGATGCCGTCGCTGTGCGCGCGCACGCGCCCGCCGTGCAGTTCGACGATGCTGCGAACCAGGGTCAGGCCGATGCCCAGTCCGCTCAGCATCTGCTGCTTTTCCTGCCGGATCTGGGTGAACAGGTTGAATATCTCGCCAATCCGCTCGGGCGGCATGCCCACGCCGTTGTCGGCGACGCTGACCCGCAGCCAGCCATCTTCCCGGCGCGAACCCAGGGCGATGCGGCCCGGCGCATGGGTGAACTTGGCGGCGTTGTTCAGCAGGTTGGAGAACACCTGCGCCAGCCGAACCGGATCGCCGTCGACGATGCAGGCGTGCGGTGACAGCGCCACCTCCAGTTGGTGCCCGGCCTGCTCTATCCATGGCCGGCTGGTATCGATGGCGACCTGCAGCACCTCGTTGACGTCCAGCTGCTCGCGGCGGAGCTCGATGGTGCCGTGGGTGATCCGCGAAACCTCCAGCAGATCCTCCACCAGCCTTACCATGTGATCGACCTGTCGCTGCATCCGCGCGAGCGCGGGCGCGAACGGCGCATCGCCCGCCTCCACCAGCAACTCCAGGGTGGTCCGCAGCGGCGCCAGCGGATTGCGCAGCTCGTGGGCGAGGATTGCCAGGAACTCATCCTTGCGCCGGCTCTGGTCGGCCTGAAGTTCCAACAGCTCGCGCTGGCGCGCGTGCAGGTTCTTGAATTGCTGGATATCGGCGGTCGTGCCCAGCCACTCGACGATGCGTCCGCGCGGATCCTTCAATGCGCGCGAACGGGTGGAATGCCAGACGTAGCTGCCGGTGCCGGCCTGGCGCACGCGGTGTTCGACCTTCATCTCCTCGCGTTCGCCCGCGCGTGCCCACGCTTGCAAGGTCGCATCGCGGTCCTCAGGATGGATCGACGCCAGCCAGCCCAGCCCGACCGCGTCCTGCTGGGACTGGCCGGTGAACTGCTCCCATTGCGGGCTGGCCCAGGTCCAGTGGCCGCGATCGGAGGATCGCCACACCAGCAGCGGGATGCCCTCGATCAGGGTGGAAAGCCGCCATTCGCTCTCGCGCAGCGCGCTTTCCACCCGCCGGCGCTCGGTGATGTCCTGGGCCACCGAGATGCCGCCGGCCACCTTGCCGTCGCGCCACAACGGCACCGCGCCGAACACGATCCAGCGCTCCACGCCATCCAGGTAGATATGGAAATCCACGGTCGGCGGCACGGTTTCGCCGCGCAGCGCCCGCGCACTCGGATACTCGCTCGGCGCCAGCAGGTTGCCTTCCGCGTCGTAGGCGCGCCAGCGGGAGCGCGGCTCGCGCGACGGCAGCACGTTGCCGACCAGTTCCTGCAGATGGGGGTTGGCCATCAGGTAGCGGCCCTCGGTGTCGAACAGGCCGATGCCCACCGGCACGTGCTCGATGACCGCGGCCAGCTGCGACTGGCTTTCGCGCATGGCGTCGGTGATCCGGCGGCGATCACTGATGTCGCTGAAGAGGATGCCGACCTGGTGGCCGCCTCCTTCCAGCGGGAACGCGTAAACCTCGAACCAGCGTCCACCCATGCCCACCGTCTGTTTTTCGAACCGTCGCGGCTGCCCGGTGAGCGCGACCTCGCCGTACAGTTCGTACCAGGAGGCTTCCAGATCGGCGACGACCTCGCGCGCGGTGCGTCCGACCACCTCGCCCAGGCCGGTGTGGCGCGCGAACGCGCCGTTGACCTCGACGAAGCGGTAGTCGCAGGCATGGCCATCGGCGTCGAACAGCACGTCGATGATGCAGAAGCCCTGATCGATGGACTCGAACAACTGGCGGAACCGCGCCTCGCTGCGGCGCAGTTCCGCCGCCACCCGCGTGCGCAGCACCGATGCCGAGGTGCGCTCGCCGACGTCCCGCACCAGCGCCCGTTCGGCGGAAGTCCAGACACGTGGATCGGCGTGATGCACCGCCAGGATTGCCCGGGAATCGCCGTCGCGCACCAGCGACACGCTGATGTGCGCGCGGATTCCGCTGTCGCGGTAGGCGCGCCGTTGCAGCGCCGACAGGCCCCGGATCGCCGCGGTGTCGTCGCAGCAAAGCACTTCGCCGCGGCGCATCGATTCGCCCACGAAGTCGCCGAAATCGTCCAGCCGCTGCTGTCCCGCCAGCGGCGGCAAACGCCCGTTGCCGGATTCGACCTGCAGGGCGAATCGCTCCCCGGCCTCGTCCATCTCGGCATAGCAGACGCGATCGACGCGCAGGTGGCGGGCCAGATGCGCGGCGGCGAACGCCATCACCTCACGGGGATCGCGGATCCGCCGGATGCCATCCTCCAGCGCCAGCAGGACGGACTGGCTGGCCGTTTCGGGACTCTGAACTTCCAGCATGGGACCGGTCCCTGGATGATCCCGGTCAAGCTGTGACAAGTCCGGTGAAGGCCATGTCGAGGACACTGGACAACGGGTTCAGGCGCGTTCGGCCAATCCCGGCCAGTCGGGGTGGCCGCTGGAGTCGTACCACTGCTGGGCGCGGTGCAGCGCCTCGGGCTTGCTCAACGAGCGCTCGGCGTAGAAGTACCAACGCGCCCCGGTACGCTTCTGCGACTGTTCGTGGACCAGGCGGAATCCCTGCCCCAGATCCGCACCGACGTCGCCCTGCACCAGTTCGGCGTGCTCGGGGGAAATCAGCAAAGAATAGATTCCGCTCATGGATGCGACCCTCCGGCCCCCTTATCGCATATCGGCCCGTTGAATCCCTGCACGCGCTCTTCGCACCCCGCCCCCGCGAACCGCCATTGATTCAGGTCAATGCCGCCGACCGCCAGCGCGCTAACCTGCCCGCAGTCCATCCGGGGAACCGCCGCACATGCATCCAATCCTTCGCGAAATCCTGCTGGAGCCGGTCGGCTGGCTCGCCATCGGCGGCAGCCTGGTGATGTTCGGCATCGGCATCTGGGTCAGCCTGTTCCTGCGCAAGAAGATGCGCGAGGAGGAGCGTCGCCGCGGCGGCAAGTAGCCGCCGGAACGCATGGCGCCGGCCACCGGCCTTCGTATCTGCCGGGCGTGGCCGGATTCGTTTTTGGGGAAGCCGCAGCGGCTGGGGAGTTCAGCCCTGCGGCACTCCGGTCATGTCCGGCAGGTGGTGGGCCACGCCCTTGTGGCAATCGATGCAGGTCTTCTTCTGGGTGCCCAGCCACAGCTTGTGGGTCTGGGCCGCGCGCGATCCCTGCCGGGTCAGGTCCATCGACGAATAGTCGTGGCAGTTGCGACACTCCAGCGAGTCGTTGGCCTTCAAGCGCTCCCACTCGTGCATCGCCAGTTCCAGCCGGTGATCGAGGAACTTCTCGCGGGTATCAATCGTGCCGAACACCTTGCCCCAGACTTCCTTGGACGCCTGCATCTTGCGGGCGATCTTGTTGGTCCAGTTGTGTGGCACGTGGCAGTCCGGGCAGGTCGCGCGCACGCCGGAACGATTGGTGTAGTGGATGGTCGTCTTCAGTTCCTGGAAGACGTTGTCGCGCATTTCATGGCAGCCGGTGCAGAAGGTCTCTGTGTTGGTCGCTTCCAGCGCGGTGTTGAAGCCGCCCCAGAACACCACCCCGACCACGAAACCGGCCACCGTCAGGAACCCCAGGCTGTAGTGCCGGCTGGGTGAGCGCAGGGTGCGCCAGATGGGCAGCACGCGTTGCTTGATCCGTTCCCACATGGCTCACTCGCTCCCCTGCTTGGCCGACGTCGTCGGCGCGGCCGGCGTGGTCGCGATGACGCTGTCGATATCCTGGAAGTTGTTCGCCACCAGCGGCTTGGCATCGGTCTGCACCACGTGGCACTGGTTGCAGAAGTAGCGGCGCGGCGAAATCGTGGCCAGGAACTGATCGTCCCGGTCCATGTAGTGGGTCACGCTGACCGGCGGCGCCTGGAAAGTGGCGGCGTTGGCGCGCGCATGGCACAGCATGCAGCGGTTGCTGTTCTTGTCGACCTGGTAGCCGTCGATGGCGTGCGGAATGGTCGGCGGCTGCATCGGATAGGCGCGTACCCGCTTGATGTCGGTGTTCTCGACCCGCGCCATCGGCGGTGGCGCGCCCTCCTGATCGATCGGCACGCCGCGGCGGATGGCGTCGATCTGCGCACCGGGCGGCGGCGCGTCGACCGCGGGAGGCGCGACGCCGGCGGCTTCGGCCGGCGCCGCCGTCTCCGGCGAGCGGTGGCTGCCGAACATCCAGCCGGCGACGAACACCAGTATCCCCAGCACCACCGTCAGGCCCACGGCGATCAGCAATGGCTTGTTGCGCATGGCGAAGCTCCTAGACGGCCAGCACCTTGACGGCGCACTTCTTGTAGTCGGTCTGCTTGGAAATCGGATCGGTCGCGTCCAGGGTGACCTTGTTGATCAACTGGCCGGCATCGAACCACGGCACGAAGATGACCCCGGGCGGCATCCGGTTGCGGCCGCGCGTTTCCACCCGCGACAGCATCTCGCCGCGTCGCGACACCACCTTCACCTCGTCGCCGCGCTTGAGCCCGCGCTCGCGCGCGTCGTCGGGATTCATGAACACCACCGCGGCCGGGAAGCTGCGGTAAAGCTCGGGCACGCGCATGGTCATCGAACCGGAATGCCAGTGCTCCAGCACGCGCCCGGTGACCAGCCAAAGGTTGTAATCCTCGTCCGGCGACTCGGCCGGCGGTTCGTAGGGCAAGGCCCAGATCACCGCCCTGCCGTCGGGATTGCCGTAGAACTGGAAGCCGGTGCCGGCCTTGACGTAGGGATCCGCGCCTTCGCGATAGCGCCAGCGGGTTTCCTTGCCGTCGACCACCGGCCAGCGCAGTCCGCGCGCCTTGTGGTAGGCGTCGAACGGCGCCAGATCGTGGCCGTGGCCGCGACCGAACGCGGCGTATTCCTCGAACAGGCCCTTCTGCACGTAGAACCCGAACGCCGCCGACTCGTCGTTGGCGTAGCCCGCTTCGATATCGCCGACCGGGAACCGATCGACGTTGCCGTTGCGATACAGCACATCGAACAGGGTCTTGCCCTTGAACTGGGGATTGGCCGCCAGCAGCTCGGCCGACCAGCATTCGTCGGTGGTGAAGCGCTTGGAGAATTCCATCAACTGCCACAGGTCCGAGCGCGCCTGTCCCGGTGCCTTGACCAATTGGTGCCAGAACTGGGTGCGCCGCTCGGCGTTGCCGTACGCGCCCTCCTTCTCCACCCACATCGCCGCCGGCAGGATCAGGTCCGCGGCCTGCGCGGTGACGGTGGGATAGGCGTCGGACACGACGATGAAGTTGTCCGGGTTGCGGTAACCGGGCCAGGTTTCCTCGCGCAGGTTGGCCGCCGCCTGCATGTTGTTGTTGACCATCACCCAGTAGGCGTTGAGCTTGCCGTCCTTCAGGGCGCGGTTCTGCTCGACCGCGTGATAGCCCGGTTTGGGCTTGATGGTGCCGTACGGGACCTTCCAGATTTCCTCGGCGTGTTTGCGATGCTCGGGGTTGGTCACCACCATGTCCGCCGGCAGGCGGTGGCTGAAGGTGCCGACCTCGCGCGCGGTGCCGCAGGCCGAGGGCTGGCCGGTCAGCGAGAACGGGCTGTTGCCCGGGGTGGCGATCTTGCCGGTCAGCAGGTGCAGGTTGTAGACCATGTTGTTGGCCCACACGCCGCGGGTGTGCTGGTTGAAGCCCATGGTCCAGAACGAGGTGACCTTGATCTTCGGATCCGCGTACAGCTCGGCCAGTTTCTCCAGCCAGCCGCGCTCCACCCCGGTCATCTCCACCGCCTTGTCCAGCGTGTACGGAGCGACGAAACGGGCGAAGGCCTCGAAATCGATGGGCTCGCCGCCGGTGGGATCCTTGGCGTTCTTCGCCTTCAGCTCCAGCGGATTGTCCGGACGCAGGCCGTAGCCGATGTCGTCGTTGCCGCGCTTGAAGGTGGTGTGCTTGTTGACGAAGTCCTGGTTGACCTTGCCGGTGCGGATGATGTGGTTGGCGATGTAGTTCAGGATGACCAGATCGGTCTGCGGCTTGAACACGATCGGGATGTCGGCCAGTTCGAAGCTGCGGTGCTCGAAGGTCGACATCACCGCCACCTTCACGTGCGGATGCGAGAGCCGTCGATCGGTCACCCGGGTCCACAGGATCGGATGCATCTCGGCCATGTTCGAGCCCCACAGCACGAACGCGTCGGCCGCCTCGATGTCGTCATAGCAGCCCATGGGCTCGTCCATGCCGAAGGTGCGCATGAAGCCCATCACCGCCGAGGCCATGCAATGGCGGGCGTTGGGATCGATGTGGTTGCTGCGGAAACCGGCCTTCATCAGCTTGTTGGCGGCGTAACCCTCGAAGATGGTCCACTGCCCGGAGCCGAACATGCCGATGGCGTCGCTGCCCTTCTCCTTCAGCACCCGCTTGAACTGCGCGGCCATCACGTCGAAGGCCTCGTCCCAACCGACCTGCTCGAACTCGCCGTCCTTGGCGTAGGCGCCGTTCTTCTTGCGCAACAGCGGCATGGCCAGGCGATCCGTGCCGTACAGGATCTTGGACAGGAAATAGCCCTTGACGCAGTTGATGCCGCGGTTGACCTCCGCGTGCACGTCGCCGTGGGTGGCGACCACCCGGCCGTTCTTGACCGCCACGTTGACCCCGCAGCCGGTGCCGCAGTAGCGGCACGGCGCCTTGTCCCACTTGAGCGTGGTCAGATCGCCCTCGGTCACCAGGTTGCTGCCGTCGCCGGCCAGCGGCAGGCCGGCCGCCGCCGCCGCGGTGGCGACGGCGCTGTTGCGGATGAATTCCCGGCGTGTGCTCATGGATGGACTCCGGCAAGGTTTGTTTCGGGACGCGCCTCCACTTCCGCCTCCAGCGCGTCGCGTGGCTCGGCATGGTGGTAGACCAGCAATACGTTGAGCACGCCGGGCACGGCGCGCAGTTGTTCGATCCGGTCCATCACCGCGTAGCGGTCGGCGGATTCGCACAGGACCACGCTGCGGGTTTCCCCGGGGATCGCCAGTTCCAGTTCGGGCGAGGCGGCGATGGCCGTGGCCAGGCCCTCCGCCGCGTCGATCCGGTGCTGTATCACGAAGCTGGCGATGTGCAGTTCGTCGTCGCCGGGCTGGCTCATGCGGCGGTCTCCACGGATGCGTGCAGGTGGATGGCGGTGGCCGGGCAGACCGACACGCAGGCGCCGCAACCGTTGCAGCCATCGCTGTCGATATGAGCGGCGCCGCGCCCGGCGGGCGGAATCCGGATGGCCGACTGCGGGCAGATCTCGCGGCAACTGGCGCAGACCACGCCGTGCGCACCCAGGCAGGCTTCGTCCACGTACGCGCGATAGCTCCAGGGCGGCTGCACGCCATCGTCGCGCAGCGCGCCCGGCGCGCAGGCATCGACGCAGGCATGGCAGAACGTGCATTCACCGCGCTCCGGTTCGAACACGGCCTTGCCCTTGCGCAGCACCAGCACCTGTTCGGGACAGGCGTCCACGCAGGCGACGCAGCCGGTGCAGGCATTCGCGAACGCGGCGCCGCGCAATGCCCAGGGAGGACGCAAGGTCTGTGCAGAAGGGGCCTGTGAGGAGCCGGCCCGTCCGGTACGCGGTGGCGACACCGGCGATTCGCCGTCGCTGCGGCCGAAAAGCAATGCGCGTCGCGAGATCGGGCGTGCCTGGCTCATCGCTCAACCCGTCGGCGGACCGGCGAACATCTGGTAGATCCAGACCAGGAAACCATAGCCGGCGACGATCAGCACCGCGCTCAAAGGAAAGACGACGACGGTCAGCAACAGGAATGCGAGGCGCTCCTGGGCCTTGCTCGCGACGTCCTGGCGGGGTGGATGCTCCATGATGCTCACCTGGCATTTGAATGGCTGGGCGAACCGCGGAGCGAGCCTAGCACAAACTTTCCAGCATGAACGTGTCGCGGGTCGGCCAGTGATGGCCCCGGTCGAAGCCAACCGCGCGGACGTGATCGCGATCTACTCGCGTTCGCGCAGCGCGGCCCATTCCTCCGGCGTGTTGCAACCAATCAGGCTTGCGTCCCACGCACCCGGCGCCAGCACCACGCCCGCGAGCGCGTGATGGATCGCGCGCAGCGAACGCTGGCTCGGCGGCAGCTCGACGATGCCGGCCAGGAGCGCGCGGGTGCGCGAATCGAGGGTGATGCTCATCGGCAATGGATGGCGCTCGAACATCGCACAGTCCGCGGATGTGGCCACCAGCGCGTGCAACGCCGGGGCTGCCAGCAGCGGCATGTCCACCGGCACCGCCAGCCAGACGCCATCGGGCAGCCGTTGCACCAGTTGCGCGAGCGCCACGGCCGGACCGCCGTCGCCGATGTCGTCTGGGATCGCATCAGGAATTGCGTCGTAACCGGGACGCGTACCGCTGATCACCACCCGCGCGGCACCGGCGTCGGACAGCAAGTCCCGCATGTGTTCCAGCAGCGGCCGGCCCCGCCATTCGAGCAGCGCCTTGTCGCGGCCCATGCGCGAGGAACGTCCGCCGGCGAGCACGATGCCCTGCCAGGCGGGAAGCATGGTGTTCATGGCCCCGCCATCACGGTGATTCCTGTTGCCACGCCAACGGTTCCAGATGGCCGGGCGGATACACATCGACGGCCTGGCCCGGTTCGATCACGGTGTCGCCATCGCCGGCTTCGGGCAGCACCAACCATGCCTGCGATGACAGGAACGGCGCGAGCCGGAAGGACTCCTGCCGGGGCAACGGATGCACCGCCAACCGGCCCTCTCCGTCGCCCTCCAGCATGGCGTGCAGGTGCGTGCGCAGGTTGGCGCGCGCATGCACCGGCATGGCCAGCGGCAGGCGCGCGGGCCGTTCGCGCGGCAACCCCAGCATCGCACGCAGCAGCGGTTCCACGAAAAAGCGCAGGCCCACCGCGCAGGAGGCCGGATTGCCGGGCAGGCCGACGTGCAGCGGCCCTTCGCGCAGGCGCGCGCACAGCAGCGGCTTGCCCGGGCGAATCGCCACGCCGTGGAAGCGCACGTCCGCGCCGCGCGCGCGCAGGCTGCCGGGTACGAAATCGAAACGCCCCCTGGACACCGCGCCGGTGCTGATTACCAGATCCGGCCGCTGGGCCAGCACGCGATCCAGCACGGCGGTGAAGCCTACGGGATCGTCGCCGACCCGTTCCCGCGCCACCACCTCGGCACCGGCCGCATGCAGGCGCAGGCGCAGGAACGGCGTGTTGCTGTCATGGATCCACGCGCCCTCGTCCGCCTCGCCGGCTTCGGCCAGTTCGCGACCGGTGGCGATCAGCGCCACCCGCGGCCGCCGTACCAGCGGCACGCGTTCGATGCCGAGCGCGGCCAGCAGCATGATCTGCGCGGGGCCCAAACGTTCGCACTTCGTCAGCACCCGCGCGCCCTCGGCGATGTCCTCGCCGCGGCGGCGCACGTTGGCACCCGTCCGCACCGGTTCGCGCAGGCGGATGCGCGTGGGTGGCGTGCCGTCCGTGCCACCGGACGCATCGACGCGCTCGACCGGTACCACCGAGTCCAGGCCATCCGGCATCACCGCGCCGGTCATGATTTCCCACGCGCCCTGCCGCGCCGGCCCCGCTGGCTGGCCCGCGGCATCGCCGGCAGCCGTCGATCCGAGCACCGGCCATTCCGTGCCGGCTTCGCCCGTCGCATCGCCCAGCGCCAGCGCGAAGCCGTCCATCGCGGCGTTGTCGAAGCGGGGCAGGAATCCGGGACTGCGGACGTCCGCCGCCAGCACCCGGCCGGCGCCATCGAAGGCCGCCACCGATTCGGTGTCCAGCGGCACGACATCGCGCAGCAGCAGGGCCAGGGCTTCCTCGTATCCGATCACGCGTACTCCTTCAAAACGTTCCCGCACGCGGCCACGCGAACCCGCACGTGTCCCGAGCGTAGCAGTCCCCGGCGACGGCCCGGAGTGGCCGGCATCCTCACATAGCTGAAGGTTTCCGGCCAACCCGCGCGGGGTTGATTCAGGTCAAGGCGCCGGGGGCCGGCATTGCCTAGCCTTTGTCCATGCCCGCCCTTTCCGCCCTCTTCGACCCCGAACTGCTCCGGCGTTACGACAAGCCGGGGCCGCGCTACACCTCCTACCCGACCGCGCCGCAGTTCTCGGCGCAGTTCCAGGAGGCGGAACTGCGCGAGGTGGCCGCGATCACCAACGGCGACCCGATCCCGCGCCCGCTGTCGCTGTACCTGCATATCCCGTTCTGCACCAGCCCCTGCTTCTATTGCGGCTGCAACCGCATCATCACCCGGGAGAAGGCCCGCGGCGACGCCTACCTGACCCGCCTGTACCGCGAGATCGCGCTGGTCTCGCCGCTGTTCGACCGCGACCGCGACGTCAACCAGGTGCACTTCGGCGGTGGCACGCCCAACTTCCTGTCGCCGGACCAGATCGCCGAGGTCGTCGACGTGCTGCGCCGGCACTTCTCGTTCGCCTCCGGTGCCGGTTTCGACTGCTCGATCGAACTGGATCCGCGCTTCATCAGCCCGGACGAAGTGGGCCAGCTGGCCCGCGCCGGCTTCAACCGCGCCAGCCTGGGCGTGCAGGACTTCGATCCCGATGTGCAGCAGGCGGTCAACCGGGTGCAGGGGGTCGACGACACCCTGGCGATCATCGATGCCTGCCGCGCCCACGGCATGCGCTCGGTGAACGTCGATCTGATCTACGGCCTGCCCCGGCAAACCCTCGCAGGCTTCTCGCGCACGCTCGACATCACCCTGAAGGCGCGCCCGGACCGGCTGGCGATCTACAGTTACGCGCACCTGCCGGCCCTGTTCCGCCCGCAGCAACGCATCCACGCCGAGGAACTGCCCTCCCCCGAACAGAAACTCGACCTGCTGCGCTGCGCCATCGACAAGCTGGGCGAAGCCGGCTACGTCTACATCGGCATGGATCACTTCGCCCTGCCCGAGGACGATCTGGCGCGGGCGCAGCAGCGCGGCGACCTGCATCGCAACTTCATGGGCTATTCCACCCACGCCGAAAGCGACCTGATCGGCCTGGGGGTCAGCGCGATCAGCCACGTCGGCGCCAGCTTCAGCCAGAACCCGCGCGACATCGGCAGTTGGGAACAGATGATCGACAGCGGCCGCCTGCCGGTGTGGCGCGGCATGCGCCTGGACGAGGACGACATGCTGCGCGCCGACGTCATCCAGCAGCTGATGTGCCACGGCCGCATCGACTTCGACGCGATAGAGCGCCGCCACGTGATCGACTTCCGCGACTACTTCGCCGACGCGCTGGCACGGCTGGAGCCGTTGCAGGCCGACGGCCTGGTCGAGGTGGGGACGCGGGAAGTGTGCGCCACCTCGCGTGGACGCCTGCTGTTGCGTATCATCGCCATGTGCTTCGACCGATATCTGCCCGCCGCCGCGGAGGCCGCGACCACGCGGTTCTCGCGAACCATCTGACCTCATCCGGGACGTCCGCATGAGCTCGCCGGTCGTTTTCCCGCGTACCGACGCCACCATTCTCTCGGACGACGGCGATTCGCTGACGTTCTGCTCGACCTGCGCGTTCTCCCAGGCCTGCCTCAGCGAGGGCATGGACAAGCGCGCGCTGATGGACCTGCACGTGCTGGTCGAACACGTCGGCCCGCTGCAACCGGGCGAGCACGTGTTCCGTGAGGGGGATTCCTTCAGCGCGATCGCCGCGGTGCGCGCCGGCACGGTCAAGACCTACCAGGTCGATCGCGACGGCCACGAGCAGGTGCTGGGCTTCCACCTGCCCGGCGAGGTGATTGGCCTCAACGCGATCCACGGCGACCGCTATCCCTGCAACGCGATCGCGCTGGATACGGTGATGCTGTGCCGGTTCTCGTTCCCCAAGATCGCCCTGCTCGCCACCCGCCTGCCAAACCTGCAGCAGCACCTGTTCCGGCTGATGAGCCACGATATCGGCGTGGCCTCGCTGTTCGCCCGCGACAACAGCGCCGACGAGCGGATGGCGGCGTTCCTGATCGGACTGTCGCGGCGGCTGGCCGCGCGCGGCTATTCCTCGCGCCGGTTCCAGCTGACCATGTCGCGCACCGACATCGCCAACTACCTGCGCCAGGCGCCGGAAACGGTGAGCCGGGTGCTGCGCCGGTTCGAACGCGATGGGCTGGTCCACATCAAGCAGCGCGACGTGGAGATCCTGGACATGGATCGCCTGCACGAACTGGCATCCACGGTGTTGCGCGACTGACGCCTGCCAGGCGTAACCCGCCTGCACGCACGTGAATGCCATCGACTTGACGTAGGTCATGGAGGGGATCCGGACGCGGGCGGAACATGCCTGCGGTTCCCACGGAGTCCCGCATCATGAATTCGACACGCAAGCTGTGGGTAGGGTTGGCCGCCCTGCTCATCGCCTCGTTCGCCGTCCTGCTCTGGGTCGGCAGCGAGGTCCACCGACAGGCGCCGCCCCTGCCCGAACAGGTGGTGGATGCCGATGGCCAGGTGCTTTACACCCGCAAGGACATCGAGACCGGCCGCCAGGTATGGCAGTCCATCGGTGGCCAGCAACTGGGCTCCATCTGGGGCCACGGCGGCTACGTCGCTCCCGACTGGGGCGCGGACTGGCTGCACCGCGAGGCCGAAGCCATCCTCGACATCTGGGCCAGGCGCGAGGCCGGCGCCGCCAGCTACAAGGATCTGGACGCCCCGACCCAGGCCGCGTACGCCAAGCGCGTGCAGGCGCTGATGCGTCCCAACAGCTACGACGCCGCCACCGGCACGGTGACCGTGGACGTCGACCGCGCCGCCGCCATCCGCACGGTCGCCGCGCACTACGAGCAGTTGTTCGGCAACGACCCGGCGATGGTGAAGCTGCGCGAAGCCTATGCGATGCGCAACGACACCGTGCCCGACGCCGAGCACCGGCGCCAGCTCACCGGCTTCTACTGGTGGGCCGCGTGGTCGTCGGTGACCCAGCGCCCGGGCGCCGAGATCAGCTACACCGCCAACTGGCCCGCCGACGAACTGGTCGGCAACACGCCGCCTCCCAGCGCGTTCCTGTGGACGGTGTTCAGCGTGCTATTCCTGATCGCCGGCATCGGCCTGCTGGGCTGGCACTACGCGGTCAACCACGGTGACGAACTGGCGCCGGTGCTGCCCAAGCGGGATCCGCTGGCCGATATCAAGGTCACCCCGTCGATGCGCGCCACCGCCAAGTATTTCTGGGTGGTGATCGCGCTGTTCCTGGTGCAGATCCTGCTCGGCGCGATCACCGCGCACTACCAGGTCGAGGGCCAGGAAGCCTACGGCTTCGCCCTGGCCGACGTGTTGCCGTACGCGCTGACCAGAACCTGGCATACACAACTGGCGGTACTGTGGATCGCCACCGCCTGGCTGGGCATGGGCCTGTACATCGGTCCGGCGATTTCCGGACACGAGCCGAAGTTCCAGCGCCTGGGCGTGAACCTGCTGTGGGTCTGCCTGCTGATCATCGTGGTCGGCGCGTTCGCCGGGCAGTGGTTCGCGGTGATGCAGAAGCTCGGCCTGAAGCACAACTTCTGGTTCGGCCACCAGGGCTGGGAATACGTCGACCTCGGCCGCTTCTGGCAGTGGTTCCTGTTCATCGGCCTGACCCTGTGGCTGGTGCTGGTCGGCCGCGCCCTGTGGCCGGCGATGCGCAACGGCGGTGACTCGCGTTCCATCGTCTCCCTGCTGTTCCTGTCCACCGTGGCCATCGGCCTGTTCTACGCGGCCGGCCTGATGTGGGGCGAGCACACGCACCTGTCGATGGTCGAGTACTGGCGCTGGTGGGTGGTGCACCTGTGGGTGGAAGGCTTCTTCGAGGTCTTCGCGGTGGCGGTCATCGCCTTCCTGTTCACCCGCCTGGGCATGCTGCAGGTCAAGTCGGCCACGGTGGCGGTGCTGTTCGCGACCATCGTGTTCATGGCCGGCGGCGTGCTGGGCACCCTGCACCACCTGTACTTCACCGGCACCCCGACCGCGGTCATCGCCATCGGCGCGAGCTTCTCGGCGCTGGAAGTGGTGCCGCTGGCCTACGTCGGCTTCGAGGCCTACCACAGCTACAAGATGGGCAAGGCGACGCCGTGGATGCAACGCTACCGCTGGCCGATCCTGTTCTTCATCGCGGTCGCGTTCTGGAACCTGGTGGGTGCCGGCCTGTTCGGCTTCCTGATCAACCCGCCGCTGCCGCTGTATTACATGCAGGGCCTGAACCTGACCCCGACCCACGGCCACACCGCGCTGTTCGGCGTGTACGGCATGCTCGGCATCGGTCTGATGCTGTTCTGCCTGCGTGGCCTCAAGCCGGACGTGCAGTGGAACGAAAGGCTGCTGAAGACCGCGTTCTGGTCGCTCAACATCGGCCTGGCCGGCATGGCCCTGTTCACCCTGCTGCCGCTGGGCATCCTCCAGCTCAACGCCGCGCTGAAGCACGGCTACTGGTACGCCCGTTCGGCCGAGTTCATGCAGCAGCCGATCGTCGACATGCTGGTGTGGATGCGGGTTCCCTCGGACACGCTGTTCAGCGTCGGCGCGTTCGCCCTGGCCTGGTTCGTGTTCCGCCTGTGGGTGGCGCCGCGCCGGGAAGCGCTGCCGGCGGTGGTGCCGGCGGAGGGCTGATACGCGACCCTTCCAATGGTCCAACCGCAACGAAAAAGAGCCGCGCGAGCGGCTCTTTTTTTACCTGTCGGTTTCGCGCGTGTTGCCGGCGCGGCGCGTTCCGGTCAGGTGGAACAGCCGCAGCCCCCGCAGCCGCAACCGCCGCCACGCTGCGGTTCCTCCGGCGCGTCCTCGACCTGCTCTCCGACGGTGGCGAGGATTTCGCGCACCCGCGCCGGCGCCAAAGTGGTCAGGATGGATAGCCGGCCATTGGCGGATTCGAACTGGACCTCCGCGTCGGGATCCCATTCGCGCAGGGCATGGGTCATGGCGCGAGTGCGTTGCTGGAGCGGTTCGTCGGTGAGTTCGGGAGCGGACATCGGGTTTCCTTGCTGAGTGTGGGCCGGGGCCATCGCCCCGGTGCCGGGCAAGGTAAGCAGCTCCGGTGGCGCCGGCATTGACCCGCATCAAGTGGTCGTCCGGATATCGCGACTGACGTCGCTCCCACAAGGGAAGAGATTCGGCGGGTCCTTGTGGGAGCGACGTCAGTCGCGACCGTATTCCCCACACGCCCGGCTCCATCCCAGGCGCCGCTAGTTTCCCCCCTCATTCCAGCGCGAGCTGGAATCCATTGGGATCCTTGGATGCCGAGGAACGCTGGCCGGAAGTCAAAACGGGTCCCCGCGTTCGCTGGGATGACGAGGTGGGGCATCGGCAGATGCGACGCGGGCGGGAATCCTCCCGGCACCGATCCGCATCCCGCCTGATCCAGGTCAAGGAAGGCGCCGGCGACGCGGCGCAGACTGCGGCCATGCGACCGATTCCCGTTTCCACCCGCCCCCCGACCCCGCGTGGCATGTCCGCGCGCCAGTTGCTGCAGGCACCGCACCGGCTGATGTTCTTCATCGGCGCCGGCAATGTGCTGCTGGCGATGCTGTGGTGGACGGCCTGGCTGGCCGCGCAGTACACCGGCGCCTGGCGCATGCCGGACATCGCGGTACCGCCCGGTTGGCTGCATGCCTTCCTGATGCAGTACCTGGTGCTGCCGAGTTTCATCTTCGGTTTCCTGCTGACGGTATTCCCGCGCTGGATGGGCTTGCCGGATCTGCCGCGCTGGCGCTACGTGCCGGTGGGCGCCGGACTGATGGGCGGACAACTGGCGATCCTGCTTTCCACGCTGGGCTGGGACGCCGGTTTCACGGTCGGCCTGTGGATGGCGCTGGCCGGCTGGCTGGCCGGCGTGGCCACGCTCGGCCGGCTGCTGCTGCGCGACACCGCGCGCACCTGGCACGCGCGTTCCTGCTTCGCCGCGCTGCTGCTCGGCTGCGCGGGACTGGCGTGCTTCCTCGTGTTCGTGCTGACCGGGGATGGGTGGTATGCCTTCGCCAGCATCAAGCTCGGCGGGGTGGCGATGCTGCTGCCGATCTACCTGACCGTCGCCCACCGCATGTTCCCGTTCTTCGCCGCCAATACGGTGCCGGGCTACAAGCCCTGGCGGCCCATGGCGTGGCTGGGCGCGATGTGGGGCTTCCTGCTGCTTCACCTGCTGCTGGAGCTGCGGCACGCCTACGCGTGGCTGTGGCTGCCGGATGCGGCGCTGCTGATCGCCAGCGGCGTGGCGCTGTGGCACTGGTGGCCACGCGGACGGATGCCGGGATTGCTGGCGGTGCTGTTCGTCGGCACCGCGTGGTTGCCGATCACCTTCGCGCTGTACACCACGCAGAGCGTCATCTACCTGCTCACGGGTGAATTCGTGCTGGGACGCGCGCCGATGCACGCGATGTTCATCGGCTTCTTCGGCAGCGTGCTGGTGGCGATGGTCACCCGGGTCACCCAGGGTCATTCCGGGCGGCCGTTGAAGATGCCGGCGCTGGCCTGGTTCGCGTTTGCCGCACTGCAAATCGTGGCGGTGATGCGGGTGGTCGCCGAAGTCGCCCCCGACGCGCTGTTCTGGCAGGTCGCCTCGGCCATCGGCTGGCTGCTCGCGCTGCTGCCGTGGGTGGTCCGCATCGGCCGCATCTACCTGAGTCCGCGCGCCGACGGGCGGCCGGGCTGACGCCATGATCACCTTCTATCCCGACATCAAGCAGGTCCATGTCGCCGCCGCGCTCACCAGCGGCACGCTGTTCGCATTGCGTGGATTGGGTCTGTCGCTGGGCATGCGCTGGCCGCGCGTGGCGCCGCTGCGCTATCTCGGCTACACGATCGACACCGTGCTGCTGACCGCGGCGATGATGCTGCTGACGATCCTGCCCGCCGGGCTGTTCGCCAACGGCTGGCTGGTCGTGAAGGTCGCTCTCATCCTTGCGTACGTGGTGCTGGGCGTTCTCGCCTTCCAGCCGGCGCGGGGAAGACTGTCCCGCACCGTGCTGTATGCGGTCGCGTTGCTGTGTTTCCTGCAGGTTTACGGCATCGCGCGCACCCACCATCCGATGGGCCTGCTGGCCCTGCTGGGGTAACGCCATGAACGAAGCGCTGCTGCCGCCGGATCCCTGCTCGCCCTGTGCCGGCTGGATACGCGAATCCTTTGATGCGGCCGGCGCGACGCTGGCCTGTCCCGAATCGGATGACGCCGCGAGGGAGGGGGAAACACCGTGTCCCTGATGCGACTGGATCTGCGCGAACTCGCGCCGCCGGAACCGATGCAGCGGATCCTCGCCAGCCTGGAAGCGTTGCCGCGCGGCGGGCGGCTGGTGGCGTTCACGCCGTTCCGGCCGCTGCCGCTGATGTCGCTGCTCGACGCCTGGGGCTACGCGTACCGCGTGCAGGATCTGCCCGCCGGTGACGCCTGCATCGCGATCTGCCATGCCGACGATCGCGCCGCGCTGGAGCCGCCGCGAATCGCATGAGCGGACTGGCGTTCGCCCAGGCACCGCCGCCCGGGCAACCGCTGCGCTTCCTGCTGTCGTCTTTGGCCTGGGGCGTCGCCGCCGGCGCATGGCTGCTGTGGAGCGGTGAATTCGCGCTGCTGACGCGCTGGGCGCCGCACACGCTGGTGCTGGTGCACCTGTTTACCCTGGGCGTGCTCGGCAACGCGATGCTCGGCAGCCTGATCCAGTTCCTGCCGGTCGCCGCCGGCAGTCCATTGCCCCGCCCCGGACTCGCGCCATGGTTGCATGCGGCATTCAATGGCGGACTGCTCCTGCTGGTGCCGGCGCTGATGTTTCCGCACCCGCTGCTCACCGGCGCGGCCTCGCTGTTGCTGGCGCCATCGCTGCTGCTGTTCGCACTCGGCGGCCTGATCGCGGTGGCGCGTGGAACCGGCGCGCGCGCGGCGCGGTTCGGCATCGGCGTCGCGCTGGCGTCGCTGCTGGTCACCGCCTCGCTCGGACTGGCGGGGCTGGCGATTCTCTCGGGCAGGATGGCGCTTCCGCTGGATCGAATCGCCAACCTGCACGCCGCGTTCGGACTCGCGGGTTGGACGCTAGCGCTGCTCGGCGCGGTCGCCAGCATCACCCTGCCGATGCTGCAGGGAACGCGGCGCATTCCCGCCGGCTGGCTGCTGATCTGGCTGGGCGTGCTGGTCGCCGGCCTCGGCGCGGCGGGTTGGCGCGCGCTGGCCGATGTGCCCATTCATCCGGCGCGCGTCCTCGCCCTGCCCGCGCTGGTGTTCTGCCTGGCGGTTCCGGTCCTGCAATGGCGTGCGCCGCATCCGCGCAATCCGGTGCTGCGCCGGTTCTGGCTGGCCGGCTGCACCGCGCTGGCGGCGGCTTGCCTCGCCACCCTGGCGCCGGAGCTGTCCCCGCGCGCCATGCTGGCGATCGGCGCGCTGGTGATCGCCGTCGGCCTGCCGCTGCTGGTGCTGGGCATGCTGCTGGAAATCGTCGGTTTCCTGGCCTGGATCGAACTGCGCCGGCGCCACCCGCGCGGCGTGCGCGTGCCGGGTGTGGACCGGCTGCTCGAAGACACCCACAAGCAGTGGCTACTGTACGCCCACCTGGCGGCGGGCGGGCTGCTGCTGGCGGCGACCGTGGATCCCGCGCTGGCGCGGCCGGCCGGCGCCGCGCTGGTGCTCGCGTGGGGCGCCAGCGGAGGGGTGATCCTGCGCTGCTGGCGCGGAGCGCTGCGCTTCCGGCCCGCTTGATCTGGGTCAATGGCAGCCCGCCCGGCGCTGCCTAGGATGTGCCCACCGTACCGGTGATCGCCATGCCGCCGTTCGAATCGCATACCGCGCCGGCCCCCTCGGGCCATCGCCCTGTTGTCGTCTCCGCGCCCGTATCCATCGTGGAGGCGGGGCCGTGCTGAGCCGCCTGGCCCTGGGCGGCACCCGCGCGGCGATCGACCGGGTCGACGACGCGATGGTGATCCTGCTGGGCGGACGCCAGCGGCTGGCCGGACTGGCCGGCCGGATCAAGCGCGACGCGGGTCTCGCGCAGACCGACGCGCGGCGCGAACACCGGGTCCGGGAACGTGCGCGCCGGCTCGCAAGCCGCGCCGGCATTTCTCCGTCCAGCGCCGAACGACTGATGCGGCTGCTGATCGCAGAAGCCCATCGCCGCCAGTCGCGGGCTTCTTCCCCCCTTTCCGAACCGACCCTTCCCATGGCCCATTCCGGTCCGTCATCGACCCGTTCCGCTTCCGCACCTTCCCCCCTGCTTCGCTGGCTGCCACCGCCGCGCCGCCTGCGGCCCTGGCTCGCGCGGATACCGGGACCGTTGCGCCAACGCGCGGCGTTGCGCCTGCTCGCGCCCGCGCTGGCGTCTCCGCAGGTACGGCGTGTCCTGGAACCGATCGCCGGCCGCCGACTCGGCATCGAAATCACCGATCTCGATCAGCGCTGGGTGTTCGAATTGCGCGCCGACGGCCTGCATCTGGCGCAGGGCGACGCGGAAGCCACGGTGAGCGGCAGCGCCACCGATCTGCTGCTGCTGGCGAGCCGGCTGGAGGACGCCGATACCCTGTTTTTCCAGCGCCGCCTGATGCTGACCGGCGACACCGAACTCGGGCTGTTCCTGCGCAACCTGCTGGATCGGTTGCCTTGGGAAGCCTTTCCGCTCGCCTCGCGCATCCTCCTGCAACGCGGCGCGCGTCTGGCGCGCGACGCGCGGCAGGCCCATCGCGCACACGCCGGGCGGGCCGCATGAACGCCACGCATGCGCCGCGCTGGACGCCGGACCTGGAAGATCGCTATGCGGATCTGACCGCGCGCGTGGGCGATACCGTGCCGTGCCTGGAGTGGCCGCTGCACCTGCCCTGGATCGATGCCATCCGCGAACTCAAGCGTGAACGCGGCGCGGTGATCATGGCGCACAGCTACCAGTCGCCGGAGATCTTCCATGGCGTGGCAGACGTCACCGGCGACTCGCTGGCGCTGGCGCAGGCGGCCGCCGACTGCGACGCGGAGATCATCGTGCTGTGCGGCGTCCATTTCATGGCCGAGACCGCGAAGATCCTGGCGCCCCGGCGCACCGTGCTGATTCCGGATCCCGAGGCGGGCTGTTCGCTGGCGGCCTCCATCACCGCCGACGACGTGCGCGCCCTGCGCGCGCGCCATCCCGGTGCGCCGGTGGTCAGCTACGTCAATACCAGTGCGGCGGTGAAGGCCGAGTCCGATGCCTGCTGCACCTCCGCCAACGCGGTGCAGGTGGTCGAGGCGATGGGCGCGGACAAGGTCATCTTCCTGCCCGACGCCTTCCTCGGCCATCACGTCGCCGCCCAGACCGGCGTTGAACTGGTGCTGTGGGACGGCCGCTGCGAAGTGCACGAACAGTTCACCGCGCAACAGGCGCGGCATACCCGCGAGATCTTCGACGCGCGCCTGGTCGCGCATCCGGAGTGCCCGCCGGAAGTGCAGCGCGAGGCCGATTTCGTCGGTTCGACCACCGCGATGGGCGCGTGGCTGGAACGCGAGCGTCCGCGCCGCGTCGCCCTGATCACCGAATGCTCGATGGCCGACAACCTGCGCCATCGCTTTCCCGATGTCGAGTTCATCAAGCCCTGCAACCTGTGCCCGCACATGAAGCGGATCACCCTGCCGAACATCCATGCCTGCCTGCGCGAGCTGCGCCACGTGGTGGAAGTGCCGGAACAGGTGGCCGCCGGCGCGCGCGCCGCGCTGGCGCGGATGCTTGCCGTGGGCCGGGGCGAACGCCCGTGAGCGGCGCGCCGCCACTGGTGGTGGTGGGTTGCGGCGTCGCCGGCCTGGCGACCGCGCTGTCGGCCGCGCCGCGCAAGGTGCTGTTGCTGGGACGCGCGCCAGCCGGCATCGACTGTTGCACCGCGCTGGCCCAGGGCGGCATCGCCGCGGCGCTGGACAGCGGCGACAGCGCCGACGCGCATGCGCACGACACCCTGGCCGCCGGCGCCGATCACAACGACTACGACGCGGTCCGCTACCTGGTCGACAACGCGGTGATGGCGGTGCGCTGGCTGCAGGCGCAGGGGGTTCCCTTCGACCTGGAAGGCACGCGCTTCCTGCTGGGTCGCGAAGGCGGGCATCGGCGCAACCGCATCGTCCATGCCGGTGGCGACGCCAGCGGCGCCTCGCTGCTGCTGGCGCTGATCCGCGCGGCGCAGAACGCGCCGCATATCGACTGGCGTCCACCGGCGATGCTGGACGCGCTGCGGATCGGCGATCATGGCGTCAGCGGACTGCGCATCGTCAGGCCGGATGAAGGCCGCAGCGAGGACATCGACTGCGCCGAGCTGGTGCTCGCCACTGGTGGCTGCGGCGCGCTGTTCGCGGCCAGTACCAATCCCTCCGGCGCCGACGGCAATGGCCTGGCGCTGGCGCTCGCCGCCGGCGCGCAGGCGCGCGACCTGGAATTCGTCCAGTTCCATCCCACCGCACTGTCGGTCCGGGTCAACGGCGCGCTGCCGCTGATCACCGAAGCGCTGCGCGGCGCCGGCGCGCGCCTGTACGACGACGACGGCGCCCCGATCATGGCCGAGCGCCATCCGCTGGGCGATCTCGCGCCCCGCGACGTGGTGGCCCGGCAAGTGTGGCAAGCGCAACAGGCCGGCCAGCGCATCTGGCTGGATGCCACCCACCTGCACGAGACCTGGCTGCTGCAGTTCCCCACCGTGTACGCGCTGTGCCGCGCGCACGGCATCGATCCGCGGGTGCAACGCATCCCGGTGACCCCCGCCGCGCACTTCCACATGGGCGGCATCGCCGCGGATCTGGACGGGCGTACCGCGGTGGAAGGCCTGTACGCGGTTGGCGAGGCCGCCTGCAACGGCGTGCATGGCGCCAACCGGCTGGCCAGCAATTCGCTGCTGGAAGGCGTGGTCTACGGCCGCCGCCTGGGCCAGTCGCTGGCCAGCATCCATCGGCATCTGCCCACCGAACACGGCCGCTGGGTGGTGCGCGGACGCTCCGCCGACACGGCGGCGCTGCTCGAACTGCGCGCACTGACCTGGCGCGCGCTGGGACCGGTGCGCGACGGAGCGGTGATGCGCGAGGCGCGTGAGGAACTGGCGCGCGATGCCGGCCTTGCCGGCAGCTGGCAGGGCGAACTGGTCACGCGGATCCTGGACGCGGCGCTGGCGCGGACGCGCAGCCTGGGCGCGCATTACCGGAGCGACGCGCCGGTCGACTGAACCGCGCCGCACCTGTCATTCGAATTCGTGGGATGCGAAAGCGGCGGAATGACTCGCGCCGCTTCGTTCGACATTCGTCTTCAGGCCGGTCCTGGCGCCGCCAGCGACGCGCGTCCGGGCTTTCCATGCCAGTAGCCGTTGCGCGCCCCCAACCGTGGCGGCGGCAGTGGCGCGCGCAGCATCCGGTGGAAATGATCCACCACCGCCGCCATGTCGTCCTGCGCGGGCGACAGCCGCAGGATGTCCACGCCGCAGGCAATCAGCTCGTCGCGCTCGGGCGCCATGTCGACGATCTCCATGCCCTGCACCTGGATGCCGTTGATCACCATGAACGCCTCGCCTTCGCGGGTACCCAGCGGCAATCCGTCGGGATGCTCGATGCAGCGGAAACCGCAGTCGTCCTTGGGCACGTCGTAGGCGCGTGCGGTGAAGCAGCGCGCCGACCAGGCCAGCGGCAGGCGCCCCCAGGCCATGATTTCCAGCTCCGGCATCGGCGTGCCCTGCTCCACCATCCCCGCGCGCAGTTCCTCCAGCAACCGGCGCCCCTGCTCCACGCCCGGCACCCAGCGCACCAGCCCGTCCTCGATCAGCAGGCCCAGGGCGACGTGGTTGTAGACATTCAGCGTGGGGCCGGCCACGAACGGCAGGCCGCGCTCGCGGCAGACCTGCACGGCGGACAGATCGTTGGCTTCCAGCAGGAACGCGCCGTTCTCCGCCAGTCGCACCACCGTCGACAGTTCGGACTCGGCCTCGATCAGGGCCAGCGACGACAGCACGATCTGCTTGCCGCTGGCGGCCAGTTCCTCCGCCAGCGCCAGCCAGTCGCGGGTGCGCAGTTCGCGGCGCTTGCTGCACACGGTCTCGCCGAGATAGAGGATGTCCAGTGGCCACCGCGCGGCCTCGCGATAGAAGGCCAGCACGCGCTCGCGCGGCCAGAAATACTGCAAGGGTCCAAGACTGAGTTTCATCGTCAATGCCAGGCGCGGTGATAGGGGCCGAGGGTGGTCTGCTGGCCCTCGGCGTGGGCGGAAAGATCGGCCTGCCAGTCCTCGCGCAGGCGCCAGTCGGCCGGCGCGCGCGCCTGCGCGTCGATGGCCTCGCGCCAGACCCGGGTCACGGTGCGCACGTACGCCGCGCCGCGCTGCCGGCCCTCGATCTTCAGCGCCGCCACGCCAGCCTCGGCCAGGCGCGGCAGCAATTCCAGGGTGTTGAGGCTGGTGGGTTCCTCCAGTGCATGGAAGATCTCGCCGCCGACGGCGTAGCGCCCCTTGCACACGGTGGGATAGCCGGCCGGCTCGGTCGCGCCGAAACGATCGATGAGCATGCCGTTCAGGCGCACGCTGCGTCCCTGGTCCGGATGTTCCTCCCAGCGCACGAAGCTGGCCGGCGAACACACGCCGTGGCGATTCGGCGACACCCCGGTGACGTAGCTGGACAGCTGGCAGCGTCCCTCCACCATGATGCACAGGCTGCCGAACGCGAACACCTCCAGCGGCACCGGCGAGGCCTGGCACAGTCGCTCGACCTGCTGCACCGACAGCACGCGCGGCAATACCGCGCGGGCGATGCCGAAGCGCTCGTGCGCATAGCGCAACGCCGCGGCGGTGGTCGCCGAACCCTGCACCGACAGATGCCTCGCCAGCCCGGGGTGTTGCCGCGACGCGTAGTGCAGCACCGCCATCTCGGCGGCGATGATGGCGTCGGCGCCGAACGCGGCCGCCTGATCCACCGCGTGCCGCCATTGCGGCAGCCGCGCGCTGTCCGGGTACGTGTTCAGCGCCAGGTACACCTGGCGTCCGCGCGCATGCGCATAGGCGATGCCTTCGCGCATCTCGGCGTCGTCGAAGTTCAGGCCGGGAAACGCGCGCGCGTTGGTCTGGTCGCGGAAGCCCGCGTAGACCGCGTCGGCGCCGGCGTCGATGGCGGCCTTCAGCGCCGGCAGGTTGCCGGCGGGACATACCAGTTGCATCAGGGGGTTCTCCAGTCGGCGGAATGCACGGGGCGCGGCGCCCAGGCGGCGACCACTTCAATGCCGGCTTCGGCCGGTTTCGCGTCGAGACCGCCGGCCTCGGCGGCGGCGGTCCGGCATACCTGCCGCCACAATGCATCCACGCGTTGCTCGACCTGCGGATCCAGGGTGATCGGGCGTCCCCATTCGCGCGCGCTCTCGCCGGCCCATTTGCGGGTCGCGTCCAGGCCGAGCTTGGAGCCCACGCCCGAAACCGGGGTGGCGAAATCCAGGTAGTCGATCGGCGTGTTCTCCACCAGCATGCTGTCGCGCGCCGGATCCACCCGGGTGGACACCGCCCAGATCACCTGCGCCCAGTCGCGCACGTCGATGTCCTCGTCGGTGACGATGACGAACTTGGTGTAGGTGAATTGGCGAAGGTAGGACCAGATGCCCATCATCACCCGCCGTGCGTGCCCGGCGTACTGCTTGCGGATGCTGACCACCGCCACCCGGTACGAGCACGCTTCCGGCGGCAGGTAGAAGTCCACGATCTCCGGGAACACCTTGCGCAGGATCGGCACGAAGATGTCGTTCAGCGCCATCGACAGCACCGAGGGTTCGTCGAACGGCGCCCGCCCCATGTAGCTGCCGTGGTAGATGGCGTCGCGACGCAGGCGCATGCGCTCGATGGTGAGCACCGGGAAGTGCGCCTGCGCGTTGTAGTAGCCGGTGTGATCGCCGAACGGGCCTTCCAGCGCGGTGTCGCCGGGATGGATGAAACCCTCCAACAGGATTTCCGCGCCCGCCGGCGCATCCAGGCCGGTCAGCGCGCTGCGCCAGACCCGCGTGCGCGCGGCCCGCAGCAGACCGGCGAATTCGTATTCCGACAGCGTGTCCGGCACCGGCGCCACCGCCGCCAGCAGCGTGGCCGGATCGGCGCCGATCGCGACCAGCACCGGAAAGGGCTTCTCCGGATGCGCGGCCTGCCAGCTGGCGTAATCGAGCGCGCCGCCGCGATGCGGTAGCCAGCGCATGATCACCCGGTTGCGGCCGATCACCTGTTGCCGGTAGATCGCCACGTTCTGCCGCTGCTGATGGATGCCGCGGGTAATCACCAGGCCGAAGGTGATCAGGCGATCGACGTCTTCCGGCCAGCAACGCTGGATCGGCAGGCGTCCCAGATCGACGTCCCCGCCTTCCAGCACCTGTTCGTTGAACGCGGCGGCGTCGACCACCCGCGGCGCGACGTAGGCCAGTTGCGCCAGCCCCGGCCAGTCGGACAGCGCGCTGCGCAGATTGCCGGGCCAACGCGGTTCCTTGATGCTGGCCAGAAGCTCGCCCAGTTCACGCAGCGAGGCCAGCGGCCGGCCGGCCAGCGCCAGCTCGATGCGGCGGCGATGGCCGAACAGATTGCCCAGCAACGCATGGTTCGAACCTGCGTTGTGCATCAGCAGCGCCGGCCCGGATTCGCGCAGGGCCCGCAGGCTCAGCGCGGTGCTTTCCAGCTCCGGGCTGACCGGCGCGTCGATGTCCAGCAACTGTCCGTGCCCGGAAAGATGTTCCAGGAATTCGCGCAGATCGTGGAAAGCCATGCCGCGTCCTGTGGCGGGAAGGAGGCGGCATTGTCCTCACGCCCCGCCACGGGACACATTGATCCACGTCAAGCCGGAACGGCTCAGTACGTGTACTGCACCTGCACCCAGAACTTGTCGGTATCCACCGTGCGGGAGGTGTCACTGCTGCGGTAGCTCGCCAGCTTGAGCAGGCCTTCCAGTCCCTTCACGCCGGGTATCGCGCGGCGCCAGGACAGATCCAGCTCGCGGCCGAAACGGTCGCCGCCGCGATCGCTGCGGAAGTCGTGGTACCAGGTTTGCCATTCGCCACCGCCCAGCGGCAGGCTGAAGCCGGTGTAGGCATCGCGCAGTCCGTCGGTCGGGGTGGTCAGGAACTGATCGGCCCAACCCTGGAACGCGTGCTTGGTCGCCAGTGGTGTCTGGAACGCGCGGTTGCCCGTGCCACCGCCGCCCGCGCCCAGCACTTCGTAGCCGGCCTTCCACTGGATGTCCTGCCAGCGGTAGCCGGCTTCGGCCAGCCAGTAGCGGCTGTCCAGCCGCCACGGGTTTCCCGCCAGCTCGCGCTGCCGGGCGTGTTCCAGCACGTAGGAGAACCCGCCGGCCTTGCCCTGCACGCGCAGGCCGCTGGTGCGGCTGGAAAGCGTGCCCAGCGGCGCACCCGCGACCACCGCGATGTTGTCCAGGCCCAGCCGGTAGTGGTAGCCGATCGCGGTCAGGTTCGGCGAGAACGCGTACTGCGCCTGCAACAGATTGCTGTGGCCCTCGATGTCGGCCGGCGCGGTGCGGCTGACCGGGCGGGTGTCGTCCGGGCCGAACACGCTGTTGATGTTGTCCAGGTACGCATAGGTCAGCTTCCAGCCGGCACCCGGCGTCAATTCGATCATCGCGCCATCGTATGTCTGCTCGTTCTGTCGCCAGCCCACGCCGCCGACGAAGCGCTGGTTGCCCAGGTTGATGCGCTGGCGGCCGACCTGCGCGTTGCCCCAGTCCGCCGCATAGCGGATCAGCGCCTGGTTGACCTCAGTGCCTTCCGGGTCGCCGACCGTGGCGTAGCCGGCGTGGCCGTTGCGGGTGTCGTTGAAGTGTTCCGCGCCCAGGTGGCGGACATCGTCGATTTCCACCAGCCCGGACAGGCCGTGCCAGCGTGGCGTGCGATAGCCGATGCGGGTGCGCAGGGTATGCGCCTTGGCGGTGTCGAGCGCATTGTCCTGATCGACCTGCTCGAAGCGGTAGCGGGCATCCAGGATCAGTTTGCCGCCGGTGTCGTCCGGCGAGGCGGCGATGGCCGGAAGCGCGAGGGCCAGGCAAGGCAGGCCCAGCAGTCCGCCGATGAGATGTTTCATGCGTGTGTTCCCCTTTTTTCTTCGTGCTTGGAAGGCGCGCGTCGATGCGCGCTCAGTAGCGGTAGTTGAGCTTCAACCAGGCGGTGCGGCCGGGTTCGTTGATGCGCACCGGATCGGCCGGATAGCCGAACGCGCTGTTGCCGCCCAGGTTGAGGTGTTCGCTGTAGGCGCGGTCGAACAGGTTGTCGATGCCGGCGGTGAGTTGCAGCCGGTCGCTGAAGCGGTAGCCACCGTTGACCGAGAACACCGCGAAGCCCGCGCTCGGGCCGAGATCGCGTCCGACCACGTTGCCCTGCCCCGTGCTCACCCGATCCTGATCGTCGACGATGCGCAGCAGCGTGCCCCACGACCAGCGCCGGTATTCGCGGCTGGCCGACAGGCGCAGTTCCAGCGGGGTCATCTGCGGCAGCGGCTTGCCGCTGGCGCGATCCTCGCCCCAGGCGTAGGCCAGCGCGCCGCCGAGTTTCCAGCCATCGGCCGGCCGCCACTCCACGCCGGCTTCGCCGCCGCGAATGTCGGCATCGATGTTGCGCGCGCGGGTGGTCGCGCCCATGCCCATCATCCCGGGCAGGTAGTCGAACAGGATGTAATCCTGCATGCGGCCGGCATAGACCGACACCCAAGCCTCGAAGCGTTCGCCACGATATTGCAGGCCCATGTCCAGCTGGGTGGTGCGCTCGGGCTGGATGCCGGCGAAGGCGTTGACCGAACCGGCCGGGCCGCGCTTGGCCGAGAACAGTTCCCAGTAGTCGGGCATGCGCTGGGTGTGGCCCAGACCCACATAGGCGCCCAGCCTTCCGGACATGTCGTATTCGTAGCGGACGAACGCGCTGGGCAGGGTTTCGTTACGCTCCTGGCCAGCGGTCGGGTTGGGCGTCGGCATCATCCCGCCGGTGCTGCGACGCAGATCCCGCACCTGCGCACGGTCCAGGCGCATACCACTCATCAGGTGGTGCTTGTCGGTGATGTGCCAGTGGGATTCGGCGAATGCGCCGAAGGTGCGGAAGCGCGCATCCACCGTCCACGGCTGCAGCCGGTAGGTGCCGCGCCCCATGCCGCTGCGCTGGCGATGGCGACTGTCGCGCAGATCCACGCCGGCGGTGATTTCCCATTCGCCCTGCTGCCAGGTCGCGGCCGCGCGCCCGCCCCAGGTGCGGTGGCCGACGTTGCTGGCCATCGGCATCGGCATGCTGCTGGACGGATCCGGCCGCCGCAGCGTGTAGTTGTCCATCACGTGATCGACGTCGTTGAGGTACAGGTTGGCCTTGAAGGCATCCAGCACGCCGCCGATGTCGCTCTTCTCGAAGCGCAGGCCGAGGCTGTCGCGACGGAAACGCGAACCGTCCATGCCGCGACCGGCATAGCGCGCCTGCGCGTCGCCGGTGCCGGCGCTCAGTTCCAGCACGGTGTTCGCGTCCGGCGTCCAGCCCAGCGCGGCATCGGCGTTCCACTTGCGCCATGCCGACGGCACCTCGTCGCCGTTGCCGTCCTGGTAGTCGTCCGCTTCCGAACGGTTGCCGCCCAGTCGCACATAACCGGTGGAGTTGCCGAGCGCGGCGTCCACCACCTGGTCGTTGCGGTTTCGGCTGCCGGCCAGCGCGCTGGCGTTGATGCGCACGCCGGGGCGGTCGAAGTACGGAATCTCGCGTTCGAAGCGCACCGTGCCCGCCGATGCGCCACCGCCCCACAGCACCGTCTGCGGTCCCTTGATGACCACCAGGCGATCGTAGGTTTCCGGCGCGATGTAGGACATCGCGTTGTCCATGCGCGAGGGACAGGCGCCGCTCAATGCACCGTCGTTGGTCATCAGGTTCAACCGCGATCCGAACATGCCGCGCAGCACCGGGTCACCGTTGGTGCCACCGCTGCGCAACAGCGCGAAGCCGGGAATCGTCTTCAGGTAATCGGCGCCGTCGCTCGCTGGCACCGGCTGGCGCGGCAGTTTGGGGTCGGTGACGAAGGTGGTCGCCATCGCCGGCGCCACGCCGACCACGACCACGCCATCGAGTTCGGTGGGCGAAGCGGGTCCCGCGTCATGCACATGCTGGCCGGCATCGTTGGGCGGCGCCTCGGCGGCGAGCACCA
This sequence comes from Pseudoxanthomonas sp. PXM04, assembly GCF_014851695.1. NCBI lineage: Bacteria > Pseudomonadati > Pseudomonadota > Gammaproteobacteria > Lysobacterales > Lysobacteraceae > Pseudoxanthomonas > Pseudoxanthomonas sp. PXM04. The sequence goes on from NZ_JACVAG010000004.1 coordinate 189,466, forward strand.
TCGAAACCGGTGCGAGCGCGAGGTACAGGGCGACGGCAAGACAATCTCTACGCATGACACGACACTCCGTTTAGGTCGGTGCCATTGTCTGGAGTCGCTCCAACCTTGGGATGCGTCAGGTTGTCGCAGGCGCGGGCGATCTTGATCCATGTCAAGCGGGTCGCATTTGCCTGCTTTTTTCGCCGAATCGGGGTCGGCGATTGATGCAAATCAAGGCGACCACGAAGGTCGGACAACTAACGTTCCCCCATCGGCCCAAGGCCATGACAAGGAACGCGCCATGAAGCGCAAGAGCAACTCCCTGCTTTATTACGCCCTCGCCTGCGCGATGGGCGCCACGCTGGCCGGCAACGCCCTTGCCGGCGATGCCTCCGCCCCGCTGGGCGAACCGATCAAGGCGGTCCTGACCGCCCCGCCGATGGTGCCGCCGCCGATCACGCGCAGCAAGCCGGCCAAGGTCATCGTCGACCTGGAAGTGGTCGAGAAGGAGATGAAGATCTCCGACGGCGTGACCTACAACTTCTGGACCTTCGGTGGTTCGGTGCCGGGCAGTTTCATCCGCGTTCGCCAGGGCGACACGGTGGAGTTCCACCTGAAGAACCACCACAGCTCGCACATGCCGCACAACATCGACCTGCATGCCGTCACCGGCACGGGCGGCGGCGCCGAGGCGACGTTCACCCTGCCCGGCCACGAAACGCAGTTCACCTTCAAGGCGCTGAATCCCGGCCTGTACGTCTACCACTGCGCGATGCCGCCGGTCGGCATGCACATCGCCAACGGCATGTACGGCCTGATCCTGGTCGAGCCGCCGGAAGGCCTGCCGAAGGTGGACAAGGAGTTCTACGTGATGCAGGGCGACTTCTACACCGAGGGCAAGTACGGCGAACCCGGCCTGCAGCCCTTCAGCCTGGAAAAGGCCATCGACGAGCATCCGACCTACGTGGTGTTCAACGGCGCGGAAGGATCGCTGACGGGCGACAACGCGCTGCAGGCCAAGGCCGGCGAGAGCATCCGCATGTTCGTCGGCAATGGCGGCCCCAACCTGGTGTCCAGCTTCCACGTCATCGGCGAGATCTTCGACAAGGTCTACATGGAAGGCGGCAGCAAGTACCAGGAAAACGTGCAGACCACGCTGGTGCCTGCCGGTGGCGCGACCATCGTCGAGTTCAAGGCCGACGTGCCGGGCAACTTCGTGCTGGTCGACCACAGCATCTTCCGCACCTTCCACAAGGGCTCGCTGGGCATCCTGAAGGTCGACGGTGAAGCCAAGCACGACATCTACACCGGCCAGCAGTCCAGCAAGGAGTACCCGCAGGGCGAACCTGCCGGCAAGTAAGCGAAGAAACCCCGTGAGGATGCCCATGTACCGGAGACTGCCCGCCCTGTTGCTTGCAAGCCTCGTCGCGCCGGTGATGGCGAGCGGTCCCGGCTACGTGGACGTGCCGGGCGGAAGCTTCCGCTCGGCCATCCGCTACGAGGAAAGCAGCGACGCGCGTTCCGTCCCGGCCTTCGCCCTGATGGAACGCGCGGTCAGCAACGCCGACTTCGCCCGCTTCGTCGAACGGCAGCCGCAATGGCGACGGGATCGGGTGCCGGCGCTGTTCGCCGGTCCCGGTTACCTCGGGCACTGGGAGAGCGCCACCGTGCCGGGCGCGGCGGTCGACGCGGACGCGCCGGTGGTGCAGGTCAGCTGGTACGCCGCCGATGCCTACTGCCGCGCGCAGGACGCGCGCCTGCCGACCTTCCTGGAATGGGAATACGTCGCCGCCGCCGATGCCGACCGGCGCGACGCCCGCGCCGACCAGGGCTGGCAGGCCCTCCTGCTCAACGACGCCACCGCCCGCGCGATCGATGCCGGCGACGCGCCGCCCAACGCCTACGGCATCCACGGCCTGCATGGCGTGGCGTGGGAATGGGTGGACGACTTCGCCACCCTGATGGGCGACAGCGACAAGCGCGGCGCAGACGACGGCGACAAGCTCAAGTATTGCGGCGCCACCTCGCTGGCCTTCAACGACCGCCAGCACTACGGGGTGATGAAACGCTTCGCCCTGTTGTCCGCACTGCAACCGGTCAACACCCTCGGCAACCTCGGATTCCGCTGCGCAAGGAGCCAGCCATGAAGATGCCCCTTTCTTTCCTCCTGCTCGGGCTGGCGCTTCTGCAGCCCGGCCTCCCCGCCGCCGCGCAGACGCTGCCGGGCGATTCCCTCTACCAATTGGACGCGAAGGTCACCGACCAGGACGGCAACACCGGCCAATGGCGGGATCTGCGCGGCAAGCCACGCATCGTGTCGATGTTCTACACCAACTGCCACCTCATGTGCCCGCTCATCATCGAGAACGGCAAGGCGGTGCAGAAACAGCTGACGCCCGCCGAACGCGCGCGCGTGGAGCTGGTGATGATCAGCCTGGATCCCGCTCGCGACACCCCGCAGGCCTTGCGCGAGACCGCGCAACGGCACCGCGTGCCCGCGCAATGGCGGTTCCTGCAACCTGGCGCCAACGATGCCCGCGCGATCGCCAGCGTGCTCGATGTGCGCTACCGCCCGCGCGAGGACGGCAGCATCAACCACACCAGCGTGCTGGTGCTGGTGGATGCCGATGGCCGCGTCCTCGCCCGCTCCGAGGTGGTCAGCGCGATACCGGATCCGGCCTTCGTCGCCGCCGTCCGCACCGCCCTGTCCTCCTCCGCTTCCCCCGTCCATTGAATCCCCGCAACCACACCAAGGAGTTTCCGATGAAAGTCGTTTCCGCTTCCCTGCTCGCCCTGGGCCTGATGGCCGCCGCCGGCATGGCCCAGGCCGCCAACAACTGCACCGTCAGCCTGAAGGGCGACGATGCGATGAAGTTCGATCTGAAGACGGCCACCGTCTCGGCCAGTTGCCCGACGATCACCATCGAGCTGGCCCACACCGGCAAGATGCCGGCCGCCGCGATGGGCCACAACGTGGTCATCTCCGCCGCCAAGGACATGGACGGCATCGCCCGCGACGCCATCAAGGCCGGCGTGGGCAACCACTACGTGCCCAAGGGCGACGCCCGCGTGCTCGCCGCCACCACCCTGATTGGCGGCGGCCAGAAGACCAGGATCACGCTCCCCGGCAAGAAGCTGACCGCCGGCGGCGACTACAACTTCTTCTGCAGCTTCCCCGGCCACTCCACCTTGATGAAGGGCAAGTTGGTAGTGACCAAGTAGTTCGCCGGGGACAGGAGCGCCGGGGCCGGTTTGCCGGCGCTCCTGCTTTCACCGTCGCATTTCCTTTCCCACACTGACCGTCGGTACCGCCATGGAATACCACATTCCCCTCCCCGGCCCGTCCGTGGATCCAATCACCATCGAACGGGTGTTGCAGGAATTCGATCCCGCCGGCCTGGTCGACCTGGACGCCAAGGCGGGCAAGCTGCGCATCTCCACCGTGGTGATGGACATCGAACTGGTGTTCATCATGGAACAGGCCGGACATCCGGTGCGCCTGACCCAGATCGAACGCATTGCCTCGGTGTGCTGCGGAGGTTGCAGCGGCTGATCCGCGGCATGGTGCACGCGGCTTGATCGCGATCAATTTGAACCGGTTCGCGATGCGATACGGTGCCCGGGTCGAAGTTCCGGTAAGCCGCCATGCGCATCCATCCTTCCGAAGACGGCGGCCCGGGACTCGGGCTGTGCAGCGAGGCCGATGTCGTCACGCTGGTCGAGACCTTCTACCTGCGCGTGCGTCGGGATGACCTGCTGGGTCCCTTCTTCGAAGCGCGCGTGCGGGACTGGGCCGCGCATCATTCGCTGCTGGTCGCATTCTGGTCGTCGTTGCTGCGCGGCACGCGCCGCTTCCATGGCGCACCGGTGAGCTGCCATCTGGGCATGGCGGGGCTGACCGAAGCCATGTTCCTGCGCTGGCTGATACTGTTCCGCCAGACCACCGCCGACTGCGGCAACGAGGCGATGCGCCGCGAAGCCGACGCCGCCGCCCTGCGCATGGCCAACCATTTATGGCAACGCTATCAGGCCAGACAGATGCCGGCCTGTGCGCCCACGCCGCTTCCGGTGGACTGAAACGCCGGCACTTCCGGCGAAACCCAATCCCGGACGACGTGGCCGGGAAGCCGACCCATCGCGGGCCGACACGCCCCGCCGGAGTGGAGGACGGGCCTATCCTGCGCGCGCCGGTACCGGTGGCGATTCCATCTCGGTGGGCACCGCCCGCAGCAGGACACGGCTGGCCTCCTGCTGCTCGGGCAGGGACAGCAGTTCCAGGAAACGCGTCTCGCCGGCCACCAGCACCGCGACCGCCAGGCCATCGCGATAGAGCACGCGCGCGCCGGGCACGCGCGCGACCTTCTCGCCCGGCAGCAGTGTGCCCAGCAGGTTGGCCGGATCGGTGGCGGCGATCGCCAGCCACTTGCCATCGGCGGGCCGACGGCGCACTTGGCGCAGCGCGGCGACGGCTTCCGGCAAGGCGAACTGTTCGCCCGGGATGCCGGTGATGAAGCGGCCGCCGCGGATTTCACCGCGTGCTTCCAGGCGCTGGTAGATCCGTACCAGCTCGCGCCAGGGCGGCAGCCATGCGGCCTCGCGTTCGAGCAGCCGCCAGCAGACCACACCGTAGCGCCGCAGCAGCATGCGCGCGACGTGTTCGACCGCCTCGGCCCGGGCCTCGCCACTGCCCGATGGCGCACCGGCGCGGATCAGCGCCCAGCGGCCGGCGTCCTGGATGCCGAACATCGGCTTGCGGCGGCGATGGCGGGATCCGCCATCGCGCTTGGACGCGGGGACCAGCAACGCCCGCAGACCGCCGAAACTGTCGCAATGGACCCGGCCCCGCACCACCAGTTCGGCCAGCGCGTCTTCCAGTTCGGTGCGCAACAGATGCGCGCCGTCGCCGATTTCATCGAAGAACGAGGCGCCGTGCGCGCCGAGATAATCCACCACGCGGCGCGCGCGCGAACCCAAATCGTCATCGTCCACCGGCGCGGGGGCCAGGCGCGTCCACAGCGGCGCCTGGCGACGCGGCAACAGCAGGATCGGCGTGCCGCGCAACGAAATATTGCCGCGCCCACCACCCTCGCTCGCAGGCGGACGCAGCCGCGTCCACAGCGTGCGTCCCGCGGTGCACAGATCATCCAGCCAATGAATCGCGTAACCACGCACGCGCGCGGGCAGCAGGTCCGCTTCCCAACTGGCGGCGGGCGCTTCGAATCCTTCCAGTTGCCCCAGTACGCCGGCCAGCGCTTCCGGTCCACTGACCCGCTCCGCCTCGCTCAGATGCTGCCAATCGAACAGGAAGCGCTGGAAATCGCGCGGTTCGACCGGTTCGATTTCGCGCCGCAGTTGCTTGAGCGTGTAGCGATGGATGCGCGCCAGCAGGTGTCGTTCGCACCACTCCTCTTCGCGCGCGCCGGGCGTGAAATGACCCTGCATTACGTAGCCTTCGCTCTGCAGGGCCAGCAACGCCGGATCCACCTCGTTCCCCGGCAATGCCAGCGAATGCGCGAGCGCGGTGGCGGGCACCGGCCCCAGCGCGGTCAGGCGCGCGCGCAGCAGCTCGCGCAACGCGGTCTCGCGCGGCCAGTCGGCCTGTGCGTATTCGTCGGGCGCCTCGACCACCGGCTCGATCGGCGCGGCGGGAAACAAGGCGCGCAGCATCGGCAACTGCTCAGTCGCCAGCCACAGCGCCCGCGCGCCGCCGTCGCCCACCTGCATGCGGGTGGCGCGTCCGTCCGCCGCCAGTGCCCGCAGCCATTCCTGCCAGCCGGCGTTGTCCGCGGCTTCACCGGCGGTGATGGCGCCCACGCCGGTTAGTGCTTCATGCATCTCGTCGGGATTGCGCGGCTGCGGCCAGGCTTCCGCGCGCACCGCCTGGATCGCGCCGATGTCCAGTTTGCCGAGTTCGTCGGCCGATTCGGCCTCGCGATAGAGCCGGCTCTGCACCGCCTGGGTGCGGCGTTCCTCCAGCGGCGCGTCGTCGAGGAAGGCATAGGGACGCGCATTGATCACTTCGGCCGCCAGCGGCGACGGCAGCGGCAGATCCCGCGCGACGACTTCGATCTTCCCCGCCTCCAGCCGGCGCAGCAATTGCAGCCAGCCGTCGGCGTCCATCGCCTCGTGCAGGCAGTCGTCCAGGGTCTGCGCGACCAGCGGATGATCCGGAATCTCGCGCTCGCCGACGATGTTTTCCAGGCAGGCCACCTGATCCGGGAACACCGTCGCCAGCAGATCCTCGGACTTCATCCGCTGCAACTGCGGCGGCACTTTGCGGCCGCCGACGAAGCGCGGCAGTGCCAGTGCGGTGGTGGCGTTCCAGCGCCAGCGCACGCCGAACAGCGGCGCATCCAGCAGCGCCTGGATCAGCACGTCCAGCGCCGAGGACGAATGCAGGTAGCGCGAGACCTCGATCAGCGGGAAGCTGTGGCTGGTCGACAGTGACAGGATGATCGCGTCCTCGGTCGCGGCGGCCTGCAGTTCGAAATTGAACTGGCGGCAGAAGCGCTTGCGCAGGGCCAGGCCCCAGGCGCGGTTGAGCCGGCTGCCGAACGGCGAATGCAGGATCAGCTGGGTACCGCCGGATTCGTCGAAGAAACGCTCCAGCACGATCCGCGACTGGCTGGGCACCTGGCCCAGCGCGGCCAGGGTCTTGTCCAGGTAGTCGGCGATCTGGCGCGCGGCTTCCTCGTCCAGCGCCACCTCCTGCATCAGCCAGCGCATGCCGGCGTCCACGCCGTCCGCGATGATCGCGGCGGCCACGGCTTCGCGCAGGCGCGACACGCCGAACGACAGTTCATCGCTGCGTCCGGGTGCCTCACCCAGCCAGAACGGGATGTTGGGCGGGGCGCCGCGCGCATCCTCCACCCGCACCCGGCCCGGTTCCACCCGCAGGATGCGATAGCTGGCGTTGCCCAGTTGGAACACGTCGCCGGACAGGCTTTCGACCGCGAAGTCCTCGTTGACGGTGCCGATGGTGTGCGCTTCCGGTTCCAGGATCACCGCGTAGTCGCCGGTGTCGGGAATGGTGCCGCCGGACATCAGCGCGGTCATCCGCGCGCCCTTGCGCTCACGCAAGCGGTGATGCACGGCATCGCGGTGCAGATAACCCGCGCGTGGGCCGCGCCGGGTGCTGAAGCCCTCGGCCAGCATCCGCACCACCGCCGCGTAATCCTCGCGCACCAGCATGGCATATGGCGCCGCCCGCCGGACCAGCGCATACAGCGCGTCCTCGTCCCATTCGCGGCTGGCGGTTTCGGCCACCAGTTGCTGGGCGAGCACGTCCAGCGGCGCGACCGGGATCCGCAGCGCATCCAGCTCGCCGCGGCGGACGCAATCCAGCAGCGCCGCGCATTCGATCAGTTCGTCGCGCGACTGCGGGAACAGGCGCGCCTTCGGCACCCCGCCCACCGCATGGCCGGAACGGCCCGCGCGTTGCAGGAACGTGGCGATGGAGCGTGGCGAGCCCAACTGGCACACCAGATCCACGTCACCGATGTCCAGGCCCAGTTCCAGCGACGCGGTCGCCACCAGCACCTTCAGATCGCCGCGCTTGAGCCGCTGTTCGGCATCCAGCCGCGCTTCCCTAGCCAGGCTGCCGTGGTGCGCCGCCACGCCTTCCTTGCCCAGCCGCTCGCCGAGGTGGCGGGCGGCGCGTTCGGCCATGCGCCGGGTATTGACGAACACCAGCGTGGTGCGGTGTTCGCGCACCAGCGCCGCGACCCGGTCGTAGACCTGTTCCCACTGGTCGTTGGACATCACCGCGCCCAGCGGCGTCGGCGGCAGCTCCAGTGCCAGATCGCGCTGCTTGCCGTAGCCGATGTCGACGATTTCGCAATGCGGCGGTTCCGGCCCTTCGCCCGCGCCTACCAGGAAGCGCGCCACCGCGTCGATGGGTTTCTGGGTCGCCGACAGGCCGACCCGCACCGGCGGCTGCGCGCACAGCGCCTGCAGGCGTTCCAGCGACAGCGCCAGGTGGCTGCCGCGCTTGCTGGCGGCAACCGCGTGGATTTCGTCGACGATCACCGTGCGCACGCTGGACAGCATGCTGCGGCCGGAAGCCGAGCCCAGCAGCACGTACAGTGATTCGGGCGTGGTCACCAGCACATGCGGCGGCTTGCGGAACACTTTCTGGCGCTCGCCGGCCGGCGTGTCGCCGGTGCGCACCGCGGTGCGGATCTCGACATCGGGCAGGCCCATGTCCGCGAGTTCGGCGCGGATGCCGGCCAGCGGCGCGTCGAGGTTGAGGTGGATGTCGTTGGACAGCGCCTTCAGCGGCGAGACGTAGACCACGGCGGTCTCGTCCGGCAACCCGCCCTCGTCCAGCCCGCGCCGGACCAGGTCGTCGAGCGCGGCGAGGAAGGCCGTCAGGGTCTTGCCCGAACCAGTCGGGGCCGCCACCAGCGTGTGGCGGCCCGCGCGGATCGCCGGCCACGCGGCGCGCTGGGCCGGCGTGGGCCCGGGAAACGTGCGCCCGAACCAGCGGGCGACGGCGGGATGGAACGAGTCCAGCGGCATGCGGCGACGATACCGGGAAACCTCCCGGAAAACGGTGAAAACCTGGAGCCGAGATGGTGCTGTTTGATCGCGGATCCAAGCGCGTGGGGTGAACGGATGCCGTCCGTGGGTTCTGTTTTCCCGCTTGAAGGAAACGCTCAGTTCGCGGTTCCCTTGCCCCTGTCCCCTTCCCCCGCAACGCGGGGGAAGGTGCCGAAGGCGGATGGGGGCAAGGATCCGTGCGAAGAGCGCCCCCATCCGGCGCGGGCGCGCCACCTTCCCCCGCAGGCGGGGGAAGGGAACATGTCCAAGCGCGTGGGGGAACCTATGCCGTCCGTGGGTTCCGTTCTCTGCTTGGAAAACGCTCAGTTCGCCGTTCCCTTTCTCCCGTCCCTTCCCCCGCAACGCGGGGGAAGGTGCCGAAGGCGGATGGGGGCAAGGATCCGGGCGAAGAGCACCCCCATCCGGCGCGGGCGCGCCACCTTCCCCCGCAGGCGGGGGAAGGGAACATGTCCAGGCGCGTGGGGGAACGGATGCCGTCCGTGGGTTCCGTTCTTCTGCTGGGAAAAAAACGCCCAGTTCGCCGTTCCCTTCTCCCGTCCCTTCCCCCGCAACGCGGGGGAAGGTGCCGAAGGCGGATGGGGGCAAGGATCCGTGCGAAGAGCGCCCCCATCCGGCGCGGGCGCGCGCCCTCCCCCCGCAGGCGGGGGAAGGGACCATCCGATTTGGAAACTGCGAGCTGCGCCCTGATCCCTAGCCCGCCACAGGCAACTCAATCCGGATCACGGTGCCCGCGCCGACAACGCTGTCCACACCGATGCGGCCACCGGCGCGCTGGATCAGATCGCGCGCCACCGACAGGCCCAGGCCGGTGCCCTCGCCGGCCGGCTTGGTGGTGAAGAACGGGTCGAACGCGCGCGCCTGCACCTCCGGCGTCATGCCGGTGCCAGTGTCGCGGAAGCCGATGGCGACACCGCTCGCGCCGGTGCCGGCGGTGACTTCGAACACGCCGCCGCCGGGCATCGCGTGGTTGGCGTTGGCGGCGATGTTCAGCACCATCAGTTCGAACTGGGTGCGATCAAAGCGGATCGGTCGCAATCCCTCCGCCACGTCCAGGCGGACATCGACCGTCGGGTCGAACAACTGGCGCAGCATCGGTCGCAACTCGCGCAGGCTTTCGCCCGCATCGAACGTCTGCAGATGGGTCTCGTCCTGTCGGGCGAACGCCAGCAGCTTGTGGGTCACCAGGGTCGCGCGGCGCGCGGCCGATTCCACCCCGGCCAGGGCTTCCTTGAGCGCGGCCGGATCGTCCTGCCGCTTGCCGCGCCCGGCATAACCGAGGATCAGCGACAGCAGGTTGCCGAAATCGTGGGCGACGCCGCTGGCCAGCCGGCCCACCGCCTCGACCTTCTGCGCGTGGATAAGCTGTTCCTGCGCGCGTTCGCGCTCGCGCGCCTCCTGCTCCAGCAGGCGGTTGCTCTCGGCCAGTGCATTGCCACGCTGGTTGGCCTCGCGCAGGCTTTCGCGCAGCGCCACGGAACTGCGATCCAGCACCACCGCGATCATCAGGAACATCGCGAAGCGCGCGGCCAGGTCGACCAGCCGGTTGTAGACCTCGCCGTCGCGCGCGATCTCCAGCCACATGCCGCCGCAGAACGCCACGGCGATGCAGGCGAACATCACCCACAAGGCGCGCCGGCCGATCACCAGACCCGCGATCGCCATCCAGATCACCAGGATCGGTTGCTCGTAGACCTGCGCGTCGAATCCGGTGGACAGATAGCTGGGCACCACGGTGACCGCGAACACCGCCAGCAGCAGGTAGGACGCCGCGCCGAACCTGCCGCGCCGGATCAGCCAGAAGCTGGCGCCGGCGGCGGCGCTCACCGCAAGGCTGAACACCATGCTGGCGATCTCGCCCGGCCGCCAGGGAATGTCCACCGAGGCGCGGTAGATCCAGGCCAGCGGCGGCAACATCGCCAGCAGCAGCGAGATCACCTGGATCATCGGCGCGTTGCGGCGATCCACCGGATCGGCAATCGGCACGTCGCGGAACCAGTCCAGCACGCCGCGCAGGAGCGGCCCGATCAGCGGAATACGCGCGCCGCGCGTGGAAACGACCGATGGAGAGGGTTCGATCATGGGGGTCCTCAGGGATGCCTAGCCGCCGACCGGGCGACTGGGACGGCCGCCCTCCCCGGCGCCGTCCGAACATCCCCGGACCGGCGGATTATAGGCCCGGCGCGGGCTTTTCCCCGGTCGCGCCCGCTTGCAGCCTGACTTCGACCCGGCGGTTCGGGATCAGGCATTCGCGCAGCGCCTCGCGCGGCTTCACGCCATCGCAGGCCTGCACCTGTTCGGTATCGCCGCGGAAGGTGTAGCGGATGGCTTCGGCGGGCACTCCTCGCTCGATCAGCCATTCCCGCACCGTGCGTGCGCGGCGCTCTGACAGGCCCTGGTTGTAGTCGTAGCCCCGGCCCTGCAGGCGATCGGCATGCCCCACCAATTCCACCGACGCCAGGGTCAGGCCTTCCTCGCGCACCCGCGCCAGCTCCCGCTCCAGGCTCTGCAGCGAGTAGGCGCGGATGTCGCCGCGGCCGTCGCGATCGAACTCGAACAACACGTTGGCGGTCAGCACCACCGGTGCGGCCGGCATGGCGGCCACACCGCACTGGCGCGCCAGCGCCTCGGCGTCGCTCACCATGTCCTCGGCTATCTGGATATAGGGCTTGGAATGGCGCCACTGCTGCTGGTTGAACTCGTTGCCGGCATGCACCAGTTCCACTTCGCCGCAGGCCACCGCCTGCTGCGCGCAGACGAAACCCGGCGTGCCGTGGATCGCGCCCAGGCGCTTCCACAGGTCCTCGCGCACGCGGGCCGCACCGTTGACCAGCGGGGTGTCGATGGGCAGCGGCGAGACGCCCTGCTCCATCCCCACGATCAGCTTCTCCGATTCGGTCAGCGCTTCCTGCGGGAACGCGCTGCGATCGTTGCGGGTGTATTCGTGGAAGGACACGTCCAGCCAGCACTGGGCCTTGGACAGGTGGTAGTCGCGCACCGGGCGGCCGCCGTCGTTGAGCGCCTGGATACGCCCCTGGGTGGCCTCGTAGCCGGACAAATCGGCATGGATGGCCTCGTCGGTGATGCGATCGCGCGGCGGAACCAGTTGGGTCTGCTGCGCGGCGGCCGTGCCGGCCAGGGCGGCCAGGGCGGCCAGGGCGGCCAGGATGGCGGCGGTGATGAGCGTGGACTTGGTGATGGTCATATGGGGTTCCTCAGCGCACCGGATCGCGGTAGCGGGCGTCTTCCCTGCGGAAGAGGTCTTCGTCGAACTTGAAGCGCAGGCGGATGAAGGCGCCCTGCTGGGTGTACTCGTAGCCGGTCAGGTCCTCGTCGCCGCGGAAACCGGTGGCGTTGTAGCCGACCGACAGCCACAGGTTCTGCCGCAGCAGGCGCCCGACTTCCACGCCGAACGCGTACTGGTTGGCGCCGTACTGGCCACGGAAGGTCGAGGCCAGCACGCCGATGTCCCAGTTCTCGGTGATGTCGTAGACCACGCGGCCCGACAGCAGCACCGCGCGGAAATCGTCGTTGACCCGGCCGGTGTCGGCATAGAAGAAGCTGTCCTGCTGCCACTTCGCCGCCACCCGCCCGGTCAGCCACCACGGCCGCGATGGATGCCAGTCGGCGTGCGCGGACACGATGTGCGCGCTGGTGCGGATGTCCTGGCCTGTATCGGAACCGAAACCGGAACCGTCCATGCCGCTCTCGTCCTTCTCCAGCTTGTACTCGTAGCGCGCCAGCGCGTTGATGCGGTTGGTGTCGGTATCGCGGTAGGCCACGCCGACCTGGAAGCGATCCTGCAGCACGTCGCCGCGCGCCGCGTAGACCGTGCGCAGCAGGTAGTTGCGTGCCAGCACGGTCCAGTCGCGGTTGAGCTTGCGCGCCGCGAGGAACTGCAACAGGGTGGTGTTGTAGGCCTCGTCCGTCGGGGTTTCGGCGACGTCGTCGGAAATCCGGTGTTCCAGCCGGATGTTGCCGCGCCACAGCGGATTGGCGCTGTAGTCCAGGGCGATGCCTATCCCGGTCGAATCGCCGACGTTGCCGGAGATCACGTTGGTATGCTCCAGCGAGGTGTCCAGGCGCAGTCCCTCGCGCAGGTCCCAGCGGTTGCGCATGCCCGAGGCCGCCTGGATGTCGCGGCCGGCGATGGCGTCGCGCAGTCGATATTCCGAGAACAGCTGGGTATCGCGCAGGAAGCTGGTATCCACGCCCAGTGCCACCGTATCGGCCTCGCGACCGTCCTGGGTCAGGCCGTTGACACCGCTGATGCCGGTCTGTTTCTCGTAGCGGCCATACAGGCGGCTGCGCTCCCGCAACTGGAAGTCCACGCCGAGGGCGAAGCGATTGCGATCCTCGCCATGGATGTCCTGCTCCACCTCGCCGCCCAGGTTCAGGCGATCGCTGGCGCGGTAGCCAACGCCGAAGCGCAGCATGTCCGAGGACAGCTCGGTGCCGACCGGCAGGCCGCTGGCGACATCGTTGGGGTTGCCATTGCTGATGATCGGCAGGCCGGTCAACGGGTCCAGCGGCTGCTGACCGTAGCCCAGCGCGCCGCCACCGGCGCCGGTGGCGTAGCCGCCGGACAGTCCGCCCAGGTTGCCGTATCCACTGTTGGTCGCCCAGGTGTAATAGGCGCCGACGGTTTCGCGGATGGCGCGGTAGCCGAAATCCAGGGTCAGCTTGTCGGTCACCTTGACGCGCGTGCCGACGCTGCCGGCGTTGCGCTCGCCGCCGTCGGGATTGCGGTCTTCGCTGCGCAATCCCTCCGCGTACAGCTCGAAGCGCTCGTTCAAGCGGTAACGCGTGGTCAGGCTGTACTCGCCCCGCCCGCCGTACAACGGCGAGGCCTGGTTGTTGAACTCCGGATCCGACTGTCCGGCGAACAGTTTCAGATCCGCCTTCTTGCCGGCATGCCCCAGCTCCACGCGCCAGGCGTTGCCTTCCACCAGCCCGCTCAGCCCCTGCAACGCGGGCGTGCCGTATTGGTTGATGGAGTTGGTGTTGACCTCGCTGCGCGTGCGCGCCGCCTCGGCCACCAGCCATGTGTTTTCACCCAGGCGGTAGCCGACGTTGGCGCTGCCCATCTCGAAGCTGGCGAACGGATTGCGGTCGTCCACGTAGGATCCGCCGATCTCGCCGTTCTGTCCGACCCGCAGTTGCGCGTCGCCACCGACCACCCAGAACTTTTCGGTGCCCTGATCCAGTTCGTAGGTGATGCGCAGCGACACCGGATTCAGATCGCCATCGAACGAGGGCAGGAAGCTGTTGAGCAGGATGCGGCCGGAGAACGGCTCGAAGCTGTAGTCCACCAGCCGGGCCAGCGGACGCACCGAGACGATGCGCGAAGGCTGGTTGCGATCGCGCACCACGACCTCGACCCGCTCGCTGCCTTCCAGCACCGCGTTGTTGCGCAGGCCGTAGGGGCCGCTGCCCTGGCTGGGCAGTTCCTCGATGACCTGGCGCAGCGAGTCCTCGATGGCGAACACGTTGCCGCGCACGCGCGCGTTCTCGAAGTGCCAGCCCAGTCCGGTCGCGGTGCGGTTGTAGGTGCCCAGCACGCGCTGCGGCGCACGCTCGCCGAAGCCGACGCCGGTCTGGGTGGCGATGCTGTCGCCGGTCTGGAAATCACCGTACAGCAGGTAGTTGCGGCCATTGTCCACGCGCACGTACAGGCGCTCGGCCGAACGCGCGTCGAAACCGCGCAGCGACGCGTCGCCATATACCGGATAGAACTCCTCCGGCTGGATGTCCCGCAGCAGGCGGGCCCGCACTTCCTTGTCCGAGTCGTAGGCGGCGGTCAACAGGTACTCGCCCTTGATCCGCCCCTTGACGAAGAACGCCGCGCGCGCCGCGCCATTGGCCTTGCCGTTGTTGAACTGCTTTTCCCAGCGGCGGATTTCCCGCTCGAAACCATCGCCGCGGGTGCTGCCGTCGATCAGGTTGTCGCCCTTGCGGCGGAAGTTGATCACGCCCTCGATGAGGCCGGTCGCGATCATCTCGCGCATTTCCGGCACGAAGCCGACCACGCCCTCGGCGGTCTCGCCGCCGGAGGTCACCCGCAGCAGCACGTCCTGCGGGTCGTGCGGCGCCAGCAGGTCGAACTCGGCGCGGCCGTCGCGCACCGGCACCTGCACGCCGGGCGTGACCTTGTCGGCGTCCAGGTGGCCGGGGCCGAGTTCGTCGGTACGGCCATCGGGCAGCTTGATGCGGCCGCCGGAGTTCTCGACGGTCGCGAAGGCCTCGCCGGCCAGCGGCTTGCCATCGGCGCCGAACAACTGGATCACCACGTGCACCGGCGACTGGCCGTCGGCCGGAACGCCGTCGCGATCCACCTCCACCACCACCCGCTGCACGCCGGCGTTGGCGCGGTAATCGACATTGCCCGGTTGCGCATACAACGGTTGCGAGGTGGCCTGCTGGCTTTGCGGCGATTGCGGGAACAGCGGCGTCGCCTGTCCCAGCACCGGGGTGAAGCGCTGGTCGCCGGAGACGTTCTGGGCCATCGCCATGGCCGGCATCAGCACCAGCGACAGCGCCAGGCTCAGCGGTTTGCGGGAGAAAGGTTGGGGACGCATGGTCTTCCTGGCCTGGCGGACGCGGGCGGATCGCGGGGTGCGGCTCATGGCTGCACCTCCGTGCCGGCGGCGGGACTCGGGGCGGTCGCCCTCGGATCCACGATCGGGCGCTGGTTCGCCGAGTCGGTGCCCTGCTGCGGGCTGCGCAGCGGCTTGCTTTCGAAACGCAGCGGCGATTGGCCCGGTTCCGTTTCCGGCGCGCGGATCTCGCCCTGGGTGCGGCGTGCCTTGACCTGTTCGATCACCGGGTTGGAGCAACTGCCCTCGATGAAGTCGGCGCGATGCAGCTCGCCGTTCTTGAGGTCGATGAACAGGCTGTCGGCGTCGCCCAGGTTGCGGTTGCTGCTGGTGGTCAGGCGCGAGCCGACCGGCAGCGTGGACGCGTCCACCTTCAGCGTGTGGCTCTTCGGCGGCAGGCCGCAGTAGCTGTACTTGCCTTCCGAATCGCTGATCAGCCAGGTACCGTCCTCGAAGTACATTCGCACGCCGGGGATGCCCAGTTCTTCCTTGTCCTGCACGTGGTTGACGTTGCAGTCAACGAACACCTTGCCCAGCACGCAGCCCTCGTCGGCGAACACGCCGCCGCTGACGATCACGCGGTACTCGGCCGGATTGGATGGCACGGTGCCGCCGTTCGGATACGGCGCCAGCGTGTTCGGATCCACGCAGCCGCCGGTGATCGAACAGCCCCAGGCGCGCGCGCGGTTGATGCCGTCGCCCTGCTGGCTGCCCACGCCCACGCGGACGCGGTAGCTCAGCACCTTCTGCGCGCCGACCGCCAGCGAACCGACGTCGAACACCAGGGTCGGTCCGGGCTTGCCGATCGGGTCGGCGATGCCGCTGCCATCCACCCGCGCGGTACCGGCGATGAAGGTGAAGCCATGCGGCAGGCGGTCGATGACGTTCACCGTGCCCAGCGCGGCACCCGCGGTCTGGCGGATGGTGATCGTGTAGACCAGGCTGTCGCCCACTTCCACGGTCTTGCGGTCGCCGGTCTTGGTGATGACCAGGCCGGGCGCCACCTGCGGATCCAGCGGGATGTGGTTGTGCACCGGCGCGGCCACGCCCGAACCCAGGTTGACCTCCAGGTAGTAGGTGGTCGCGGTGCCGGCCGGGCCGGTCGGCGCGGTCGCGTTCGTCTGCACCGGATAACCCAGGCCCGGCGTGGACGGCGGCGTCAGCGGCGAGTTTTCCGCCGGAATCATGCCGGACTCGAAGGTATAGCCGGCCGGTGGAGTCACCGCGATCTGGAACCGGCACGACGCCGGCGCGCCCGGCGCCATCAGGAACTGGTAGAAACCGTCGGCGCCGACCGTCATCGAGATCGCGTTGCCCTGCACGGTGTAGCCGCCCATGGCCGCGTTGAGCACGTGCTGTTCCGGCGCATAGGCCGGGCAGCTGCCGATCGGCGTCAGGGTCACCCGCGAGCCCGGGACCGGGCTGCGCGTCACCGCGTCGTAGATCACGCCGCCCGGATTCAGCGGCAGGCTCTGCTGCGGCAGGTTCGCGCCCGGGGCAAGCACCACCGACAGGCGGGTGACGCCGTCGGTGCTGCTCGGGCAGGAACTGGCGGTCCCACCGCCGATCGCGCCGGTGGCGTCGCACGGCGCGGGCGAACCGCCAGCGGTTTCGCCGCTGACCGGCCAACCCCACACCACGCCGGTGGCGGGGTCGCGGAAGCGGATGTCCAGCGGCACGCCGGGAATCTGGTCGGCAATCGAATAGGAACCGTCGACGCCGGTGGTGGCCGTACCCACCACTTGTCCATTGGCGTCCACGACTTCCACGGTCCAGCCACCCAGGCGGCGATCGCCACCGTCGATCAGACCGAAGTCGCTGCCCTGGTCGAACCACACCGTGCCGGAGACCGACGCGGCCAGTTGCACCGGCGTGGGCAGGCGGCAGGCGTTCTGGGTGATCGCCGGGTCGCATACCGGCAGGTCGTCGACGTTGCCCTCGAAGTTGGCGCGTTCTTCCTGCGTTGGCGTGCGGAACTCGTTCTCGCCGCCGCCCTCGACCAGTACCGCGTTGTTCACCGGCGACGCCGCAGCGGCGGTCGCCGCGACACGCACGCGCGCCACGATGGTGTCGGTCGCGGTGGCGCCGGCGGCGATGACCGTGCTGCTGGCGCAGCGGAAACGGTTGTCGCCGATCGCGCCGGTGCAGTTCCAGCCGGACCCGGCCGGCGTGGCGTCCAGGGTCAGGCCGGCAGGCAGGCGATCCTCCACCACGTATTCGCCCGTGCTCGCCTGCTGGCCGATGTTGCGCACGCGGATGGTGTAGGTGCCCACGTTGTTGACGGTGAAGGTCGCCGGCGTGGCGGTCTTGCTGACCACCAGGTCGGGCGAATCGCCGACCTCGCCGAAGTTGTTGTCGATCGACTGGCCGCCCGGCGGCAGCACGATGCCGCTGATCGCCGACGGCGTGGTCGTCACCGGCGTGGCGGTGCCGGTCGGAGTGCCATCGATGGTGCCCGGCGTGGTGATGCCGTTGAGCGTTTCGGCCGGCTGCGTCGGCTCGGTCACCGTATAGGTACCCGGACGCAGATTCTCGAAGCGATAGCGGCCCTCGCTGTCGGTGGTGACGGTGACGTCGACCGTTTCGCCGAGATCGTTGGTGCCGGTCAGCACGACCTGCACGTTCGGGAAGCCGCCCTCGCCCGTGTCGATGACGCCGTTGTTGTTGCCGTCGTTGTAGACCCGGCCCGAGATGGTGCCGGCGGGAACCTCGCCGAAGTTGTTGTTGGCCGCTTCCTCGCCCACGCCCAGCGTGATGCCCTCGATCACCGACGGCGCGGTGGTAGGCGCGGTGGCGGTGCCACCGCCGGTGCCGGGCACGGTGATGCCGTTGAGCGTGCCGGCCGGCTGCTCGGGTTCGGTGACCGTGTAGGTGCCCGGCGGCAGCTCGGTGAACGCGTAGCCGCCGTCCGGCTGGGTGGTGACTTCGCGGGTGATGGCGTTGCCGGCCAGATCGGTACCGGTCAGGCGCACGACCACCGAACCGATGCCCTGCTCCAACGGATCGATGACGCCATCGTTGTCCAGATCGCGCCAGACGCGGCCGCTGATTGCGCTGTTGAGCGGAATCTCGCCGAACAGGTTGTTCTCCGAAGCGGCGCCCGGCGTGGTCAGGTCAATCGCGCTGATCGCACTCGGTACGGTGGTGATCGGCGTGGCGGTGCCGGACGGCGTGCCGCCGACGGTGCCGGCCAGGGTCTGGCCGTTGCTGGTGCCGGTGGGCTGCTGCGGTTCGGTCACGGTGTAGGTGCCCGGACGCAGGCCCTCGAAACGGAAATCGCCGTTGGCGTCCGTGGTCGTGGTCAGATCCACCACCGCGCCGCTGTCGTCGGTGCCGGTAAGGCGAATGGTCACGCTCTCGATGCCGGTCTCGCTGGCGCCGGCCTGCGCGCCGTCGTTGTTGGCGTCGAAGAACACCCGGCCGGAGACCGACACGCCAAGGGTTTCGCCGAAGTCGTTGCGCACGGAGGACTCGCCCGCACCCAGCGCGATGCCGGCGATGGCGCTGGGCACGGTTGCGATCGGCGTGGCGGTGCCCGCGGGCGTGCCGCCGATATTGCCGGCCACGGTGGTGCCGTTGATCGTCGTCGCCCCGCCGACCACCGGCTGCGCGGCCTGCTCGGTCACGGTGTAGGTGCCGGCCGGCAGGTCGCCGAAGCGGTAGTCGCCGTTGGCATCGGTGACCGCCTCGGCCACCGGATTGCCGAGCGCGTCGCGCGTGCCCGCGGGCAGGCTCACCCGCACGCCGCCGATGCCGTTCTCGCCCGGCTCGCGCACGCCGTTGTTGTTGGCGTCCAGCCACACGCTGCCGGACAGCGCGCCGGCCAGTTCGCCGAAGTCGTTGCCGCGCGAACCGGCCACCGGCAGGTTGGTCACCGGGATCTGGTTGAGGCCGTTTTCCTGCCCTTCGGCCAGGCCGGCCGGCTGGGTTTCGCTGATGAGATAGTTCTGGCCGGCAACCGCGCCACCGTAGCTGTAGTCGCCGTTGGCATCGGTGGTCAGGGTGACCGGCGCCGGATCGTCCGCCGTGCCGAACTGGCCGTCCGGACCGGCGCCCTGGATCACCACGGTGACGCCGGGAATGCCGGCGTCGCCGCCGTTGTTGTCACCATCGTCGTTGCGGTCCAGGTACACCGTGCCGCTGATGATGGCGTTGGCCAGTTCGCCGAACAGGTAGCCGGTGGCGTCCTGCCCGGCGGACAGCGCGATGCCGTCGATCACGTTGGCGGTGTTCGCATTGCCCGGAGTCGTCGCGTTGCCCGGCGTATGCCGGCCATCCAGGTAACCGGCCGGCTGCGTTTCGGTGAGCGTATAGCTGGTGCCCGCCTGCGGCGGCAGCAGGTCCGCGAAGCGGTAGGCTCCGCTGCCGTCGGTCTGCACGGTCATGTTCACCGGCTGCCCCAGCACGTCGGTGCCGGTCAGGGTCAGCGTGACATTGCCGATCGGATTTTCGCCGCTGTCGAAAGCGCCGTTGTTGTTGTTGCCGGCGGTGGCCGAGAAGTCCTCGAACACGCTGCCCGCCAGCGATCCCAGCACTTCGCCGAAATCGTTGCCGGCCGAACCGGCGATGGTCAGATTGTTGATCTCGATGACATTGCTCGGATGCTCGCTGCCTTCGCCGTAGCCATCCGGCTGGGTTTCGCTGACGCGATAGCTCTGGCCAACCACCAGGTCGGTGAACTGGTACGCGCCATTGGCATCGGTCTGCAGGATGACCGGCGCGGGATCGTCGCCATTGCCGAACACCCCGTCCGCGCCCGCACCGGTGAGCGTGACGGTGACGTCCTGCAGGCCGCCGTTGGGGCGGGAGTTGACCGTGCCCGCGTCGCCGGCGTCGAAATCGCCGTTGCGGTTGCGATCCAGGTACACGTTGCCGGAGATCGCCGAGATCGCATCCTCGCCGAAGTTGAACTGCACACCATCCAGTCCGGCGCCCAGATCGATGTCGCTGATCCGGTCGGTGGTCGCCGCATCACCGGCCACGCCGGTGGCCGCCGTACAACCGGTCGTGCAGGCCGCGCCACCGATCTGGCCGGGATTCACCGCGCCGGGCCGGTTGCGGTAGTTGCCCGCCGGCAGCGCCTCGCGCAGCGTGTAGGTGATCAGCGGATCGAGTCCGGTGAAGCTGTAGGCGCCGGTGCCATCGGTCGTGGTGGTGCCGATCACCGCGCCGGTCGCCGCATTCAGCAGTTCCACCGTGGCGCCGGCGATCGCGCCGTCGCCGCCGTTGCGGGTGTTGTTGTAGTTGCCGTCCACGTAGACGAAGCCGGACAGCGAGGGCAACCGGACTTCCGGGAAGTTGTAGCGCACGCCCGCCTGGCTGGCGCCGACCGCAATGCCGGTGAACACGGTGTCGGGCGAACCGGTGGCGTAGGCGCCGCCCAGCGACGGTTCGGCACCACCACTGGTCGGCGGGGCGACCGGTCCATCGACGAAGCCGGCCGGCTGCGTCTGGGTCAACGTGTAGCCACCCGCGCCCGCGGGCGACAGATCGCCAAAGCTGTAGCTGCCATCGGCGGCGGTGGTGGTGGTGAGATTGACCGCGTTTCCGTAGGCGTCGGTACCGGTCAGGCGGATGCTGACGCCGCCGATGCCGGGTTCACCGGCAACGCCCTGATGGGTGCCGCCGTTGGCGCCGGCGCGATCCCGATCCTGGAACACCACGCCTGCCAGCGACGAACGCGTGACCAGGATGTCCTCGTCGTCGATGTTGTTGCCCGGATTCGGATCCACCTGCTCGGTGGCGATGCGGGTGGTGTTGACCTGTGCCGCCGCACCGGGATACGAGGTCCAGCGCACCGGGATGATCACGCGCACCTTGCCGGTGACGGTCACGTCGCCCAGGTTGCAGGTCAGTGCCAGTCCGGCGGCCGTGCACGCGCCGGTCCCGTTGGGCTGCTCATCGCCGCCCGGCGATGGACCTTTCTTCTGCCACTGGACCGGACCGGTGATCTCCAGCCCGTTCGGCAGGGTGTCGGTGATGACCGTGCCGGTGCCGTTCTGCGGGCTGGTGCCGCTGCGATCGCGCGACAGGCTGGCGCCGGGGCCGTCATTCGCGCCCTCCAGTACCCAGTAGAACGGCTGGCGCAGCGCCACCGTCGTCGCCGGGGCCGCCGGCAGGGCGACATCCGGATCCAGATCGGGGGCGTCGGTGAACACGTGCTTGGCGACGCGCACATCGGCGCGCGCGCGAATCGTGGTCGGTTCGTCGGCCGCGTTGTTCGTCGGGTTGGTATCGGTCTCGGCCAGGGTCGCCTGGACCTGGTTGCGCACGGTGTCGCCGCCGCCGCCGGGCGCGGTCAGGTAGCGGTACTGGACGTATACATAGCTGGTCGCATTGACGCCCAGCGTGCCCAGCACGTTGCTGCCGCTGAAACCGGCGCCGGGCACGTCGCACTCGATGTTCAGCCCGGGGTCGGCGGGCGTGGTGCCCGCGCCGGTGAACGGATTGGCACTGTTGACGGTGCATCCGGCAGCGCTGAAGCCACCCGAGGGGGCGCCGCCGTTTCCGGGCGCGATGCCGACGAATTCGACCTGGCGCCCGTTCGGCGCGCGGAACGTATCGGTGATCCGCACACTGGTGGCCACCGACGGGCCGCGGTTGAGCACGGTGATGCGGTAGGTGATGAGGTTGGCCGCGGTGTTGACCGCGTCGTAGCCCAGCGGATCCACGCCGCCGGTGAAGCCCAGATCGTCCTTGTTGACGACCAGATCCGCCGCGCCCTGCTCGAAGGTCAGCGAGGCGTTCTTCTGGTCGTCGGCAGCGCTGGTGTTGGTGTTGTAGTCGAACGGACCATTGGCATCGCTGCCGCTGGCGCCACCGGTGATGTCGAAGCTGGCGACGTTGGTGAATTGGCGACCGGCCGGATTGTTGTTGCTGTTGACGTTCGGCCGGATCTGCACGCGCAGGCTCTCGGTCTGCTGGAACGCCAGGTTGACCGCCGGACAGGTGACGATCACCTGGGACGGCGAGCCGGTCGGGTTGGCATAGGACATGCCGCCGGCGGTCGCCGTGGCGGTGGTGCCGCCGGCGGCGCTGTGCGTGCACGCCACGGTGCCGGGGGTACGGGTGGCCGACACCAGCACGAAGCCCGTGTCGTTGGCCGGCAGGGTGAAGATGTCCTGGAAGATCACCCCGGGGACCGCCGACGGCCCCTCGTTGTAATAGCTCATCACATAGTTGCTGACCACGCCGACGCGGCCCACGTTGCCCGTGGTGATGTTCTTGGCGGTCGTTCTGACGTTGGCGCGGCGCTCGACCCGCACCCAGTCCCTGGCCTGGTTGTTGGCGCCGTTGATTTCGCCCACGGAACTGGAGACATCCGGATCCACCGCCACGCCGGCGATGTTGCAGAACGCGCCGCTGGCCGGCGCGCCCGCGCCGCAGCTGCCCGGACTCTGGCCGATGCTGTCGAAGAACGGGAAGCCCACCGTGATGGTGATGTCGGCCGAGTCACCGACCGCCAGTGCGGTCGTGTCCGAGCGGCAGATCACCGAGGGCCCATCGACCACGCAGTTCCAGCCCGCCGGCGATGTCGTGCTTACGCTGGTGCGATCGACACCCGCGGTATTGCCGTTCACGAAACCCGGAATGGTGTCGTTGACGACGATGCCGCTGGCCGGTACCGCGTCGGTGATGGCGAGGTTGGTCACCCGCAGCGTGTAGCTGTAGCTGTTGGTGCCCAGCGGGATGACGTTGTCGGTGCCGCCGTCGTTGGCGCGGGTCCACTTCTCGATTTGCAGATCGACGCGCTCGTTGGTGGTACGGGTGCCGTCGCCGGCGCAATCGTTGGTGGTATTGCGATCCTCGTTGATGCTGCCGGTGCTCGGCTCCAGCGAACCGCCGGAGCCGCCGGTGCAGGCATTGTTGGTCAGCGCCAGATCCGGGGTCCGGGCGCGGGTGACGATCCGCAGCGCCGGCGTGTCGGCATCGCGCGCCAGGTCATAGCGCGAAGGATCCAGATCGCAGGTGACGACCTGCGCCGGACCGCCCGCGTTCCAGGCGGCCGGTGCCACCGAGCAGATCCATTCGCCGGCATTGCCGCCACTGATGTACTCCTCGCCCGCCGCCAGCCGATCCACGACCTGCACGTTGCCGGTCGCCGCGCGCGGCCCGTAGTTGTGCACGTTGATGGTGGAGGTCATCAGGCTGTCGGCGTCGGGGCCGGTACCCGGCCAGATCGCGACCAGTGCCGGCGTCTTGCGCTTGGCCAGCCCCAGATCCGCGCCATTCGGCATCACGCTGAACTGGACGCTGCCGCTGTTGTTGACGGATACCGGATCCGGGGTCTGCGACGTCACCGTCGCGGTGTTGGTCACATCGCCACTGCTGTTGGCGCCGTTGGAAGGCACCATCGCGGTGATGGTGAAGCTGGTGGACGCGCCCGGCGCCAGGTCACCGGCGTAGCTGCATCCGCGGGTGGTGCTCCCGGCCGTCGTCGAGCAGGTCCAACCCGCCGGCTCGTTGCCGCCGGTGATGGTGAAGCCGGCGGGCAGCACGTCCGTCCAGCTCGGATTGGTGGCCGCACTGGGCCCCAGGTTGCTGACATTGACCGTGAAGGTGATCGGATCGCCGGAGATGGCCGGCGCGGGGTTGGCGCTCTTGCTGATCGCCATGTCCGCGCCGGGCGTGACCAGGGTGGTGACGTCGTCGGTGTTGTTGGCCGGGTTCGGGTCAGGCATCGAACCGGCGTTGACCACGGCGGAGTTGATGATGTTGCCGCCACCGACATTCACCTTCGCGCGGAACGAAAAGGCGCTGCTGGCGCCGGGCGCCAGGGTGCCGGCGTGGGTCGCGGTCATCGTGGCCGGATTGAAACTCCAGGCCGGATTGCTGAAGCTGCCGGCCACCAGGCTGACGCCCGCCGGCAGCGTGTCCCGCACGTTGAAACCCGACGACGCGCCCGGACCGTCATTGGTGACGGTCAGCGTGTAGGTCACCTCGTCGCCGCCGATCACCGAAGCCGACGAGGCGGTTTTTTCCAGCCGCAGATCGCCCGACTGGTCCAGCGTGGTCTGCTGGCTGAGCAGGTTGTTGCCGGGTTCGCCGTCGGCGGTGAAGAAACCGTGGCTCGTCGGCAGGTTCGCCAGGGGTTCGCCCACGCCGGGCTCGGTGGCGCTGGCGCGTCCGACGGCGCCATGGATGAACACCGATCCCGGCGCCATGCCGGTGGTGAGCATCTGGATGTCGAAGCTCGCGGCGGGCTGACCCGCCGACAGCGATTGCGGCAACGCGCAGCGGATCCGGACCGGGGAACCGCCCAGGTTGCTGCAGAAGATCGGCAACGTGCCCGCAGCGGCCCCCGCCGGCAGGTCGAACAGGACAACCGCGTCGTTGACCGTATCGACATCGCCATTCTCGACCACGACGTGGTACACGACCGGTGCGCCGACCGGGCTCGGATCGTAGCCGGTGTCGGTCAGGCCGCTGATCTGCAGATCGGCCGCGCTCGCCAGCGTCGGCGGCAGCAGCGTGACCAGCAGCAGCGCGGCCCTGCGAAGCCACTGCCCGCGTTGCCGCACGCCACGCGGAATGGCGGTGGCCTCGTCCACGTCATGACCAGAGACAGGCGCGCGCGCGCATTCGGCGCCAGGCGCCGCAACGACTTGGAGGACCACAGTTTTCCCCTGTTCCGTACACCGCCTTGCGGGCGGTCCTGGTAGCCGTCGGCGCGAAGAACGGTCCTGGCGGCAGTCGCCGCGATGGAACCGGACTTCCCGAAAGACGGTGGCTCTCGCGCCGGAAACGACGCGGCCGCCAAGCGCAGGTTTTGTGCGCTGCAACGGCAGGGGAATCTTATTTTGTGATTCTTATCACCTCAATAACAGAACATCACTCACACTTTCAATCGCTCTCGAACACTCTCGCGCAACGCCGCGCACGAACAGGAACACGCGATGGACTGGGCCTGCTCAGCCGCCCTCGTGCAACCACAGATAGCCGATGCCGCGCACCGCGCGCAGTGGCAGCGCGTGTCCGCTCGCACCCCGTACGCGTTGGCGCAGGCGATGCAGCAGTACTTCGAGCCGATGCGGATCGAAATCAGCAGGCGACTCGGTCATGCCGGCGATCAAGCGTTCGCGTTCCACCGGTTCGCCAGGCTGTTCGAACAACATGCGCAGGAAAACCCGTTCCGCTTCGCCCAGGCTCAACTCCACGCCGTCGGGCGTGCGCAGCTTCCAGCCACCGGCGACCAGCGCCCAACGTGGCGCGGGCTCCGCCGGCACGCTCCGGTCGGAAGCGGACAGGCGACGCCGCAGGCTGGCGATACCCGCGGCCAGTACATCCATGTCCACGGGCTTGACCAGATACAGATCCGCGCCCGTGCTGAGACCCCGCGCCATGTCGTCGCTCTTCCCGCGCGCGGTGAGCATTACGATGCCGACCGAAGCGATCTGGTGCAGGTGGCGGGCAACCGCGTAGCCGTCCTCGCCGGGAAGACCGATGTCCAGCAGCACGATGTCGCAGGGCTGCACGGCCAGGTGTCGGTAAAGCGCTTCGGCGCTGGCGAACCCCACGGCCTGGAAACCGCGCTCGGCAAGTTCCGACACGAGCAGTTCGCGAAGTTCGTCGTCGTCTTCCGTCACCGCGATGCGGGCGGGCGTCAGGGGGGCTTCGGGCATGGAGTCAAGCAGGTTGGATGCCTAGTGTTGTGATTCGCATTACGCTTTCAGCATATCGGATCCGTCGTGATAACGGTTACCGATCGTGCCCTCCGCCGCATCTGATTTTCCGATACTCTCCCCTGCTCTCCCATGCTCTCCGAAACTGGCCCCATGCACCGCTTGGGTACGACCCCGCGGGCAAAAAAAATGCCCGTCCTGGGGACGGGCATTCGGGTGCCGCGGCGATGAAGTCCGGACTCAGTCCTTCCAGGTCTTCCGGATCGGGTGGGCCTCGGTATTGAACACCACCGCGTCGAAGTCCAGCGCGGTCTTGGGCGCGAACAGCAGGTAGTAGTACTTGAAGGTCTCGGCGAACAGGAAGCTTTCCATCGAGTCGTTCTTCTCCTTGCTGCGCACGTCCTTCAGCGCTGCGAAGCCATGCTCGGTGCGGGTGTGGCGGACGAAGTCCTCGAAGAACTCCTTGCCCATGCCGCGATAGCGCGCATCGCCGGTGTAGTGATGCAGGTAGTACGCCGACTCGACGATCTCCGGACGCAGCGGATAGCCCGGCGAGGTCACTTCCATCTTGCCGTAGTCGATCGCTTCCGGCTCGATGCCGTGCAGGCGCCACATCTTCAGGCCGGATTCCTGCAGGCGCTTGGCGCGCTCGAGATCGCCACCGAACGCCAGCAGGCCCGGCATGAACGCGTCCAGCGCGCCGTAGGTGGTCTGGGTGCGCTTGCCGGTGTTCATGTCGGCGTAGCCGTACCACAGTTCGCCCTCGCGCACTTCATCGGCCAGGTACTGGTTGATCGGACCGATGCTCTCGTCCCACATGCGCTTGCAGTCGGCATCGCCGAACAGCTTCCAGCACTTGAACAGGTACTCGTAGTACGAGTCGATGCCGCCGGCGATATGGCTGGTCGGATTGGTCCACTCGCCGGTCTCGACGTTGATGTTCAGACCGACCAGGCCGATCCTGGAGCGGCGGTTGAAGGTTTCGGTCAGCGCCCGCTTGGCCTTGTCGTAATAGATCGGATTTCCGGTCAGCTTGCTCAGCGCGCCGAACTCGATCAGCAGGGTGCCGGTCTCGGCCGGATTGCTGACGGTGCCGCGGACCTTGCCGGTGCGCAGGTTGACGTGGGTGTACGGCAGCCCGGTCTTGCTCTCGAACACCGGCAACAGGCGCTTGCCCAGATCCTCGGCCAGCTTGAGCAGGCGCTCGTCGCCGCTGAGCTGGTAGCCGGAGATCAGCCCGCCGAGCAGGCGGATGGTGATCTCGAAGTTCTGCACGTACATGTCGTGATCGAACGAGAGCTGGGTGGCGATCAGCTCGCGTGCTTCGGTCGCTTCCTTGTCCAGGCCCAGCAGGATCAGCGTATCCAGCGCGTCCACCGGCGACATCAGCAGCGACTTCTCGTACCAGTCGCGCGGCTGGCCGCTGATCGGCTTGAGATCGTCATGGCCCTTCGCGAATTGCATGTAGCCCTGCCACGCATGACGAGTCTCGGCCTTGACCTGTTCGGCCAGACGCGCGGCCTCGGCTTCGTCCACCGCCGGCACGTCCGCGTTGGCGGCCTTGGCGGCCGGCGCCGGTGTTTCAGTGGTCGCGGGCGCGGCCGTTTCGGCCGCCGGCTTCTGACTGCAGGCGGTGCCCGTCACCAGGGTCAGCGCCATCACCACCGCGCCGGCCAGGCGCTGGCCACGCAGGGCGCGACGGGGGGAATTCGTCGGGTTGGATACGTCGTGCATGGGAGTTCCTCTTTGCGGAAAACGATCAGGGAGCCGGCGCGGACATCGCGTCGGCGAGGGATTGAAGGGTCAGCGCCTTGCGCAGCGCCGCCGCGTCGGTCTTCGAGGACACGCGCAGGCTGACGGCTTCGCCCGGCAGCAGGTCCAGCGCGTTGTCGGACAGCGTCGCGTCCAGATCGCCGAAGTCCAGCCACAGCGCACGCACGAACACCGGCGAACGCAGGGTCAGCCGGTAGCCGTCACCGTCGGCGGCCAGCTCGGTGTCGATCCGCTGCGCCGGCAGGCGCAGGTCCTTCGGCGCGGTGAAGTAGACCAGACCGCGCGAAACCGTCTCGCCGCCGCGAACCAGATCGAACACCGCGAACGTGCGCGCGGGATCCGCGCCGCCCAGCAGTTCAGCGTCGCCGAACTCGCCGGCCGGCGTGGCCGCCAGCGCCGCGATCGTGGCCGGCTGGCGGCGTTCCTTCAGCACGCGGCCGTCGAAATCCATCACCCGCAGGCGCCATTCGGCCTCCGTCGCGGTGGTCAGGTCGGACAGCAGCGACAACCGGGTCACGCCCTCCTTGCGCAGCGCCGCGACCGCAAGCGGCGCGAAGAACCGGCGCGCGTGGAAGTTCAGCGGCTTCCAGCGTCCGTAGAAGTCCACGCTCGACCACGAGGCGCCCGGCCATACGTCGTTGAGCTGCCAGTACAGCGAACCCATCGTGTACGGCCGCGAGGCGCGGTGATGCAGCGCGGCCAGCCCGATGCCGTCGGCCTGCATCACCCGGCTCAGGTAGACGAAGCCGGGGAAGTCGCGCGGCTTGCCGTACTCGCGCTCGATGTAGAGCGACAGCCGGGTGTTGCCCTCGCCGGCCAGGAACTTCTGGTGCGCCTTGATCACCGGGCTGTCGACCGCCTGCTCGCCCGGCTTGGCGAAGCTGGCGATGGTGCGCATGTCCGGCCACGCCTGCAGGCCGAACTCGGACATGAAGCGCGGGGTTTCGTCCAGGTAGGCCTGCACCGGCTTGGAACCGGCCCAGACGTCCCAGTAATGCTTGTCGCCCTTGCGCGAATCGTTGGCCTTCTCGTCCAGATCGTTGCTGGGTGAACTGGACCAGTACGGCACGCCCAGTCCCTGCTCGCCCACCACCTGGCGCAGATCCTGGCCGAACAGCGCCACGTAGCCCTGCCAGACCTTGTCGGCGAACACCGGATCCGCCGCCACCAGCTGCTTGCGGTGGCCCCAGTCCTTCCACGCGGTCTCTTCCTCGTTGTTGCCGCACCACAGCACGATGCTGGGGTGGTGGCGCAGGCGGCGGATGTTGTCGCGCGCCTCGGCGACCACGTTGGCCCGGAACGCCGGGTCGTAGCCCGGCTGCATGCCGCCGCCGAACATGAAGTCCTGCCAGACCAGCAGGCCGAGTTCGTCGGCGATCTCGAAGAACACATCGTCTTCGTAATAGCCGCCGCCCCAGTTGCGCAG
This sequence comes from Pseudoxanthomonas sp. PXM04, assembly GCF_014851695.1. Lineage (NCBI taxonomy): Bacteria > Pseudomonadati > Pseudomonadota > Gammaproteobacteria > Lysobacterales > Lysobacteraceae > Pseudoxanthomonas > Pseudoxanthomonas sp. PXM04. Next base: position 218,421 of record NZ_JACVAG010000004.1, read on the forward strand.
CATGTTCATGTTGGCGTCGCGGGCGGCGGTCAACGCCGCGCGCACGCGCTTCTCGTCGGCGCGCGGCGGGAACGCGTCGAACGGGATGACGTTCGCACCCTTGGCGAACACCGGCACGCCGTTGATCACGAAGGCGAAGCCCTGGCCCTGCCCGTCCGCGTCGACGTCACGCTGGAGTTCGATCGTGCGCAGGCCGGTGCGGCGCTCGCTGCCCGCCTGCCCGCCCTTGGCCTTCACGGTGGCGCGGAAGGTGTAGCGCGCCTGTTCGCCGTAGCCCACCGGCCACCAGCGACGCGGCTTGGGCAGGGTCATTTCCACCGTCACCGGCTGGACACCGGCGGTCAGCGCGGCCTTGCGGCGCAGGACATCGACGCGGCGCCCATCCGGGTCCAGTACTTCGACCTCCACGTCCGCGGAACCGGCACGCACGGCATCGACCTCCACCAGCACGGCCAGCCGCGCCTGGCGCTCGTCCAGCGCATCGGTGCGCACGGCCAGATCGGTGATGCGCAGGTCGTTCCAGCTCTCCAGCCGGATCGGCCGCCAGATGCCGGCGGTCACGTAGCGCGGGCCCCAGTCCCAGCCGAAGTGGTAACCGGGCTTGCGCACGAAGTTGCCGACCATCGCGTCCTTCGGCTCGTCGCCATAGGGCGAGGGATAGTTGCCGGCGATCTTGTGCGGCATCGCCTGCACCTTCGGCAGCAGCGTGCGGATGGGCGAACGGAACACCACCCGCAGCTCGTTCCCGCTGGCCTTCAGCCGCCCGTCCACGCGCGCGCGCCAGGTGCGGTGGCTGTTGTCCGCCTTCAGCAACGGCTGGCCGTTGAGTTCGACCTCGGCGAAGGTATCCAGTCCCTCGAACACCAGTTCCGCGTGCGGACGCGCCAGGGTCGCGGCATCGACATCGAAGCGGCCCAGGTACTCCCAATCGGCCAGCCCGATCCATTGCAGCCCGGCTTCCGGCGCGCCGACGTAGGGATCCGGAATCACCCCGTTGGCGAACAGATCGGTGTGGACCGTGCCCGGCACCGCGGCCTTCGCCCATCCGGCGGCTTGCGGGTGCGCCGCAAGCTGGGCGTCGCCGGGCAACAGGCGGAAGCGCCAGTCGGCGCTGACCGCCTGTGACTGCGCAGCCGGCTGGGCGATCGCGGTGCTGGCCAGCAACAGCCACGCGACGCAGAGCATCGCGCGCATCCAGGCGGTAACCGTGGCGGCAATGGGTTGGACTCTCATGAACTCGCTCCTCCTCCTCGGCCGACGCGGCTCGGTGCCGTGACGGCACCCGCGTGGCCTGATCCTGCGCCGTTCCCGCCACGCACGCGCGTCGCGGGACCCCGTGCGTCCGTCCGCGACCCGGCATCCCGGATCCGGCCGGACCTCCTGCTTCAATGCCGCAACTGCGTCGCGTCCAGCGGTTTCAGCGACGCCTCGCCCTTCGCCCAGCTCAGCCCGAGGCCGATATCGCCCGAACGCTGGTAGAAATCCAGCCGCAGCCGGTGCCAGCCCCGGCGCAGCGGCACGCTGCCTTCCACCGGCTGATCGTAGGTCTCGTTGCGCACTACCGCCTCGCCGTCGATGTACAGCGCGGAAGCGTCGTCGGCCTGTGCGCGGAAACGGTACAGGCCGTCCTCGGGCACGTGCAGCCAGCCTTCGAACACCAGCCCGAAATGCTCGTGGCGACCGTAGCCGCGCCAATCGAACGACTGCGCGCTGCCGCTGCGCACCGGCTTGGCCGCTTCCATCTCGGCGAACCGGTCGAAGGTGCCTTCGTAGTAACGGTAGGACACGCCGGAGGCGCGCGCTTCCTTCGGTTCCGGCTGCGCCGGCTTGTAGCGGCGGTTGCGCAGGGTCGCGCGGTGGATGCCGCTCTCGCGCCCATCGGCGGTGATCGTCAGCGTGCGCACCGTGACCGCGCCGTCGGCCGGCACGGTGACGCTGACCGGTCCGGTCGCCCGCGGCGAGGCGGTGGTCGGGACGCTGCCGTCCAGGGTGTAGTGGATGCGGCTGCCGGGCACGCGTGGCCGCAGGTCCAGGGTGTACTGATCCTGTTCCACCGCCAGGCCGTCGCGCAGGCCCCAGGGCGCCGGAATGCGGTAACGCAGTCCGGCCTGTGCCAGGCGCGGATACTGGCCGGACAGGCGTCGATCGAAGGCGTCGAAATCGCGCTGCGCCTGCGGCGTCCACGCGATTTCGGCCAGCGCCAGCAGACGCGGGAACACCATGTATTCGACCACTTCCTCGCGCGGCATGCGCTCGGTCCACACGTTCGCCTGCACACCGAGGATGTGGTGGCGCTTGTCGGCCTCCAGTTCCACCGGCACCGGGTCGTAGGCGTAGACGGTCTCGATCGGCAACTCGCCGCCTTTCTGCCAGAGCTCGGTGTCCTTCGGACCCTGGCCATAGTCGAGGTAGCAGCAGCGCGTCGGCGACATGATCACGTCGTTGCCATGGCGCGCGGCGGCGATCCCGCCGGCCTCGCCGCGCCACGACATCACCGTCGCATCCGGGGCAAGGCCGCCTTCGAGGATTTCATCCCAGCCGATCAAGCGCTTGCCGCGCGAATGCAGGAAGCGCTCCATTCGGCGGATGAACCAGCTCTGCAGTTCGTGTTCGTCCTTCAGGCCCTCGCGGCGGATGACTTCCTGCGCCGCCGCGCTCTGCTGCCAGCGCGTCTTCGGCGCTTCATCGCCGCCGATGTGCACGTACGGTGCCGGGAACAGCGGGATGACCTCGTCCAGCACGTTCTCCAGGAAGGTGAAGGTTGGCTCGGTCGGGCAGAAAATGTCGTCGAACACGCCCCAGGTGGTGCCGGTCTCGAACGGTCCCGGCGTACAGCCCAGTTCCGGATAGGCGGCCAAGGCGGCCAGCGCATGGCCCGGCATCTCGATTTCCGGAATCACCGTGATGTGCAGCGACGCCGCGTAGGCGACCACGTCGCGCACTTCGTCCTGGGTGTAGAAGCCGCCGTAGGGTTTGCCGTCGCCGTCGGTTTCCTTGCGCTGCCCGCCCACTTCGGTCAGGCGCGGATAGCGCTTGATCTCGATGCGCCAGCCCTGGTCGTCGGTGAGATGCCAGTGGAAGCGGTTGAGCTTGTAGTGCGCCATCCGGTCCAGCAGCCGCTTGATGAAATCAACCGGGAACAGGTGGCGGCCCACGTCCAGGTGCATGCCGCGATAGGCGAAGCGCGGCGCGTCATCGATACGCTGCGCCGGCAGCTCCAGCCGCTGGGCGCGCTCGATGGGCAGCAGTTGCATCAGCGTCTGCACACCATAGAACTGGCCGGCGGCGTCGCCGCGCAGGCTGACGCCTTGCGGCTGCACATGCAGTTGGTAGCCCTCGGCGGCGATGTCCTTGCCGGCGGGCGCCAGCCGGATCACGTCGGCGGTTTTCGCCGATGCCTTGCCGCAATCGCGCAGCGCCCAGCCTTGCCGCTCGCGCAGCCAGGCATTGAACAGATCGGCATTCGCCTGCGCGTCCTTGCCTTCCGCGCACAGCCGCGTGGCAGGCGACAGCACGAAGGTTCCGGTTTCCGGTTTGACCGATGCCGGCAACGGCACCAGCGAAGGCGCCGGTGCCTGTGCGGATGCCTGTGCGTGCGCGAATCCCGATGCCAGCAGGACCAGTCCTGCCGCCAGCCAACGTTGCATCGATCCAAAACTTGACGCGTGTGTTCCGTGCAAAGCCCTTCCCTCCTCGCTCGGTGTGGTGGCCCGGCTCAGCCGCCCGGGCGCACCACGTTCAGTACCTCATGGCATGCGCCCATGGTGTGGTAGTCCGTCTTGCCGGCCGGACTCTTCTCGTCGCTGTACTTGCGGTTGTCCGCATCCAGGATGCGGTACCACGCGCCGTACCGGTGATCGACGAAGTACTTCCAGGAGTAGTCCCACAGGCGGTCATACCACTGCCAGTAGGACGCATCGCCAGTACCCTGCGCCAGCAGCGCGGCGGCGGCCAGCGATTCGGCCTGCACCCAGAAATACTTGTCGTCGTCGCACACCGCGCCGTCCGGGGCGAAGCCGTAGTACAGACCGCCACGCGCCTCGTCCCAGGAACGCGCCACCGCGACATCGAACAGGTGGCGTGCGGTCGGCACCAGCCAGTCGGCGTCGACATGGCGATCCAGGATCATCAGCAGCTTGGCCCACTCGGTCTGGTGGCCGGGCTGGAATCCCCACGGGCGGAACAGGTGCTTGGGATTGTCGCGGTTGTAGTCCCAGTCGATGTTCCACTGGGTGTCGTAGTGCTCCCACACCAGTCCGTCGGCCTTGGCGGCCTGGCGGCGGGTCATGTGGTCGGCCAGTTGCAGGGCACGCTCGACATAGCGGCGCTCGCCGGTGGCCTCGAACGCCGCCAGCATCGCCTCGCACATATGCATGTTGGCGTTCTGGCCGCGATAGCCGGTGAAGTTCCACTGCGCGTCGGCCTCATCCTTGTACAGGCCGAATTCCGGTTCCCAGAACCGCTGCTCCAGCAGGTTCCAGGTTTCGTCCATCCAGCCGCGCGCCTCTTCCACGCCGGCCTTCACGCCGCAGGAATAGGCCAGCAGGACGAAGGCCACGCCGTAGCAGTGGTTCATGTCGTCCTCGACCACGCCGTCGCGCAGCGTCCACGCGTAGCCACCGGTGGCCGGGTTGCGGTGCACATCGCGCAGGTAGCGCAGGCCGTGCTTCACCGCGTCCAGGTATTCGGCGTTGCCGAATTCGCGGAACGCCATCGCGTAGTTGAAGACGAAGCGCGTGCTGCTGACCAGATGGCGATGGCCGGCGTCGTAGACGCTGCCGTCGTCGCGGAAGTAATGGAAGAAGCCGCCGGCCGGATCGATGGCGCGCGGATGGTAGAAGGCCATGGTCTGCGCGATGTGTTCGCGCAGGAACGCGGGCGACCGGAAATCCGGCGCGGTATCAGGCGTGCTCATGTTGGTCCTGCAGCAGTTGTTGGACTTCGGCCAGGGTCGGCATGGCGGCGAAGGCGCCCTTGCGGGTCACCGCCAGCGCGCCGACGGCGGCGCCGAAGCGAAGGGTGTCCTCGATGGCCGCGCGGTCGTGGCAGAACGCGGCGAAACCGGCGCCGTCCCCGCCCCGCTCCCCCAGCCGGAACAGCAGACCGCCGACGAAGGCGTCGCCCGCGGCGGTGGTGTCGCGCGTCTCGACCCGGAAACTGCTCACGCGTCCATCAGCCTGGCGGGTGAACCAGCGGATCGGCGCGGCACCGTCGGTGATGATCAGCAACTGGGCTTGGCCTTCGAACAGGCGCTCGCGCACCCGGGTTTCGCCTTCCGCGCCACCGCCGAACGGACGCGCCAGGTAGTCGAGTTCTTCCTGCGACAGCTTCACCAGGTCCGCATTACCCAGCGCTTCCCACAGCCGCGGCGCCGGATCCACGCCCGCAGGCCACAAGGCCGGGCGCAGGTTCAGATCCAGGCTGACCACCGCGCCGGCCGCGCGCGCGCGCAGCATGCCGTTGAAGGTGGTCTCGGCGATGGTCGGCTCGGTCAGGCTGTTGGAACAGACGTGGAAGCTGCCGGTACCGTTGAAACAGGCGGGCTGGAAATGCTCGGTGCGGAACAGCAGGTCCGCCGCCGGCGGCCGGTAGAAGCTGAAGCTGCGCTCGCCGGTCGCGTCCAGGGCAACGAAGGCCAGCGCGGTCTTGGCCTCGCCGGTGCGCACGATGCAATCGGTCGCCACGCCGGCCGATTCCAGGCTCTCGCGCAGGAAGTCGCCGAACATGTCCTCGCCCAGCATGCCGGCGAAGTGGGTATCCGCGCCGAGCCGGGCCGCGGCCACCGCCACGTTGGCGGGCGCGCCGCCGGCGTACTGCAGGAACGCGCGCGGGGTATCCGGCGTGGCCGGGGGCTGGGCGAGTAGATCGATCAAAACCTCGCCGAAACAAACGATTTTCGACATTTTGGCCTTACGCTCCCTTGGCCGCCGAGGCGTCCGGGCGCGAACCCGAGAGGCCATAGAAGATGATGTAGCCGTAGCAGAGCAGCGGCAGGATGAAGGCGTGATGCAGGCCGATGTTGTCCGCCAGCACGCCCTGCAGGTACGGAATGATCGCGCCGCCGACGATCGCCATGATCAGCAGGCTCGATGCCTTGCCGGTCAGCGGTCCCAGGCGCTCGATGCCCAACGCGAAGATGGTCGGGAACATGATCGAATTGAACAGGCCCGTGGCCACCACGCTGTACACGGCAACCGGACCCTCGGCCAGCATGGTAAGTGCCAGCAGGGCGACATTCACCGCGGCGAAGATCGCCAGCAGCTTTCGCGGCGAGAACTTGACCATGATCGCCGAGCCAACGAAACGGCCGATCATCGCCATCGTCCAGTAGGCGGCGACGTAGTTGGTGGCTTCCTGTTCGGTGAAACCGCCGATGTTCGGCATCGACAGGTAATTGACAAGGAAGCTGCCGATCGCCACTTCAGCGCCGACATAGAAGAAGATGCCAAGCACGCCGAACAGCACATGGCGATGGCGCAACGCTTCGCCCAGCGTGTGCTTGACCGGATCCGCCTGCTCGGTGGATTCGGTCAGCGCCGGCAGGCGGAACAGGAACACGAACACCGCCAGCAGGAACAGCGCGATGCCCAGGCCCAGGTACGGGCCCTGCACCGCCTGCGCCTCCTGGACGCGATAGGCCAGTTGTTCGGCCTCCGGCAGCGCCGCGATCTGATCAGCGCTCTTGACGGTGTTGCTCAGGATCAGCAGGCCGCCGAAGATCGGCGCGATGGCCGTACCCAGCGAATTCAACGCCTGCGCCAGGGTCAACCGGCTGGAGCTGGTCTGCTCCGGTCCCAGCAGCGCGACATAGGGATTGGCCGCCACCTGCAGCACGGTGATGCCGGTGGCCAGCACGAACAGCGCGCCGAGGAAGGCTTCATAGATGCGCAGTTCGGCCGCCGGCCAGAAGCCCAGCGCGCCGATGCCGGCGATCACCAGGCCAGCGACGATTCCCTTCTTGTAGCCCAGGTGCGCGACCAGCCGGCCGGCCGGCAGCGACATCAGGAAGTAGGCGCCGAAGAAAGTGAACTGCACGAGCATCGCACGCGCGTAGTTCAGCTCGAACACCGCCTTCAGGTGCGGGATGAGGATGTCGTTGAGGCAGGTCAGGAAGCCCCACATGAAGAAGATCGTGGTGACCACGGCCAGGGCCACGCGGGTGTTGACCGCCGGAGCGGCGGCGGAGGTCCGGGGCTGGGGTGTCGGAGCAAAGGCCATGCGGGGGCTCGCCTCAGGGTTCGGTGGATACGGAGAAACGGAAGGACATCATGGGCGCGGCGCCCCGCTGCTTTCGCGGATGCGCAGCTCCACCGATGCGGTGGTGCGCTGCGGCGGGGCCTCGGGTTCGCCCAGGCGGCGCAGCAGCAGTTCAGCGGCCTGCCGGCCACGCTCGCGCGGGTTCACCGCCAGCGTGGTCAGCGGCGGCGACGTCACCGCGGCCTCGGAAATATCGTCGAATCCGGTGACCGCGAAATCGCGCCCCGGATGAATGCCGCGCGACGCCAGGCCCAGCATCAGGCCAAGGGCGACGGTGTCGTTGTAGCAGACCGCCGCGGTAGGGGCCGGTTCGCTGGCGAACAGTTCGCCGGTGCGCGAGGCGGCTTCCAGCCGGTTGGGCGCCGACTCGATCATCCGCCCATCCTCGACCGCCAGGCCGGCTTCCTGCATCGCCTGCGCGTAGCCCGCGCGGCGCTGCCGGCAGGACGACGAATCCGCGTGCCCTCCGAAGAAGGCGATGCGGCGATGGCCCAGATTGATCAGGTGCTGCGTCGCCATGTAGGCGCCGCGCTGGTTGTCCAGCGCCAGGAAATCCCAGTCGGCGCCATCCAGTTCGCGGTTGAACAGCAGCACGTTGCCGTGCGCGCCCAGCACCTGCCGCAACTGCGCGCTGTCGCTGCCCTCGGCGGGCGACAGGATCAGTCCGGCCGGCATGTGTTCCATCAGCGTGGACAGCACCGCCTGCTGGCGTTCGGGCGATTCGGCGGTGCTGCCGAGCAGGGTCACGTAGCCACGCGCGCCCAGCGCCTCGTCCACGCCCGCCGCGAATTCGGCGAAGAACGGGTTGGACAGATCGTTGATCACCAGCGCGACGCTGGAGGACGTCTGCCGGCGCAGGTTGGCCGCGCCGCGGTTGTAGACATACCGCTGGCGGCGCAGCTCGGCTTCCACCCGCGCGCGGGTGTCGGCGTGCACCAGCGGACTGCCGCGCAGCACCAGTGAAACGGTCGCGCGCGAAACCCCGATGGCATTGGCGATGTCGGTGACCGTGACCGCCCGCTTGCCGGCCTTCCGACCCGCGCCTGCGCGGGCACCCTTCCCTGTCGCGGTGGCTTTGTCTTTCATCTGTTCGTAACGTCCCGGGAAGCCGCAAGCCTAAACGATCGCGCGGGGGAAAATGCCATGCCGGCCGCCGGACCGGTGGGAGAGAGAGCCGGAGCGGCGGCGGACATGGCGGTAACTCACTGGCCGCCCGCGGACGGAGCGGCGCAGAACGACGCCGGCAGATCGGCCGCGCGGGTGCCCCAGCCGGTGGTCGGCGGCGTGGCGGTCAGCGCGTACTCGATGCGGCCGCCCTGCTTCAGGCGATTCCAGTCCAGCCAGACCGGCGCATGCGCCTGCCCGTCCACGCGCACGCCATCGACATACTGCAGCGTGCGGCCGTTGGCGCCCGGCGCGTCGATGCGCAGGGTGCGGCCCTGGCCCAGGTCCATCTCGACCCGGCTGAAGCGCGGCGCATGCAGCAGGAACTGGCCGGTGCCGGGCACGGCCGGATACAGGCCCATCGCGCTGAACAGGTACCAGGCCGACATCGTGCCGAGGTCATCGTTGCCGGTGACGCCGTTGGGCGCGTTGGTGAACAGCTGCTGGGCCGCGCGCAGCACGGTGGTGGTCTTCCACGGCTGGCCGATCAGCGTGTACATCCACGGCGCGTGCAGGTCCGGCTCGTTGTTGGGGTTGTAGCGGTACTGGTTGTAGTAGCTGTACGGGCCGACCACCCACTCCTTGCGGGCCGCGTGCAGCGGATCCTTCACCAGCGCGTCGTAGGCGAAGAAGGTGTCCAGGCGCTTGCCCGCCTGTTCTGCGCCGTGCATCGCCTCGACCAGTCCGGGCACGTCCTGCTGGACCAGCCACTGGTACTGCCAAGCGGTGCCTTCGTGGAAGCCGTGGTGCGAACGCGGGCTGTAGTGGCCGTCGGCCGGCACGTACCAGCCGCCGTCCTCCATGCGCGCGCGCGGGAAGCCGGTAAAGCCGGTTTCCTCGTCGCGCACGTCGGCGTCCCACACCTTGCGCCAGTTGCGGCCGCGCTCGCGCAACACCGCCACGTCCTCGCCCAGGCCCAGGCCGTCGGCCATCTGCGCCAGCGAGCAGTCGGCCAGCGCGTACTCCAGCGTGGCCGAACCGCCGTGGTGCGGATCCACGTCCATGCCCTTGGACGGCCAGGCGCGGTCGTACTGCACGAAGCCGTTGGCCAGATAGCTGGCGTTGCCGGAACGGCCGGCATGGCGCGAATTGGTCGGCGGCATCTCGAAGGCGTTCTGGCGCAGCGCCGCATAGGCCTGCTTCTCCACGCCCTTGAGCGCGCCGAAACGCCACAGGTCGACCATGAACGGGGTGACCGGGTCACCGGTCATCACGTTGGTCTCGAAGTTGGCATAGCCCCAGCGCGGCAACCAGCCGCCCTGCTCGTGAATCGCCAGCAGCGAACGGCCGATGTCGCGGGTGCGCTCGGGGCGCAGCATCGCCAGCAACTGGTTCTGCGAACGGTAGGTGTCCCACAGCGAGAAGTACTCGTAGTAGGTCCAGCCGTCGGCGCGGTGGATCTGCTCGTCGTAGCCGCGATAGCGGCCGTCGGCGTCGCTACCGGTCAGCGGCTGCAGCAGCGCGTGGTACAGCGCGGTGTAGAACACCGTGCGGTCGTCCTGGTTGCCGCCCTGCACGCGGATGCTGGCCAGTTCCTTGCGCCAGGTGTCCTGGGCCTGCTTGCGCATCTGCTCGAAGCCGAGCAGCTTGCCGCCGCGCATGCCGTCGCTGCGCAGGTTGTTGCGCGCGCCTTCGGCATCGACGTGGGAGATCGCGCTGATCGCGGTGACCGCCTTGCCCTTGCTCGTGTCGAAGCTCAGCCAGGCACCGTTGAGCTTGGCTTCGCCTTCCATGCTGTGGCGCGCGCCCGGCAGGCCGCCAGTCTCGCCCCAGGTACCGAACGCCTTGAACGGGCGATCGAACTCGATGCGGAACCAGGTGGTGTACTGGTGGCCACCGCAGAAGCTGCGGGTGACCAGCTTGCCTTCCACCACGCGATCGCCGACCACGTCGACGGTGCTGCCGATCACCGAATGGCGTTCGTTGGCCTGCGCCACGTTGACCAGCACGTGGCCTTCGCTGGCGCCGGCGGAGAAGGTATAGCGCTCCGCCGCCGCGCGGGTCAGCGCGGTCGCCTCGGCGTCGATGCCGCCGTAATCGAGCAGGCGCACCTTGTAGTAACCGGCCTGCCCCACCTCGCCGTCGTGGCTGTAGCGGGAGGCATAGGTCTTGTGGTTGAAACGCTTGGGATCCTGGGTGTCGAAATCGCCGCCCGGCCCAATCGTGCCGGTGACCGGCAGGATCGAGACCTGGCCGCCCTGCTCCCAGCAACCGGCGCCGGACAGGAACGAATGGCCGAAGCCGCGGATCTTGGGATCGTCGTAACGCCAGCCCGTGTAGTGCTCACCGATGGGGCTGACCTGGATCAGGCCGAATGGCGCCGAAGCGCCCGGGAAGGTATTGCCGTCGTCCTTGCTGCCGATGAAGGTGTTCACCTCGCGCACCGGATCCACCGCCGGAGCGGCGTGGATCATCGGCGTGGCCAGCGCCAGCAGGCCGGCCAGGGCCAGTGCGACGGGACGGGCGCGCGTGGAAACCGGTACTCGGGACGTCGGTGTCATGCGGTCTGATTACCTTGTATGCGTGCGGTCTCGCGACCGCGGGTTGAAGCTTCCTGGAGTCCGGACGGCATCCCTCGGGGAGGATGCCGCCGGATTGTATGACGCGTACTGCGACTAGCTGGAGCGGACGGGAGGGTCCGGCCGTAGCCGGCCCCTCCTGCCCGGACCGTCCCGGAGGACGGAGGAGAACTCCGGTGCCTGCTTAGAACGTGAACACGTATTCCATCGCGACCTCGCGACCCACCGCGCTCAACAGGCGGGTCGGGGCGAAGTCATAGTCGAGCTTGTACGGATCCTTGTGGTTCCAGCTGGCCGCGTTGAACGCGTTGTTCACGTAGAAATTCAGCTTGGCGTGTTCGCTGATGCGATAGCCGACGTTGAAGTTCCAGGTGATGAACGGTCCGACGCGTCCGTAGTAGCGCTTGGTGGACTGACCGGCGTTCGGGTTCGGGTTCGGCTGACCATTCGGCAGCGTGGCCGGCTCGTGGCAGTTCAGCGACGGGTTGTCGCTGGGGACATAGCCATCGGCGAATGGCAGGCAGCCGCCCGGGTTGGTCAGACGATCGGTTCCCCAGTGATAGCGCACGCCCGGCACCGAACCAACGCGATCAGCGTAGATGTTGGCGTTCCAGTCGCCGCGCTGCCAGGCAACGCTGGCACGCAGTTTGCTGCGCAGGTCGCGGTCACGACGCTCCGGGTTCGGATCGTTCTCGTAGCGCTGTTCCTTGGTCGACAACTGGTTGGTGTAGTTGAAACCAAACTGGAAATTGCCCCAGTTGTCGGTGTCCAGACGGTAGCGACCAGTAACGTCCACGCCCTTGACGGTGCGCTGGGCCAGGTTGAACGGACCACGCTCGATCGAGACCAGCCGGCCATCGACGCGCGTCACGCGATCGTAGATACCCTGGCAATACTCGGCACCGGCCGGGTTCGACCATGGCGTGCCATCCATGTTCATGCCGGTTCGGCAACCTGCTTCCGCCGCCAGGATTTCATCGGCGCCGACGTCGACGATCATGTCTTCCAACTTGATCATCCAGTAATCGGCCGAGAACGACAGGTTCTGCAGCGGATCCCAGACGAAGCCAACGGTCCACGACTCGCCCGTTTCAGGCTTCAGGTACGGCGTACCACGACGATTGATGTCGAACGTGTACCAGACATCGGGATTGCCGACACCGCAGTTGTTGGTGAGGTACGCTCCGCTGTCGATGCAGGTGAAGCGATCCGTGGTGGTGACCGCCGCAGAGCTTGGCTGTCCCAGCAGGTAGTGCATGTCCGGGGCATGGAAGCTGGTCGCATAGGAGCCACGTACCAGCAGATTGTCCAACGGACGCCACTCCAGGCCCATGTTCCAGGTGGTTTCCTTCTGGGAACCGATGTCCAGGCCGGCCTCGTTGTTGTAGGCCTTGTAGCTGCCGTAGCGGTCATAGCGCGCCGCCGCGGTGGCGGTCAGCGAAGTCAGCAGCGGCACCTTGAATTCCACGCCCGCCGAATAGCGGGTGCGCTCGCCGCCGCCGCGATCCACGTTCTGTAGATCGAAATCGATACCGGCGCGGGCATCCGGGTTCAACCGATAGCCCTGCTGTGCCGCTTCCACGACAGCCGCGAACCCAATCGGGCCGGCCCAGCCTTCGAACAGATCACCGGAAACATCGAACGAGGCCTGATTGACCCACGATGCGGCGTTGTTCACTGCAACGGTACCAATCTGGTGGTAGACACCCGGTGTGATCGGATTCCACCAGCGTTCTTCATTCAGATCGTAGATGGCTTCGCCATCGGGCGTGGTGCCCAGACGCGGTCCGAGGAAGTAGTCATACGACTTCTGCTCGTCGACCACGTTCTGACGCTCCTCCACGCGGTAGTAGGAACGGCCAATAGACGCATTCCAGTCGAATCGTTCGGCGAAGGAGCCGCGCAGGCCGGCACTCCAGTCCCACGACAACTCGCGGTTGGTATTGCGCAACGTGTCAATGCCGCCGACTTCGTTCGGGGTCAACTGGCGCGAGCCAATCAGGGCACGGCCCGACGGCTGGTCGATGAAGTAGCCATTGGCATCGTCGACCAGATACACGCTTGGCGGTGCGGTGCCCCAGAGCGCCTCGGAATGGAACACGGCCAGGTTTGACCATGCCTGCATGCCGTTGCCGAAATCCCAAGTGGCGTAAAGATTGCCGGACAGGTTCTCGGAACCGCTGGTGAGCAGCCAATTGGCATAGTCGGCACTCATGCCGCACAACTGCCCGGTATTGGTAATCGTATCTGTACCGTAGTTGTAGACCAGGCGATCGGCGGTGTAGTACTCGCCACCGAACTTTTCGCAGGTACCCGTCGGCGGCGCCAGGCGCGTGCCGCTTCCAGCATCAATCAACGCCAGACCAGTGTTCGGGCGGAAGCCGACCTTGCGCTGCTCCATGTTCCAGGAAGAGCGCGGTGCATCCGAATTGTCGTCCATCTCCGGACGATCACGGCCGAACAGCGGATCGCGCTTGTTGTACTGCAGCGCATAGGTGACGCTCCACTGCTGCCCGGTCTTGCCGCCCGCCCAGGAGAGATCCCAGGAATCGCGACCGCCTTCGGTCGAGGAACCACCGCGGAGGCGGACTTCGTCGCCGTCGTAGTTCGTCTTCAGGATGATGTTGACCACGCCGGCGATGGCGTCGGAACCATAGATCGCCGACGCGCCGCCGGTCAGCACTTCCACGCGCTCGACTGCGGCGGCGGGAATGTTGCTGTAGTTGGAGAAATTGGTTTCGCCGTTATACGGCAGCGGGTAATCGGCGACGCGGCGGCCGTTGACCAGCAACAGCGTGCGGTTGGGTCCCATGCCGCGCAGGTTCAGGCCGCTGGCATTGGGAGTATGCGAACCCCACTGGGAGTCCGCCTCGACCGTGCCGGTGGCTTCGGTCAGGGTGGTCAACACGTCATAGACGGTGACGAAGCCTTCCTTTTTGATTTGGTCGGCGGTAATCACATTGACCGGCGCTGGACCTTCCACCTGGGCGCGCTTGATGCGCGAGCCGGTGACGGTGACGGTATCGAGTTCCTTGGTGGACTCGGAAGAAGCGGCCTCCTGGGCGGCCACGGACAACGAAGGCAGCATCGCCAGCAGCAGGGCGCTGGTCAGGACGTTGCGGCGGTAACGGGTGGACTGAGCCATTTTTGCGAAGTACTCGGGGTGGTAGTTAGTGTGGTGTTTGACTTGCGATACGGCGGCGTCCAGAAGGATTTCTCTCGATCTAACCCCGCGCCTGAATCGTTCTAATCACTCAGACGCCTCTCTCTGGATCGATCTAAATTAAGCATGCGTAAATGCGGGATGGCATTCCGCAACGCAGCAAATCAGTCAGACTTGCATTTTGAATCGAGATAAATGTTTCGAATCAATGGCTTGAGAGCGGCGGTTTCACACCCCTGCCATGCATCGATGACAGGCGGATGAACAAAGTGCGCAAACTCACCCGCGAGGCCCGCCCGCGGCGCACCTGGCCCCGCGGCTCAGAGCGCGGCGAGTGCCCGCCTGAACGCGGCGACGATCGCCGGATCGGTTTCCTGACGGTCGTACTCGAGCCCGGCCAGCGCCGGGTTGTGGAACGCCATTGCCGTGGCGCGCCGCGCCTTGGCCGAGGCATGCACCTCGTTCACGCCGGTCGCCTGCACCAGTCCCGCGACGTTGCCCGGCGTCAGCCCGGCACCGGCCAGGATCGCGAGGCGGCCGGCCGCCTGCCGCACATGGCCGGCGATCGCCGCCGCGCCCTGCACCGCGTCGGCCTGCCCGCCTGAGGTCAGCACCCGATCACATCCCAGCGCCACGATCGCTTCCAGCGCCTTGGCCGGATCGCGCACCGCGTCGAAGGCGCGATGGAACGTGACCCGCATCCCCGATGCCGCCGACACCAATTCGCGGCACAGCGGCAGATCGATGTCGCCGCCGGGATCAAGCGCGCCGATCACCACGCCGTCGCAGCCCAGCTGCCGGCAGGCGGCGATGTCGTGCAGCATCACCTCGACCTCTTCGGGGCCATACAGGAAGTCGCCGGCCCGCGGCCGGATCAGCACGAAGATCGGAATCGACAACCGGTCCCGGGTCCTCGCCAGGGTGCCGTAGGACGGCGTGGTGCCGCCTTCGCCCAGGTTCTCGCACAGTTCGATCCGATCCGCGCCGCCGGCCTGCGCCGCGAGTGCGGACAGGTGCGAGTTGGCGGCGATTTCCAGCAGGCAGCCGTCGGGCTTTTCGTTCATGACTGCGTGGTCGTGTAGACCGAGCCGGATTCGCGCAGATCCTCGCGCTTGCCGGCATCGCATACCGCATAGACGAAACCGCGATGCAGGGCGAACGCGCCGACCTCGCCATGCTTGTTGAGCGCCAGAAAGCATACCTGCAGGTTCTTGCTGGCCTCCGGACGCTTGCGCACCACCCGGTCGATGGCCTCGCGGCAGGCGTCCATCGGCGAGCGGCCCTGGCGCATCAGTTCGACCACCAGGAAACTGGCCGCGTTGCGGATCATCTCCTCGCCCACGCCGGAAGCGGTGGCGGCGCCGACCTCGTTGTCGACATAGAGACCGGCGCCGATGATCGGACTGTCGCCGACCCGGCCGTGCATCTTCCAGGCCATGCCGCTGGTGGTGCAGGCGCCGGCCAGCCGGCCCTGCGCATCGATGGCGAGCATGCCGATGGTGTCGTGGTTGTCCTTGTTGCCGGGCTGTCCGCGCCGCTCGGCGTTGATCTCCGGCTTGTACTCGGCGGTCTTCAGCCAGTCGCGCCACGCCTTCTCGGCCTGCGGCGTGAGCAGGCGCTTCTTCTCGAAGCCTTCGGCAATCGCGAACTGCTGGGCGCCCTCGCCCACCAGCATCACGTGCGGGGTCTTCTCCATGACGCGGCGCGCCACCGAGATCGGATGCAGGATGTCCTCCAGCGCGGCGACCGAACCGCAGCGGCCGTCACCGTCCATGATGCTGGCGTCCAGGGTCAGCACGCCGTCGCGATCCGGATTGCCGCAATGGCCGACGGTGGGATTGCACAGCTCGCTCTCGGCCCAGCGCGCCCCGGTTTCCACCGCGTCCAGCGCGGTGCCGCCGCGGGCCAGCACCGGCCAGGCCGCCTGGTTGGCAGGCACGCCGAAATCCCAGGTGGACACCACCCGCGCACCGGGAGCGGAAGCGGCGCCCGCGCGCATGGCGGGCAACGACAGGGCACCGGCGGCCAACAGGCCAGCCTGCAGGAACTGCCTGCGATCAGTCATCGGATCCTCCCTCGGGATGGGCGCGCGCGGCGCCGTGTCGATTCAATCCAGGTGGTGCGAGGCGTACCACGCGGCCGCGCCCATCACGCCAAGTTGGCCGTGATCGACCCGCCACACCGGCACGTGCCGCAGCACGTGGCCGAGCACGCCCTTGTTGAGATAGCGCTCGCGGAATCTGCCGTTGCGCAGGAACTGTTCGATATGGCCGGAGATGCCGCCCGCCAGATAGACCGCCTTGGCGCCGAACGCGATCGCCAGATCGCCGGTCAGGCTGCCCAGCCAGCCGCAGAACACCTCGACGGTTTCCACCGCCAGCGGATCCTCGCCCGCCTGCGCGGCGGCGATCAGTTGTTCGGGCGTCTGCCAGCGCGGGGTCCTGCCGCGAATCTCGCACAGGCACGGATACAGGTTCATCAGGCCGTTGCCCGACAGCACGCGCTCGTTGTCCACATGCGGCCAGCGCCTCATCAGCAGCGCCAGCACTTCCATTTCCAGCGCATTGCCCGGCGCCAGCGCCGCATGGCCGAACTCGCTGGCCAGCACCGGCCGCGTGCCGCCCTCGAAACGCAACGCCGCCCCGAGCCCGGTGCCGGGCCCAAGCACCAATGCCGGCCAATGGAAGGTATGCGGATGCTCGCCGCTCAGCGGCGACAGGCCGTCGGCGTGCAGATAGGGAATCGCGTAGGCGACCGCCTCGAAGTCGTTGATCAGCGACAGCGTCGCCAGACCGGAGGCCTGCCGGGTGCGCTCCAGCGACACTGGCCACGGCAGGTTGGAATTGACCAGGGTGTCGCCATCCAGCAGCCCGGCGATCGCCACCACCGCGGCATCGGCCGTGGCGTGCTCATCGACGGCGAACCTGTGCAGGATCGCGGCCAGGTCGGGGTATTCGGCGCAGGCGTACTTCTGGTAGGCGAGGACGCGCGGCGCATGCCCCGGCGCCACCGCGACCTTGGCCAGCCGGGCGAAGGTTCCGCCGACATCGGCAACGATCAGTTCCCGGCCGGGCGAGGCGTGCGTGGCCTGACTCATTTGCGGCACTTCAGGATTGGCCGGGTACGGTACCGCTGCTGCATTCACGCGTTTGCCCTGGTTTGGATCGATTCAAGCGCCTGGATTCTGTGGCATCGCAGGACGTTTGGAAAGATGCCGAATCCATACCGGGGCGTACTCCGCGGGCGCACAGGGAAGCAACCCGTTCACTTTAACAGGCCGCCCCGCCGCCGGGCGTGGCCCGCCTGGACCCGCGTCCAATGCTTATCCGGTGATGTATGCCGCCGTCCGCCGCTGCACATTCACGGGCCGCCCGGTTAAAGTACGTGCCGTCATGTCGCTTCCCTCGCTGCTGCTGCGGATCCTGCTGAGCGTTACCCTGCTGGTCTCGGGGACGGGCAACGCCGTGGCCGCGCTGCAGATGCACGTGGCCCAGGCCGGCCAGGTGCATGCGGGACACGCCATGGACGACTGCGCCATGACGACCAAGGCCGATCCGGCGGTGTCCGCCCCCTGCCACGACGCGGACGGCGCCCCAACCGCTGCCAAACCGGCGCCGGCCCACGACCATGGCCAGCCCGATTGCTGTTCCACCGGCCACTGCGATGGCTTCTGCGCCCAGCAGGCGCCCGCGACGATGCCGGCGGCGTGGATCGGCAACGGACCGCGCGCCAGCGCCGATCCGGTCGGTCCTGTTCCCGCCGGCCATCCCGCCCCGCCGCTTCCTTCCCCGCAGCGACCTCCCATCGCCTGAATCCGGCCACAGGGCCGTGGATATTCCGCGCCGCCGCGACGTTGCCGTCGCTCCGCGCGTCTTCCCGCAGTTCCGACCCCGGGCTGCCTTCGAATATCGTCAGGAGTTTTCATGTCTTCCGATTCTTTCGGCGCGGGATCCGGTTCCGGATTCCAGCTTTCCCGGCGCCGCTTCGTCACCGGCCTGGCCGTGGGCGGCGTTGCCGCCGGCTTCGGCCTCGCGCGCCTGCCCGCATGGGCGAACACCGCCCATTCGATGTACCAGGCGCCGGTGCTGACCGGCACCGATTTCGACCTCGCCATCGGCACCTCGCCGGTCAACTTCACCGGCCGTACCCGCCCCGCGATCACCGTCAACGGCAGCCTGCCGGCGCCGATCCTGCGCTGGCGCGAAGGCGACACCGTCACCCTGCGGGTCGCCAACCGCCTGGCCGACGCTCACAGTTCGATCCACTGGCACGGCATCCTGCTGCCGGCCAACATGGACGGCGTCCCCGGCCTGAGTTTCGACGGCATCGCGCCGGGCGAAACCTACCAGTATCGCTTCCAGCTCAAGCAGTCCGGCACCTACTGGTACCACAGCCATTCGATGTTCCAGGAACAGGCCGGCCTGTATGGCGCGCTGGTCATCGACCCGGCCGAGCCACCGCCCTATCGCTTCGATCGCGAGCACGTCGTGCTGCTGTCCGACTGGACCGATCTGGATCCTGCCGCGTTGTTCCGGCGGATGAAGAAGATGCCGATGCACGACAACACCTACCAGCGCACGGTCGGTGATTTCGCCCGCGACGTGCGCCGCGACGGCTGGGCGGCGACGCTGTCCGATCGTGGCATGTGGGGACGGATGCGGATGACGCCTTCGGACATCTCCGACATCAACGCGCACACCTACACCTACCTGATGAACGGCAACGCGCCCGCCGGCAACTGGACCGGGCTGTTCCGCTCCGGCGAAAAGGTGCTGCTGCGTTTCATCAACGGCTCGGCGATGACCTACTTCGACGTGCGCATCCCCGGCCTGAAGATGACGGTGGTCGCCGCCGACGGTCTGTACATCCATCCGGTCACCGTCGACGAGTTCCGCATCGCGGTGGCCGAGACCTTCGACGTGCTGGTCGAACCCGGCGGCCAGGACGCCTTCACCATCTTCGCCCAGGACATGGGCCGCACCGGCTACGCGCGCGGCACGCTGGCGGTGCGCCAGGGTCTGGAAGCGCCGGTGCCCGCGCGTGATCCGCGCCCGCTGCTCACCATGTCGGACATGGGCCATGACATGGGCGGCCACAAGGGCATGGAAGGCGGTTGCGGCGCGAACATGTCCGGGCAGAAGGGCATGGAGGGCGGCTGTGGCGCCAGCATGGGCCACGGCGCGCACGGCGGCGGCGGTGGCGGCAAGGCGCCGGTGCATGCGCCGAGCGAAGCCGGCAATCCGCTGATCGACATGCAGACGGCGGCCACTTCGCCCAAGCTGGATGATCCCGGCATCGGCCTGCGCGACAACGGCCGCAAGGTGCTGACCTATGGCGACATGAAGAGCCTGTTCGACGATCCCGACGGCCGCGATCCGGGCCGCGAGGTCGAACTGCATCTCACCGGGCATATGGAGAAGTTCGCCTGGTCGTTCAACGGCATCCCCTTCGCCGGCGCCGAGCCGCTGCGCCTGAACTACGGCGAGCGCATGCGCATCGTGCTGGTCAACGACACGATGATGCAGCACCCGATCCACCTGCACGGCCTGTGGAGCGATCTGGAGGATGACCAGGGCAACTTCCACCTGCGCAAGCACACCATCGACATGCCGCCGGGCACGCGCCGCACCTATCGCGTGCGCGCCGACGCGCTTGGCCGCTGGGCGTTCCACTGCCACCTGCTGTACCACATGGAAGCCGGCATGATGCGGGAAGTGCGGGTGGAGGAATGAACATGCGCCCCCATCTCTCGCTCGGCCTGTTGGCCGCCGCGCTGACCCTGGCGCTCTCCGCCCAGGTCCAGGCACAACAGCACGACCATGCCGCGCATGCGCCCCCCGCGCCCGCACGGCAGAAGCCGCCGGTCCCCGTCGAGGAAACCCCGAAGGCGGATGATTCGAAGACGGATCACTCGCAAATGGATCATTCGAAGATGGACCATTCGCAGAGGGCTCCAACGCAGATGGACCATTCCAAGATGGACCACTCGCAAATGGACCATTCGACGATGGACCACGAAACGGCGGCCAAGGCTCCCACCGATCCGCGCGAACCCATTCCGGCCGTCACCGACGCCGACCGCGCCGCCGCTTTCCCCTCCCTCAAGCCGCATGCGATGGAACATGCGCCGGCGTTCAATTCGTTGGTGATGATCAACCGCCTGGAAGGCTGGGATGCGGATCACGGCACCGGACAGGCCTGGGAAGGCAGCGCCTGGTTCGGCACCGACCTCAACCGGTTGTGGCTGCGCAGCGAGGGCGAACGCGAAGGCTCGCGCACCGAATCCTCCGAACTGGAGGTGCTGTATGGCCGCAGCGTCTCGCCCTGGTGGGATGTGGTGATGGGCGTGAAGCAGGATTTCCGCCCGGCCGATTCACGCACCTGGGCCGCCTTCGGCGTGCAAGGGCTGGCGCCGTACAAGTTCGAGATGTCCGCCACCGCTTACGTGGGTGAGTCCGGACAGGTCATGGCCACGGTGGAAGCCGAGTACGAACTGCTGCTGACCAACCGCCTGATCCTGCAGCCGCTGGTCGAAGCGAGCTTCTCGTCCAAGGACGTGCCCGAGTACGGCGAAGGCACTGGCCTCAACAAGGTCGAAGCCGGCCTGCGCCTGCGCTACGAAATCAACCGGCGTTTCGCGCCCTACGTGGGCGTGGTGCACGAACGGCTGTTCGGCGACACCGCCGACTACCGGCGCGGCGAAGGCGGCGACACCCGCGATACCCGCTTCGTGGCCGGCGTCCGCTTCTGGTTCTGACAAACCGGCGGCGGCGAGCGCGCCGCCGCCTCATCCCGATTCGATTGGAAAATGATCCGATGAAAAAACACGTTTCCGCATCCACCCTGATGGCACTCGCCCTGCTGGCCACCCCCGCATTCGCCCAGGATCATGCCGGCCACGGCAGCCACGCCAACCATGGCGCACAGGCCCCGGCGGCGAAGAAAACCGGCGCCGCCAATTCCGGCAATGCGTCGTTCGAAAGCCTGGACAAGAACCGCGACGGCTTCGTCAGCAAGGCCGAACTGCCGGAGCGGCATCCATTGCTGGCGCACTTCGGCATGAGCGACAAGAACGGCGACGGCAAGCTGGACCGCAAGGAATTCGCCGACGCGATGGCGATGCTGTGACCCCGTCCGGCGGAATCCGGAAGGATTCCGCCGGCTTTCCGGAGAAGAAACCACCATGAGTTCCCTGCTGAAACACCTCACCGCCAGCGCGTTTCTGGCCGGTTCCAGCGTGCTGCTGGTCGCCTGCGGCGCGGCGCCCGGCGCGGCTTCGGCCAGTGACCGCATCGCGCTCGCCGCCGTCCCCTCGCCCGCCCAGGCCGCGGCGGAAACCGCGGCCGCTTCCGCGACCGCCACGACTGCTGCAACCTCCTCTGCCGCCACGCCCGCCCACCTGCCGCTGATCCGCGTGCACAAAAGTCCCAGCTGCGGCTGCTGCGGCGTCTGGGTCGACCACGTCCGCGCCGCCGGTTTCCCGGTCGAGGTGCACGACACCGAGGACATGATGACGGTGAAGGATCGCCTCGGCGTGCCCGAGCCGATGATGTCCTGCCATACCGCCGAGGTGGATGGCTATTTCGTCGAAGGCCATGTTCCGGCCGAGGACATCAAGCGCCTGCTCGCCGAGAAGCCGAAGGCTCGCGGCATCGCCGTGCCCGGCATGCCGCTCGGCTCTCCCGGCATGGAAATGCCGGATGGCCGCACCCAGCCTTACGAAGTGGCGTTGGTCGGCGGCGACGGCACGACCGGGACCTTCTCGCGCCATCCCTGAAAAAAGAAAAGCCCCGGCGGGAGAGACTTCCGCCGGGGCAATGGGGTGTTTCCGTCTAGATCTTGAAGTCGTCGTAGGCGATTCGCGCCTCGTCCACGCCCAGCCGCTTCAGCAGTTGCCGCGTCGCCATCAGCATGGCCGGCGGGCCGCACAGATAGAAATCGCAGGCATGCAGATCCGGATGGTCGCGCAGCAGGGTGTGCTCGGCCACCTCGTGCACCAAGCCACGCAGCAGCCCGTCACCGCACTCGGCCTCGTCCGACAGCACCAGGTGCCAGCTGAAGTTGGCGTGCCGTTGCGCCAGCGCCGCCATTTCCTCGATGTAAGGCGCGTCGCGCAGGCTGCGTGCGCCGTACCAGAAGTGCATGCGCTCGCCTGCCCCGCCGTCGAGGCAGGCATGGATCATCGCCCGCAGCGGGGCCATGCCCGCACCGCCGCCGATGAACACCTTCTCCCGATGGCCCGGTTTGATCGCGAAATCGCCGAACGGTCCGCTGAAGCGCACCTTGTCGCCGGCCTTCAGCGAGTACAGGTAGGTCGAACCCTTGCCGGTCGGCACCCGCTTCTTGCCTTGCGCGCCCGGATTGAAGCGCGCCAACAGGCTCAGCCGTCCCTCGGTGTTCGTCACCGGCAGCGATAGCGAATAGGAACGCCGTACCGCTTCCTTGTTGACCAGATCGGCCGGCAGTTCCAGCGCTCGCCAGTCGTCGCGGTGATGTTCCGGATGCGCCAGATCGTGCGGACGCAGGCGGTAATCCGGCACATGGACCTGCAGGTAGGCGCCGGGCTGGTATTCCTCGCCCAGCGCGGTATCCGTCTTCAGCACGATCTCGCGCAGGAACGGCGTTACTGCCTCCACCCGTTCGACCACCGCCTCGTGCTCGGTCCACAGGCGGCTGCCGCCCGACACCTCGACGTGGGTGTCCTTGTCGACGTGCAGGTTGCAGGCCAGCCGGTAGCCGAGTTTCAGGCGTGATTCGGGCAGGTGCGCGCGGTCGGCCGCGGTCGCCGGCGGCGACGTACCGCGGAAGCGAACCTCGCACAGGCCGCAGCTCTGCCCACCGCCACAGTTCGAAGGCAATTGCAGACCATTGCGCGCCAGCGCCAGATAGACGTTGTCGCCATCGGCGGCGGTCACGGTGCGCAGGCAGGTGCCATCGGGATCGTGCACGGCCAGCTCATGGCCGCCGCGCCAGCGACGCGGCACGAACTCGCTCAGTCGGAAGCTCGCGAACAGCAGCCAGACGCCGGTCAGCGCCATCCACAGCCCGCCGATGCCCGCCGACACCACCAATGGATTGTTGAAGTCCACCCGTCCGCTGTAGTCCATGATGTGCAGCATCCAGAACACATCGAACAGCCGCCAGGTGCGGTTGCGGTGCTGCAACACCTGGCCGGTGTCCGCGGCCAGATAGACCGTCGTCTCCTCGGCGTCGTCGAAATCCACCCGCCACAACCGGCCGGGGTGATCGCGCACTTCCAGCGTGCGTTCCAGCAGGCGCGCCGGCGCCGCCTGCCCGGGTCCGGTGTAGGACGCCCGCGCCAGTTGTCCCGCCAGCGCGGCGTCGATGGCCAGGCGTGTTCCCGTCCGCGCATCGACCAGATGCGTGCGGGCGCCATCGAATACCTGGTAGACGGGACGTTCGAGCAACCAGCCCGAAGCGACCGTGAACGCGTCCCCGCCCACCGCCGCCAGCGCCGTGGACGCCGGCCGCGCGTCGGTCGGCCAGGCCCGCGGTTCCGCCGCATGCGCGCGGAATTCGTGGCCCTGCACCTTGTCGTGCTCCAGCCAGGCCATCATCAATCCACTCGCCATCCACAGCACGAACTGCACGGCGATGATCAGCCCGACCCACTTGTGTAGTTTCCTCAGCCAGGGCGTCATGCGCTGCGCCTCCGGGTGAAGCTGTAGAACAGCAGCCAGGCGCCGCTCAGCGCGAACAGCAAACCACTCGCCGCCGCCACCCGCAACAGGATGTTGTTGACGTCCGTGCGCTTCTCGTAATCCATGATGTGGAACATCCACAGGAAATCGAACCAGCGCCACAGGCTGTGCCGGCGCGCCAGCAATTCGCCGGTGTCGGGCGAGAAATACAGCGTGGTCTGGCCGCGGTCGTCGAACCGCACCGCCCACATCGGCACCGGCCGGGTCTGCACTTCGCGGGGCGCGCGGGTGATCCATTCGGCGCCGGTCACGTCCGCCTCGCCCTGGTAGACCGCCTTGGCCAACGCGACCACGGTCGTGCGTTCCAGCGGAGTGATGCGCTCGCCGGTGCCGGCATCGACCAGGGAGGCGCGATCGCCCTGGCGGATTTCGTAGACCTCGCGGTCCAGCAGGCGCTTGATCTTCAGTGCGGTGATATCGGGATAGCGCGTGGCCAGATCCGCCTGCGCCACGCGCGGCGCGGCGGCGACCAGCGGATCAGTGTGGCTGTGCGCCAGGTGATCGCCATGGATGATGTCGAGCGGCACGACGGTCATGTAGACGCCGCTGATCATCCACAGCAGCGCCTGTACTCCGACGATCAGCCCGATCCATTTATGGGCGCGGCGCGCCCAGAAAGCGGGTTTCATTCGAATGTTCCTGTTGGTTGCGTCGTCGCCGCGATCTGCCCGTCCGCCGGCTGGCCGGCGGACGGGTCACGGTTCACCAGCGGTAGCCGAAACGCGCGTACCAGCGCCGGCCCAGCAGGTCGTAGGTCATCGTGTCGGTGTTGCCGTCCGTGTAGCTCTGGATGAACGGCGCCTGCTTGTCCCACAGGTTGTCGATGCCGAACGAGACATCGAACGACTGCCCCACCGGCGCGAACTTCACCTGCACGTTGTGATAGGTCAGGCTCGGCGCGTGATCGCCGGTGAACCCCTTCGTGGCGGTGATGTCGTCGGTCTTGCCGATGTACTGCACGCTGTAGGAACCGGACCAGGCATCGCGCTTGGCCGTCAGCGAGGTGAACGCCCGCCAGTGCGCGTAGCTGCCGCGTCCGCCGGTGATCTTGCCGGCATACTCGATCAGGTCCGCGCCCGGGAACGGCCGCACGTCATAGCGATCCAGGTAGGACACATCCATGCTGAAGGTCGAGTCGAAACCCATCGCCTCGAACTCGTACAGGCCGCCCAGATCGATGCCGGAGATTCGCTCGTTGGCCGCGTTGACCGGCTGCGAGGACAGGAAGTCCACTTCGCCGGTGACCGGGTTGCGGGTGAAGTTCTCGCTGCCGCAGAACGGATGCGCCAGGCCGGGGGTGTTGTAGCAGATGGACAGCTTGGTCGACCCGTCGATACGCTGGATCGCGTTGTCGATGCGGATGTTGAAGTAGTCCACGGTCAGGGTCAGGCCCGGCAGGAAGCCCGGCGTCCACACCGCGCCCACCGTCAGCGACTTGGCGTCCTCCGGCTCCAGATCCGGATTGCCGCCGGAGGTGGTCAGGATGGTGTTGCCCGGCTGCACGTAGCCGGCCGGCACGCCGTAGGCCTGGCAGTTCTGGCGCACGGTCGGATCGATGGTGGTGCTGGTGCTCCAGCCGCTGCACGGATCGGTCGTGGTCAGATTGCCCTCGGCGACGCCGCCGAACAGCTCGGGGATGTTCGGGATGCGGAAGGCGGTGGCGTAGTTGGCGCGGATCTTGAGCGACGGCATCACCTGCCAGTCCAGGCCGACCTTGTAGTTGATGTCCTCGCCGAACAGGTCGTAGTCCGAATAGCGGACGGCGGCGTTGAGGATCAGCGAATCGGCGATGGCGCTGTCCATCAACAGCGGCACGGCGAACTCGACGAAGGCTTCCTTGGCGGTGTACTCGCCGGCAATCGGATCCTGCTGGTTGGTGTTGGCGATGCCCATCACGGTCAGCGGATCCGGATCGCGCCAGCCGCGTTCCTTGCGGACTTCGATGCCGGAGGCGAAGCCCACCCAGCCCGCCGGCATCTCGAACAGCTGGCCGCTGATGTTGGCGGTGAAGCTCTTCTGTTCATTGCCGCCATGGTCGCGGGTGGTGAACAGGATGTAGTCCAGCACTTCCTGGGTGACATCGCCGTAGCCCAGGTAGTCGGCGCAGGGGATCGCCGCCCCCGGCGCGTTGCTGCAGATCGCGGTGTCGAGGGTCTGGTCCACGCGGTCCAGGTTGGCCACCTTGGTAGAGCCATCCAGGCCGGTGTTGCGGCCCCAGTTCAACGCGGCCGACCAGTCCCAGTTCATGCCCAGTTGGCCTTCCAGCCCGACCACCGCGCGGAAAGTGTTGGTGTCCTGGAAAAACCGGCGGGTACCGGCTTCCTCAAGGCGGCGACGCTGCAACAGCAGGTCCTGCCCGGTCGGGTTGGTCGGATGATCCGCGGCGATGTTGATCGGCCGGTACACGCCCAGGCCGCCGGGCGTCGCGAGCTGGTGCGACTGGCGATTGGTATACATCAGTTCGGTGAACAGGCGCGTGGTATCACTGAGCTGGGTATCGCCGAACAGGCTGAAGCTCAGGCGCTTGATCGGATTGACCGCGTTGAGGGTCGGGTTGCCGTTGTAGTTGTGCTTGGCCGCCGAATACGGCTCGTAGAAGTCGCCGTCGCCGTTCGGATCCTGGTTGAAGTTGACCCGGCTGCCGTCCGCCAGCAAGGCGCGACCGCCGATGGTGGTGGAGCTGCCGGAGCAGACCAGGCCGCCGGTGTCCTCATCCACCGCCAGCCCGCAAGGCGCGCGCGTGGCCATGTTGACGCTGCCGCTTTCGGAATAGCTCAGCCCGGCCATCAGCGAGCCGCGATCGCTGGTGGTGCCCCAGACCAGATCGAAGGATCCGTCTTCGCCGTCGCTCTCGAAGGTCTGGCCGTAGCGCATCGCCAGTTCGGCGCCTTCGAAGTTCTTCTTGGTGATGATGTTGACCACGCCGGCCACGGCATCGGCGCCGTAGATCGCCGACGCGCCATCCTTCAGCACCTCGATGCGCTCGATCAGCGCCACCGGGATCATGTTCAGGTCGACCGAACTGTTGGCACCGGTGCCGCCGTTGACCACGCGACGGCCATTGAGCAGCACCAGGGTGCGGTTGATGCCCAGGCCACGCAGGTTCACCTGGGTGGTGCCGTAACCGTTCTCGGCCCAGTAGGCATTGGTCTGGCTGCCGGCGAAACCGGCGGACGCCGGCAGGCGTTGCAGCAGGGTTTCCACCGAAGTGGCGCCGGAACGTTCGATGGTTTCGGCGTCGACGACGCTCACCGGACCGACGCCCGAAATCTGCAGGCGCTTGATGTGGCTGCCGGTGACCTGGACGGTGTCCAGCGTGGTCGCCTGCTCTTGCGGGGCCGATGCAGTGTCGGCGGTGGCGGTGTCCTGCGCGCGCAGGGTGTGGACGAAGCCTGCGCACAGCAGTGCGCCGACGGCCGCGGCCAGCGGATTGGGTTTGAAAAACATGGGCTCTCTCCCCGTGTCGGGTGTCTTGTCTGTTCGGATGGTGTCCCGCGGGAAATGCCCGGCAGGACGAACGGGCCGCGCTCGCGGCCATGACAAGCTCAGCCGATCGGAGGTCGGAACACGCGCGAGACACCGCTGCGCACTTCCGGCAACAGCGGGGGATTCAGATAGGGCGCATCGAGGACATGCTGGGCGGCGAACAACGGCGCCGTGCGTCCCGGATAGAAGGTGAGCACGCAACTGCACGCGCAACTGGTCGTGCTGCCGCAATCGCAATCATCGTGGTGATTGCCGTTCGTCGGATCGCCGGTCAACCAGCCCGCGTCGGCGGTGCAAGCGGCTGCGCCGCGGTCCGGCTTTGCCTGTTCATCATGCTGGCGATGGCCGCCCTGCCCGCTTTCGCCGTCGCCGATCGCGGCCAGATCAGCGACCGCCATCCGCGTCGCCGCCCACGCACTGGCCGCGCCGTCCAGGCAAAGGACGGTGATCAGGACCAGTCGCAGGAGCAGGCGAATCGACATCGGGAAAAGCGGGCACCAGGTTGTCTATACGAGAGACTTAACACTTATCGAAAACGGGTGTCAACCGTTTGTGCGCTGCGGCATCGAAATCGCTGGCGGCAGTTGTATAGACATGACATGCTTTTTCCATGGAGACGCCCAAGCCGCACTACCTCAAGCTGAAGCAGTACATCCTCCGCCACATCACCAATGGCGATTGGCCGCCGTTGAGCCGGGTGCCCAGCGAGAACGATCTGGTGGTCAAGTTCGGCGTCTCGCGGATGACCGTCAACCGCGCGCTGCGCGAACTCAGCGACTCCGGCGTGCTCACCCGCGTGCAGGGTGTCGGCACCTTCGTCGCCGGCCCGAAGGCCGAGTCCGCCATGTTCGAGGTGCGCAGCATCCGCGAGGAAATCGTCGCGCGCGGACAGGTCCACAGCGTGCAGGTGCTGATCGGCGAGGCGGTGGTCGCGCGCCCCACCGTCACCAACCAGTTCGGCCTGGAATCCGGTGCCGAACTGTTCCACACCCGCCTGCTGCACAAGGCCAACGGCAAGCCGCTGCAGTTGGAGGACCGCTTCGTCAATCCGGCCAGCGCGCCGGATTACCTGGGCATCGATTTCCAGACCGAGATTCCGCACCAGTACCTGATGCGCGTGGCGCCGCTGGAGCGCACCGAACACGTCATCGAGGCCGAGACCGCCAACAAGCGGCTGGCCGCGCAACTGGAGATCGCCGAGGGCGATCCCGTGCTGGTGCTGACCCGCCGCACCTGGTCGCGCGGCCAGGTCGTCACCTGGGTCCGCCTCACCTACCCCGCTTCCCGCTATCGGTTCGTCGGCACCTTCCAGGTCGGCGCCACCATCACTCCCGGAGGATAACCATGACCGCCACCGATCCCTCGCGCACCGCCGGTGCCCGTCCCGTCCGCGCGCCGCGCGGCACCGACCTGCATTGCCGCAGCTGGCTGACCGAAGCGGCCTACCGCATGCTGCAGAACAACCTGGATCCGGACGTGGCCGAGCGCCCGGACGAACTGGTCGTGTACGGCGGCATCGGTCGCGCCGCGCGCAACTGGGCCTGCTTCGACAAGATCCTGGAAACCCTGCGCACGCTGGGCGACGACGAGACCCTGCTGATCCAGTCCGGCAAGCCGGTCGGCGTGTTCCGCACCCACGCCGACGCGCCGCGCGTGCTGCTCGCCAATTCCAACCTGGTCCCGCACTGGGCCACCTGGGACCACTTCAACGAGCTCGATAAGAAGGGCCTGATGATGTACGGCCAGATGACCGCCGGCAGCTGGATCTACATCGGCAGCCAGGGCATCGTCCAGGGCACCTACGAAACCTTCGTCGAACTCGGCCGCCAGCACTACGGCGGCGACTGGTCCGGCAAATGGATCCTCACCGCCGGCCTCGGCGGCATGGGTGGCGCGCAGGCGCTGGCGGCGACGCTGGCCGGCGCCAGCAGCATCGTCATCGAATGCCAGGAATCGCGCATCGACTTTCGCATGCGCACTCGCTACGTGGACTTCAAGGCCCGCAGCATCGAGGAGGCGCTGGAGATCATCCGCACCACCGATCGCCCGGTCTCGGTCGGCCTGCTCGGCAACGCGGCCGAGCTGCTGCCGAAGTTCGTCGAGCTGGCGCGCCAGGGCGTGGCCAGGCCGGACGCGGTCACCGACCAGACCTCCGCGCATGACCTGATCAACGGCTACCTGCCGGCCGGCTGGACAGTCGAGCAGTGGGTCGCCGCGCGCAACGGCGGCGACGCCGAGCGCGCCGCGCTGACCAACGCCGCCGCCGAGTCCTGCGCCGTCCACGTCAAGGCGATGCTCGATTTCCACCACATGGGCGTGCCGACGATCGACTACGGCAACAACATCCGCCAGGTCGCCAAGGATCGCGGCGTCGCCAACGCCTTCGATTTCCCCGGCTTCGTCCCCGCCTGCATCCGCCCGCTGTTCTGCCGTGGCATGGGCCCGTTCCGCTGGGTCGCGCTGAGCGGCGATCCGGAGGACATCTACAAGACCGACGCCAAGATCAAGGAACTGTTCCCCGACAACGCCCACCTGCACCGCTGGCTGGACCAGGCGCGCGAGCGCATCGCCTTCCAGGGCCTGCCCGCGCGCATCTGCTGGCTGGGCCTGGGCGAGCGCCATCGAGCCGCGCTGGCGTTCAACGAAATGGTCCGCAACGGCGAACTCAAGGCGCCGATCGTGATCGGCCGCGATCACCTCGACTGCGGTTCGGTCGCCAGCCCCAACCGCGAGACCGAAGGCATGCGGGATGGCTCTGACGCGGTCTCCGACTGGCCGCTGCTCAACGCGATGCTGGCGACCTCCGGCGGCGCCACCTGGGTCAGCCTGCACCACGGCGGCGGCGTCGGCATGGGCTTCTCCCAGCATTCGGGCGTGGTCATCGTCTGCGACGGCAGCGAGGCCGCCGACCAACGCCTGTCGCGCGTCCTGTTCAACGATCCGGCGATGGGCGTGATGCGCCACGCCGACGCCGGCTACGAGGACGCCCTCGCCTGTGCCCGCGAACACCACCTGCACCTGCCCGCCATCACCGGATAAGCCTCCATGTTGAATCTCGTTCCCGGCCAGCTGTCGCTGGCCCAGATCCGCACCATCGCCAACACTTTCGAGCCGATCCAGCTGGATCCGGCCTGCCTGCCGGCAGTGCGCGCCTCCGCGGAGACAGTGCAGTCGATCGTCGCCGCCGGTGCGCCCGCCTACGGCATCAACACCGGCTTCGGCAAGCTCGCCAAGGTGCACATCCCGGTCGACCAGTTGGAACAGCTGCAGACCAACCTGGTGCGCTCGCACGCGGTCGGCATGGGCCCGCTGCTGGACGACGACACGGTGCGCCTGATCCTGGCGCTGAAGATCGCTTCGCTGGCGCGCGGTTTTTCCGGCGTGCGGGAGCAGACCCTGCAAGCACTGATCGCGATGTACAACGCGCAGATCTGGCCGTGCATTCCCTCGCAGGGCTCGGTCGGCGCCTCCGGCGATCTGGCGCCACTGTCGCACCTGAGCCTGGCCGCGATGGGTGAAGGGCAGGTCCGCGTCAACGGTGAACTGCGCGATGCCGGCGAAGCGCTGCGCGCCGCGGGCATTACACCGATCAAGCTCGCCGCCAAGGAAGGCCTGGCCCTGCTCAACGGCACCCAGGTTTCCACCGGCATCGCCCTGCGCGCGCTGTTCGCGGCCGAACAGGTCTACTCGGCCGCGGTGCTGGCCGGCGCGCTGAGCGTGGATGCGGCCTGTGGATCCGACGCGCCGTTCGATCCGCGCATCCACGCCGTGCGCGGCCAGCCCGGCCAGATCGAGGTCGCCGCCGAATACCTGCGCCTGCTGCACGGCAGCGCCATCCGCGAATCGCACCGCCACAACGACACCCGCGTGCAGGATCCCTACAGCCTGCGCTGCCAGCCGCAGGTCATGGGCGCCTGCCGCGACCAGTTGCAGCAGGCCGCGCGCACGCTGTGGATCGAAGCCAACGCGGTGTCCGACAACCCGCTGGTATTCACCGACACCGGCGACGTGATCTCCGGCGGCAACTTCCACGCCGAGCCGGTGGCCTTCGCCGCCGACCAGATCACGATTGCCGTCTCCGAAGTCGGCGCGCTGTCCGAACGCCGCATCGCGCTGCTGATCGACGCCAGCATCTCCGGCCTGCCGGCCTTCCTGGTGGCCGAACCGGGCATCAACTCCGGCTTCATGATCGCCCACGTCACCGCCGCCGCACTGGCCAGCGAGAACAAGACCCTCGCCCATCCGGCCAGCGTCGATTCGCTGCCGACCTCGGCCAACCAGGAGGATCACGTCAGCATGGCGACCTTCGCCGCGCGCAAGGCCGGCGACGTGGCGACCAACGTGCGCCGCATCGTCGCCATCGAGCTGCTGGCCGCCGCCCAGGGCATCGACTTCCGCCGTCCGCTGAAGTCCTCCGATCTGCTGGAAGCCGCCCACGCCCGCATCCGCGCGGAAGTCCCGCACTACGGCGAGGACCGCTACCTGGCGCCGGAAATGCAGGCATTGGAAGCGCTGGTCGCCAGCGGTACATTGACCGCCTTCGTCGACATGCCGCTCGGGGTATCCGCGTGATTCCAGGCTGGAAAGGCCGCATCGACCCGTCCGGCGACGGCGACACCCGCCGCTGGCACCAGATCGTCGCCACGCCCGAGGCGGGCGCGCCCGCCGGCGTGGCGCTGGTGGGGTTCGCCTGCGATGAAGGTATCCGCCGCAACAACGGCCGCACCGGCGCGGCGCAGGGCCCGATGGTCCTGCGCGCGGCACTATCGAACCTGCCGGTGCGCGACGACGCCCCGCTGTACGACGCGGGCGACGTGATCTGCGAAGGCGAGGATCTGGAAGGCGCGCAGGCGGCGTTCGGCGCCCGCGTCGCCGCCCTGCTCGACGCCGGCCACCTGCCGATCGGCCTGGGGGGCGGGCACGAGATCGCCTTCGCCAGCTACCAGGGCCTGGTCGGCCACCTGCGCGAGCGCCGCCCGCGCGTGGGCATCGTCAACTTCGACGCGCATTTCGATCTGCGCCAGCAACCGGTCGGCAGTTCCGGCACGCCGTTCCTGCAGGCGCTGGATCACGCCGCCGGCATCGGCCTGGACGCGCAGTACCTGTGCCTGGGCATCAGCGCCTCGGCCAATACCCGCCAGTTGTTCGAGACCGCGCGCCAGCGGGGCGTGCGCTATCTGCTCGACGACGAGATGGACATGCGGCGGCTGGACCTGTGCCAGCAGCGCGTGGCCGACTGGCTGCGCGATGTCGACCTGATCTACCTGACCATCTGCCTGGACGTGCTGCCGCACGCGATGGCACCCGGGGTCAGCGCACCCAGCGCCCGCGGCGTGCCGCTGGAGGTGCTGGAGCCGCTGCTGGAAACCATCGCGGCCACCGGCAAGGTCGCGCTGATGGACGTGGCGGAGCTGTCGCCACCGTTCGACCGCGACAACGGCACCGCCCGGGTCGCCGCCCGCCTGATCCACCGCGCGGCGCACGCCATCCGCGGCTGAGCCCGCCAGCGCGACAAAACCCTTGACTCTTGACCAAGGTCAAGGGTGCAGAATGGCGCCATTCCGAACTGGAGAACGCCATGAACATCGGCCAATTGGCACGCCTGGCGGGCGTGCCCATCGATACCGTCCGCTACTACGAGCGCCAGCAACTGCTGCCGCCGCCCAGCCGCAGTCCCGCCGGCTACCGTCGCTATGAAGGCTCGGACGTCACCCGCCTGACCTTCATCCGCCGCGCCAAGGCGCTCGGCTTCACCCTGGACGAGGTCCGCGATCTGCTGGACATCAGCGCCGGACGCGAGGACATGGGCCAGATGAAGGCCGCCGCCGCCAGCAAACTGGCCGTCGTCGAGGAGCGCCTGGCCGAGATGACCCGCATGCGCGATGCGCTGCGCAGCCTGGTCGAGGCCTGTCCGGGCCATGGCGATCTGAGCGAGTGCCCGATCGTGGCCGCCCTCGCCGAGGAACCGAAATGAGCGGGTCCTGCCATTCGCACGACAAGCCGGATGCCAACAAGGCGCAAGGCGGATGCTGCGGTGGTGGTTCCTCATCCTCCCCGACCGCCGCTGTTCGTGATCCGGTCTGCGGCATGAGCGTGGATCCGGCGACCGCGCCGCATCACGTCGAACACGACGGCCAGACCTATTACTTCTGCTCGGCCGGCTGCCGCGACAAGTTCGTCACCGAGCCGGCGCGGTTCCTCACCGCGCATGCCGCCGAAGAGAAGGCATCGGCGTGCTGCGGCACCGAAAAAGCCGAAGCCACCCGCGCGGCGAAGGCGGATGACGCGTGCCGCCACGATGGTGATGCAGGCCACTCGCACGCGCACACCCACCATCACGCGGCCACGCCTTCCCATGCCGGTCATGATCACGCACACCATCACGCCGCACACGCAGCGGGTACCGTGATCGATCCGGTCTGCGGCATGAGCGTGGATCCGACCACCACCGCTCACCACGCCGAACACGCCGGCCAGGCCTACCACTTCTGTTCGGCCGGCTGCCGCGCAAAATTCATCGCCGATCCACCCCGTTGGCTGGCGCCGAAGCGCGAGCCCGAACCGGCCGTGCCCGGCGCGCAGTACACCTGCCCCATGCATCCGGAAATCGTCCGCGACGGCCCCGGCACCTGCCCGATCTGCGGCATGGCGCTGGAGCCGATGATGCCGTCGCTGGATGACGGCGAGAATCCGGAACTCACCGACTTCCGCCGCCGCTTCTGGTGGACCCTGCCGCTGAGCGTGGCGACCCTGGTGCTGGCGATGTTCGGCCAGTACTTCCACGGCCTGTCGCCGACGACGCGCACCTGGATCGAACTGGTACTCAGCACGCCGGTGGTGCTGTGGGCGGCCTGGCCGTTCTTCCAGCGCTGGGCGCAGTCCATCCGCAACCGCAGTCCCAACATGTGGACGCTGATCGGCACCGGCGTCGGCGCCGCCTACGGCTACAGCGTGGTGGCAACGGTGGCGCCGGATCTGTTTCCCGCCTCGTTCCACGAGCACGGCCGGGTCGGCGTGTACTTCGAGGCCGCCGCGATCATCGTCTCGTTGACCCTGCTGGGCCAGTTGCTGGAACTGAAAGCGCGCTCGCAGACCTCGGCGGCGATCAAGGCGCTGCTCGGACTCGCCCCCAAGACCGCCCGCCGCCTGCGCGAGGATGGGCAGGAAGAGGACATCGAACTCTCGCACGTCCATGTCGGCGATCGCCTGCGCGTGCGCCCCGGCGAAAAGGTGCCGGTGGACGGCGTGGTGATCGAAGGCCGTTCGCACATCGACGAGTCGATGCTGACCGGCGAACCGGTACCGGTGTCCAAGGAAAACGGCGACAGCGTCATCGGCGCCACCATCAACGGCTCCGGCAGCCTGATCATCCGCGCCGAGCGGGTCGGCAGCGACAGCGTGCTCGCCCAGATCGTGCAACTGGTGGCGCAGGCGCAACGCTCGCGCGCGCCGATGCAACGGCTGGCCGACCAGGTGTCGTTCTGGTTCGTGCTGGCGGTGCTGGCCGCGGCCGTGCTGACCTTCCTGGGCTGGGGCCTGTTCGGTCCGGAACCTTCGTGGACCTATGCCGTGCTCAACGCGGTCTCGGTGCTGATCATCGCCTGCCCCTGTGCGCTGGGCCTGGCCACGCCGATGTCGATCATGGTCTCGACCGGCCGTGCCGCCCAGCTGGGCGTGCTGTTCCGCGACGCCGAGGCAATCGAGACCCTGCGCAAGGTCGATACCCTCATCGTCGACAAGACCGGCACGCTCACCGAAGGCCGTCCGGCGTTCCGCGTCCTGATTCCGGCCAGCGGATTCGAGGAAAACGAAGCGCTGCGGTTGGCCGCCAGCCTGGACGCCGGCAGCGAGCATCCGCTGGCGCACGCCATCGTCGCCGAAGCGCGCGAGCGCGGCATCGCGCTGGCGCCGGCACAGGATTTCGAATCCTCCAGCGGCATCGGCGTGCGTGGCCACGTGGACGGCCACGCGCTCGCGCTGGGCAATACCGCGCTGATGCAGGAAACCGGCGTGGACGTGTCGGCGCTGGACGCCGACGCCCGCCGGCTGCGCGCGGAGGGTGCCAGCGTGATGTTCCTGGCCGTGGACGGCCGCGCCGCCGGCCTGATCGCTGTGGCCGATCCGATCAAGGTCACCACACCTTCGGCGCTGCGCGCGTTGCAGGCGATCGGCGTGCGCATCGTGATGGCCACCGGCGACGGCGAACGCACCGCGCAGGCGGTGGCGTCGCAGGTCGGCATCGACGAGGTCCACGGCGAAGTGCGTCCGGCCGACAAGGCCGCGCTGGTCGCCCGCCTGAAGGCCGAAGGCCGGGTGGTGGCGATGGCCGGCGACGGCATCAATGACGCCCCCGCCCTCGCCTCCGCCGATGTCGGCATCGCCATGGGTACAGGCACCGACGTGGCGATGTCCAGCGCGCAGGTCACCCTGGTCAAGGGCGATCTGGGCGGCATCGTCCGCGCCAAGGCATTGTCGGAAGCAACCGTGCGCAACATGCGCCAGAACCTGGGCTTCGCGTTCTTCTACAACGCGTTGGGTGTGCCGGTCGCCGCCGGCCTGCTGTTCCTGTTCGGTGGCCCGTTGCTGTCACCCATGCTGGCTGCGCTGGCGATGAGCCTGAGCTCGGCCTCGGTGGTCGCCAACGCGCTGCGCCTGCGCCACCAGTCGCTGCCCACGAGCGCCTGATCCCGTCGATCCCGCGGAACGGATGCGCCGCTAGAATGCGGCGCATCCTTCAGGCGCGGAGTCCGGCGGCACATGGAAGATTCGCAGATACGGTCCGGCGCAACCTCCCCCTGGCGCTATCTGCTGCTGGTCGCCGTGCCGCTGCTGGCGGCGCTGCTGCTCTCGCGCTGGCCGCTGCCGGTGTCCGCGCCCTCCGCGGCACCCGTCGCCGACACCGCGCATGCGGGCACCGGTACGCCGCTGTCGCTGTTCCTGCTGCAACTGCTGGTGGTGCTGTCCGTGGCCAAGGGCGCGGGCTGGCTGCTGCGCCGCTTCGGCCAACCGGCCGTCATCGGCGAAATGGCCGCCGGCCTGCTGCTGGGGCCGCTGCTGTTCGGCGCGGTGATGCCGGACACCCAGGCCTGGTTGTTCGCGCCCGGCTCGCTCGGCGCGCTTGGGCTGATCAGCCAGCTGGGCGTGCTGATGTTCCTGTTCGTCGCCGGCGCGGAACTGGAACTGTCCACCCTGCACGGCCGCCGCGCCTTCGCCGTGCTGGTCAGCCACAGCGGCATCGCGTTGCCGTTCCTGTGCGGCGTGCTGCTGGCGTTCGCGCTGTTCGATGCGCATGCGCCGGCCGGCGTCGGTTTCCCCAACTTCGCTCTGTTCATGGGCGTGTCGCTCAGCATCACCGCCTTCCCGGTGCTGCTGCGCATCCTGTCCGATCGCGGCATCACCCACAGCCCGCTCGGCCGCATCGCGATCGCCTGCGCCGCGCTGGGCGACGCCAGCGCTTGGTGCCTGCTGGCGGCTATCGTCGCCTCGGTGCAGGCCAACGGCTGGAGCGCGGCGCTGATCAGCCTGCTGGGCACGCTGGCGTTCGCCGCCGCGATGATCGCTCTGGTGCGGCCGTGGCTATCCCGCCGGGAAGTGGCTCCCGAACGCGAAGGCCGCCACCTGATCGGACTATTGTTGATGGCGCTGGCCGCCGCACTGGTCACCGAACTGCTGGGCATCCACGCCTTGTTCGGCGCCTTCCTGGCCGGCATCGCGGTATCCGGCAATGCGCGCCTGCGCGAACTGCTGATCCAGAAGGTCGAACCCTTCGCCATCTCGCTGCTGCTGCCGCTGTTCTTCGCCATGACCGGGCTGCGCCTGCGCGTGGACGGCTGGCAGGCCGGCGACCTGCTTCTATGCGTGGTCGTGATCCTCGTCGCCAGCCTCGGCAAGGGCCTGGGCACCTGGCTGGCCGCGCGCAGCGCGGGCATGCCGCGAACCGACGCGCTGCGCCTGGGGGCGCTGATGAACACGCGCGGCCTGATGGAACTGATCGTGCTGAATCTGGGCTACGAAATGGGCCTGATCGGCGACCGCCTGTTCGCGGTGCTGGTGATCATGGCGCTGGTCACCACCGCGATGACCGGCCCGCTGCTCAACATCATCGAGCGCCGCGCGCGTTCGGCGCAGCACACATAGCCCCCTCCCCCGGACGCGGGGGAAGGAGCAAAAACCTCGCGACGGCACGCACACTGGCCCCCTCCCCCGCCTGCGGGGGAGGGCTGGGGTGGGGGCGAGCGGAAGGATCCCGAGCCATGACAACCAACGTCGGAAATACACCACTGCACCGACTGCGAAGGATGGAAAGCGACTTCTGAAAAGCGCCCCCATCCCAGCCTTCCCCCGCACGCGGGGGAAGGGGCAAAAACCTCGCGACGGCACACACACTGGCCCCCTCCCCCGCCTGCGGGGGAGGGTTGGGGTGGGGGCAAGCGAAAGAATCCCGAGCCATGACAATCAACGTCGGAAATACACCACTGCACCGGCTGCGAGGGATGGATAACGATCGCTGAAAAGCGCCCCCATCCCGGCCTTCCCCCGCACGCGGGGGAAGGGGCAGAACATCGCAGCGGCACGCACACTGGCCCCCTCCCCCGCCTGCGGGGGAGGGTTGGGGTGGGGGCAAGCGGAAGAATCCCGAGCCATGACAACCAACGTCGGAAACTGCCACACCGACTGAAGGATGGATAACGATCGCTGAAAAGCGCCCCCATCCCAGCCTTCCCCCGCACGCGGGGGAAGGGGCGGAACATCGCGCTGGCGGGCGTGAGTGCTTTCTTCAGCGCCATCCCCTTCGGTCGCCATCGTTGTACGAGCTCACCGCTCGTATCTTCATTCCGCCCTATCCAGAGCCATCCGATACACAACGTGGCTTCGCCGCTTCCGTGACAACGGAAACATTGAATCGAAAACGTTCAAAGTTAGTCGACATCGCGCAAGCGCATCAGCAGACTCCGGCATCAGGAGTTCGAAAAACTCCCACACAGTAGTACTACCTCCGTCATTCCGGTGGTTTTCTTATCACTGAGTGACAGCCGGCGGCCTTCGTCTTCGCCGGGAGGGGGCGAATACAAGACCCGAAAGGGAAATCAGCCCATCCGACCTGTGTGCGGTTTTTCGACTCCCGGCTCCCGGCCGCGCTTTCGCGTGCCGGGATACTTCAACGAAGAAATGGAGGTCCCAATGACCAACCCACGTATGGTCTATCTGTTGGAAGAACAAACGCAGCTCAACATGATCCAGCTGCGTGATCACGTCAAACTGCTGTCCACGCTGTCCAGCCCGCGCTTCCGCAAGGACGAGCACCACTGCCTGCCGATTCCCCTGCAGGCCCTGAGCGACTGCTTCGCCTATATCGCCCAGGACATCAACGACATGCTGGACGCCCTGCGCTACCACTACGGCGAACCCGAAGCGGACGAAGCCGTCAGCAACGCGTAACAAAAACGCGGGCTGCTAGCGCCCGCGTTCCGTGTTCACATCCAACAGACAAGAACTCGCCTTCGGTCCGCATGCACGCATACGACCCCGTTCTTTCAGGGCAAATCAAAGAGTGAGTGATAGGAAAGGACTATCCGCTCCGAATCCAGCGCCGATATCACGATCTTTCCCCGCGACGTCCGCACGCCGCCTGCTTCATCGCTCACTGCCGTATCGATATCGTATCGATAGATGTGGCCATAATCGCTATCGCGGGTGACCGATTCACTCGCCCATATGATTCCACCAAAATTGCCTGCGACGGATCGCACGAGTTCCGTACAGGAAAGAGCTCGCACTCGTTCCGGTGAAATGGGTTCTTCGTGCTGCCCCGCAGATACTGGAGGCCCTTCAGGAACCACAAGTGTCTCCTTGAACTCAATGCACGAACTCGCTAACCGTCACCAGCCGTCTTGACCGGTTCCCATAGACCACGAAACGGAAAATCAGGCGCCACTAGCCGCCACGTCCTTGATGTCGCGATGTCCTGGAACCACCGCCCTCCGTAGATTTCCCCGTCACTGCAGGCAGGGTCCGTCGTCACCTCGACAACGATGCCATCGCGGATGCAGGACTCGATGTGCTGCACGAAGCGACGATACTCCGATGGCGTTTCAAAGCCGCGAATTGGATACCACTCAGTACTTTGCACTGAATTGCCTCTATCCACATCATCAGATGAAGCCCGGCATCCGCCAGGCTCCTCTTGACTGTCGAGATCAGGCAACCCTCACTTCACCTTCGCGTAAGTCCCCTTCAGCGCCACGCCCGACATGATGTTGCCGGCGTAGCATTCGTAGTTGGTGGGGCTCTTGAATTCGTTCTTCTTGAAGTAGCTGGTGATGTCGACCACCGCGTTGGCGCCGCGCGCCTTGGCGCTTTCCTGGAAGGCCTTGAGCACCGACAGGGCGACCCAGCGGCAGGATTCGACATCGTTCTTGCCGACGCCGTTGGTCTTCTTGTTGGAGACGTCCTCACCCATGCGCGAGACCACCGCGGGGTGGGCCTGGCCGGCCAGGTAGAAACGCACGCTGCCGTCGATGCCGGCTTCCTTGGCCTGCGGCGAGTCGATCAGTTCCTGCAGCGGCAGTTCCAGGCGGGTGTCGCCGGCGAAGGCGTTCGGCGCGGCGATGGACAGGGTCAGCAGGGCGGCGGTGAGAAGGCGTTTCATCGGGTACTCCTTGTAGTGGAAAAGGCGGTCGTCATTCCTGCCAGCGGCGGAAAATCAGCGAGGTGTTGATGCCGCCGAAGGCGAAGTTGTTGCTCATCACGTGTTCGGCCCGCAGTTCGCGGCCCTCGCCGGTAATGTAGTCCAGCTCGGCGCAGCGCGGATCGCGCGCTTCCAGGTTGAGCGTGGGGGCGAACCAGCCCTCGCGCATCATCTGGATGGTCGCCCAAGCCTCGTAGGCCCCGCAGGCGCCCAGGGTGTGGCCGACGTAGCTCTTCAGCGAGCTGATCGGAATGCGCGGACCGAATACCTGCGCGGTCGCGGCGGTCTCGGCGATGTCGCCGTGATCGGTGGCGGTGCCGTGCGCGTTGAGATAGTCGATGGCGTCGGGAGTCAGGCCGGCGTCGGCCAGGGCCAGGCGCATCGCCTCGGCCATGGTGTCGGCGCTGGGCTGGGTGACGTGCTGGCCGTCGCTGTTGGTACCGTAGCCCACGACCTCGGCCAGGATGTGGGCACCACGCGCGCGCGCATGTTCCAGTTCTTCCAGGATCAGCGTGCAGGCGCCCTCGCCCAGCACCAGCCCGTCGCGGCCGGCGTCGAACGGGCGCGGCGTGCTTTGCGGATCGTCGTTGCGCACGCTGGTGGCGAACAGGGTGTCGAACACCGCCGCGGCGGTGGCGTCGAGCTGTTCGGCGCCGCCGGCGACCATCGCGACCTGCTTGCCGAAGCGAATCGCCTCGTAGGCCGAACCGATGCCCTGGCTGCCCGAGGTGCAGGCGCTGGAGGTGGTGATGACCCGGCCGGTCAGGCCGAAGAACACGCCGATGTTGACCGGCGCGGTGTGGCTCATCATCTTCAGGTAGGTGGTGGCGTTGATGCCTTCGGTGGTGTGCTCGTTGAGCATCCGGCCGAAGTCGCCGATGGCGCTGTGGGTACCGGCGGACGAACCGTAGGACACGCCAACCTTGCCGCTGCCCAGCAGCGGATCGCCCAGCAAACCAGCCTGCTCCAGCGCCAGTTCGGTGGCGCGCACGGCCATCAACGCAACCCGGCCCATGCTGCGGGTGGTCTTGCGGTTGTAGTGCGGCGGCAATTCGAACTCGGCGGCTGGCGCCGCCAGTTTGGTGTTCAGGCCTTCGTAGATGTCCCATTCGTGCATGTGCCGCACGGCGTTGCGGCACTCGCGCAAGCGCAGGTGCACGCTGGGCCAGTCGTTGCCGAGCGGGCTGATCGTGCCCGCGCCGGTGACCACCACGCGTTTCTGTTGGGCGTCGCTCATCCGATCAGACCTCCGTTGACGGAGATGACCTGGCGGGTCACGTAAGCCGCCGCCGGCGACAGCAGGAACGCCACCACCGCGGCGACTTCCTCCGGTTGTCCCATGCGCCGCATCGGAATCAGCTTGAGCGCTTCCTCGGCGACCTCGCCGGCCACCATCTCGGTGTTGATCAGGCCAGGGGCGACGCAGTTGACGGTGATTTCGCGGCTGGCCAGTTCCAGCGCCAGCGCCTTGGTCGCGCCGATGATGCCGGCCTTGGCGGCGCTGTAGTTGGCCTGTCCGCGGTTGCCGACCAGGCCCGACACCGACGACAGGGTGACGATGCGCCCGGGCTTGCGCCGACGCACCATCGGCATGGTCAGCGGGTTGAGCACGTTGTAGAACGCATCCAGGTTGGTGTGGATTACCGCGTCCCAGTCCTCCCCGCTCATCGCCGGGAACGCGTTGTCGCGGGCGATGCCCGCATTGCAGACCACCCCGTAGTACGCGCCGTGCGCGGCCACATCGGCTTCCAGCGCCTGCGCGGCGGCGGCGCGATCGCCCACGTCGAAACCCATCACCCGCGCCTGCCGGCCAAGCGCGCGGATCTCCGCGGCCACGGCCTCGGCTTCCTCCACCCGGCTGCGGTAATGCACCACCACGTCGAACCCGTCCTGCGCGGCACGCAGCGCGATCGCGCGCCCGATGCCGCGGCTGGCCCCGGTGACCAGGACCGTCGAGTCTCCACTCATGCTTGCTCGTTCTCCAGATAGGCCATCGCGTCCGGTGGTTCGAACACCGACACGTTGGCGCTTGCGATTTCGTCCCCGTTCGCCTCGATGCGGCAGGCGAACATCCCCAGGCCATTGTCGCCCAACAGCTCGCGGATCGCCTCCACCCGCAGCAGGGTGCCGGCCGGGAAATGGGTCCAGGCCGACTGATAGCGGCGGGTGCCCAGCAGGAAGCCGATACTCGGCTCGCCGCCGGCCTGGCGGGCGCGACAGCCGGCCCAGGCGGCAATGGCCTGGGCCATGTACTCCACCCCGACCCAGGCCGGCACGCCGGCCTCCTCGCTGAACGGCCCGTCGGCCGGCACCCGCACCTCGACCGCCACCCGGTCCTCGTCCCAGCCCAGCAGGCGGTCGATCAGGCGCAGGGTGCCGCGATGCGGGATGACCCGTTCGATGTCGTACAGCGGATGCGCCGCATCGGCCGCCGGCAACGGGCGCGCATTGTCCAGGTTCATCATCCGGCTCCCAGCAGCAGGACCGCGTTGCTGCCGCCAAAAGCGAAGGAATGGCTGAGCACATGCCGCAGCGGACGCGCGGCGCGCTCGCCGGGGGCGGCGAAGTGCAGTGGCGCCAAATCCGGATCCGCTTCGCCATCCCACCAGTGCGGCGGCAGGCGGTGCTCGGGATTGGCCGCCAGCGCGAGCCAGGACAGCCCGGCCTCGATCGCGCCCGCCGCGCCCAGGGTGTGTCCGGTCAACGGCTTGGTCGAACTCACCGGCGTGCCGGGCCGCATCGTCGCGGCGACCGCGCGGCTTTCCATCGCGTCGTTCTGCGGCGTGGCGGTGCCGTGCAGGTTGACGTAGTCGATGTCGTCGGCCTGCACACCCGCGCGCGCCAATGCCTGCCCGATCGCGGCGATGGCGCCGACACCCTGCGGCTCGGGCGCGGAGATATGGTGGGCATCGGCGGTTTCGCCCCACCCCGCCAGCCGCACCGGTCCGGGTTCGCGGGTCATCAGGAACAGCGCGGCACCCTCGCCGATGTTGATGCCGTTGCGGTGACGCGAGAACGGATTGCAGCGGGCGGCCGATACCGATTCCAGCGCGCTGAAGCCGTCGATGGTGAAGCGGCACAACGAATCCGCGCCGCCGACGATCACCGCGTCGACGATGCCCGCGCGCAGCAGGCGCGCCCCCGAAGCCAGGGCCTTGGCACTGGAGGAACAGGCGGTCGATATCGTCCAGGCCGGACCGTGCACGCCCGCTTCGGCGGCGACGAACCGCGCCGGCGTGCCGATCTCCTGCTGGGCGTAGTGGAAGCCCGCCGGCCAACTGCCGTGTTCGTGCTTGAACGGCAAGGCCTGTTCGGATTCGCCGATGCCGGAGGTGCTGGTTCCCAGCACCACCGCCACCCGGTCGGCGCCATATCGGTCAATGGCGGCGGCCACGGCCGGTGCGATCTGGGTGAATGCGCCGCGCAACAGCGCGTTGTTGCGTCCGCGCAACGGCAGCGGGCAGTCGGACAGATCCGGCAGGACGCCGGTCACCGCGCCCAGCATGAGCGGTCGCCCGGGGGTGAGCGCTTCGCTGAGGCGCACGCCGCCGGGCGCATCGCCGGCGAACAGCGCGGTCGCCACCGCGTCGCGGCCGGTGCCCAGCGCGCAGGTGATGCCGAGTTCGTTGAGGAAGACCGGCGCGGTGTTCACGGGTTGGCCTCTCCGCCCACGGTCTGGATGTCCAGCGCGTAGCCTTCGGCCAGGTTGCGCAGCCGCAGGTTGTCCGGCGCGTCGCGGGTCAGCACCAGCCAGGCGGTGCCGTCGCGCAGCAGCCGACGCTCGTGGCCATCGTCCTCCACCCGCCACCCGGCGGGCAAGGCGCCACGCACGGCTTCCAGCGGCCATAGCGCGAACTGGAGATCGTCCAGCACGCGCTCGCCGCGCACCGCCGGCGGCAGCCAGGGCGCGCGTTGCTGGTGCAATTCGCGGCCATCCCATTGCAGGCGCACGCCGGACTGGCCGAGTGCCTGCACCGCCAGCCGCACTTCCTGCGCGTCCACTTCCAGCAACGCATCCAGATCACGTTGCCGGGCGCCGAACTGGAAATGCAGGCGCTGCTGCACCGCCAGCGGTTTGCCCAGCGCGGCCG
The DNA here is from genome assembly GCF_014851695.1 of Pseudoxanthomonas sp. PXM04. Classification (NCBI taxonomy): domain Bacteria; kingdom Pseudomonadati; phylum Pseudomonadota; class Gammaproteobacteria; order Lysobacterales; family Lysobacteraceae; genus Pseudoxanthomonas; species Pseudoxanthomonas sp. PXM04. Next base: position 262,511 of record NZ_JACVAG010000004.1, read on the forward strand.
GCGCCAGCCGCAGCGGCGGCAACGCGACCGCCGGTGCCGGCGCGCGGTGCGCGCAGGCCGCCAGCAGGCACAGCATGCCCAACAGGGCGATCAGGCGTCGCACAGTTCCTCCAGCACGCGCAGGCGGCGGCCGGTGTCGGCGACGTACGGGTTGCGGGTATCCCAGGCGTAGCCGGCCAGGATCGAGCAGATCATGCGGCGGATCTCCGGCTGCTGGTCAGGATGGAAAATGATCTTCTGGAAGCCGCCCGCATACCACGCCTCCACGAAACGGCGGAAGGTCTGCACGCCCGCGCGCAGCGGTATCGAGTAGTCGGTTTCCCAGTCCACCGTTTCGCCCGCGTAGCGGCGCCGCAGGCAGTCGGCCGCCAGTTGCGCCGACTTGAAGGCGATGGTCACGCCCGAGGAGAACACCGGATCCAGGAATTCGCCGGCGTTGCCCAGCAGTGCGTAGCCCGGCCCCCACAGCGAGTTCACGTTGGCCGAGTAGCCGGTGATCTGGCGCACCGGCAGCACCGCCCACTCCGCGTCCTTCAGCAGCCGGGTCAGGTTGGGATCCTCGCCGACGATCGCCTGCAGGCGCTCCAGCTCCGTGCCCGGATAGCGGTTGAGGAATTCCATTTCCGCGACCACGCCCAGCGAGCAGCAGCCATTGGAGAACGGGATGGTCCAGTACCATACGTCGACGTGCTCGGGGTGGGTGGTGATCAGGATCTTGTTGCGATCAAAGCCGGCATCCTGCGCGATGTGGTCGCGAACGTGCGTGAAGATGGCGCCGCGCACCGGGAAATTCGACGGCGATTCCAGTTTCAGCAGCTTGGGCAGCAGCCGTCCGAAGCCGCTGGCGTCGAGCATGAAGTCCGCCTCGACCTGGTAGGTCTCGCCCTCCGGCGAGCGCACGGTCACCCGCGGGCGCTCGCCCGGTTCGGCGGCCAGCACCTCGTGGCGATAACGGACCTCCGCGCCCATCCGCTCCGCGCCCCTGGCCAGCACGTGGTCGAAGTCGGCGCGCTGCACCTGGTAGGTGGTGCCCCAGCCCGGCGAGAACTTGTCGCGGAAATCGAACTGGGTGGTGCGCTCTCCGCGCACGAACGCGGCACCGTTCTTGTACTGGAAGCCGGCTTCCACCACGTCCTGCAGCAGCCCGGCGGCCTCGATGTATTCCATGCTCTGCGGGAGCAGGCTCTCGCCGATGGAGAAGCGCGGGAACTGCTCGCGTTCCAGGATCAGCACGCGGCGTCCCTGCTGGCGCAGCATCGCCGCCGCCACCGAGCCCGCCGGGCCCGCGCCGATGATCAGGATTTCCGTCTGTTCGATTTTCATTCCTTGCTACTCGTGCTCTTGAGGTGACGGGGAAGCCGCCGGTGGGCGGAACAACGGTGAAACCAGCCAGACCAGGCCGATGCCCAGCAGCAGGGTGAGGCCGAACGCACGCAACGCCGGCGTCGCCGACAGCGCCAGCAACCCGAACGACAGCCAGGTGCTGGCCGCGCCGATGCATACCGCCATCCAGGCGCGGGCGTCGCCGCGGTGTTCGGTCAGGAAAATGCCGTAGTCGATGCCCATGCCCAGCAACAGCAGCAGGGCCAGCACGTTGAACAGTTGCAGCGGCTGGCCGGCCAAGCCCAGCAGCGCGACGGTCAACGCGCCGGCCAGCAGGGTCGGCACCATCACCCGCCAGGCGCCGGCGCGATAGCGCCACCACAGCAATGCATACACCAGCACCGCGCCGGCCAGCAGCAGCCCACTCATCAGGTGGCGGTAATGGCGCAGCAGGCGCGAGAAGTCGGCGGTGCGATCGACCCAGCGCACCCCGGGCAGTTGCGCGGCCTGTTGTTCCAGCAACGCCAGCGCGCCGTCGCGTCCCAGGTCATCGATCAGCACCACGCTGGCCAGTTGTCCGCCCACCTGCCCCAGCCATTGATGGCGAAACGGCGCGGACACCGGCGAAGCCAGCCACGCCTCGGGCCGCAGGGGGCCGGCGCTGAAATCCGGACGCGCCAGCGATTCGCCCAGCGCCTGTCCGACCTGCGCCATCACCGCGCTTTCCACCCGTCCGGTCAACACGGCGTCGGCCTGTTGCCGGCGCAACGACGGCAACCAGTCACTGATCGCGCGATGGCCGCCGATGCGGTCATCGGTCTCCAGCTTGCGCAGGCGTTCGGTCAACGCCTCTTCGCGTTGCAGCAGGGTTTCGGCATCGTCGGCGCGGATCAGGAAGAACTGCGCGGGACTCGGCATCCCCAGCAGCCGCCCCACTTCGATCTGCTGGGCCATCACCGTCGGTGGCGAGGATTGCAGGCTGCGAAGGTCGTCATCGCCATGCACGCGCAGCAGGCCGGCGACCAGCACCACGGCCACCAGCACGCCCACCACGATCCCGCCGCGGCTGCGAACCGCGCGCGGCCAGCGGTCCAGCGAACGGCCAATCGCCCGCGAGAAACGGGTATCGGGCACCTGGCCGCCATCAAGCCACGGGAACAGGCAGATCACGGTGAGGAACGCGCCGGCCAACCCGACCACCGAAAACAGCGCCATCTGGCGCAGGCCCGGAAACGGCGCCAGCCCCAGCGCCAGATAGGCCAGCGCGCTGGTCGCCAGCGCCAGCCACAGGCCCGGCAACAGGTGGCGCAACAAAGCCCAGCGCCGTTCCGCCGCCACGCCCTGGCGCGAGGCGAACCAGTGGATGCCGTAGTCCTCGGCCACGCCGACCAGGCTGGCGCCGAAAATCAGGGTCAGCAGATGGACCTGGCCGAACACCAGCGCGGTCACCGACAGCGCGGTCGCGCAGCCGATGATCAGCGAAGCGGCCACCAGCAGGATCGGACGCAGCGAACGAAACGCCAGCCACACCAGCAGCAACACCGCCGCCAGCGAGCCCCAGCCGATGGTGTTGATTTCGCGGTTGGCCTGCACCGCCGCCGCCTCGGCGTGCAGCGGCACGCCCGCGCGCAGCACGCGCACCGAGGGCTCGGCCGCGCGCGCGGCGGCGCCGGCGCGGTCCAGCGCGTCCTGGATGACGCGTTCGCCATCGAGCCGGAACGCCGAGGCGCGGGTCTGGAACGCCAGCACGCTCCAGTGCAGGCCATCCTTTTCCAGCAGGCCGTCCTCGCCCACGCTCAGGCCCGACGCGCGCGCGCGCGCCTGCCACCATTGCGGCCACAGGCCGAGCGGGTCCTGCCGCCATTCGGTCAACCGGGGTGCGCCCATGGGGCCGTACAGCGCGCCCAGCGCCTGTTCCGCCAGCACGGCGGTGTCGGCCGTGGCGATGCCGACGCGCTGTCCGGGCGTCAGCAGACGATCGCGATACGGCGCGTAGAAAGCCTGCGCCTGCGGAAACCAGTCGGCGGCATTGTCGGCCGCGGTGAACGGCAATCGCGCCGCGTCCTCGCCGGCCAGCGAACGGCGGAACGCCGTTTCGGCCCGATGCGCCTGCTCCGGCGTGGCCGCGCCCAGCACCACCACGATCTGGCGCGCACCGGCATCGGCGATGCGCTCGGTGGCATCGGCCAGCACGCGATCGTCGGCATCGCGCGGCAACAGCGCCAGGATGTCGCTGTCGATCGGCGGGTGCTGCCAGAACCGCCACTGATGCGCCGCGACCGCGGCCACCGCGAGCAGCCACAGCAGGGCCAGCCAGCGCCAGCCGGAACGCCAGCGGCGATCCCGCGCGTCCAGGCCTTCAGTCAAAGCGGCGCGCCTCGTCCGCGGCCAGCGTGGCCGGCGTGTCCTTCAGCGCCGAAAACCGCAGCAGCGTGCTGTCGCCGTTGGCTTCCTCGATCCGCACCTCGCGGACGTAGCGATCACCACTCAGCTCGATTCTGGCGAACACCTTGGCCAGTGCCGCCGACCGCGGTTTCAGGTCCAGCCGCCAGCCGTTGTCCGGCAACGCCTGCACTCGGGTTTCGAAACGCGAGGACAGCGCGGCGACATCGCCGCTGACCAGCGCGAACATCATCGCGTTGACCGAGCGCAGGGCCGGCTGTTCGCGACCGTCCACCTCGACCCGCTGGCTGCCGTCGCGCTGGCGGCTGAGGATGCGATCGCGGGTGATCACCATCTCGGACGGGAACGGCTTTTCCGTCGTCCAGATCACCCCCTTCTGCCGAGCGACCACGAACCGGCCCTGCGAACGCAGCGGGTTCTTGAAGCCGGTGATGCGCTTTTCCTGTTCGAACTGGCCACGTAACACTTCGACCTGGGCGACGCGCTGCTGGATCACCGCCAGATCGTCCGCCGCGCGCGCGGACGGCGGCCACGCGCCCGCCGCCAGCAGCAGCACCGACGACAACAGGAAACCGGACCACCGCTTCATTCGACCTGCACTCCCAGCCGTTCCCACAGCACCGGCGGACACGCATAGAGCATCTCGCCTGAAGCCGCCTCGACCGCCACCTGGAGGGTGTGGGCGCGGGTCAGGACCTGTTGGGATTCGGCGTCGCGGATGACGTATTCCAGCTTCAGCCGGTTTTCCCACTCCACGATTTCGGCGCGCACCACCAGCGGCTGCGCATAGCGCAGGGGACGGATGTACTTGATGCGCGCATCCACCACCGGCCACAGGAAACCCGAGGCCTGCATCTGCGGATAGTCGTAGTCGAACCGTTGCAGCAGCGTGCAGCGGGCGATTTCCAGGTACTTGAAGTAGTTGCCGTGCCAGACCACCTGCATCGGATCGCAGTCGTGGAAGGCTGGCGACAGCGCGATTTCGCAGGACAGATCAGGCGTCGGCATACAGGCCCCAGCGCCGCGCGCGCACGTCCCCGCACAGCGCGCGCAATTCGTTGTCCAGCGCGCGGTCCTCCACGACCAGGGCGATGCGGTCGCGCAGATCCGCGTACATCGCCGCCGCCTGCTCGCCGAACACGGCCGAACCGCCGGCGCGCGCGCGCAGTTCCACCGCCTGGCGGGCGGCGATCAGCATCGCCGCGACCACCTGTTCGGTCAGGGTGATCACGCGCAGGCAGTCGCGGGCGGCGATCGTGCCCATGCTGACCTTGTCCTGGTTGTGGCATTCGGTCGAGCGCGAGAACACCGAGGCCGGCATGGTCAGCTTGAGCGCTTCGGCGGTCCACGCCGACACGCTGATCTGCAACGCCTTCAGGCCGTGGTTGATAGCCGCGCGCGGGCCGGTCGCGGCGGACAGGTTGGACGGCAGGCCGTGGTTGAAGCGGGTGTCCACCAGCAGCGCCAACTGGCGGTCCAGCAGATCGGCCAGGTTGGCGACCGCGTTCTTCATCGCGTCCATCGCGAAGGCGATGTGGCCGCCGTAGAAATGCCCGCCATGCAGGATCTGGCCGCGCTCGGGATCGATCAGCGGATTGTCGTTGGCACTGTTGAGTTCGGTTTCAATCAACTGGCGGAAGAACGGCAGCGCGTCTTCCAGCACGCCAATCACGTGCGGCGCGCAGCGCAGCGAATAACGATCCTGCAGGCGCTGCTCGTTGCGCGGCGGACGATCGCTGTGCAGGTCCCGGCGCAGGCGCGCGGCGGTCCGCGACTGGCCCGGATGCGGCTTGGCGTTGAACAGCACCTCGTCGAAATGGTGCGCGTTGCCGTCGCTGGCGAGCACGTTGAACGCGGTCAGCCGGGTCGCCAGCCGGTCCAGGTAGTCGGCGCGTTCCCAGGCCAGGCAGGCCAGCGCGGTCATCACCGCGGTGCCATTCATGATGGCCAGGCCTTCCTTCGGCCGCAGCTTGAGCGGGGTCATGCCGATCTCCGCCAGCGCTTCGGCCGCGGGCCGGCGCACGCCGGCGTGGATGACCTCGCGTTCGCCGCACAGTACCGCCGCCACGTAGGACAGCGGGGTCAGATCACCGCTCGCCCCCACCGAGCCTTCGGCCGGAATCAGCGGCAGCACGTCGTGCCGGAGCAGGTTCTCCAGCCCGTCGAGCAGTCCCTGGCTGACGCCGGACATGCCGCGCGCCAGCGATGCCAGCCGCGCCGCGAGGACCGCGCGGGTCTCCTCGGCGTCAAGGAACCTGCCGAGTCCACAGCCATGGTAGGTGTAGAGGTGGTGCGGCAGTTCGGCGACCAGCTCCGGCGGAATGTTGACCGTGCAGGAATCGCCATAGCCGGTGGTCACGCCGTAGATGACGCCGTCCTCGCGCAGCACGCGATCCAGGAAGTCGGCGCCGCGGGCGATGCGCGCGCGGAAACCGGCGTCGTCGGACAGCCGGGCCTCGCGCTGCCGGCGCGCCAGCGCCGTCACGTCCTCGATGCGCAACGGGGCATCGCCGAACCGGACCGCGCCGGTGTCACTCTCGGGGGGAAGCGTCATGCGTAACCTGATCCCAGAAGGGAAAGAAATTGAACCAGTCGTAAGGCGCGCCGACCAACTGGCGCTCCAGCCATTGTGCGAACCGCCCGGCGTGTTCGGCCAGCGCCGCGTCGCGCGAACCGCGTGGCAGGCGGATGTTTTCGGCAAAGGGTTCGAAGCGCACTTCGTAACCATCGCCGGCGTGGGTGCAAGCCATCGTGAACACCGGGCAGCCCAGCGCCGAGGCCAGCGCATAGGCGCCAATCGGAAACGGCGCCGGATGGCCCAGGAACGGCACCCGCACGCTGCGCCCGCCCTGCAAGGGCACGCGATCGCCGGCGATGGCAACGAACTCGCCGGCGGCGATGCGTTCGGCCAGCACCGTGGCGGTGGCCGGCCCCAGTTCGGTCACCTGCATCAGGCGCACGCCGTTGGCCGGGTCCAGCCGGTCCAGCAGGCGGTTGAAGCGCGCCGCGTGCGCGGTATGCACCAGCGCGGTCAGGCGGAAACCCGGCACCCGGTCGGCCAGCGCCTGGCACAGCTCCAGGCAACCGATGTGCGCGGTGATGATCAGCCCGCCGCGCCGCTGCGCGACCATCGCCATCATCACGTCGCGATGGGTGATCACCCGCTGTTCGGGATAGCGGTGACCCATCGCCAGGATCTTGTCCAGCAGGGTCTCGGCGAACATGAAGAAATGGCGCAGGCTCTGCCAGCTCCCCGGCTCGCCACCGAACACTCCGCGATCGTGCGCATGCAGCCGGCGCAGGTACTGCAGCGACGCCGCGCGCGCGGTGGCGTTGCCCAGCCAGTGGAAGAACACCACCGGATAGGCGCACAGCCGGAACGGCCAGCGTCCCAGCCAGCGATGCACGCCGCACAGGAAGCGCACACCGGCCACCGAGGTGGACTCGGCGATGTCCGCCCAGTGCGGTTGTCCGGTGGCGCTCACGCGGGCACCGTCCGTCCACGCAGCAGCCAGCGCGGCAGGCGCCGCAGCATGCCGAAGAACAGGCGCGCGTGCATGCGGCTGATCCGCACGTTGTCGCGCCAGACATCGAAATGCGACACGCCGTCGCTGGGATAGGTCACCCGGGTCGGCAGGTTGATCACCGCCACGCCGCGCCAGAACAGCCGTACGATGATTTCGATGTCGAAATCCATCCGCCGGCCAATCGGTTCCTGCGCCATCAGCGCCAGCACCGGCACCAGCGGATAGACGCGGAAGCCGCACATCGAATCGCGGATGGCGAACGACAGCGTGTTGATCCAGACCCAGACGTGGGTCAGGTAGCGGCCATACAGGCGCCCTTTGGGCACGCTTTCGTCGTATTCGGGCACGCCGCAGATGATCGCCTGCGGTCGCTGCCGCGACGCCTCGGTGAAACGCGGAATGTCGGCGGGATCGTGCTGGCCGTCGGCGTCGATCTGCAACGCGTGGCTGGCGCCCAGCCGCGCGGCTTCGCGGAAACCCGCCATCACCGCCCCGCCCTTGCCCTGGTTGTGCGCCAGCCGCAGCAGCCGCACGCGCGGCGCATGCGCGTGGGCCAAGGCATCCAGCACCCGGGCGCAGGCCGGACCGGATCCGTCGTCCACCAGCAGGCAGTCCAAACCGGAGGCGAGCACGCCGGTGACCATCGCGCCAATCGCGTGCTCGTGGTCGAACACCGGAATGATCACCATCAAGCGATCGACCGACATGGTTCAGTGTCCTTCCTGCGCCGCGAACACGACCCGGCCACTGGCGTGCGGACCATGCGCGGAGGTGTACTGGAATGCCAGCGTCGATTTTTCCGCCGCCCATTGCAGGTGCAGGCGGATGCGGTCGCCCGGACGCGCGACGCGCTGGAACTTCAGCGCCTCCATGCGCAGGAACCGCGGCGGCAGCGGGAAGGCTTCGCGGCCGAACCGGATCGCCCAGTCCAGTTGCGCCACCCCGGGCAGGATCGTCGCCTGCGGAAAATGACCGTCGAACACCGCCAGATCCGCGTCCAGATCCAGTTCCAGTTCGGCGGCCAGCGGTTCGCGCACGCGCCAGTGCGGTTCCAGACGCTCGGGCCGGAACAGCGCGGTCAGCGCCCGCTCGGTGACCTTGCCCTGCGCGTTGACCGGCAGGGCCACCGCGTAACGCCAGCGGCGCGGACGCGCGACCGCGTCGTGGCGGCCGGCCAGATGTTGCGACAGCTGCTGCGACAGCGCGCGGCGGCCGTGTTCGCGCAGGTACTCCCAGCCGGCCTCGTTGGGCACCACCACCGCCACCAGCGCGTCGCGCGCGCCGGGCAGCACGCAGACGCGGGCTTCGGCCACCCGCGGATGACCGGCGATGTCGCGCTCCAGTCCATCCAGCGACACCCGGCGCTCCTCGACCTTGACGATGCGATCCGCCCGCCCGAGCAGGCGGAACCCGTCTCCGTCGGCGTGTACCCGGTCCTCACTGGTCCACCACTCCCGCGCCTGGGCCAGGTGCGGCGAGCGCACCTGCAGGCGTCCGTCCTGGACCCGCCAGGCCACCCCGGGCAGCGCGCGCCAGGCCGGTTGCTCGTCGTCCCAGCGCCGCCACGCGATGCCGCCGGTCTCGCTGCTGCCGTAGATTTCGGTGGGGGCCACCCCCAACCAGCGGCGGGCTTCCAGCGCGGCCTCGGCCGGCAAGGCGCCGCCGGAGGAGAACACCGCCCGCAATTGCCCGCCCAGCGAGGCCCAGTCCAGTTGCTGCGGCAGCCGCTTCAGGTGCGCCGGGCTGGCCACCAGCAACGCCGGTTGCCCGGCCAGGGCGGCCAGCAGGTCCTCGTGGAAGAAGGTACGCGGCGCGATCGGCCGGCCGGCCGCCAGCGGCCACAGCACCCGGAACAGCAGTCCGTAGATGTGCTGGTGGGACACCGTGCCATGTACCGTCGCCGCGCCGAGGTCCGCGCCGAAAGCGGCTTCCAGCGCTTCCACCTCCCGCGCCAGCTGATCCAGCCGCTTCTCGATGGCGACCGGCTCGCCGGTGCTGCCGGAAGTGAACACCAGCAACCGGGTCGCGGCCTCATCCAGCGGCGCCAGGACCGTGTCCGGAATCACGTCGGCGGGCATCACGCCACCATCCGCGAAGTCGCCGGCGAAGCCATCGACCTGCCCGGCCAGCCGCTCACGGGTGGCCGGCAGGTTGTCGGCGCACAGGAATACCCGCTTGCCGGCGTGCCAGGCGCCGAACAGGGCCGCGGCGAAGGCGGTCGCGTCCTCGAAGTACAGCGCCCAGTCACGGCCCCCGGCGCCGGCGAATGCCGCCTGCCAGGCCAGTACCCGGGTCCGGAACGCCGGGTGATCCCAATCCGGACCGACCCGCCGTCCGGTCCGGGCATCGACGGCGACGCGGTCCAGCGGCAGCCACTCACTCATGCCGGTGCGCCGCCCGCACGCGCTGCCGCACCAGCCACTCGCCCGCGAACAAGGCGCCCATCAGCAGGTAGGCGATACCGCCGTTGTAGAGCGCCCAGACGCGATCCGTGGTCCATAGAGCCGTTGCCAGCGCCAGTGCGCCATTGAAGATGAAGAACACGCACCACACCTGGGTGACCCGGCGGGTATAGGCGACCGCGCGCGCCGGCAGATCCGGCTCGCTCACGCGGGCGATCCGCTCCACCACCGTGGGCGGGAAGCGCAGGCTCACCGCGAACACCACCAGCATCACCGCGTTGACCAGCGCCGGGTACAGCTTCAGCGGCAGCGCATCGTTGAACACCGTGGTAAGCGCGGCCAGAATCGCCGCCCCGCCCGCCGCCGCCAGCCATACCGGCTGGCGGGTCGCCAGCGCGCGCAGCAGCGCCAGCGCCATCAGCAGGAGCGCCAGCCAGCGCGGCTCGAACCGGCCCAGCGCCAGGTAGACGACCAGCGGATAGGCCAGCGACAGGGCAATGAACAATGCCGCGCGGACCCGGTTCGCCATGAGCGCGCCGCGCCTTGATCAGGCGGCTTGGTCGCGGATCAGGCCATACAGCACGTCGACGACGTCCTGCACCGTGCGGACGGTCTTGAACGCGTCCGGTTGCAGGTTGCGGCCCAGCAGCGGCTTGAGCTGGACGATCAGATCGACCGCGTCGATGCTGTCGATGTCCAGGTCGTCGTACAGGCGCGATTCCGGCGTGATCTTCGCCGGATCGATTTCGAAGGTGTCGTGCAGGATCGTGGCGATCCGGTCGAATAGTTCGTTCTTGGTCATTTCAGTCCCCTCGCCGCGCCCTTCACGCCGCCCGCTGCGACGCGACGAACTCGGCCAGCGCGCGCACGCTGGAAAAATGCTTGCGGGTCTCCTGCGAGTCCGCCGACAGGCTGACGCCGTAGCGCTTCTGCAGGGCCAGGCCCAGTTCCAGCGCGTCGATCGAATCCAGCCCCAATCCTTCGACGAACAGCGGCGCCGCCGTATCGATGTCATCGGGACCGATGTCCTCGAGGGACAGGGCGGCGATGATCAATTCCTTGATCTCGTGCTCAAGTGCCTGCACGCGTTTCCTCTCCAGAAAAATAATGCGTCAAATAGTCGGTGAGCCGCCTGGCGGCTGCCGCGTCCCCTCCGGTTCCGGACTCGGCGGCGTTCAGGAACCGTGCGATCGGCAGGTCTTCCTGAACGTCCACCACCACATGGAACCGGCGCGTGGGCACACGATACCATTTCTCCCCTTTCCCCAGCGTCATCGGCGTGCAGCTCAGCCTGACCGGCGTGATGTCCAGGCGGCCGCGGACGGCGATGTTGGCGGCCCCGCGCTGCAGCTTCGGCGGCTGCCCGCGCACGGTCCGGGTCCCCTCCGGAAAAATCACCAGGTTGCCGCCCGCCTTCACCGCCGCGATGCAATCGTCCACCAGTCCGGCGCCATCGTCGTTGGATACGTAACCCGCGGCCCGGACCGGCCCGCGCATGAACGGATTGCGCGCCACCGCCGATTTCACCACGCAATCGGCGTTGGGCAGCAGCGAGACCAGGAACACCACGTCGATCAGGGTCGGATGGTTGGCCAGGATCAGCAGGCCGTCGCGTTGCAGGCGCTCGCGATGGCGGATTTCATAGGTCAGCAGGCCCAACCGGCGCATCAACTCCACGTGCGCGGCGAAACTGCGCTGCACGGCGCGCCGGACCAGCCTCCGCCGGCGCGACGGGTCACGCACGAACCATTGCATCGGCGGGAACACCAGCACCCTCAGCACCAGCCCGCCGACACCGAAGGCCAGGAAACTCAGGCCGGTGCCGAACACCCGCCAAAGATGGTCCAGGCGGTCACCCACCGTGGCGCCACTCCCATTGCCGCCCATCGGCCACATGCCGCAGGGTGCCGGAACCGGCCAGCACGAATCGCAATACCTCCAGACTGTGCGGCAGGACCGCGGCTTCCGGCACGCCCGCCTCCGCCGGCACCGCGCCGCAGCCCAGTCCCACGGCGATGCCGTCGCCGCGATCCGCCGGCGCCACCCGCCAGCACCAGGCGTGGAAAGGATCCGGTTCGTCCCTGAAATCGGCATACACCTCTGGCAGCGCGGCGTCGTAAACCACCACCAGTACTTCGGGCGAACCATCCCCGAGCAGTCCCGCCGCCTCCACCAGCGCCGCTTCCGGCGTGGCGTGTCCGGCGGCGAGCGCCAGATAGTTGCCACGCTCGCCGCGCACGATCGAATACAGCGCGGCGATCGCGTTGTGCACGGAGAGTCCGAAGCTGGTCGGCGACAGGGTTTCGCGACGGCTCAACGATTCCAGCAGTTCCACCGAGCAGGCCACGTCGCCGTGCCGCGAGGCGAACACGAACGGAATGCCTTCCGCCTCCGCGCGCTGGCACCAATAGGCGGTCTGGATCGCCATCCGCCCCAGGCGATCGATTCGCCGCCGCTGCATCGCCGGTACCTCCCCCAGCGCCGGCGTGCCCTCGCCGTGGGGCGGAAACGGCTGGCGCGCCCATTCGCGCCACGCCTCGGCGGTTTCGAGTCCGGGCGCCCAGGCGGCCCATTCGGCGATGGTGAACTGAATCCTCACGATGCTGCGATCCGCCCGGTTTCTGCGAGCGCCCTATTCCACCGGATGTACCCCGAATCCGCCACCGTGAAATTTTTTTTTCACGGATGCTTGCAAGTCGGCAAAGCCCCCCCTACAATTTCGCTTCTCCCGCCGCGTGGGGCCATAGCTCAGCTGGGAGAGCGCTTGCATGGCATGCAAGAGGTCGCCGGTTCGATCCCGGCTGGCTCCACCAACTTTCCAGGCATTAGGCCGTCTGGAAAGAAAAATTTAAGCGGCAAAGTTTCAAACGCGTCCCCATCGTCTAGAGGCCTAGGACATCACCCTTTCACGGTGGCGACCGGGGTTCGAATCCCCGTGGGGACGCCAATTTTGAAGAAGCAATCAGGGCTCGGGAAACCGGGCCCTGATTGTTTTTGCGTTGCCGGAATAACGGGAAACTGGCTAAGGAAAGATTCTGCACGGGCTGACGAAACCCGCCTGGTTCTTACTGTGCGAATGGAATGTTGTACGACTGGCGGTTCGTTACGCGCGCACGCGTTGCACGCTGCCTTGTCCGCATTGCCCGCCTGCGCAGGAATCGGTTTCGACGTGCAGGCCAATCCGAGTCGAACTAGGCCGCGTCGAGCGCGGCGGTTTCCACCGCCTTCAACGTCGCCACGCCATGTCCCTGGTCAGCCAGGTATTCCAGCCATTTGCCCAGGAAGGTATTCATGCGCATGCGATGGCTGATCACTTCCGCCGGCGGCGGGTACAGGCCGATCACGTCTTGCCAGCGGCGGCCGACGTAGCAATGCGTGGCCTCGGCCTGGTGGGCGTCGCGGTACAGGCGCACGAAGGCGGAAGGATCCGGTTCGCCGGTCAGCGGATCGCGCAGATCGTAGGTGAGCCTGAGTTCGACCGTGTAGCGGTGGGTCTCGATCACTTCCAGGCGCACGTCCAGGCCGTCGCCGACCGAGGAAATGTAGGTTCCCGCGGTCAGGTGGTCCGGCGCGAACAACCGCATCAGGCGCACGTGGTTTTCCGCATAGAGCGCCATCAGCCAGCCGAAGCGGCTGAGCTTGGGAATGCGTGCCTGGCGGTCGGTGGCGGGAGGTTGCATGGGGCCGATGCTACACGCTGGCCGGCGCCGGCGGCAGCATTGACGGCATCGCCCGGGAAGCCTAAGTTAAGGTTTCCCGCCGCCGGAATTCCGCGGCGCGTCCCGGCCCCTTCCGGCCCGCCTCCCCGCCTCAGAACATCTCGCGCTGCAGCCCCAGCGTGGACAGCACCTTGCTGGAGATTTCCTCGATCGACTTGTTGGTGGTGCTCAGGGTGGGAATGCGCTCCACCTGGAACATCGCCTCGGCCGCGGCGACCTCGCGCTTGCAGGTATCCATCTGCGCATAGCGGGAATTGGGACGCCGCTCCTGCCGGATCTGGTGCAGGCGATCCGGATCGATGGTCAGGCCGAACAGCTTGCGCCGGTAAGGACGCAGCCGCGGTGGCAGGCGATCGGTTTCCAGATCCTGATCGGTCAGCGGATAGTTGGCCGCGCGCACGCCATAGTGCAGCGCCAGGTACACGCAGGTGGGCGTCTTGCCGGCGCGCGACACCGCCACCAGGATGACGTCGGCCTCCTCGTATTCCAGCGCGATGCCGTCGTCGTGGGTCAGGGCGAAGTTCATCGCGTTGATGCGGCGATGGTAGGTCTCGAAATCGACCAGGCCGTGCGCCTGGCCCACCCGCGACTGCCGGGGGGTCCCCAGCTCGCGCTCCAGCGGTTCGATGAACGGCGCGAACACGTCCAGCATCAAGGCGCCACTCTCGGCCAGCACCCCGCTCAGGGCCGGATCCACGCAGGAATTGACCACGATCGGCCGGGCCCCTAGCGCGATCCCGGCCCGGCGGATGCGGTCGGCCGCGTCCCGGGCCTTTTCCTCGTCGTCCACGAAGGAAATCCGGTCGGTCTGGAAGCGGAAACCGGTGAACTGCGTCAACAGACTGTGACCGATGGTTTCGGCGGTGATGCCGGTACCATCGGAGACGTAGAACACCGGCCTGGTCACCAGGCCGCCCTGGTCCGGATTCACCACGAAACCCCCTTCAGATCAAGCTTGTCTGCAATTGGTATTGCATAGCATCATAGCGCCTCTTTCCCCACGGACACGGCCCGGCCGATGGTCTCGGCGCGGCGCACGGTCAGCTTTGGAGCTTAACGCTTGAACGAGAACATCCTCTGGCTGCATGCGTTGCGCCTGTCCGATCTTGCCCGTGTCGGCGGCAAGAATTCCTCGCTTGGCGAAATGATCGGCCACCTGGCCGGCCTGGGCGTGTCCGTGCCGGGCGGCTACGCGACCACGGCCGAGGCGTTCAAGGCGTTCATCGCCCACAACGACCTGTCCAAGCGGATTTTCGACAAGCTGGCCACGCTGGATGTCGAGGACGTGCCGGCGCTGACCGCCGCCGGTCGCGAGATTCGCGGCTGGGTCATCGACGCCCCGCTGCAACCGGACCTGGATCAGGACATCCGCACCGCCTACGCGCAGCTCTGCGCGGAAAACGGCGGCGGCGAAGTGGCGGTCGCGGTGCGCTCCTCCGCCACCGCCGAGGACCTGCCCGACGCCAGCTTCGCCGGCCAGCAGGAAACCTTCCTCAACGTCACCGGCGCCGATGACGTGGTCCACAAGGTGAAGGAAGTCTTCGCCTCGCTGTACAACGATCGCGCCATCGCCTACCGCGTGCACCACGGCTTCAAGCACGAGGACGTGTTCCTGTCCGCCGGCGTGCAGCTGATGGTGCGATCGGACGTGGGATCCTCCGGCGTGCTGTTCACCCTGGACACCGAATCCGGTTTCCGCGAGGTGGTGTTCGTCACCGCCAGCTACGGCCTGGGCGAGAACGTCGTGCAGGGTGCGGTGAATCCGGACGAGTTCTACGTCTACAAGCCCACCCTGGCGCAGGGCAAGCCGGCGATCCTGCGCCGCGCCCTGGGCAGCAAGCAGATCCGGATGGTCTATTCGGACAAGCCCGGCGAGCGCGTGCGCAACGAGGACACCCCGGCGGAACTGCGGAGCAAGTTCTCCATTTCCGATGCCGACGTGCAGGAGCTGTCGAAGCAGGCGCTGGTCATCGAAAAACACTACGGCCGCCCGATGGACATCGAATGGGCGAAGGACGGCGTCAGCGGCAAGCTGTTCATCGTGCAGGCCCGTCCGGAGACGGTGAAGTCGCGCGCCAAGGCCACCCAGATCGAACGCTACGCGCTGGAAAAGCGCGGCACGGTCATCGCCGAAGGCCGCGCGATCGGCCAGAAAATCGGCAGCGGCGTGGCCCGCGTGGTGCGCTCGCTGGATGACATGAACCGCGTGCAGGCCGGCGACGTGCTGGTCGCCGACATGACCGACCCCGATTGGGAGCCGGTGATGAAGCGCGCTTCGGCCATCGTCACCAACCGCGGCGGCCGCACCTGCCACGCGGCGATCATCGCCCGTGAACTGGGCGTGCCGGCGGTGGTCGGCACCGGCAACGCGCTGGACAGCATCGCCGACGGCGTGGAAGTGACGGTCAGCTGCGCCGAGGGCGACACCGGTTTCATCTACGACGGCGCCCTGCCCTTCGAGCGCACGACGACCGATCTGGACAACATGCCGCCGGCGCCGCTGAAGATCATGATGAACGTGGCCAACCCCGAGCGCGCGTTCGATTTCGGCCAGTTGCCGAACGCCGGCATCGGCCTGGCCCGGCTGGAAATGATCATCGCCAGCCACATCGGCGTGCATCCGCTGGCGCTGCTGGAATACGACCGCCAGGACCTGGAAACCCGTCGCAAGATCGACGCCAAGATGGCCGGCTACGCGGACCCGGTGAGCTTCTACGTGGATCGCCTGGCGGAGGGTATCGCCACCATCACCGCTTCGGTCGCGCCGAACCCGGTCATCGTGCGCCTGTCGGACTTCAAGTCCAACGAATACGCCAACCTGATCGGCGGCACCCGCTACGAGCCGCATGAAGAAAACCCGATGATCGGCTTCCGCGGTGCCAGTCGCTATGTCGATGCCTCGTTCGAGCCGGCCTTCGCGCTGGAGTGCCGCGCGGTGCGCAAGGTCCGCGACGAGATGGGCCTGGACAACCTGTGGGTGATGATCCCGTTCGTGCGTACCCTGGAGGAAGGCCGCAAGGTGGTCGAAGTGCTGGCCCGCCACGGCCTCAAGCAGGGCGATGGCGCTACTGGCGACAAGCCGGGCCTGAAGATCATCATGATGTGCGAGGTGCCCTCGAACGCCCTGCTGGCTGACGAGTTCCTGGACATCTTCGACGGCTTCTCGATCGGATCCAACGACCTGACCCAGCTGACCCTGGGCCTGGATCGCGACTCCAGCATCGTCGCCAACCTGTTCGACGAACGGAACCCGGCGGTCAAGAAACTGCTGTCGATGGCCATCCAGGCCGCGCGCGCCAAGGGCAAGTACGTGGGCATCTGCGGCCAGGGTCCGTCCGACCATCCGGATCTGGCCGAATGGCTGATGCAGGAAGGCATCGAGTCGGTGTCGCTGAACCCGGACACCGTGGTCGATACCTGGCTGCGTCTGGCGAAGCGAAAAGCGGCATAATCCGGGCCGCATGGCCCTGATCACCCTTCCCACCAAGACGCCCGCCGCGGCGTCCACGCCCACCGCCACCCGTGCGTTCGACTGGAGTTCGATCGACTGGATGGCGGTGCTCACCAACTGGGCGATTGCCGCGGCCATCGTGCTGCTCGGCTACTGGCTGTCCAAATGGATCAGCCGGATCGTGTACCGCGCGCTGACCCGCGGCGGAGTCGAGGCGACCCTCGCCGGCTTCCTGCGCAATGTCTGCTACGCGGTGATGATGGTGGTGGTGCTGATCGCCGCGCTGCAGAAGATCGGCGTACCCACCACCTCGGTGCTGGCGGTGGTCGGCGCTGCCGGCCTGGCGGTTGGCCTGGCGCTCAAGGACTCGCTGTCCAACATCGCCTCCGGGGTGATGCTGATCGTGCTGCGTCCGTTCCGCGACGGCGACCACGTGCAGGCCGCCGGACTGGAGGGCGTGATCGAGGAAGTACGCATCTTCCAGACCCGGCTGCGCACCTTCGACAACCGCCTGATCGTATTGCCCAACAGCATGATCACGACCGCGCCGATCATCAATTTCACCGCCAAGCCGCGTCGCCGCGTCGACATCCTGGTGGGCGTGGGCTACGACGACGATCTGAAGCAGGCCAAGGACGTGCTGCTGTCGCTGGCGCAGGCCAACCCGCTGGTGCTGGCCGATCCCGCGCCGCTGGTGCTGGTGAGCAGGCTGAGCGAAAGCAGTGTCGACCTGACCCTGCAGGCGTGGGTGAAGACCAAGGATTTCGGCGATGCCCGCAGCCAGCTGACCGAAGCGGTGCGCACGGACATCATCGGCCACGGCCTCAACATCCCGTATCCGCAGCGCGATCTGCATGTCTACCACCACAACGCCGACGGTACCCCGCTCACCCACCTCATCACCCGCGCCGTCGCCGATGACGGCGATGTGGCGCCTCCGGTGACGCCCGCGCCCTGACCCGCCCGTTCCTGTGGGAGCGACGTAAGTCGCGATTACCTGAGTGGACGACGACAGTCCGGTGTTGACGAACCATCGGGTCGCGACTGACGTCGCTCCTACCGCCAACTACCTCCTGTAGGAGCGACGTAAGTCGCGACCGGATACTCTCCGAACGGGGCGACCATCGCGACTTACGTCGCTCCCACAGGGACGGGAAAAGCGCGGCCTCAGCCGGCCAGTTCGGCCAGGTGCTTGCGGTAGGGGCGTCGTCCCCGTCCGTCGCGGTTGCCTTGCCGGGTCAAGGCGGTTCGCTGCCGATGATCTATCGGGTCGCGACTTACGTCGCTCCTACAGCCAACTACCCCATGTAGGAGCGACGTAAGTCGCGACCGGATACTCTCCGAATGGGACGACCATCGCGACTGACGTCGCTCCCACAGGGACGGGAAAAGCGCGGCCTCAGCCGGCCAGTTCGGCCAGATGTTTGCGGTAGGGGCGTCGTCCCCGTCCGTCGCGGTTGCCTTGCCGGGTCAAGGCGGTTCGGTGTTGATGATCTATCGGGTCGCGACTTACGTCGCTCCTACAGCCAACTACCCTATGTAGGAGCGACGTAAGTCGCGACCGGATACTCTCCGAACGGGGCGGCCATCGCGACTCACGTCGCTCCCACAGGGACGGGAAAAGCGTGGCCTCAGCCGGCCAGTTCGGCCAGGTGCTTGCGATAGTGGCGCAGTTCCTCGATGGAATCGCGCACGTCGCTGAGCGCGGTGTGCGCGGCCTGCTTGCGCACGCCCTCCAGCACCGGCGGGGCCCAGCGGCGCGCCAGTTCCTTGAGCGTGCTGACATCCAGGTTGCGATAGTGGAAGTACTTCTCCAGCCGCGGCATCAGGCGGTGCAGGAAGCGTCGATCCTGGCAGATGGAATTGCCGCACATCGGCGACGCGTTGGCCGGCACCCATTCGTTGAGGAAGGCCACGGTCAGCGCCTCGGCCTGGCCCAGGCTGACCTGGCTGTCCAGGACCCGCTGCCACAGCCCGGACTTGCGATGCTGGTTGCGGTTCCAGTCGTCCATGGCTTCCAGCGCCTCCAGCGGATGGGCGATGGCCAGTTCCGGCCCCTCGGCCAGCACGTTCAACTGCGAATCGGTGACCACCGTGGCGATCTCCAGGATGGAGTCTCCGCCCGTGTCCAACCCGGTCATTTCCAGGTCGATCCAGATGAGTCGGTCGTTGTTCGCGTTGCTGGCTGTCATGCACCTGTCCGTCGGGGAATGAGGCCGGGAATCCGGCGCGTTGCGGGAAATCCGCGTGATGTCATCATAACGCAGACGCCCACCACGACCGGCCCATGAACAATTTCGCGCACTATGCCGTCCTGACCGCGATGCTGGCGCCCGCGTTCTTCCTGACCGCCACCGCCTCCCTGCTGCTGTCGGCCAACAACCGCCTGGCCCGCATCATCGACCGCGCCCGCACCCTGCTGCGCGAGCTGGTCGACGTCGAGGACGAGCACGAACGCCAGCTCTACGAGATGCGCATCCGCCTGCAGCGCCGCCGCAGCCTGATCATCCTGCGCGCCGGCCAGCTCCTGTACGCCGCGATCAGCTGCTTCGTCGGCACCAGCCTGGCCGTGGCCGTCGACACCTTCCTCGAACACCGGCTGGGTAGCCTGCCCACCTGGCTGGCGGCGGTCGGGGTCCTGGCGATGCTCGCCGCCAGCCTGTTGCTGGCGCGTGAATCCACCCTGGCGGTGACCGCCATCAACGAGGAAATGGACCACCGCCACGTCAAGCGCCGGTAGAGCGGAGCTTGCTCCGCTGACGCGGTGCTCTTTCCTCCCGGACAAGCTGCGGAAAGCAGCGGAGCAAGCTCCGCTCTACAGGAGCGGGCGGCCGCGCTTGGCGCGGAAATAGTTGGTCAAGCGACGGCTGGCTTCTTCTCCCAGCACGCCGCCCTGCACTTCAACGCGATGGTTGTGGCGCGGGTTGGTCAGCAGATCGAACACGCTGCCACAGGCGCCGGTCTTCGGATCGGCCGCGCCGTAGACCACCCGCGCCACCCGCGCGTGCACCAGCGCCATCGCGCACATCGCGCAAGGCTCCAGGGTGACGTACAGGGTCGTGCCGATCAGCCGATGGTTGCCCAGCGCCTGCCCGGCGCGACGCATGGCGACGATCTCCGCGTGCGCGGTGGGGTCGTGTTCGGCCAGGTTGCGGTTCCAGCCCTCGCCCAGCACCTGCCCGTCGGCATCCACCAGCACCGCGCCCACCGGAATCTCGTCATCCTCGCGTTCGGCACGCTCGGCCAGCGCCAGCGCATGCTGCATCCAGCGGATATCGTCGTCGGGCGTGGCCATCTTGCGGGGTGGATTTCGGCGAGAAGTGCGCCATCGTGGTCGAAGCGGGCCACGAACGTCAATGTGATGGCCGGTACGCGGCCCATGGCGCGCGCGCCATGCCATCCCCTATATACGCAGGTATATCCCGGCCAAACCACCGCAGCCTAGGCGTGCCGCGATGGCGCGCGGATAATTCCACCATCACGCAACGGCGGTCGATGACCGCGCCGATGCGTCTCCCGCTTCCGCGCACAGGTGCGCTTCCCGGAGATTTCCCATGGACCCCGACCCTGACGGGCGCTTCGCCGCGTCCCCAACCACATCGTCCCGCACACAACCGGCGCCGCTGCCGGGGTCCCTTCGCGCCTGATCGCCTGTGACCCCGCGGGCGTCGTCCCGGAGGTCACCATGAATCGCACGTTCCTCTATCCCGCGCTGCGCGGCGCCCTTTGCGCACGCGATGTCGTCGCCTTGCGCCGCCTCTATGCAGAGCATGGCGCCGCCGCATTCGCCGGCGCGCTCTCCACCTGTTCCTCGCGCGTCTCGGCCGATGCGTTGTCGTTGCTGCCGTTGCGGGGCCGGATCCGCGTCCTGCCGCATCTGCCGCCGCCAGCCCGCGCGCAGTTGGAATCGCTGTGCCGTCCCACGCGCGCCACCGCATTGCCAAGCGCGTCCATCCCGCTGTCCGGTGGATATGGCCCATGAAGACGCGCCCCTCGCAGGCGTCCGTCGCCCCGCCGAACTTCCATTTCTTCCGTGTCAGCCTGCGCCTGCGCACCGGCTGGAGCGACACGGTCGAAGCCCGCATCCGACGCGCGCGCGGCCTGCATCTCAGATTCGTGCACCGGCGCGAACAGGCCATCGTTCTCGGCATCGACGCGCCCGGGGAAGGACGCCGCGAGCTGGCCCGGCTGGTGCGGCTCATGTCCTGCCATCCCGGCGTGCGCGCCGTGCGCTGGGAAGTCGTGCCCACCACCGCCGATGCGTTCGAACCCCTCGCCTGAATCGTCCGGCCGACATCGCGTCGTCGTGCGGTTGCCCTTCCCTTCCAGGAGTTTCCCATGAACCTGCTCAAGACCTGGTTCGATGCCTTTCTGCGCAGCCGCCGCGCCGCCGGCCTGTTCGGCCGTCGCGCGATGCCCGAGGCCGGCTTCGGCCGGGCCGATGCACGCACGGCTCCCCTGCTTCCGTCCCGGACCCTGTCGCAGGTGGCGCGGGACGATCTGCCCGCCGCGCTGTCGCGGCTGGCGTCCCACGAGGACGGCCTGAGCCTGGCCGAAGCCGCGGAGCGCCGCGCGCGCTTCGGTCTCAACGAGGTCGATCACGAAAAACCGCTGCCGTGGTGGCGACACCTGTGGCAGTGCTACCGCAATCCCTTCAACCTGCTGCTGACCGTGCTGGCGGCCGTTTCCTACCTCACCGAGGACGCCAAGGCGACCGTTGTCATCGGCATCATGGTGCTGCTGTCCACCCTGATCCGGTTCTTCCAGGAAGGGCGCTCCAACCGCGCGGCCGAGCGACTCAAGGCGCTGGTCGGCAACACCGCCACCGTGATCCGGCGCGACCTGGGCACCGAAGCGGCCGATGTCGCCGAGCGCTACTTCGGCACCCGACTGCATTCGCGCCGTCCGCCCAGCCGGCAGGAAGTCCCGATCCGCGATCTGGTGCCCGGGGATCACATCGTGCTGTCGGCCGGCGACATGATTCCCGCCGACTGCCGGGTGCTGGTCGCCAAGGATCTGTTTGTCGCCCAGGCGGCGATGACCGGCGAATCGCTGCCGGTGGAAAAATTCGCCGAGGCCAGCAGGGTCGAAGGCGGCGCGCTCGAACAGAACAACCTGTTGTTCATGGGCACGAACGTCGTTTCCGGCACCGCCACCGCACTGGTGGTGGCGACCGGTGCGGAAACCTGCTTCGGCGCCGTCGCGCATCGGGTCACCGCCAGCGACCATGCGCCCACCGCGTTCCAGGCCGGCGTCAACAGCGTCAGCTGGCTGCTGATCCGTTTCGCCCTGGTGATGGTCCCGTTCGTGCTGCTGATCAACGGCTTCACCAAGGGTGACTGGATGGAGGCGTTCCTGTTCGCCCTGTCGGTCGCGGTCGGGCTGACCCCGGAAATGCTGCCGATGATCGTCACCTCCACCCTGGCCAAGGGTGCGGTATTGCTGGCGCGGCGGAAAGTCATCGTCAAGCGGCTGGACGCGATCCAGAATTTCGGCGCGATGGAGGTGCTGTGCACCGACAAGACCGGCACCCTGACCCAGGACCGGATCGCGCTGGAACGCCACACCGACGTGTTCGGGAACGATTCGGAGGACGTGCTCAAGTTTGCCTACCTCAACAGCCACTACCAGACCGGATTGAAGAACCTGCTGGATCGCGCGGTGCTGGAGCACGTGGAACTGCAGACCGAGCTTCGGCTCGCCCAGGACTACCGCAAGGTCGACGAAATCCCGTTCGACTTCGAACGCCGCCGGATGTCGGTGGTGGTGTCCGAACGCGAGGATCACCACGAACTGATCTGCAAGGGCGCGGTCGAGGAAATGCTGGCGGTCTGCACGCAGGTCCGCGACGGCGAAACCGTGGTGCCGCTGGATTCCCGGATGCTCGCGCGGGTCCGCCGGGTCACCCAGGAGCTCAACGAGGAAGGCCTGCGGGTGGTCGCGGTGGCGATGAAGGAAACCCCGCCCGCCCGCGACGCCTATTCCGTCACCGACGAACGCGATCTGATCCTGGTGGGCTACGTGGCCTTTCTCGATCCGCCCAAGGAATCGGCGGCGCCGGCCCTGCGCGCCCTGGCCGACCATGGCGTGGAGGTGAAGGTGCTGACCGGCGACAACGAACTGGTCGCCGCCCGGGTGTGCTCGCAGGTCGGCCTGGAAGGCGACGCGGTGATCACCGGTCCGCAACTGGACCGGATGACCGACGCCAGCCTGACCGCCGCCGTCCAGCGCTACCGCGTGTTCGCCCGACTCACCCCGCTGCACAAGGAGCGTCTGGTGCGCGCCCTGCGCGGACAGGGCAAGGTGGTCGGCTTCCTCGGCGACGGCATCAACGACGCGCCGGCGCTGCGCGCGGCCGACATCGGCATCAGCGTGGACGGCGCGGTGGACATCGCCAAGGAGGCCGCCGACATCATCCTGCTGGAAAAGAGCCTGATGGTGCTGGAGGAAGGCGTGATCCAGGGCCGTCGCACCTTCTGCAACATGCTCAAGTACATCCGCATGACCGCCAGTTCCAACTTCGGCAACGTGTTCTCGGTGCTGGTGGCCTCGGCGTTCCTGCCGTTCCTGCCAATGTTGCCGCTGCAACTGCTGGTGCAGAACCTGCTGTACGACGTGTCGCAGATCGCGATCCCGTTCGACCACGTGGACGAGGAACTGGTGCGCCGGCCGCTGAAGTGGAACCCGGGCGACATCGGCCGCTTCATGGTGTTCTTCGGTCCGATCAGCTCGATCTTCGACATCACCTGCTTCGTGGTGATGTGGCATGTGTTCACCGCCGACACCGTGGCCGAACAGGGCCTGTTCCAGTCCGGCTGGTTCGTGGTCGGCCTGCTCACCCAGACCCTGATCGTGCACATGATCCGCACGCCGCGGCTGCCGTTCGTGCAGAGCTTGGCCGCGCCACCGCTGCTGGTGATGACCGGCGTGATCATGCTCATCGGCGTGCTGTTGCCCATGAGTCCATTGGCCGGCTACTTCAAGTTGCAGGTCCTGCCCACGGGCTACTGGCCGTTCCTGGTCGCGATCCTGCTGGGCTACGCGATCCTGACCACGCTGCTGAAGCGTTTCTACATCCGCCGCTTCGGTTGGCAATGAGCGGGCGCGAACGCCGCCCGCGAGGAAGTCCCCATGAATCTGGACCTGAATCTGCCCCCGTTCGACCCGGGGGCCACCCTGAGCTCGCTGATCAGTCTGGCGACGGCATTCCTGCTCGGTTCTCTGATCGGCTTCGAGCGCCAGGTGCGGCAGCGCACCGCCGGGCTGCGCACCAACACCCTGGTCGCCGTGGGCGCGGCCGTGTTCGTGGATCTGGCCGTGCGTTTCCATGCCCTGTATGGCGGCACGCCGGGACCCTTGCAGGTGGTCGCCTATGTCATCTCCGGCATCGGCTTCCTGGGTGCGGGCGCCATCATGAAGGAAGGCGCGCAGGTATCCGGCCTCAACACCGCGGCCACCCTCTGGGGTTCGGCGGCGGTCGGCGCCTGCGCGGGCGCCAAGCTGCTGCCGGAAGCGGTGATGGCCGCGCTGTTCGTGCTCGTCGCCAATACCGTGCTGCGACCGGTGGTCAATCGCATCAATCGCCGCCCGTTGCAGGAGGAGTTCAGCGAAGCGATCTATGCCATCCACGTGATCTGCGAGCGGGCGGCGCAGGCCGGCGTGCTGCAGCGGACCACCGATCTGCTGGAGGACGCGCACTATCCGATCCGTTCGCTCGAACAGCAGCCCTTCGGCACCGATGAGGTCGAACTCGAAGCGGTCCTGTATGCGACCGCCGTCGAGGCGGACGAACTGGATGCGGTGATGGCCACGCTTTCACGTTTGCCCGGCGTATCGCAGGCCTTCTGGAACGCCAGCGCCGAGGAATGAATCCCAGCTCGGTGCCCGCGGGGCGGTGCTATCCTGCGCTGCCGGCCGCGCCTGTGGCGCCGCCTCCGGGACACTGATACCAAGGATCATGCGCTCCCCCTCCTCCCGCCTGAGCCTCAGCATCGCCATCGCCCTGGCGATCATGGCGGCCATTTTCATCGCCGATACTTCCACCGACTACGCGGTGGCCGCCGCCGGTTTCTATACCGTGGTCATCCTGGCGGTCGCCCATCGCCTGTCCGCGCGCCAGCTTGTCCTGCTGGCCAGCGCCTGCATCGGGCTGACCATCCTCAGCTTCGCTCTGACCGGGTTCGGCAGCTACCGGGTGGGCCTGATCAATTCCGCCATCGGCATCGTGACCATCGTCGTCACGACGTACCTGGCGCTGAAGATGGAGGCCGCCCGCGCCACCGCGCAGGAAGCACAGGCCCAACTGTTGCGGGTAGCGCGCGCATCCACTCTGGGCGAGTTGACCGCGTGCATCGCCCACGAGGTCAACCAGCCGCTCGCCGCGATCGTCACCAGCGGCAACGCCTGCCAACGCTGGCTCGCGCAGGCGCCCCCCAATGTGGACAAGGCGCAGCAGGCGGTCGAGCGCATGCTGGGCGACGCCCAGCGCGCCAGCGAAGTCATCGTCCGCATCCGCGGCATGACCCGCGGCCAATCGCTGCAACCGCAGGCATTCGCGATCAATCCGGCCATCGAGGAGATCCTCTCGCTCTCGCGCGCCGAGCTGGAGCGCCATCAGGTGGACATCGCCCTCGATCTGGCCGACGACTTGCCGCCGGTGTTCGCCGACCGCGTGCAGGTGCAACAGGTACTGGGCAATCTGGTGCTGAACGCGGTGGAGGCGATGTCAGGCCTGCCCGACGGACCGCGCACCCTGGGTCTCGCGACCGCACGCGGCGCGGCCGGTCATGTGCTTGTCAGCGTTTCCGATACCGGCGGCGGCCTGCCCTCCGCGGCGGCCGATCAGATTTTCGAGGCGTTCTGGACCACCAAGGCCGATGGTCTCGGCCTGGGCCTGAGCATCAGCCGCAGCATCATCGAGGCCAACGGTGGCCGGATCCAGGCGCGCAACCAGGCCGAAGGCGGCGCGCTCTTCCAGTTCGAACTGCCCGTGGTACCGGGGGCCTCCGCATGAATCAGCGACGTTCCAGCACGCCCGCCGAACCCGCCCCGCTCGTCCACCTGATCGACGACGATCGTTCCGTGCGCGCGGCGCTGGAGGATCTGCTGGCGTCCGTTGGTCTGCGCGTGCGCGCTTTTGGTTCTGTCAGCGAGTTCCTTGGCGCCCCGCGCGAGGATGTGCCGGGCTGCCTGATCCTGGACGTGCGCATGCCGGGCCAGAGCGGCATGGATTTCCATCGGCAGATGGGGGAGCTGGACATCCATCTGCCGGTGATCTTCATCACCGGCCACGGCGATATCGCCATGGGCGTGGAAGCGATGAAGAACGGCGCCGTGGAGTTTCTGACCAAGCCGTTCCGCGATCAGGATCTGCTGGACGCGATCCAGCAGGGCATCGAACGGGACCGACAACGCCGCCGGGAGGAAGGGGCCATCGACGAGCTGCGCCAGCGCTGGGCTTCGCTCAATGCCGGCGAGCTGGCCGTGGTACAGGGCGTGGTGCGCGGGCGGCTCAACAAGCAGATCGCCGCGGACCTCGGGGTCAGCGAGATCACCGTGAAGGTCCGCCGCGCCCAGGTCATGCGCAAGATGCAGGCCAGAACGCTGGTCGATCTCGTACGGATGTACGACCGCCTGCAGGCGTCGTAGCGATTCACTTCCGCGCATCCGGCGCTGCCGCATCCACATGGTTGCCGGACCGCCGTTGCCCGCCTGGACCGGCCACGGGCACGGAGGCATCACCGCGACCTCCCAGCCTCCGCGCCCGCCGCCGCCCCGGCTTTCTCGTCAAGGCGCGCGGCGTGTTGGCGACATCAGGCGACGCCCAGCTTCCCGCGTTCTCCCTCACGGGGCGCGGCGAGTTCCTCGGGGCTCACGAATTCGGCCAGATCCGCCGCTTCGTAGAACGGCCGGATTTCGATTTCGCTCGGGCCCGACATCGGCGCGCGCCTCGCCCAGGCCATGGCCTCGTCGATGTCCTTGACCTCCCAGATCGAGAAGCCGGCGATCAGTTCCTTGGTCTCGGCGAACGGTCCGTCGGTGACCGTCAGGTGGGCGCCGTCGTAGCTGAGGCGCTTGGCCTCGTCGTTGTTCTTGAGGCCGGCGGCGGCCACGAAGACGCCGGCCTGGACCAGTTCCTCGGTGAACCGATCCATCGCCGCGAAGGCTTCAAGCGCCTCGGGGGTGGGATCGCCAATCCTGTCGCCACCCTCGATGGCTTTCACGAAAACCAGTACGCGCATGTCTGTCTCCAGATGTAGTCCGCCCCATTGGCGTCTCATCTGGACGACGAACCAGCGGAGCGGCTATCGACGCACCTCGAAATCTACCCAACAACATGTAGCAAATGATTGTTTCAGAACGTTTCTTTAGGGAAACCCTCATTCCCACTCGATCATCAACGGGGCTTATAAATCCGCGCATTTGAAAGGATTTGCGGTGATTGACATAAGCTTTAACGTCGCCGTATACCGTCAAAAAACCGCGCTTAGCACTCGCGCGGGAGATGGATCGATTTGCGGGAGGAGCAGGGTTTTCGACTGCATCGTCAATCGATTCCTACATTACCTCGCCAAGACCCGAAACCACCGCGCTACACCACTTACTTCGACCATGCGTTCGACAGTGATTCCGCCTGCTTCAGCACCAGTTCGATTGCGGCATCCTCACCTACCGGCGGGTACTTCCATTTCTTCAGGGTACGTCGCACCAGAATCCTCAGCTTGGCGCGGACGCTCTCGCGCACTTGCCAATCCACCGTGGTGCTGTTGCGCAGTTTTTCGGTGATTTCGACAGCGATCTTTTTGAGGATATCGTCGCCCAGCTCCCGCACGGCGCTTTCGTTGTTGGCCAGAGCATCGTAGAAGGCAATTTCGTCCGGGTTCAGCCCCAGCGCCGCTTCGCGTTCCAGCGCAGCCTGGAAGTCCTTAGCCATCTGGATCAGTTCCTCGATGACCTGTGCCGTCTCCACCGCCCGATTGTGGTATTTGCGTAGGGTTTCCAGCAGGCGGTCGCCGTACTTCTTCTCCTGCACCACGTTGTTGCGCGCCCGCGCCTTGATCTCGTCACGCAGTAGCTTTTCCAGCAGTTCCACCGCCAGGTTACGGCTCTTCATCTGCCGAACGTCTTCCAAGAACTCTTCCGACAGCAAGCCGATGTTGGGTTTGTCCAGGCCCGCCAGGGCGAAGATGTCCGCCACCCCATCCGCCACGATGGCGTTGTCCAGGATCTGCTTGAGCGCACTGTTCTTGTCCGCGTCGGAACGCTTGCGGTCCACCGTGGTGAACTTGACGATGGCGGCCTTGACGGCGGCGAAGAAAGCAATCTCCGTGCGCAAGGCGGCGGCCTCGTCCAACGTGCTGCACAGAGAAAACGCCTTGCTCACGGCCAGCATGGCATCAAGGAAACGCTGCTTGCCGTCCTTCAGGCCCAGGATATGGTTGGCTACCGGCACCAGCAGTTTCAATGCATCGGTCTCGAAGCCGCTGTAGTCGAAGCCATGCATCAGCCCGCGCACGATGTCGAGCTTTTCCAGTAGTACCGCCAGGGCCTCGGCTGCGTTGTGCGCCGGGTCGCCCTTGCCCTTGGATTCGGTATAGGTCTTGAGCGCCGCTTTCAGTTCGTTGGCAATGCCGATGTAATCCACCACCAATCCACCGGGCTTGTTGCGGAACACCCGGTTGACGCGGGCAATGGCCTGCATCAGGTTGTGGCCCTTCATGGGCTTGTCTACATACATGGTGTGGCAGCAGGGCGCGTCGAAGCCAGTCAGCCACATGTCGCGCACGATCACCAGCTTCAACGGGTCTGCCGGGTCTTTGAAGCGCTTTTCCAGGCGTTTCTTCACCTGCTGGCTGTACAGATGCGGCTGCAGCAAGGGCTTGTCCGCTGCCGAGCCGGTCATCACTACCTTGATTGCGCCCTTCTCCGGGTCGGCATCGTGCCAGTCCGGGCGCAGGGCGACGATGGCGTTATACAGCTCGGCGCAGATGTCGCGGCTCATACACACGATCATCGCCTTGCCTTCCAGCGTGGCCGTGCGTGTCTCGAAATGCTGCACCAAGTCGGCGGCCACCTGTTCCAGACGCGGCTTGGCGCCCACCAGCTTGGTCAGTGCCGCCCAGTCGCTCTTGGTCTTTTCACGGGCAGTGATGTCTTCCTCGTCCTCGATGACCTCATCCACCTGGGCATTGAGCGCGTCGATCTCGGCCTGGTTCACGTTCAGTTTGGCCAGGCGGCTTTCGTAGAAGATCGGTACCGTGGCGCCATCGTCCACAGCGTCCTGAATGTCGTAGATGCTGACGTAATCGCCGAACACCGCACGCGTGTCCTTGTCTTCCAGCGCGATGGGCGTGCCGGTGAAGCCGATGAAGGTGGCATTGGCAAGGGCGTCGCGCATGTGCTTGGCATAGCCGAACACGTATTTGCCGGTCTTGGTATCCAGCCGCCCCTTCATGCCGTACTGGCTGCGGTGCGCCTCGTCGGAGATCACAACAATATTGCTGCGATCTGACAGCAACGGGTGAAGTGCCTCATCGTCCAGCAGGGCGAACTTCTGCACCGTGGTGAAGATGATGCCGCCGGCCTCACGCGAAGCCAGCATCTCGCGCAGCTCCTCGCGGCTGCCGGCCTGCTCCGGCGCCTGCCTAAGGAGGTCCTCGGCGGCGCAGAAAGTGCCGAAAAGCTGACCGTCGAGATCGTTGCGGTCGGTCACCACCACCAGCGTTGGATTCTTCATCTCTGGCTGCTGCAACAGCTTGCCCGCGTAGCAGGCCATGGTGATGCTCTTGCCAGAGCCTTGCGTATGCCACACCACACCGGCCTTGCGGCTGCCGGGCTGTACTTCCTCACCATAGGTGGCACGCGGCTCTTGCACTTCCAGAAGACCCTTGTTCGGGTTGCTGGCGGCGATCACCGTGGCTTTCACCGCTTCGCGTACCGCATGGAACTGGTGGTAGCCCGCAATCTTCTTGATGATCTGATCGGCATCCTGCTCGAACAGCACGAAGTGGCGGACATAGTCCAGGAACAGTGCAGGTTCAAAGAAGCCACGCACCATGGTTTCCAGTTCGAACTCCAGCAGCGGCCGGTTGTCCTCATTGGCAATCGCCCGCCAAGGCTGCATGCGCTCCTGGTTGGCCGTCAGCGAACCCAGGCGCGCCGTGAAGCCGTCGCTGACCACCACCGCCACGTTGGTGTTAAAGAGGTCGCCGATCTCTTCCTTGTAGGTCTGGATCTGGTTGAAGGCATCCCAGATGTCGGTCTGCTCGTTGGCCGGGTTCTTCAGCTCGATCACCGCCAGCGGCAGGCCGTTGACGAAGGCCACCAGATCGGGACGGCGCGGCTGCTTGGTACCAGTTACGGTGAATTGGCTGACCAGCAGGAAGTCGTTGTTGCGTGGGTCAGCGAAGTCGATCAGGTTAACCAAGTCGGTGCGTTTTTCGTCGCCTATGGAGAACTCGACCGGAATGCCAGCCAGCAGAAGTCCATGCACACGACGGTTGCGTGCGATCAGCAGCGGCTCGCTTACCGTAAGAAGCTCGTGTGCTGCCTGCTCCAGTGCCACAGCGGGGATGTGCGGGTTGATGCGGGTGAGCGCGACTAACAAGCGCTCCCGGAATACGGTCTGGCGATAATCAGTCCGCGCAGGGCCCTCTCCATCGGGCGCAATGCTTGAACCCTGAACGTACTGCCAACCAAGCTCCTGAAACCAAGCGACGCTGTGGTCTTCGAGTTGCTGCTCCGTGATCATGCCCCATCCTCCATCAGCGCCAACAATAGGGCTTCGATAGATTCATCATGCTCTCCTTCCGGATACCAGATGGGAAATATGTTGGCTCTTGCCAAATCCTTTTTCCGCTCCACACGATCGATCCCATCTTTTAACTCAAGGAAAGCGTAGTGCTGTGGAAGCGTGTGGGAACCTTCGGCTGAGACTACTTCTTCCATTGCCCGTAGCGTGCGATCCGTCAAAAGGCTGCAACCGATAAATAACAATGACTTCCCAAACAAGAAGCGTGAAAAGAATCTTTTAACAACCCCTGAGTCGCTATAGGCGTGCTCATACTCACCATGGAGTAGCACGCGATTTGCAATCGATTCACATGAACCATGCAGCTTTAGAAGGTATCTTCCACCAGTACTCAAAATACGCAGTGCCTCTTCCAGGTTAGTGCCAAGCACCACTTGGTCAAAGCCTTGTGATTGTCCAGAAAAGACAGACTCAAGCAATTTGTCGAAATTAGTGGTAATGATATTTGATTCTGGAAACACAAGCGGGAGCAAATTTATTGCGCCAGCAGTCGTGCAATTTCTATCAAAGCACTCATGTAGCTGCTTGCTGAATAACGCAGAGCCAAGATCATCGTAAATCAGCTGAGCTGCGCCTTCATAGTCTCCAGAATTTAACAACAACTCCAGATCATTCTCTTTGACGTGCGACTCAGACTGTAGATCCCATAGAAATTTCGTCCACCCCGGATAGCCACTAGGTATTGATATGCCCGCACCAAGAAATGGAACAACATTCCGAGCCTCATATGCCCTCTTGAGAGCCTTGAAACGGTTTTCGTTGTCGTGTGTCGTCAGTACTTGACCAGCCAACTCATGTAAGCCAGTCTTTCTCTCTTCAACCCAATCTTCAAAAGATAGCTGATAAGTTTCAGGCTCTAAATCTTTGAGTATTCGACTCCGCTGAAAGGTAGAACCAATAATGGTCACATCTCCTTCGGAATTGAGATATTCATGGTACTTGGGGCGCCAAAATTCCATGGTCATCCCTCAAGTGATTCAGAAAGCTCAACTTCACCCGACAGCAATTTAGGCAGTAAATTGTCGCGAGTATCTGCGAGAGTTGAACTTTGTTCCGTCAGTGCCTGCATCATCGAAAAAATCGAGGATGCTTTCCGCTCAAAATCACAACCGACGTCGTGCGACGGACGAACAATAGGGATCTTCTTAAGGTCAGAAACATTGAGATATGGCAAAGCAGTGCCTGAAACCAATGTATTGAAATCAATCGTGCTAAGCATCGAGTACAAAAAATATGCTCCCGACTTACCGTCAACAGGACTGGCTGACATCAAATTGTTGTCAATGATTGTTGGGGTAGTCAGTAATCTTCGACGATTCGAAATCAGCGCCACGCCAATCTTGGCAAAAACTGTCGCCCCTATTGGGTGAAGTTTGGCTTTCATTTCAGACTGCTGTGCTTTGCTCACATAGTTGTTAGCTGACTGAATGAATACATCGTTGCCAGCAAGGTTCATATCACTAACCTTGATGAACGGATAGTCTCCCTCTGTGCTTCCCTGATGTTCCGGCTTAAATGCGCTACCAGCCGTAAAGCTGCAAACATCACCCAGAACACCGTGCGTCCATCCCTTCGGAATATCTCCTAAATCCGACTCTTCCATGGCATCGGGAAACAGTGCGGCGGTGGCGGCAAGTTGGTCATGGTACTCGCGAGGCATCTGGTCGAGTTCGGCGTCGATCTTGCCGCTGATGGCGCGCATGGCGGCGCGTAGCGGGTCTTCGCCTTGTTCGATGGCAGTGATCTTAGCCTTTACCGGATCGAAATCAACAAACCAGGACTTGAAGATGGTCTGCGCCATGGCTTCGAGGTTTTTGTTGATGTGGCGGCTAAGGTATATTTTGTCGTCGATTTTTCGAAGAATTGACCCAATGAATTTCCTCTGATCCGGTGATGGAAAAGAAAATGAAAAATCAGAAAGAGCTTGCCACGAAACACGCTGCCTTCCTGATGTTCCCTCCATCCGCGCTTCGGCAAAAGCTCTGAAATCTGGATGGCGTGCCAAGTAATATACGTAGTCCTCATCGTACTCAGGAGCTTTGGCGGCCATGACAATGAACTCAGTCGATCCATGCGCGATAGATCCCGGAGGCAAAGAAGTCACTTTGGCTGTCTTGCCGTTTTCGAGGCAAGGTGTGATACGAGCGAATAGAGTGTCTCCGTTCTGAAAGCGTGATCCTGCGCCCGAAAATTCGCGTTCAGACACATACGCAATATCGCGTTGGTTCCCGGCTAGAGCCGCCATATCCACGAACGGTGCAACGGCACCTCGCTTGATAACTCTTGGTGGGTTGAAGTCAACCACCTCGGTAATTTTCTGGTCAATGGTCATAGCCCAACCCCGCCAAATTATTCTTAATCTCCTTCTCTAGCTTGGCGCTCTCGGCAAACTGATCCGCGAGTTCTGTCGTCAGCCGCTGCATCTTCTCGGCAAATGGTTCTCCGTCGTCTTCTTGTTCTGCCGCGCCCACATAGCGCCCCGGCGTCAGCACATGCTCGTGCTTGCGCACGTCCTCCAGCTTGGCGGAATAGCAGAAGCCGGGCATATCCGCATAACCCTCGCCCTGTCGCCAGGCATGGAAGGTATCGGCGATTTTCTGAATGTCGTCCAAGGTAAAGTCGCGCAGCACGCGATCCTTCATGTAGCCCAACTGGCGGGCGTCGATAAACAGGAACTCACCGCGCCGGTCGCGCTTCTTCTTGTCCAGCGCAAAGCCGTTCTGCTTATCGCGGGCTAGGAACCAGATGCAGGCAGGGATTTGGGTGTTCGTGAACAACTGGCCGGGCAGCGCGACCATGCACTCCACGTAGTCGTCCTCGATCAGCCGCTTGCGGATTTCGCCTTCGTTGTTAGTGTTGGAACTCATGGAACCGTTGGCCAGCAGCAGCGCCATGCTGCCGGTGGGCGCCAAGTGCCAGAGCATGTGCTGCAACCAAGCGAAGTTGGCGTTGCCTTGTGGCGGCGTGCCGGCGATCCAGCGCGGATCGTTGGCCAGCTTCTCATTCCACCACTCCTTCATATTGAAGGGCGGGTTGGCCATGACGAAGTCGGCGCGCAAGTCCGGGTGCAGGTCGTTGAGCAGGGTGTCCGCTGGACCGCTGCCGAAGTTAAAGTCGATGCCACGGATGGCCATGTTCATGGCGGCTAGCCGCCAAGTGGTAGGGTTGCTCTCCTGCCCATAGACGCTGATCTGCCCGCTCTTGCCGTTGGCTACCTTGCCTCCGTGTTGTTCGATGAACTCCTCGCTCTGCACGAAGAAGCCGCCGGAGCCCATGGCCGGGTCATAGACGCGGCCCTTGAACGGCTGGAGCATTTCCACGATCAGGGTGACGATGCTCTTGGGTGTGTAGTACTGGCCGCCCTTCTTGCCTTCGGCCAGGGCGAACTGGCCCAGGAAGTATTCGTAGACATGGCCGAGGATGTCCTTGGATTTAAGGTCCAGCGGCTGGCCCTTGTACTCCTTGGCGCTGAAATCGGTATCCGAGAAGTAGCTGATCAGCCCGGCCAGCTTGCTGGAGTCGAGCTGCACGCGGGCGAAGTCCTTGTTGAGCACGTTCTTCAGGCGGGCGTTCTCGCGCTCGACGGCTTCCATGGCGTTGTCGATCAGCCAGCCGACCGAGCGCATTTCCTCGGGTTCATCCTTACCGGGCTTGTTCCACGGCAGCGCCGCCTTGGGCGGCAGTTGCGCGCAGTCGCGCAGCGTCTGCCAACGGGCTTCCACCGGCACCCAGAACACGTTCTTCTCGGTGTAGTAGTCGCGGACTTCCAGCTCGGCGGTGATGTTCTCTTCGTGCTCTTGCGTGCCCGCGCCACCGTATTCGTCCGGGTCCATGTAGTAGTCATGGTCTGGATCGGTGAACTGTTCGCGCAGTTCGCGTTGCCGTTCTTCGAAGGCATCGGAAACGTATTTGAGGAAGATCAGCCCGAGCACGACGTGCTTGTACACGGCGGCGTCGAGGTTGGAGCGCAGCTTGTCGGCGGCGGTCCAGAGCTTCTTTTCCAGGTCGTTGAAGAATAGTTGTTCGATGGGTCTCATGTTTTTGTCCCGTGTTGCGTCATGCTTGTCTTCCTTGCGAGCCTCGTTGGCTTGCCGCTTGATGGCCGCTGATGGTTCGGTGGCGGGTTTGGAAAAGGATGAAATGTTCTCGGCCAAGGCAACTGAGCCGCCGCGTCCGCGCCCTGGGCGGATGAGGGCGTCGTCGAGTAGTTGCTGCTTGACGCGTTGGTAGATATTGTCCTGCCAGCCTAGCGCTTCGAGAAGACGTTGATTGCTCGCGCTGCCGCCAAGTGAAACCAATGTGCTGATGAATTGCTCGAACTGTTGTTCTGTGGAAGTCACTTGCTAGTCCTACGGCGTCAGGCAGGCCAGTACAGCCGCTTCAGCGGCACGATTCGTTTGGTTTCGGCATCGGTGGCGTCGTAGTGCTCGATCAGGGCGCGCACCACATGGTCCAGCGTCCACATGGCTAGCGGGATGGATGCTCGATCTGCTTCGTACTGGGCATCTTTGGTGAAGCCACCGGTGCTGACATACAGCCCACGATCATCCTTATGGCGACCGCCGAGGAAGCTACGGATTTCCTGACTGCCCATCTGGCCCTTGCGGTGCTTGACCTCCACCACTATGCGCGGGTGTTCAAAGCCAAAGCCATCCGGTGACGCGACGATATCCTTACCTCGGTCGGAACCCGGCGGCGAAACCTGGGTCTTGTAGCCCATGGCGCGCAGGATGCCAGCGACTAATTGTTGCATGTCGTCCCAGTCGAGTTCGTTGACCCGGTCCTTGATGCGTTCCAATGCCTGGGATTCAATGTCGGCTAGAGGGTCTGATGCAGAGGCTTCTGAATCGTCTACCTCTGACAACGGACGCTCACCTTTCGATACTTCTAGCACTTCGGTAGCAGCATCGAGGGGTACTTCGAACAGAGTCAGCGTCGAACCCAAGATGTTCTTGGTGCTCGTGTTCAACTTATCTCGTGAGATTTCTTGTGATTGCCATTGCACTTTGCGCGCCAATGGCATTCCTTGTTCCGCCCATTCGGGGTGATGCTCGGCTGGTCCCGATACCTTCCCGATTGAGTAAAGGCGATTGGAGGGTGAATAGGTGACAATCCAATCTCCGTCCTGGATATCGTTAACGAAGCGCCAGACTTGTGAAGCGCCCGAAACTATTGTCCCATGCTTTGTTTGTGGCTCGGCGGTTTGATACAAAGCAATCAACTGTTTCCGCTCAACACCAGGCTTGGCATGGGGTGCCAGCTGATTCCAGCCCACGGCGACCACACCGCGCTCTCTGAACGAATCGTACAAACTTCCGCCTTCACCACGAACCATCCACATCCGAGCCATTCTGTTCCCCTTCCTAGTTCTGGCTATTCAATCCAATGCAGCAAGGAACACAGTCACCAGCTGGCCAACCGAATCCCTGATACTTCGTTGCAGCTAAACAAACCTTAGTCTGCTACTGGCTACGTGAGAGTGTTGGACACTTAGAGTCATCCCTGGTCGTTCTGCGGCGACTTGGCTCGTCTTTCGAGAACTCACTCCAGCGGTCGTCAGCTATCGAAAGCACCGCCGCGAGAGAGTCAAATAAGAGAATCAGTTATCTGGAGTTTCACGACCGCACCCGCGGAGCGCGGTCTGGCCTCCGTGCGGCGGATACCGACAATGCGTCGCTTCATGCTAGACCCCGTGGCACTACCGGCCCGAACTATATCAGCGTCTGCTCATCGCTGACTCACCACCCTCTGGATGCGGTCAGCCACAGGTGCGCATGAGGCGAAAATCAAGCTCGCCCATCCAGTATTTGTAGAACTACGCGTTCCTGCACCATGGCGTCGCCCCGGGGCTTACGGTTGCCAACCACTCCGATGACCAGAGCGTATAGATTCAGAATCCCGAAAAGCGCTTTGCCTTCGTGAACTCTTCAAGTCCGCTAGTAACCTGACATCGAGTCGTCAGAAACTCCATCCTGCTCGAACTTTATCCATCTATGCGACGCCAGGGTCTGAGCTTGCGTAGCGGAGTCATGTGCGGGCGAGTTTTACTCCCACTCGATGGTGGCGGGCGGTTTCCCACTGATGTCATAAACGACACGAGAAACGCCGCGCAACTCATTGATAATCCTGTTTGAAACAACGCCCAACAAGTCGTACGGCAGGTGCGCCCAATGGGCGGTCATGAAATCGATGGTCTCGACCGCGCGCAGCGCGATCACCCACTCGTAGGCGCGGGCGTCGCCGACCACGCCGACCGACTTGACCGGCAGGAACACCGCGAACGCCTGGCTAACCTTGTCGTACCAGTCGGCCTTGCGCAGTTCCTCTATGAAGATGGCATCGGCGCGCGCCAGCAGGTCGGCGTACTCGGCCTTGACCTCGCCCAGGATGCGCACGCCCAGGCCGGGACCCGGGAACGGATGGCGGTACACCATCGTGCGCGGCAGGCCCAGCTCCACGCCCAGCCGGCGCACTTCGTCCTTGAACAGTTCGCGCAACGGTTCGACCAGGCCCAGCTTCATGTGCTCGGGCAGGCCGCCGACGTTGTGGTGGCTCTTGATGACGTGGGCCTTGCCGGTCTTGCTGCCGGCCGACTCGATCACGTCCGGATAGATGGTGCCCTGCGCCAGCCACTTGGCGTTCTTCAGCTTGTTCGATTCTTCCTCGAAGATTTCGACGAACAGGTTGCCGATGATCTTGCGCTTGGCTTCCGGATCGCTGACGCCTTCCAGCGCCTTGAAATAGCGCTCGGCGGCATTGACCCGCACGATCTTCACGCCCATGTGCTCGGCGAACATTGCCATCACCTGATCGCCTTCCTGCCAGCGCAGCAGGCCGGTGTCCACGAACACGCAGGTCAGCTGTTCGCCGATGGCCTTGTGCAGCAGCGCGGCCACCACCGAGGAATCCACACCGCCGGAAAGGCCGAGGATGACCTCGTCGGAGCCGACCTGCTCGCGCACGCGGGCAATCTGGTCGTCGATGATGTTGGCGGCGGTCCACAGGGTCTTGCAGCCGCAGATTTCGGCGACGAAGCGGCGCAGCAGGGTCTGGCCCTGCTTGGTGTGCGTGACTTCCGGATGGAACTGCACGCCGTACCAGCGCTTTTCCTCCAGCGCCATCGCGGCAACCGGAATGCGGTCGGTGACAGCGGTAATCGTCCAGCCCGGTGGCGCCTTGGCAACGTGGTCGCCATGGCTCATCCACACGTCGATGCGCGGATCGCCATCATGGTCGGTCAGCCCGCCCAGCAGCGCGTCATGCGCCACCAGCTCGACTTCGGCGTGGCCGAACTCGCGGGCGTCGGCCGCTTCGGTGGCGCCACCCAGTTGCGCGGCCAGCGTCTGCATGCCGTAGCAGATGCCGAGAATCGGCAGGCCGGCGTCGAACACCTGCTGCGGCGCCTTCGGCGCACCCGGCAGCGTGGTGGATTCGGGGCCGCCGGAAAGAATGATGCCCTTGGCACCGAACTTCGCGATTTCCTCGGGATCATGATCCCAGGCCCAGATTTCGCAATAGACACCGATCTCGCGGATGCGCCGGGCAATCAGCTGCGTGTACTGCGCGCCGAAATCGAGGATGAGGATTTTGTCGTCGTGAAGCCGGGATTGGGGATTGGAGATTGGGGATTCGGAAACGCCGGACATACTTCCTCGCACTGGTACTGGTTCTTTTATCGAATCTCGAATCCCGAATCACCTCATCCCATCGGATGGGTTCACCCCATCCGATAGTTCGGCGGTTCCTTCGTGATCTGCACGTCGTGGACGTGGCTCTCGCGCTGGCCGGCGCCGGTGATCACCACGAACTTCGGCTTGCTGCGCATCTCCTCGATGGTCGCGCAACCCACGTAGCCCATGGTGGCGCGCAGGCCGCCCACCAGCTGATGGATGATGCCGCCAACCGAACCGCGGTATGGCACGCGGCCTTCGATGCCTTCGGGCACCAGCTTGTCGGCGTCGCTCGCATCCTGGAAATAGCGATCCTTGGACCCCTTCTCCATCGCGCCCAGGCTGCCCATGCCACGGTAGCTCTTGTAGCTGCGGCCCTGGAACAGCTCGACTTCGCCCGGGGCTTCCTCGGTGCCGGCGAACAGGCCGCCGATCATCACCGTGGACGCACCGGCGGCGATCGCCTTGCCGATGTCGCCGGAATAGCGGATGCCGCCGTCGGCGATCAGCGGGATGCGGTCCTGCAGCGCCTCGGCGACCATGTCGACCGCGGTGATCTGCGGCACGCCCACGCCGGCGACCATGCGGGTGGTGCAGATCGAACCCGGGCCCACGCCGACCTTGACCGCGTCGGCGCCGGCGTCCATCAGCGCCAGCGCGGCGTCGCCGGTGACGATGTTGCCGCCGATGACCTGCAGCGACGGGAAGCGCTTCTTGACCCAGGCCACGCGATCCAGCACGCCCTGTGAATGGCCGTGCGCGGTATCGACGATGACGACGTCAACGCCGGCCGCCACCAGGGCTTCCACGCGCTGATCGGTATCGCCGCCGACGCCCACCGCGGCGCCGACGACCAGGCGGCTGGCGCTGTCCTTGGCGGCGTTGGGATTGTCGGTCTTCTTCTGGATGTCCTTGACGGTGATCAGGCCACGCAGTTCGAAGCCGTCGTTGACCACCAGCACCTTCTCGATGCGGTGCTTGTGCAGCAGTTGCAGCACTTCGGCGTCGCTGGCGCCTTCGCGGACCGTGATCAGCCGGTCCTTCTTGGTCATGATGTGGCGGACCGGATCGTCGAGCTTGGTCTCGAAGCGCATGTCGCGGCTGGTGA
The DNA here is from genome assembly GCF_014851695.1 of Pseudoxanthomonas sp. PXM04. Classification (NCBI taxonomy): domain Bacteria; kingdom Pseudomonadati; phylum Pseudomonadota; class Gammaproteobacteria; order Lysobacterales; family Lysobacteraceae; genus Pseudoxanthomonas; species Pseudoxanthomonas sp. PXM04. Next base: position 301,924 of record NZ_JACVAG010000004.1, read on the forward strand.
CGATGCCGACCAGCTGGCCGCCGTCGACCACCGGCACGCCGGAAATGTTGCGCGCGCGGGTCAGCTTGAGGACTTCGGCGATCGTCGTCTCGGGACCGACGGTGAACGGTTCCTTGATGACGCCGGCCTCGAACTTCTTGACCTTGGCCACTTCCGCGGCCTGCTGTTCGACGGTCAGGTTCTTGTGGACGATGCCGATGCCGCCCATCTGCGCCATCGCGATGGCCAGGCGGGCTTCGGTGACGGTATCCATGGCCGCCGAGACGATCGGCAGGTTCAGGCGGAGTTCGCGCGTGAGGCGCGTCCCCAGGCTGACGTCTTTCGGCAGGACGATGGAGTGGGCGGGGACGAGCGAGACGTCGTCGTAAGTCAGTGCTTCAGCCTGGATGCGCAGCATCGGCGGACCCGGAGTGTGGGGAAGCGCGATATTGTAGCCCGTTGCGGCCCTGATTGTCAGCGGCCAGCGGGATTCAGCGTGCCGCCAGCGCGGCTTCCGCCGCTTCCAGGGTGTTCTGCATCAGCGTGGCCACGGTCATCGGCCCCACCCCGCCCGGTACGGGCGTGATCCAGCTGGCCCGCGCGGCGGCGGCGTCGAAGCCCACGTCGCCCACCAGGCGCCCGTCGTCGAGCCGGTTGATGCCCACATCGATGACCACCGCGCCCGGCTTGACCCACTGCCCCGGAATCAGTCCCGGCCGGCCCACCGCCACTACCAGGATATCGGCGTCGCGGACCCGCGCTTCCAGCACGTCCGGCGGGGTGAACTTGTGGCAGCTGGTTACCGTGCAGCCGGCGATCAGCAGTTCCAGCGCCATCGGCCGGCCGACGTGGTTGCTGACGCCCACGATGGTGGCGTTCTGGCCGCGCACCGGCCGGTCGGTGTAGGCAAGCAGGGTGGTGATGCCACGCGGCGTGCACGGGCGCAGGCCGAACTGGCGCAGGGCCAGGTGGCCGACGTTGGCCGGATGGAAACCGTCCACGTCCTTGCGCGGGTCGATGCGCTCGATCAGCCGGCTGGCGTCGGGGATGCCCGGGAGCGGCAATTGCACCAGGATGCCGTGGATCTTCGGATCCGCGTTCAACTGGTCGATCAGCGCCAGCAGTTGCGCCTCGCTGGTGCCTGCGGGCAAATCGTAGTCGTAGGCGTGGATGCCGACCTTTTCCGCCGCCCGGCGCTTGTTGCGCACGTACACGGTGGACGCGGGATCGCCGCCCACCAGCACCACCGCCAGCCCCGGCCGGTCGCCGCCCGCGGCCAGGCGCGCGTCCACCCTCGCCTTCAGTTCGTCGAGCAGGTTTTCGGCAACGCGGCGGCCGTCCAGGATTCGGGCAGTCATCGGGATCGGAGGGGATCGGAGCGGTGTAGAGTCCGCATATTCTCCCCGATTCCGGCATTCCTGTGTGAGCGGCGACGCGGCCGCCCTGAGGAAACGCCGCCACAGGAACCCGCATGAACGACACCACCGCCATCGAAGCCGCCGCCTTCCGCCGCCTGCTCCAACACCTGAACGAGCAGCGCCCGGACGTGCAGAACATCGATCTGATGATCCTGGCCGGCTTCTGCCGCAACTGCCTGGCCGACTGGTACCGGGAGGCCGCCACCGAGCACGGACAGCCGATGGACAAGGAGCAGGCGCGCGAGCGCGTCTACGGCATGCCGTTCGCCGAATGGAAAGCGCGCCACCAGCCGGAGGCCACGCCGGAGCAGCTGGCGGCGTTCGAGGCCGCCAGGAAGCGGCATGGCTGACGCGCGGAGGCGCCGCATGTGGCCGTGGCTGGCCCTCGCCGCCCTGCCCCCGCTGCTCTGGTTGGCACTGTGCGCCGGCATGTACGCGCAGCAGCGCCATTTCATCTATTTCCCGCAGGCCACGCGCACGCCGGTTGCCGGCACCGATTTCGAACTGCGGCGCGGCGATCTGACCCTGCACGGATGGCACCTGCATCCCGGCCAGGCCGACGCGCTGATCTACTTCGGCGGCAATGCCGAGCGCGTGCAGGACAACGCCGCCGATTTCGACCGTGCGCTGCCGGACTGGAGCGTCTACCTGCTGCCTTATCGCGGCTATGGTCCCAATGCCGGTACTCCGGACGAAGCCACGCTGGTGGCCGACGCGCTGGCCCTCCATGACGAAGTCCGCAAACGTCATCCGAACGGCCGCATCGCGGTGATCGGGCGCAGCCTCGGCAGCGGCATCGCGGTACAGGTCGCGGCGCGGCGGCCGGTCGATCGGCTGGTGCTGGTCACGCCCTTCGACAGCCTCGCCGCGGTCGCCGGCACGCACTACCCCTGGTTGCCGGTGCGCTGGCTGCTGCGTGATCGCTACGAGTCGGTCCATCACCTGCCCGCGCATCGGGGCGAATGGCTGCTGCTGCGCGCCGGGCACGATGCCGTGGTGCCGCCCGCGCACACGGACCGGCTGATCGCGGCGGCAGCGACCCCGCCGCGCGTGATCGCATTCGCCGATGCGGGACACGATGATCTGTCCACATCGCCGCGCTACTGGTCGGGCATCGCCGATTTCCTGCGTGAAGGCTCGCAGGCCCCCATGCGCCGGGAAACTACTCCTCTTCCTCTTCGCCGATGACCTGCGCGGCCTCGTCGTTGAGCGCCCGCGCCTCGCGCCGGGGCGGCGTGAACGGCGTGGGGCTCGGCTTGAACGGCTGGTTGCCGCGCATCAGCGGGATGCCGGCGCGCACATCGCCCGCGGCGATTTCCAGTTCGAACCGCTCGGCGTCCAGCCGACGGACTTCCGCGGCGATCTCGGCGGCTTCGTCCTCCGGCACGCCCAACTGGATCAGGGCCGCTTCGCCGAAGTTCACGGCGGACTCGAAGGTCTCGCGGATCTGGTAATCGACGCCAGCGGCGACCAGCGCCAGCGAATGCTCGCGATCGAACGAACGCACCAGCAGCTTGGCCTGCGGAAACTCCTGCCGGGCCAGTTCGACAATCCGGCTGGCAGACTCGCGCTTGTCGATGCAGACCGCGATGGCGCGGGCGCTGTCGGCTCCGGAGGCATGCAGCACATCCAGGCGGGTGCCGTCCCCGTAGTAGATCTTGAAGCCGAATTCCTCGGCGCTGCGGATCATCTCGATGTCGTTGTCGATGATGGTCACGTCCACGTCGCGCGCCAGCAGCGACTGGCTCATCACCTGGCCGAAGCGGCCGAACCCGATGATCAGCACGCTCCCGCTCAGGCCTTCGGCCTTGTCCACGCCCTCCAGGTTGGCCTGGGTCTTGGGCGCGAAGCGGCGAAACAAGGTGGCGAACAACGGTGTCAGCGCCATCGACAGGACCACGATCGCGGTCAGGTTGGCGGCGATCTCCGCATCGATGACATGCGCCGCGGCGGCGGCGCCGAACAGCACGAACGCGAACTCGCCGCCCTGCGCCATGACCACCGCGCGATCCAGCGCCTCGGCATGGCAGGTCCGGGTCAACCGCGCGACCACGTAGATGGCGATGGCCTTGACCAGCATCATCGCCAGCACCGCGCTCAGGATCAGCGGCCAATGGCCCCAGACCACGCCCAGGTCCAGGGCCATGCCCACGCCGAGGAAGAACAGGCCCAGCAGGATGCCGCGGAAGGGCTCGATGTCCGCCTCGATCTGGTGGCGGAAGGTGGATTCGGACAGCAGCACGCCGGCCAGGAACGCGCCCATCGCCATCGACAGGCCGCCCAGTTGCATCAGCAGCGCCGCGCCCAGCACCACCAGCAGCGCGGCGGCGGTCATCACCTCGCGCGCGCGCGCCGCCGCCAGGATCCGGAACAGCGGATTGAGCAGCCAGATGCCGGCCGCGACCAGTCCGGCCACCGACGCGGCGGCGATGCCGATGCCGACCCAGCGGGATTCACCGCCACGGGCGGCGACGTCCGGCGACATCAGCGCGACCACCGCCAGCAGCGGCACGATCAGCAGATCCTCGAACAACAGGATCGACACGATCCGCTGTCCACGCGGCAATGCGATGTCGCCACGCTCGCCCAGCAACTGCATGACCACCGCGGTGGAGGTCAGCACGAAACCCATGGCACCGATGAAGGAAACCGGCAGCGAATAGCCGAAGGCCAGTCCCACGCCGGTCAGGGCGAGCCCGCAGGCCAGGATCTGCAGCGTGCCGAGTCCAAAGATCTCGCCGCGCAGGCTCCACAAATGCGAGGGCCGCATCTCCAGGCCGATCACGAACAGGAACATCACCACGCCCAGTTCGGCCACGTGCAGGATGGCCTGGGCATCGGAGAACCAGCCCAGCCCGAACGGACCGATCAGCAGGCCGGCGGCGAGGTAGCCGAGCACGGAGCCCAGGCCGAGGCGACGGAAGATCGGCACGGCGACAACGGCCGCGCCCAGCAGGGCGACGACCTTGACCAGGTCGCTGGTGGTGGATTCGACGGACATGTGCGCCAGTCTAGCCGCACTCCGCCGGATCAGGATCCCGCGATAGGCGTGGCCGCCCTGCCCCGGCGCAACGCACGCGTCTCCCACACCGCCACGATCACCATCACCGCCGTGGTGCCGATGCCCAGCGCCAGCGCGGAGGGATGCGCCCACACAGCCCAACCGGCCATCAACGCCAGCAGGACGAGTCCGGCCAGGTGCGACAGCGGCGGGAAGCGCCGGTCCCAGGTCAGCCACTTGAACAGCGCGTTGCCGGCCAGGTACAGCGCGGGTCCGCCGAGGATGGCGACGACGCCCGCCGGGGTGGCGTGATCCGGATGCATCAGCACCAGTTCGTCGGCCACCGCGCACACGATGATGCCGGCGACGATCAGCAGATGCAGGTAGGTATAGGCGATCCGCGCGATCCGGCCCGGATCGTCGGAACCGGCGATGCGATGGCTGCCGTGTTCGGCGCCCGAGTCGAAATAGATCCACCACATGGCCACGCTGCCGAGGAACGCGGCCAGGAAGGCCGCCATCGTCGGCGGCGTCCACGCCAGTTGCGAGAAGGTGGCGCCGGTGACCAGCAGCGATTCACCCAGCGCGATGATCACGAACAGCATGCAGCGTTCGGCCAGGTGCGCACCGTCGACGTTCCAGTCGCTGGTCCGGGAGCGACCGAGTCCGGGAACCCGGAAGTACAGCGCGGGCGAAACGTATTCGATGCCCAGCGCGACGCACCAGCAAAGCACGCGCGCCTGTCCCTCCAGCAAGCCGCCGGCGAGCCAGAACGCCCCCGACACCAGCAGCCACAAGGCTACCCGCAGGAAGTTGTCGCGCTGCTCCCGGTGTCCGCGAAAGGCGCGCACCATGAACAGCGAGCGTCCCACCTGCATGATCGCGAACAGCAGTCCGAACGCCAGCCCCGCCGCGCCGAATGCCTGCGGAATCGACGAGGACAGCACCAGCCCGCCCAGCATCAGCGCGAACAGCAACAACCGCACCGCGGTCGTATCCGGATTCAGCCAGTTGGTGCACCACGAAGTGAAGATCCACAGCCACCAGACCGCCAGGAACAGCACCGACGTCCGCAGGAACCCGCCCAGATCCAGATGCTCGAGCAGGGTGTGCGACAGCTGGGTCACCGCGAACACGAACACCAGATCGAAGAACAGTTCGGTCATCGAGACCTTGCCGCTGTCCCGCTGGCCACGCGTGCGCAGCCATGACCCGTTCGTTTCCATGCGGCGCGGCCTCGATGGGTTCAGTGGGGACGCGTGCGCAGCCACCACGCCAGTGCCGCGGCGACGGGCACGGCATAGATGAGCAACTGGATGGGCAGTTCCTCGCCCAGCGAGTAGCCATGCGACAGGCCGGTGCGCAGGTTCCAGCCCACCACGCCCAGCCAGGCCAGCGCGAAACCGCCGGCCCACAGCCCCCGCTTGGCGGCCGGCGCGAAATGCATGGCCAACGTGGCCAGCACCAGTCCCAGCACGATCAGGATCAGCGTACGCATCCCGTTCCCCTTCGAAGTGGAGATTGCCGTGACCGGCCGTGGCGTCCGCCAGGCCCCCACGGCGCGAACATAACCCAAGGTCCACCGCCGCGCCACGGCCGGGGCGGCGGACCTTGTCGGCGCGTCAACGCGTGGTGTAGCCGCCGTTGGCGAAGATCGTCTGGCCGGTGATCCACCAGCCGTCGGTGACCAGGAAGCGCACGATCGGAGCGATGTCCCCGATATCGGTCAGGCCCTTTTTCGAGTAGGCGCTGAGCGCCGCCGCGGTGCTGTGATAGGCGGTGGACTCGGCGGTTTCCTGGCCGTAGAAGAACGGCGTGTCCATCGGTCCCGGGCCGATCGCGTTCACCGAGATGCCGCGTGCGCCGAATTCCTTGGAGGCGGCGCGGGTGTAGTGTTCCACCGGCGCCTTGCTGCCCGGATAGACCGCATAGAACGGGGTATAGGCGGCCAGCAACGAACTGACGATGGTGACGATCTTGCCGCCGTCCGACAGCGACTTGCCGGCCTGCTGGATGAAGAAGAAGGCCGCTTTCGAGTTGGCGGCGAAACTGCGGTCGTAGTCGTCTTCCGTGACCTCCAGGATCGGCTTCTTGATGACCACGCCAGCGGTATTGACCGCGATGTCCGCGCGACCGAAGTGCTGCACGGCGCGCTCGAACAGTTCGACATTGTTGCCGACCACCGACAGATCGCCCTGGAACAGGATGGCGTCGGTGCCGCCGGCTTTCAGCTCGTTGACCGTGCGCTCGGCGTCGGCGCGGGAAGCATCGCTGTTGTAGTGGATGACGATGCCCGCGGCGCCCGCTTCCGCGAACTGGCGGGCAATCAGGGCGCCCAGGTTCTTGCCGCCGCCGGCGATCACGGCGACCTTGCCTTGCAGGGAATGGCTCATGACGTGCTCCAGGAGTGAGGGGGAGCCGGCAGTTTGAATTCTCGGATTTCTCTGATAAACAGAGCGGAATCTCAAAGTCTTTTCGGCGTGACCGAACAATCGATCATGGACCTGCTCCAATCCCTGGCGATCTTCCAGCGCGTGGCCGAGACCGGCAGCTTCACCCGCGCCGCTGACGGCCTGGGCCTGGCGACCTCTTCGGTGTCCGCCGCCATCCAGAAACTGGAGGAGCGGCTGGGCGTGGGCCTGTTCCAGCGCACCACCCGCCGGGTCCGCCTGACCGGCGAGGGCGAACTGCTGTACGAACGCGCCGGCCGCCTGCTCTCGGAGGCCACCGAGGTCGATGGCCTGTTCCGCGCCGAACAGCCGCCCGAAGGGCTGCTGCGGGTGGAGGTGCCGGCGCGCATCGCCCGCCGCCTGATTGCGCCGGCGCTGCCCGACTTCCTGCGCCGCTACCCGGATGTCCGCCTGGAACTGGGCAGCACTGACAAGTTCAGCGATCTGCTGGAGGAAGGCATCGACTGCGTGCTGCGGGTGGGCGAATCAGGTGAGCAGGATCTGGCCAGCCGCCCACTGGGCCGGTTGCCGCAGACCACCTGCGCCAGCCCCGCGTTGCTGGCCGAACACGGCATGCCCACCGATCTGCAAGGACTGGCCCTGTTGCCCGCGGTCCATTTCGGCCGCGTCGCCGCGGGCAAGCCGGAGCTCTGGGAGTACCTCGACGACCGGCACGGGCGCACGCACGAGCTGGCCATGCATGGACGCGTGGCGGTGAGCAACGCGGAGGCCTACATCGCCTGCTGCCTGGCCGGGCTGGGCGTCATCCAGGTACCGCGCTACGACGTGGCGCACCTGATTGCGCGCGGCGAACTGCGGGAAATCTTCATCCCCGGCTTCCAGCCGCCCAGCCTGCCGGTCGCGGTGCTGTATCCCCCGCGCCGGCGCCAGTCACGGCTGCTGCGGCTGTTCGTCGACTGGCTGGAGTCGCAGATTTCGCCGCATGCCCAGCCGCCCTCCTCTTCCGGTTACACCCGTTGAACCCGCGGCGCCATCGCGCTATCGCGGTGGTGCGCGATCACCCCACCCCGCAGAACCTGGCGTAGTCGATGTAGCCGGGGAACGCCACGCCGGGCGCACAGACCGGGCAATGCGGATCGGCGCGCAGACGGGTCTCGCGGAACCGCATGCCGAGCGCATCGAAATGCAGCAGGCGCCCGCTCAGCGGTTCGCCCGCGCCCAGCAGCAGCTTGATCACTTCGGTGGCCTGGAGCAGTCCGATGACCCCCGGCAGGACGCCGAGCACGCCGGCCTCGGCGCAGTTGGGGGCGAATTCCGGCGGCGGCGGTTCCGGGAACAGGCAGCGGTAGCACGGCGCCTGTCCGCGATGGCGGCCCGCATCGAACACGCTCACCTGCCCCTCGAAACGTTGCACCGCGCCGTAGACCAGCGGCTTGCCCAGCTTCACGCAGGCGTCGTTGAGCAGATAGCGCACCGGGAAGTTGTCGGCGCCGTCCAGCACCACGTCCACGCCTTCCAGCAGGCGCTCGACGTTGGCCGAAGTGACCCGTTCCTGCACCGCTTCAATCCGGGTGCCGGGATTGAGCGCGTTGAGCGTGGCCTGCGCGGAATCGACCTTGGCCTGGCCGATGCGCGCCTCGGTATGGAGAATCTGCCGCTGCAGGTTGCTGCGATCGACGACGTCATCGTCGGCGATGCGCAGGTGGCCGATGCCGGCCGCGGCCAGGTAATAACCGGCCGGCGAGCCCAGGCCCCCGGCCCCGATCATCAGTACCCGCGCCTCGCGCAGGCGACGCTGCCCTTCCACCCCGACTTCCGGCAACAGCAGGTGGCGCGAGTAGCGGTCGTAGAAATCGGCGGCTTCCGCGTCGAGTTGCGGCTTGACCACCGGCAACCCATCGGCGATCCAGCGACTGGTTCCGCCGGCGACCGACAGCAATCGCGCATAGCCGGCCGCCTGCAACGACCTGGCCGCATCCATCGAGCGGCCGCCGCGCTGGCAGATCAGCACGACCTCGCGTTGCGGATCGGGAAGATGGCGGGACGGGTCGGCCAGCAGGTCGCCCTTGGCCACGCCGATGGCGCCTTCGGCCTGGCCGCCCACCCGCTCGTGTTCCTCGCGCACGTCGATGAAGACGGCGCCGTGGGACAGATGTTCGCGCACCTGTGCCGGGGTGATTTCACGGATGTCCATGCGCGGATTATCGCGCAGTTCGCCGACGCCGGCGTCCGCGCCGGTCAGTACGGCAGGATTTCCACCACGTCGTCCACGGCGTACTCGCGCTCGCCTTCCGGCAGCACGATCAGCGCGTTGCTGTCGGCGGCGCCACGCAGTCGATGCGAGGCATCGGCGGCGTTCGGAACCACGCGCAGCACCCCATCCGCATCCGGTTGCAGCCGGCCTCGCAGGAACTCGTGGCGAACATGGTTTTTCCGCCAGGGCGCAGCCAGTCGCGCATGCCAGCGTGGCCGGGCTTCGCTTCGACCTTGCAGGCCGTCCAGCAGCGGAACGCCCAGCGCAAGGAAGGTCGCCAGCACCGAGACCGGATTGCCCGGCAACGACAGGAATACCGCCTGTTCCCGTTCGCCGAACAGGACCGGCATGCCCGGCTTCATCCGCACCCTCCAGAAATGGATCCGCCCGCTGCCGGCGAGGAAAGCGGGCACGAAATCCTTCTCGCCGGCGGAAACCCCGCCGCAGGTCAGCACGACATCGAATGCCGACGCGGCGTCTTCCAACTGGCTGCGGACCCGTTCGGGGTCGTCCGGCAGGGTCGGCCACGCGGTCGGTTCGAGTCCTTGCTGACGGAGCAATCCCATCAGCAGTTCGCGATTGCTGTTGTAGATGCGCCCCGGCGGCAGCGGCATCCCCGGTTCGACCAGTTCATCGCCGGTGGTGAACACCGCCACCGTCGGCCGTCGCCTCACCGCGACATCCGCGATGCCCAGGGCCGCCAGCAGGCTGGCCCGGACCGGGCTCAGCACCTGTCCCGCGGCCAGGATCGGTTCCCCGGCCGCGACATCCTCGCCCGCGCGCCGGATGTCCGCTCCCACGACCGGCACATCCGCCAGTTCAATCCACCCGCCGTCCTCACGGACATCTTCCTTGATGACGACCGTGTCCGCGTCGGCCGGCAGCGCCGCGCCAGTGGTGATGCGGACGCAGGTGCCCGCGGCGATCGCCGCATCACCCAGGCCGGCACCGGCGTATTGTTCGCCGGCGATGCGCAGGCGCGGCGGCTGTCCGGCGCCGGCAAGATCGGCATGACGCAGCGCGAATCCGTCCATCCGGCTGTTGTCGAATGGCGGCAGCGCGATGGGCGCGGTGATGGGTTCCGCCAGGATCCGGCCTTCGGCGCGGCGGACCGGGACGCGTTCGGCCCCGAGCGCACGCGCCATGGCCACCGTGCGGACGATCGCCAGCGCTTCATCGAACGCGAGCCGGCCGGGAATGTCCGCAGGCATGCCGGGAATGGCCTACTTGCCGCGCTTGACGTGCCGGATCAACCGGCGCTTGCGCGCGATCTGGCGATCGGTCAGCTCGTTCTTCTTGCCCTCGTAAGGGTTGGTGCCTTCCTTGAACACGAACCGCACCGGCGTGCCGACGAGCTTGAAGCGTTTGCGGAAGAAGTTCTCCAGATAGCGCTTGTACGAATCCGGCAACACCTTCAGGCGGGTGCCGTGGACGACGAAGGTCGGCGGATTGCTGCCGCCCGGATGCACGTAGCGCAGCTTGGAGACATGGCCGCGGATGCTCGGCGGCGGATTGGACTCGTATGCCACCTCCAGCGCCTTGTTGATCTCGCTGGTGGCGAATTCGCGGGTGGCCGAGGCATGCGCGCGATGGATGGCACGGAACAGTTCGCGCAGGCCGGAACCGTGCTTGGCGGAAATGCGCACCGCCTCGGCCCATTCGACGAAATTCAGCTTGCGCGACAGCAGGGCTTCGGCCTGCTCGCGCTGGTAGGTGGTCAGCCCGTCCCACTTGTTGATCGCCACGACCAGCGCGCGGCCGGCGTCGAGGATGGCGCCCAGCACGCTGGCATCCTGATCGGTGACGCCTTCGCTGGCGTCCAGCAGCAGCACCGCGACCTGGCACTGCTCGATGGCCTGCAGGGTCTTGACCACGCTGAACTTCTCGACCGCCTCGTCGACGCGCGACTTGCGGCGCAGGCCGGCGGTGTCCACCAGCCGGTACTGGCGCCCGTCGCGCTCCAGGTCCACCGCGATCGAATCGCGGGTGGTCCCCGGAACCTCGGAAGCGATCATCCGCTCCTCGCCCAGCAGGCGGTTGACCAGGGTCGACTTGCCCACGTTGGGACGGCCAACGAACGCCACCCGCATCCGGTTGGGATCGTTGTCGAGGGTTTCGGCTTCGCCCTCTTCCGGCAATCGCTCCAGCACCTGTTCGAGCAGGTCGTCGATGCCCTGCCGGTGCGAGGCGGAAATCGTCATCACGTCGTCGAAGCCGTAGCGGGCGAACTCGGCGCGCGCACCCGGTTCGTCCACACCGTCGATCTTGTTGATTACCAGCAGGGTCGGCCGTGCCGCCTTGCGCAACCAGCGCAGGATGTCATCGTCCAGCGCCGACGGCCCCTCGCGGCCATCGACGATGAAAAGCACCAGATCCGCCTCCTCGGCCGCCGCGCGCGCCTGCCGCGCGGTCGCTCCGGCCAGGCCTTCTTCCTCACCGGCGATGCCGCCGGTATCGACCACCACGAAGGACTGCTCCGCATCGGGTCGGCAGACGCCGTAGTGGCGGTCGCGGGTCACGCCCGGCTGGTCGTGGACCAGGGCGTCGCGACTGCGGGTCAGCGCATTGAACAGCGTCGATTTACCGACATTGGGACGGCCCACCAGGGCGACGAGCGGAAGCATGGATTGAACCGGAAAAGGATGGGAAGGCAGGAATACGGGGATGAAGGGCGGCGGGGCCGAAGCCTTCCGGCTCCTGCCGGGCCGGTTCCGCATGATGCCGAGCCGGCCCGGAAAAGGGAACTCGTAAACGGAAAGCGGCCCGGTGCATTCGCTCCGGACCGCCCTGGTTCGGCACCGCGCTGGCTTACTTGAAGCGGAACGCGGTCAGCTCGCCCTCGACGTTCTGGATGAGCAGGATGCCGTCGACCACCACCGGCTTGGCGCGGATGGCCTTGCCGCCGGCGCGCGCGCGCGCGGCTTCCTCGCCATTGTCGAGCTTCAGCCAATGCACGTAGCCGTCGAAATCACCCACCACCGCAAAGTCGCCATGAATCGACGGCGCGGTCAGCGAGCGACGGAGCATTTTCGGGTTGGACCAGGTGGCGTTGCCGCTGTAGCGGTCCAGGCCCCACACCGTGCCGCCCTGATCGGCGACCACGACATGGCTGCTGGTCACGCCCAGGCCACCCGGGCCACCGTTGTCACGCTGCCACAGCGGCCGCCCGCTGGGACCCTCGATGGCGACGGTTTCCTTCTTGTAGCTGGTGGCGAACAGGGTGGTGCCGTCCAGTACCGGCGGACCGTCGACGTCCGCCATGCGATCCAGCTCGCTGCGACCATCCGGGCTGCCCACGGTCTGGCTCCAGACCTGGCGACCATCACGCAGCGACAGCGCCGCGACCGTGCCGTCGTCGTTGCCGACGAACACCACGCCCGGCCCCAGCGTCACCGGCGCATTGCCACGCACGGTCAGGCTGGGCAGTTCGCTGGTCCAGAACCAGCGGCGTTCGCCGCTGGCGGCGTCGAACGCGCTCACCCGGCCGTCATTGGTGCGCACCAGCACATAGCCCTGGCCGATCGCCGGTGCCGTGATGACCTCGTTGGGCACCTTGGCGCGCCACTTCTCGGTGCCGTTGCTGGCGTCCAGCGCGATCACGCGGCCGTCCAGCGTGCCGATCACGACCAGTCCGTCGCCCGCGCCGGGACCGCCGGAGAAGCGCCATTCGATCTTGCGCTTGGCCGCCTTCTTGGCCAGCTTGGCGGCTTCCTTGCGGGCGCGCTTGGCGGCCTTGGTTTCCTCTTCGCCCTGCGCCGGTTCCTCGGCGACCTGATCGGGCTGGGCGGCATCGCCGGCCCGGGTCTTCTCCGGCTTGAAATGCCAGACTTCCTTGCCGGTCTGCAGGTCGAGCGCACGCACGCCGCCTTCGACGGCGGCCGCATACACCCGGCCATCGGCGACCACGGGCGCCTGCTGCAGGCCCAGGCGATCCTCGCCCTTGCCCACGTTGGCGCTCCAGACCTTGGCCACTTCCACCGACGGGGTGAACTCGACCAGTTCGGCCGGCTCGGTCGGCTTCTCGTCCTTCTTGTTTCCGCCGAACCAACCCTTGATGGTGCTGCAGCCCGACAGGACCAGCACCAGTGCCGCCACCGCCAGCAACCGCTTGCCCGTTGCGTTCCTCGCCATCATGCAGACTCTCCGGTCTTCGGCGGAGTGCCGCCCGCGTCGGTCAGTTTCAGTTCCACCAGGCGGCGCTGCGGCGAGGCCACGTCGAGACTGGTCAGCGCCTTGGTATAGGCATCGCGCGCCTCGGCCTGCTTGCCGCCGGCCATCAGCGCGTCGCCACGGATCTCCAGGCTGGTCGAATCCTTGGCATCGGCCAGCAGCTTCAAGGCCTCATCGTGCTTGCCGGCGTCCACCAGCAGTCGCGCCAGCCGCTGCTGGACAATGGCATGAAGGGAGGAATCGGCCTGGATCGCCCGCAACGTGGTGATGGCGGCATCGCGTTGTCCGGCGTCCACCTGGGCCTTGGCCAGTTGCAGCGCGGCCAGGTCGCCATAGACCCCGTCCTTGCCGCCCAGCGAGGCGACCGCCGCTTCGGCCTTCTTCAGATCGTTGGCGGCAATGCCGTCGATCGCCTTCTCGTAATTCAGGTTGGCCTGCTCGTCCTGCTGCTGGCGGTTCTTCTGCCACCACTGGCCGCCGAAAATCACCGCCAGTCCCAGCGCGACGCCACCAATCAATCCGGCGCCATTGTTCCTCAGCCAACTGCGGACGCGTTCGCCCTGTTCGTGCTCGTCGAGCAGATCATCAATCGCCATGCGTACTCTCGCCCCGTCCGAGCGGGGTCTTGATTTTGGTTGGACAAACCCGCGCTCGGGTCAGTCGGCGACCGGTGCGAGGGAACCGTCAGAGGATACCGTAAAGCGCGCGACATTCGCGCGCCGGTACGGCGTCAGGTCCACCGTACTACCGGCTTGCTGAACCTCGACCGCCGCCGCGTTGCCCAGGACAATCCGCCCGACCTGGCCGGCTGGATAGCTGCGCTGGTCCCCCGCTTTCAGCAGGGCCTGCTCGATGCCGCTGCCATCCGGAGCGACGATCTGGACCCAGCTGTCGCCCTTGAACACCAGGCTGAGCGCTGCCTCCGGTGCCCGGCTGATGGGTGGTGTCAACGACGCCACGTAAGGCGTCGCGGCCGGACGCTGCGCGGGCGCCGCGGTACCACCCGCGGTCCCCGTGGCGGCCGATTTCTGCGGGATCACGTCCAGCGATGCGGTGGTCTGGCCGCCGTTGCCACCCAGGTGCGGCCGGGTCGCCATCCATACCGGCGTGGCGATGACCGCGGTGATGACCACGTACACGGCCCGCCGCTTGGCGCTTTCGAACAGGCGCTGCGCCTTGGGCGTGTAGCTGTGGCTCACCAGTTCCGCCGGACGGACGGTTTCCAGGTCGGCCTGCGCCAGGAAGGGATCGATGTCGACCTTCAGCAGCCGCGCATAGCTGCGCAGTTGCCCGCGGACGAACACCGGTGCCCCGAGCTGCGACCACTGTTCCCCTTCCAGGGCCTGCAGCACCTTGAGCGGCATCTTCAGCCGATTCCCCACGTCCTGCAGGCTGAGACCCGCCTTCTCGCGCGCATCCCGCAGGAACGCGCCGCAGCCCTGCAGGCGCTGCGTATCAATCGAGTTGGAACCCGTCATTGTTCTGCCTTTCCCCCAGTTTGAGCGTCTGACGCGTCGGGGAACTCCGCCCGAAGTTGCTGAACATATCGACCGGCAGCAGTCCTGTCGCCGAGTCTTTCTTCGATTTGTGATGCAAGTTTTAGCACGTCGGCGCTGGCGGGTGCAGCCGCCAGCCTGCGTTCGACGAACGCCCGGGCTTCGAAATAACGCCCGGCGCGGTACTCGTGTTCGGCCATGGAAAGCAGCCCGAAGGCATTGCGCGGATCCAGCGCCAGCGCCTGACGCAGATCGCGCTCGGCCCGCTCGCGCTGCCCCGCCTTGTCGGCGCAACCGCCGGCGTTGGCGAGCACCGCGGCCGGGGTCTCGTACTCGCTGTCCTGCAGTGCGCGGTCGAACCACACCAGCGATTCGGCCGGATAGCCGTTCGAGCAGAGCCAGGCACCGTAGTTGTTCTGCTCGGCGCCCCGCCCCGGTGCCAGTTCGGTGGCCCGCCGGTAATGCTCGCCCGCAGCCTTGGCCTGGCCGCGCTGCTCGGCCACGACGGCCAGGATGGTCTGCGCGTCGGCGGACTGGGGATCGGCCTTCATCGCGGCCCGGGCGCCGCGCTCGGCGACATCGAGGTCGCCGGCCTGCAGCCGCTGGGTCGCCAGGGCCAGGGCACGTTCGACTTCCATCCTGCGCTTGGTCTCGGCGCTGTCGCTGACCTGGTAGGTCGGCGCGATTTGCTCGCCGTCCTTGCGTTCCATCTTGGGTCTTATGAAGGTCAGCCGGCTGCAGCCGGTCGCCACCAGCACCAGGGCCAGCAGCAGCAGCCAGGGCTTATGCCGCCGCATCACCGATGCCCTGTTCCTGCAACTGGCGGCGGAACTCGGCCTGGCGACGGGTGCGATCCATCACCTGCCCCTTCAGCTGTCCGCAGGCCGCATCGATGTCGTCGCCGCGGGTCCGCCGGACCATGGTCAATACATGCGCGTCCAGCAACAGCTTCTGGAAGGCACGGATGTCTTCCTCGCCCGAACGCTCGTAGCGCGTGCCCGGGAAGGGGTTGAACGGAATCAGGTTGACCTTGCCCGCATCCTTGAGCTGGGTCGCGTTGCTGAACTTGCGCATCAACTGGGCGAGCTGGCGCGCATGCTCGGGCTGATCGTTGACGCCCTTCATCAGCGTGTACTCGAAGGTCACCGAGTCGCGCTTCTTGTTGGCCCGCAGGTAGCGCGCGCACGACGCCATCAATTCAGCGATCGGATACTTACGGTTGAGCGGCACCAACTGCTCGCGCAGCGCATCGTTGGGCGCATGCAGCGAGACCGCGAGCGAGACGTCGGTTTCGGTCGAAAGTCGATCGATCATCGGCACCAGTCCGGACGTCGACAGGGTCACGCGCTTGCTGGCCAGGCCGTAGCCCAGATCGTCGCGCATGATGTTCATCGCACGCACGACGTTGTCGAAATTGAGCAGGGGCTCGCCCATGCCCATCATCACCACGTTGGTGAGACGGCGGTTCTGCGCCGGCACGTTGCCCAGGTGGCGCGCGGTAATCCAGACCTGGCCGATGATCTCGGCGGTGGTCAGGTTGCGGTTGAACCCCTGGGTCGCGGTGGAGCAGAACGTGCAGTTGAGGCCACAGCCCACCTGCGAGGACACGCACAACGTGCCGCGGTTCTTGTCCGGGATGTAGACCGTTTCGACGGCATTCTTGCCGTCAACGCCCATGCCCAGCAGCCATTTGTGGGTGCCGTCGGCGGAGGGCTTGTCGAACACGATGCCCGGGACGACGACCTCGGCATGTTCCTGCAGCTTCGCGCGCAGGTTCTTGCCGAGATCGGTCATCTGCTCGAAATCGGTGACGTAGCGGTGATGAATCCACTTCATCACCTGGTGGGCGCGGAACTTCTGCTCGCCGAGTTGTTCGACGAAGAAACGCTCCATGCCGTCCCGATCGAGGTCCAGCAGGTTCTGTTTCGCAGACACGCCCGCGCCGCTCACCGCCGGCTGCGCATCCGCGGCCAGCTTCAGTTCAATCGGCGCGAGTTCGTGGCTGCTCATCGCTGGCTCAGCGCGAGAACACTTCGGTGGCGGCGAAGAAGTACGCGATCTCGATGTTCGCGTTCTCGACCGAATCCGAACCGTGCGCCGCATTGGCGTCGATGGAGTCGGCGAAGTCGGCGCGGATGGTACCCGGCGCGGCTTCCTTCGGATTGGTGGCGCCGAGGATCTCGCGATGCTTGAGCACCGCGTTCTCGCCTTCCAGCACCTGGATGGCGACCGGACCGGAGATCATGAATTCGACCAGCGCGTTGAAGAACGGACGCTCGCGGTGCACGGCATAGAAACCTTCGGCCTCGCGACGCGACAGGTGCTTCATCTTCGCGGCGACGATCTTGAGACCGGCCTTTTCGAAACGGGCATAGATTTCGCCGACGACGTTCTTGGCAACGGCATCGGGCTTGACGATCGACAGGGTGCGCTCCAGCGCCATGGGGATTTCTCCGTTGGGCGGGCCACTTTCGGCCCAAGGTTAACATGAAAAACCCGCGTCGAAACACGGGCTTAGCCTGAATTGCGGAGCGAGATTCTAACGTATTGGCCGCAATTGCGCACCTGGCCGGAGACCGGATTGCTGCAAGGCAGCATGACAACCATACGTGAGCGGATGGACAATCAAACAAGCGTTTGATTAGCAGGACCGACCGCATGGGCAACACCCCCCACTTCTCCACCAAGGAGCGCATCCTCGGCGCCGCCGAGGAACTGTTCGCCCAGTTCGGCTTTGCCGGCACCTCCCTGCGGCAGGTGACCAGCCGGGCCGACGTCAACATCGCCGCCGTCAACTACCACTTCGGCTCCAAGGAAAACCTGGTCAACGAGGTCTTCCGGCGACGCATGGACGAAATGAGCGGCCAGCGGCTGGGCCAGCTTCGGACCGCCCTGGAGCAGCATCCAGGCGAACTGGAGCCGATCCTGGCCGCGTTCGTCGAGCCCGCCCTGGCCCTGGCCCAGGACCGCCACGGCGGCGGGGCCTTCGTCCGGGTCATCGCACGCGCCTATGCCGAGAAGAACGACGGCCTGCGCAAGTTCCTGTCAGACCACTATGGCCATGTCCTGCGCGAGTTCGGCAAGGCCATCGCCGGCTGCGTGCCCGGCCTGAGCAAGGAAGAGCTGTACTGGCGGCTGGATTTCCTGTCCGGCGCGCTGACCTATGCCATGGCGGACTTCGGGCTCATCAAGCGTCCCCATGGTGTCACCGAGGTGGTGCACCGTGAGCGGGCCGCCCGCGAACTCATCCGTTTCGCCGAGGCCGGCCTGCGCGCCGACCACGTCAAATAACCCCCTGACATCCAAGGATTCCCGAAATGTCCAATCCATTGCTTGTGCGCAAGGCGGCCGTGCTGGGTGCCGGCGTGATGGGCGCGCAGATCGCCGCCCACCTGACCAACGCCGGCGTCGACACGGTGCTGTTCGACCTGGCCGCGAAGGAAGGCCACCCCGACGGCGTTGTCCTCAAGGCCATCGCCAACCTGGGCAAGCTGAGCCCCGCCCCGCTCGCCAGCAAGACACTGGCCGAGGCGATCAGCCCGGCCAATTACGATACCGGGCTGGACCAGCTGAAGGACTGCGACCTGATCATCGAGGCCATCGCCGAACGGATGGACTGGAAGCAGGACCTCTACAAGAAAATCGCCCCGTTCGTCGCCGAGCACACGGTGCTGGCGAGCAACACCTCGGGCCTGGGCATCAACAAGCTGGCCGAAGTACTGCCGGAACAACTTCGCCATCGTTTCTGCGGCGTGCATTTCTTCAACCCGCCGCGCTACATGCACCTGGCCGAACTGATCCCGGCCAGGACCACCGACGGCACCGTGCTGGAAGGCCTGGAAACCTTCCTGACCACCACCCTGGGCAAGGGCGTGGTCTACGCCAAGGACACCCCGAACTTCATCGGCAACCGCATCGGCGTGTTCTCGATCCTGGCCACCATCCACCACACCCAGCAGTTCGGCCTGGGCTTCGATGAAGTCGACGGCCTGACCGGGCCGCTCGTCGGTCGCCCCAAGTCGGCCACCTACCGGACCTCCGATGTGGTCGGCCTGGACACCATGGCCCACGTCATCAAGACCATGGCCGATACCCTCCCCGAGGATCCCTGGCACGGCTACTTCAAGTCGCCGGCATGGCTGGATGCGCTGATCGCCAAGGGCGCGCTCGGCCAGAAGGCCGGGGCCGGCATCTTCCGCAAGGTCGGCAAGGACATCGTGGTACTGGATCTGCAAAAGCAGGACTACCGTCCCGCCGACCGTGCCGCGGCACCGGAAGTGGTCGAGATCCTCAAGCTGAAGAACCCGGCCGAGAAGTTCGCCCGCTTGCGCGAGAGCCAGCATCCGCAGGCACAGTTCCTGTGGGCCGTGTTCCGCGACCTGTTCCATTACAGCGCCTTCCACCTGGCCGACATCGCCGAAACCGCACGCGACGTCGACCTGGCCATCCGCTGGGGCTACGGCTGGTCGCTGGGTCCGTTCGAGACCTGGCAGGCCGCCGGCTGGAAGCAGGTCGCCCAGTGGATCGCCGACGATATCGTTGCCGGCAAGAGCATGAGCAATGCGCCGCTGCCGGACTGGGTATTCGATGGTCGCGAAGGCGTGCATGCCGCCGACGGCAGCTACAGCCCGGCGCGCAACGCAAAACTGCCGCGTTCGGCGCTGCCGGTGTATCGCCGCCAGCGCTTCCCGGACCCGCTGCTGGGCGAATCCTTCCCGCAGGGCGAGACGGTGTTCGAGAACGACGGCGTGCGCCTGTGGACCGATGGCGACGGCGTGGGCGTGGTCAGCTTCAAGACCAAGATGAACACCGTGTCCGACGCCGTGCTGGAAGGCGTGCAGCAGGCCGTGGCCATCGCCGAGCAGAAGTTCAAGGGCCTGGTGATCTGGCAACCGAAGGAGCCTTTCTCCGCCGGTGCCGATCTGGCCGGAGCGCTCGGCGCCCTGCAGGCCGGGAAGATTGCCGAGTTCGAGGCCATGGTCGCCAACTTCCAGGCCACCAGCCAGCGCATCAAGTACTCGCTGGTGCCGGTCGTGGCCGCGGTGCGCGGCCTGGCGCTGGGCGGTGGCTGCGAGTTCCAGATGCACAGCGCCCGCACCGTGGCTTCGCTGGAAAGCTACATCGGCCTGGTCGAAGCGGGCGTGGGCCTGCTGCCTGCCGGCGGCGGCCTGAAGGAAATCGCGGTACGCGCCTCGCAGGCGGCCGGACCGGGCGGAGACGTGTTCGCCGAACTCAAGCGCACGTTCGAGACGGTGGCCATGGCCAAGGTCTCGGCTTCAGCCGTCGAAGCCAAGGAACTTGGCCTCATGCGGGCGAACGACCTTGTCGTGTTCAACGCCTACGAGCAGTTGCATATCGCCAAGCAGCAGGTGCTGGCACTGGCCGAGAGCGGCTATCGTCCGCCTCTGCCGGCACGCCGCATCCAGGTCGCCGGCGACGTCGGCATCGCCACGTTCAAGATGCTGCTGGTCAACATGCTGGAAGGCCGTTTCATCAGCGAATACGACTATGAAATCGCCACCCGCATCGCCACCGTGCTGTGCGGCGGCGAAGTGGATCGCGGCGCGCTGGTCGACGAGGAATGGCTGCTGGCGCTGGAGCGCAAGCATTTCGTCGAACTGGCCCAGCAGGAAAAGACCCAGGCCCGCATCGCGCACATGCTGAAGACCGGCAAGCCGCTTAGGAACTGAGATTCGTGATTCGGGATTGGGGATTCGTGCAAAGCGGATTCCCTTCCCTTCGAAATTCCATCATCGCCGGGAAGGCCGGGCACGGGGCGTTACGAATCCCCAATCCCGAATCCCCAATCCCGGCTCTCGGAGAAAGCCATGAAGCAAATCCAGGACGCCTACATCGTCGCCGCCACCCGCACTCCGGTCGGCAAGGCACCCAAGGGCGTGTTCCGCAATACCCGTCCCGACGACATGCTCGCGCATGTGCTGAAGTCGGTCATCGCGCAGGCGCCGGGCATCGACGTCAACCGCATCGATGACGCCATCATCGGCTGCGCAATGCCGGAAGGCGAGCAAGGCATGAACGTGGCCCGCATCGGCGTGCTGCTGGCCGGCCTCCCCAACACCATCGCCGCGCAGACCATCAACCGTTTCTGCTCGTCCGGCCTGCAGGCGGTGGCGATGGCCGCCGACCAGATCCGGCTGGGCAACGCCGACCTGATGCTGGCAGGCGGCACCGAGTCGATGTCGATGGTGCCGATGATGGGCAACAAGGTCGCGCTGTCGCCGTCGGTGTTCAAGGACGACCACGTCGCCATCGCCTATGGCATGGGCATCACCGCGGAGAAGGTCGCGGAGGAATGGAAGGTCTCGCGCGAAGAACAGGATGCCTTCGCCCTCGCCTCCCACCAGAAGGCGCTGGCGGCCATCGCCGCGGGCGAATTCAACAGCGAGATCTCGCCCTATGAGATCCTGTCGCACCTGCCGGATCTGGCGGGCAACACCATTCGCCTGAAGAAGCTGCTGGTCGAGAACGACGAGGGCCCGCGCGCGGACACCTCGCTGGAAGGCTTGGCCAAGCTGCGCCCAGTGTTCCGCAACGGCCAGTTCGGCGGCAGCGTGACCGCCGGCAACTCCTCGCAGATGAGCGATGGCGCCGGCGCGGTGCTGCTCGCTTCCGAACAGGCGATCAAGGACTACGGGCTGACGCCGCTGGCGCGCTTCGTCAGCTTCTCGGTTGCCGGCGTGCGTCCGGAAGTGATGGGTATCGGCCCGATCGCCGCGATTCCGAAGGCGCTGAAGCAGGCCGGCCTGAGCAAGGATCAACTGGACTGGATCGAGCTCAATGAAGCCTTCGCCGCGCAGGCGCTTGCGGTCATCCGCGACAGTGAACTCGACCCGGCCAAGATCAACCCGCTGGGCGGCGCCATCGCGCTGGGTCATCCGCTGGGCGCGACCGGTGCGGTTCGTACCGCCACCATCGTCCATGGCTTGCGCCGTCGCCAGCAGAAGTACGGCATGGTGACGATGTGCATCGGCACCGGCATGGGCGCCGCCGGCATCTTCGAGTCGCTCTGACGCCCTGACTCCGCTACTGCCGAAAAGAGGAATGGCGCCATCAGGCGCCATTCTTTTGTCCGTGTTTCAGGCGTCCACCCGCGCCCTACTCCAGATCGGTCACGCCCAGTTCGCTCAGCGCATCCTGCATCATGCTGCGCGCCGCATCGCTCAGCTTTTCATGATCCAGCGCATAGCGGATGGTGGCCTCGATGAGGCCGATGTGGGTACCGCAGTCGAAGCGCGTGCCCTGGAAACGGTAGGCATGGACCGGCTTCTGCGCGAGCAGGGTCGCGATGGCGTCGGTCAGCTGGATTTCCCCGCCGGCTCCCGGCGTGGTGTTCTCCAGCAGGTCGAAAATCCCGCCATCAAGAACGTAGCGCCCCACCACCGCCAGCGTGCTCGGTGCGACCTCGGGCTTGGGCTTTTCGACGATGGCATTGATCCGGCCGGATCGGCCCGAGAACGCATCCGTGGCGACGATGCCATAGCTGCCGGTCTGTTCGCGGGCCACGTCCTGCACCGCAATCATGCTGGCGCCGGTCGCCTCGGCGGCATCGGCCATCTGTTTCAGCGCGCCCGCGCCCCGGTTCCAGATGAGGTCGTCGGGCAGCAGGACCGCGAACGGTTCGTTGCCCACGATGGGCTTGGCGCACAGCACCGCGTGGCCAAGTCCCAATGCTTCGGCCTGGGTGACGAATACGGCGCGCACGCCCTCGGGCAGCACATTCCGGACCAGTTCGAGCTGCTCGTGCTTGCCGGCACGCTCCAGCTTCTGCTCCAGTTCGTAAGCCTTGTCGAAGTAGTCGGCCACCGCGTGCTTGTAGCGGTTGGTGACGAAGATCAGGGTGTCGCAGCCCGCTTCGATAGCTTCATCGACGGCGTACTGGATCAGCGGCCGATCGATGATCGGCAGCATTTCCTTGGGAACGGTCTTGGTGGCGGGAAGAAAACGGGTTCCCAGGCCTGCAACGGGAAATACGGCCTTGCGGATGCGTCCGGTCATCGGGTCCTGCGGGCTTCTCGAGCGGGGAAGGTCACGATGGTAGCCGAAGCGGGTTCAAGAGATTGTTCAAGCGGCGAGAACTCGGGTACCGCGATGCGCAGGATCTCCTGCATCTCGTCGACATCGTAGCGGCCATAGGCGGCCCGCAGGCGCTGCAAGGCCAGTTCGATGAAATCGGCCGACACGGTGCGCGCCTCGGCCTGCATGATCTTGGAATGGGAGGTCGGCCGGTAGGCCTCGTCCGCGTGGAAGAGGTTCTCGTGCAGCTTCTCGCCCGGACGCAGGCCGGTATAGACGATGGCGATGTCGCGGCCCGGCTGCTTGCCCGCCAACCGGATCATCTGCTCGGCCAGCAGCCGGATGGGCACGGCCTCGCCCATGTCCAGCGTATAGATGGCGGCATGCGCCGCGCCGGCGGCCGCCTGCAGGATCAACTGGCTGGCCTCCGGAATCGTCATGAAGTAACGGGTCACTTCCGGGTCGGTCACCGTCACCGGCCCACCCTTGCGGATCTGCTCGCGGAACAGGGGAACCACGCTGCCGGCGGAATCCAGCACGTTGCCGAAGCGGACGGTGACGAACCGGGTCCCGCCGGCATGGCCATCGTCCGTGGCCTGGCAAACCATCTCGGCGAGCCGCTTGGTCGCCCCCAGCACGTTGACCGGATCCACCGCC
Organism: Pseudoxanthomonas sp. PXM04; assembly: GCF_014851695.1. Classification (NCBI taxonomy): domain Bacteria; kingdom Pseudomonadati; phylum Pseudomonadota; class Gammaproteobacteria; order Lysobacterales; family Lysobacteraceae; genus Pseudoxanthomonas; species Pseudoxanthomonas sp. PXM04. The sequence goes on from NZ_JACVAG010000004.1 coordinate 325,344, forward strand.
TTGTCGGTGGAGATCAGGACGAACGTCCCCACCCCGCTGCGACGGCAGGCCTTGGCCACCATATCGGTGGCCAGCACGTTGTTGCCTACCGCTTCGCGCAGGTGCTGTTCCAGCAGCGGCACCTGCTTGTAAGCCGCGGCGTGGAAGACCGCATCCGGCTCGGCCAGCGCCAGCGCGTGTTCGACAACCGCGGGATCTCCGCAGTTGCCCAGCACGGGAAGGACCTCCAGATCCGGAAACGCCCGTCGCAGATCGGCCTGGATGGTGATCAGGGCCAGTTCGTCGATTTCGAGCAGGGCGATGCGCTGGGCACCATGGCGCGCGCATTGCCGGCACAGTTCGGAGCCGATCGAACCGCCGGCGCCCGTCACCAGGACGGTCCGGCCCCCCAGCCAGCCACGGATCAGCTTCCAGTCCGGGGTCACCGATTTCCGGCCCAGCAGGTCCTCGATGGCCACCTCCTTGAGGTCGCCCGGCATGGCATGTCCCTCGAGGACATTGATCAGCCTCGGCACCATGCGGAACGGCAGGCCGGTACTTTCACAAATGGCGACAACCCGCTGCATGCTCGGCGCATCCAGCGACGGCATCGCGATGACCAGCATCCGCGCCGCGCTCTCGCGGGCGACGCTGGCGGCCTGGTCCAGGCTGCCCAGCACGGGCACCCCCAACAGCTTGGAGCCGTGCAGCTTGACCGCGTCGTCCAGGAAGCCGATCGGCTGGTAGACGCCGGTCCTGCGCAGTTCCCGGACCAGCGCCTCGCCCGCCCGGCCTGCGCCAAGGACGAGCACGCGCGATGCATTCTCATGCAGCCGGCTGGTCTGCAGGTCCTTCCAGGCCCGATACAGCAGGCGCGGCAAGCCCAGGAAAGCCACCAGCGCGAACGGATAGAACGCCAGCACCGCCCGTGGCAGGGAGCCGAAGCGGTTGTAGAAGAACAGTCCGACGACGATGGCCAGGAAGCCCAGGCCGCTCGCCTTCACGATGTTCCAGAGATCCGGCAGGCTGGCGAAGCGCCACAGCCCCCGATAGAGACCCATCCACCAGAACACCAGCCCCTGGCCAGCGACCACGATGGCGATTTCGTTCGACCAGAGGGGATAACCCGGCGACTGGGGCAGCATGGCGTAGCGCACGAAGTGCAGCAGTTGCCAGCACAGCCACACCATGAACAAATCATGGGTCGCCACCAGCAGGCGCGGTAGGAATGCCGTCGTCCGGTCCCGCCAAGATTGCATGCAACTCCTCCCTGACCCTATGCCAATCCCTTGCGCGACCATCCCCAGAGCGCAAGCGCGAATGCGTACCAAGCAACCAAGGCAATGAGCCCGGACCCGGCCCCGGCATTAGACAGCATCCACATTAACAAGAGCGTAACACCACTGAACAGGCCATAGAGCGAGGTTACGGCCACATGACCGTAACGTCGGGCGGCGCGCTGGTAGACATGCGTGACATGAGGCGTCCACCAGCGCTCGCCGTTAAGGATGCGCGTAGCGAGCGTGAAGCCGGCGTCGACAAGGAACGCGGCCAGCGGCAGCAACAAGAGCATTGGCGGCGTTGCCGCATTCTTTGAGGCGACGCTCAAGAGCGCCGCCAGTGCGAATCCCAGTGCTCCGCTGCCGACATCTCCCAGGAAAATCCGGGCGCGAGGGAAGTTGAACGGCAGAAAACCGCAACATGCCGCGAACAGCGCCGCCGCCAGCCAGGACCAAGGGCCCGGCAGGAAGAACGCGCCCGCCAGGCCGGCGATCAACGCCTGGCTAGCGGCCAGGCCGTCTATCCCGTCCATGAAATTCCAGACGTTGACCAGGCTGACAATGGCGATGATGGCCAACAGTACCTGCCATGCCGACGCCCCCTGGCGATGCAGGGCGGTGGCGAACACGAGGGCAGCGATCAGATGGGCCAGCAACCGCCAGGACGCCGGCAGCGGACGGTGGTCGTCCCACCAGCCCACGCCGGCAACCAGCGCCAGTCCGATTCCGAACGCGGCGAACAGTTCGCGCTCCCCCGGCGTCCGCCAGCCGAGCACGGCCGCGGCCAGCAGCAGCGCCACGACAATGGCGATCCCGCCCCCTCGCGGCGTGGCAATCGAATGGCTCCGGCGCTCGCCGGGCTGATCGACCAGGCGGCGATGGAGCGCGTAGCGGCGCGCCAGCCAGGTACCTGCCGCTGCCACCACGAAGTGCAGCATGAGCCAGGGGATGAATCCAGGCATCAGACGACGGCGTAGTTCAGCAACGGTTTGATGCTGCCCCATTCCTTGCAGCTGGGACATTGCCAGTGATGCGTGCGTGCGCCGAATCCGCAGCGGGTGCAGCGGTAGCTGGGATTGCGGACCAGCAACTGATCGGTGATGTGCTTGAGATCGTGCAGGGTCGCGGACGGGTCGGCGCCTTCGGCCAGGGTCAGGTCGATGAGGGCCGCCTCACCCCGCACCGAGGGTCGATCCTTGAGCTGCCTCGCCAGGTAGGCGCGCGCGGCGGCGACGCCATCCTGTCCTTCCACCAGCTTGGTGAGGGCCAGCACCGGCGCGATGCCGCGGTAGTGCTCGCTCATTTCCGACAGGAACGTCCGCGCACCCGAGAGATCGCCCACCTTCTCATAGTTGGCAAGCAACCCGGGCAGCACCTCGGGCAGATAGTCGGGATCGTGGCGCGCGGCACGCTCGTAGGCGCGGATGGCGGCCTCGTGATTGCCGGCATCCGATTCCAGCCGCCCCTCCAGGATGCCCGCGCGCACGCAGCCGGCGTCGGCCTGGTAGGCACGGGCAATCGCCGCGCGCGCCGCGGTGACATCGTTGGCGGTGCGGTGACGCTCGGCCAGTTCGCACTCGAACTGCGCGACCAGCTTGCCCATCGCCTCGCCGGTCACTTCCTCGTAGCGCATCGCGTTGTCGATGGCCTTTTCCCAATCGCGCTCGGCCTGGTAGATGCCGATCAGATGCTTGAGGGCCTGCGGCGCGCGCTGGTCGATACGGGCCAGGTCGGTGAACACGGTCTCGGCCCGGTCCAGCAGCCCCGAGCGCATGTAGTCCTCGCCCAGCGCGAGCAATGCCTGGACCTTCTGCTGGTCGCTCAGGTCCGGACGCTGCACGAGTCCCTGGTGGAGGCGGATCGCCCGGTCCACTTCGCCGCGGCGGCGGAACAGGTGCCCCAGCGCGACCTGGGTTTCAAAGGTTTCCTTGTCCAGCTCGGCGATGTGCAAGAACAGCTCGATAGCTTTGTCGGGCTGTTCGTTGAGCAGGTAGTTCAGGCCCCGGAAATAGGTGCTGGACAGGCGGCTGACCTGGGTGTCGCCATGGCGCTGGCCGCCGCGCCGGCCGATGATCCAGCCGCTCAGCGCGGCCAGCGGCAGGAACAGGAAGAACCAGAACCACTCGTTGAGGAATTCCATCGATCAGGGACCCATGCCAGGAGTTGGCGGGATGGAGGAGGAGGAAGCGGCGGAGGCCTGGACCTTGTTCGCCTTGCGCAGGCGCGCATAGAGCGGCAGCACCATGGTGGCCATGACGATCAGGCCACCGATGAGCACGCCGAACAGCAGCGAGAGGATGATCGCGACGCCGGAAGAGGTCGGAATCTCGGTGAACAGCAGTTTCAGCACGATCGGCTGGGTATTGAGCACGCCGATCACCAAACCGGCGGCGAGAAAAACCAGTGCGACAACCAGGCGGATGGTACTCATCGGGCGACTCCCTGCGCTTGCCAGTCGGGGCTAGCTTAGCCGAGCGCCGGCTCCGTGCGCAGCCGGGCGTGAGGCCGGCATCCCGCGCCGGTCCTGCCAGACGCCGTCGAAGACCTGAAAATCAGTCCGCGCTTTCTTCCACCGGGGTGACGTCGCTGACGCGTTCGCGCAGCTCCTTGCCCGGCTTGAAGTGGGGAACATGCTTGGCCGGAAGGGCGACCGAATCACCGGTCTTGGGGTTGCGGCCCATGCGCGGCGGGCGGTAGTGCAGCGAGAAGCTGCCGAACCCGCGGATTTCGATGCGATCGCCCTGCGCCAGCGCCCCGGCCATCATTTCCAGCAACGCCTTCACGGCCAGGTCGACGTCTTCGGCCTTGAGGTGCGGCTGGCGGCGGGTCAGGATTTCGATGAGTTCGGATTTGGTCATCGCGCAGGCTTTCGGGCGGGTACGTTCCGCACCGGCCCGGGTCATTGACCCGGGCCGGCCGGAAGCTCGTGTTGCTTACAACGGACTTGCTTGGCTTACTCGGACTTGTTGCCGTCCAGCTGTGCACGCAGCAGCGCGCCCAGCGTGGTGGTGCCGCCCGACGCGGACTGGTATTCCTCCAGCACTTCGCGCATTTCGGCTTCGTCCTTCGCCTTGATCGACAGCTGCAGGGTGCGGCCCTTGCGATCCATGCCGATGAACTTGGCTTCGATCTTGTCGCCGACCTTCAGGTGCTGGCTGGCGTCGTCGATGCGCTCGTTGGCGATGTCGCGAACCGACACGTAGCCTTCGATGCCGTCGGCCAGTTCGATCACGGCGCCCTTCGCGTCGACTTCCTTCACCACGCCCTCGACCTTCGAGCCCTTCGGATGCGCCGCCATGTACTGGCCGAACGGATCCTGCTCCAGCTGCTTGACGCCCAGGCTGATGCGCTCGCGCTCCGGGTCAACGGCCAGCACCACGGCTTCCAGCGTGTCGCCCTTCTTGAAGTTGCGCACGATGTCTTCGCCGGTGGTGTTCCAGCTGATGTCGGACAGGTGGACCAGGCCGTCGATGCCGCCGTCCAGGCCGATGAAGATGCCGAAGTCGGTGATCGACTTGATCTGGCCGGACACCTTGTCGTTCTTCTTGTGGGTAGCCGCGAAGGTTTCCCACGGATTGGCGGCGACCTGCTTCATGCCCAGCGAGATGCGGCGACGCTCTTCGTCCACGTCCAGCACCATCACTTCGACTTCGTCGCCGACCTGCACGACCTTGGACGGGTTGACGTTCTTGTTGGTCCAGTCCATCTCGGACACGTGCACGAGGCCTTCCACGCCCGGCTCGATCTCGACGAACGCGCCGTAATCGGTGACGTTGGAGACCTTGCCGAACACCCGGCTGTTGGCCGGATAACGGCGGGCGATGTTGTCCCACGGATCCTCGCCCAGCTGCTTCAGGCCCAGCGAGACGCGGTTGCGCTCACGGTCGTACTTGAGCACGCGGACGTCCAGTTCCTGGCCGACTTCGACCACTTCGGACGGATGACGCACGCGCTTCCACGCCATGTCGGTGATGTGCAGCAGGCCGTCGATGCCACCCAGGTCGACGAACGCGCCGTAGTCGGTGAGGTTCTTGACCACACCCTTCAGCACCACGCCTTCCTGCAGCTTGTCCATCAGCTGCTCGCGCTCTTCCGAATGCTCGCTCTCGACCACCGCGCGGCGGGAGACGACCACATTGTTGCGCTTGCGATCCAGCTTGATGAGCTTGAACTCCAGCTCCTTGCCTTCCAGGTAGCCCGGGTCGCGGACCGGACGGACGTCGACCAGCGAGCCCGGCAGGAACGCGCGGACGTCCTTGATGTCGACGGTGAAACCACCCTTGACCTTGCCGCTGATGCGGCCGGTGATGGTTTCGTTCTTCTCCAGCGCCTGCTCCAGCTCGTCCCACACCATGGCGCGCTTGGCCTTCTCGCGCGACAGGACGGTTTCGCCGAAGCCGTTCTCGATCGAGTCGAGGGCCACCTTCACTTCGTCGCCCACGCCCACGTCGATTTCGCCGGCGTCGTTCCGGAACTGTTCGATCGGCACGATGCCTTCGGACTTCAGGCCGGCGTTGATCACCACCACGTCGTTGCGGACTTCCACGACGACGCCGGTGACGATGGCGCCCGGCTTCAGCTTGGCCAGTTGGGTCTGGCTCTGTTCAAACAGTTCGGCAAATGATTCGGTCATTGTTGATTACTCGGTTGGACACACGGACGGGTGCGCGCCTCGCGGCGTTCCCCCGTCCACCCTTTCGGCACGTAGGAAAGTGCCGTGTGTAGTTGAAGTGGAAAAACCGTCGCCCCGGTGCAAGGCACCGGAGAACGGGCTCGTTTCTGCATGCTGATTTCCGCGGCGCGCCGGAACCGGAAGCCGCCGCGATGAATTGCGATCAACGACTCACGATGGCCAGCACGCGCGCCACGACTTCGTCGATGCCCAGGCCGGTGGTGTCGATGTGGACGGCGTCGTCGGCCGGCCGCAGGGGCGCCACCGTGCGCTGTGCGTCACGGGCGTCGCGGGCGAGAATCTCGCGTAGCAGACCGTCTAAGGTAACCGAAACCCCTTTGTCTTTCAACTGCTTATAGCGCCTTTCCGCCCTTTCCTCGGCGCTGGCGGTCAGGAACACCTTGTAGGGGGCGTCCGGGAAGATGACGGTACCCATGTCACGACCGTCGGCCACCAGGCCCGGAAGCTGCCGGAAAGCCCGCTGGCGCTCCTTCAGGGCCGAGCGGACCTCGGGGATCGCGGCGATGGCCGAGGCCAGCGCCCCGGTGGTTTCCAGCCGCAGTTCCTCGGTGGCGTCCACGTCGTCGACGATGACCCGCAGGCCCTGCGGGCCATCCTGGAAGCGGACCCGGGTATCGAAGGTGCAGCGGACCAGCGCCGCGGGGTCGGAAATGTCCAGGTCCGCCCAGCTCGCCGCCACCCCGACCGCCCGGTACAACGCGCCGGAATCCAGGTAATGCCAGCCCAGGCGGTCGGCGACGATGCGGCTGACCGTGCCCTTGCCGGCCCCGGACGGGCCATCGATGGTGAGGACGGGAATGCTCTCGGACATGGGGAATCCTGTGGTTTTCACACTATTATGCCGCGCCGCCCGCGGGCCGCGCCGGCCGGTTTCCCGTCTCGTCCGGCAACCACTTGATGTTGCTGGGGAAATGCATTTAGAATAGCGGGCTTCGTTTCGCCCCATATTCTTTTACGCCGAGGTTTCATCATGAAGGTCCTGTCCTCCCTGAAGTCGGCGAAGGCCCGTCACCGCGACTGCAAGGTGGTCCGCCGCCGCGGTAAGGTCTTCGTGATCTGCAAGTCCAATCCGCGTTTCAAGGCGCGCCAGCGCTGAGTTTCCGGCCGCGGGCGACCTTCCGGTCGAGCCTGCGCGGAACTCCCGGAAAACCGCCTTCGGGCGGTTTTTTGTTGCGCCGCTTTTGCTATAAAGGCCGCCTCTTTCCGGGGGAAATCCGCCATGAACCATCGCGTCCTCGTCATCCCGATGTATGTGCTGCTGGGCCTGGCCACCAACGCCTTCGCCGCCGACACCCTGCTGGTTGACCGCGTGCAGGAAACCGCCGCCCAGGCGGCGCCGGTGCGCGGCTGGACCAGCAACCAGGTGCAGGCGCGCTTCGGCGAACCGCAGCAGAAGCTGGAACCGCGCGGCGGCCAGAAGCGGCAATGGCCCACGATCCATCGCTGGGTCTACCCCGCCTTCACCGTGTATTTCGAACGCGACCGCGTGATCGACGTGGTCGCCAACCAGGCCGGCCCGGAAGAAATCGGGCCCAAGCCCCCCATCCGCTGACCCGCACTGACCGATTGGTACGATGACCGACGCTTTCCGTTTTCCCGCCGAGTGGGAACCCCAGTCCGCGATCCTGATTGCCTGGCCGCATGCCGACACCGACTGGGCCGAACGCCTGGGCGAGGTCGAGGAAACCTACGTGGCGCTGGTGGCGGCCATCACCCGCTTCCAGGACGTGGTGATCTGCGTCGCCGACGATGATCTGCAGATCTATGCGGAAGCCCGGCTGCGCTCGGCGCGGGTGGACATGGACCGGGTTCGCTTCGTGCCGGCCGAGTACGACGACACCTGGCTGCGCGACTCCGGCCCGATCAGCCTGCGCGACGGTGGCCGCTTCAAGCTGCTCGACTTCCGCTTCACCGGCTGGGGCGGCAAGTTCGAGGCCAGCCGCGACGACCGCCTGGTCGGCGAGCTGTCCGGCATGAACCTGTTTCACAACTATTTCGTCCAAAGCATTGATTTTGCATTGGAAGGTGGCGCCATCGAAACCGATGGCGAGGGCACGTTGCTGACCACGTGGCAATGCCTGCACGAGCGTCATCCGCAGGCCAGCCGCGAGGAGCTGACCGCGCGGCTGGGCGGCTGGCTGAAACAGGATCGGGTGCTGTGGCTGGATCATGGCTACCTGGAAGGCGACGACACCGACGCCCACGTCGATACCCTCGCCCGCTTCGCGCCTGGCGACGCCATCGTGTTCCAGGCCTGCGACGATCCGGCCGACTCGCACTTCGCCGAACTCCAGGCGATGGCGGCCGACATCGCCGCCCTGCGCACCCGCACCGGCGAACCCTACCGCCCATTCCCGCTGCCCTGGGCGCAACCGGTCCTGGACAACGGTCGCCGCCTGGCCGCCTCGTACGCGAACTACCTGATCCTCAATGGCGCGGTGCTGATGCCGGCCTATGGCGACCCGGCCGACGCCAAGGCGGCGGAAGTTCTGGCGGCGGCCTATCCCGGTCGCGAAATCGTGCAGGTGCCGTGCCGGGCGCTGATCTGGCAGAACGGCAGTCTCCACTGCATCACCATGCAGTTGCCACAGGGCCTGCTTTCCGCGGTCTGAGTGGCGGACTCGGCAGTTGGAAACGAACGGGGCGGATTCGCAGGAATCCGCCCCGTTTCACATTTCAGGTCGAAACATCGCGACTAGGTCTTTGGTTGGGGCGGCATTGAACGCTTCGTTTACACATGCGTGACACCAATCACTGATAACGCTCTCTTGCCCAGCGCGGAGGAGTCCACGGTGTACACACGACGCCAGTTCCTTGCTTCCACCGCCGCGGCCGCCGCGGGTCTTGGCCTCGCGGCCTGCCGTGACACCGCCGAGGCCGGGATGGCCCAGAGCGCGCCGGGCAAGACGCCGTCGGCAGCCAGCACCGCGCTGCCCGGACCGCTCAATACCCGGCTGATTCCACACACGCAGGAGCGCATTCCCGTCATCGGCATGGGCACCTCCGGCAGTTTCGAAGTCGGCGCCAGCGCCGCGGAACAGGATCCGCTGCGCGAGGTGCTGAAACGCTTCTTCACCGCCGGCGCCAGCGTCATCGACACCGCGCCGACCTACGGTACCGCCGAGGATGTGCTCGGTCCCCTGCTGGCCGAACAGGGCCTGCGACCGAAGGCCTGGCTGGCGACCAAACTCTCCGGCGTCACCGGACGCGAGGAAGGCCTGGCCCAGTTCAACGACAGCCTGCGCCGCCTGCGGACCGACAAGGTCGAGCTGCTGCAGGTCCACAACCTCGGGGATCTGAAGGCGCAACTGGCGCTCGCGCGCGAACTCAAGCAGCAGGGCAAGGTGCGCTACGTCGGCGTCACCCACTACGTCGAGCGCGCGCAGGACGAACTGGCCGACATCGTCCAGGCGGAGAAACCCGACTTCCTGCAGATCAACTATTCGGTCGTTTCGCGCGGTGCCGAGAAACGGGTGCTGCCGCTGGCGCAGGACCTTGGTGTGGGCGTGATGATCAACCGCGCGTTCGAGGATGGCCGCTTGTTCGCGCAGGTGAAGGACAAGCCGCTCCCCGGCTGGGCGGCCGAGGCCGGCATCACCAGTTGGGCGCAGGCGTTCCTGAAATTCGCGCTGAGCCATCCTGCGGTGACGGTGGTGATTCCCGCCACCGGCAAGCCCGATCGGCAGAGCGACAACCTGCGCGCCGGCGTCGGCGCGGATCTCGATGCCACCCAGCGCCAGTCGCTGATCGCCCAATTCGCCTGAGTACCCGATGAGCGACGCCTCGCCGCGCCCCAGCCTGATCGCCCGCCTGTTCAACGTCGAACCCCGCGAGACCGCCGCGGTCGTCGCGGGACTGGCGCTGTTCTTCCTGCTGTTCACCGGCTACTTCATGCTGCGTCCCGTGCGCGAGACGATGGGCGTGGCCGGCGGCGTGGACAACCTGCAATGGCTGTTCACCGGCACCTTCGTGGCGACCCTGGCGGCGATGCCGCTGTTCGGCTGGGTGGCGGCGCGGGTACGGCGGCGGCATATCCTGCCATGGACCTTCGGCTTCTTCGTGCTGAACCTGCTGGTTTTCGCCGCGCTGTTCGCGTGGAAGCCGGAGAACGTCTGGATCGCGCGCACGTTCTACATCTGGCTGTCGGTGTTCAACCTGCTGACCATTTCGCTGGCCTGGAGCGTGCTGGCGGACCTGTTCGTGGTGGCGCAGGCCAAGCGGCTGTTCGCGTTGATGGCGGGCGGCGCCAGTCTTGGCGGCCTGTTCGGCCCCATCCTCGGCACCCTGCTGGTCGCGCCGCTGGGGCATGCCGGGCTGGTGCTGCTGTCCGCGCTGTTCCTGGCCGGCAGCATCGCCGCCGCCAACTGGCTGCAGCGCTGGCGCGACGCGCATCCGCTTCCGATCCAGGATGGCGCCACCCGCAGCCGCCCGCTGGGCGGAAATCCGTTCGCGGGCGCGACGGCGGTGTTCCGCTCGCCTTACCTGCTGGGCATCGCCCTGTTCGTGCTGCTGCTGGCCAGCGTCAGCACCTTCCTGTACTTCGAACAGGCGCGGCTGGTCGCTGAGGTATTCCCCGACCGCATCCGCCAGACCCAGGTGTTCGGCTTGATCGACACCATCGTGCAGAGCCTGGCGATCCTGACCCAGATCTTCATCACCGGGCAGATCGCGCGCCGGCTCGGCGTGGGCATCCTGCTGGTACTGGTACCGCTGATCACCGCCGCCGGTTTCCTGTGGCTGGCGCTGGCGCCCACCTTCGCGGTGTTCGCGGTGGTGATGGTGGTGCGCCGCGCGGGCGAATACGCGCTGGTGCGGCCGGGCCGCGAGATGCTGTACACCGTGGTCGGCGCCGAGGACAAGTACAAGGCCAAGAACTTCATCGACACCGTGGTCTATCGCGGTGCCGACGCGCTCAGCGGCTGGGTGAAGCGGATGCTGGATCTGGTCGCGGAGCACCCCGCGCTGGCGATGTTCATCGGCGCCGGCATCGCCCTGGTATGGGCCGGCAACGGCGCCTGGCTGGGGCGCGCCCAGCGCCGTCGCGAGCAGGCCGGCGACTGACGGCGCCGCGCCCGCCGTTCACCCGCGGTCGGCCCGGGGCCGGGCCATCCGCGTTACCATGCGCGTCCGCTCAACACCGCCCCCGCCATGACCCGCAAGACCTCCCTGCCCGTCGCCCTGATCCAGGAAAAGAACCACGGCGATGCCGACGCCAACCTGTCGGTGATCGAGGAACGCGTGGCCGAGGCCGCCCGCCGCGGCGCGCGCCTGGTGCTGCTGCAGGAACTGCACAACGGCCCATACTTCTGCCAGCACGAGTCGGTCGGCGAGTTCGACCTGGCCGAACCGATTCCCGGCCCCAGCACCGAACGCCTGAGCCGCCTGGCGAAGCAACACAACGTGGTGCTGGTGAGTTCGCTGTTCGAGCGCCGCGCCACCGGCCTGTACCACAACACTGCGGTGGTGTTCGAGAAGGACGGCAGCATCGCGGGCAAGTACCGCAAGATGCACATCCCGGATGATCCGGGCTTCTACGAGAAGTTCTATTTCACTCCCGGCGACATCGGCTTCAAGCCGATCGACACTTCGGTCGGTCGCCTGGGCGTGCTGGTGTGCTGGGACCAGTGGTATCCGGAAGCCGCGCGCCTGATGGCGCTGGCCGGCGCCGAGCTGTTGCTGTATCCGACCGCGATTGGCTGGGATCCTGACGACACGCAGGAAGAAAAGAATCGCCAGCGCGATGCGTGGGTGCTGAGCCATCGCGGCCATGCGGTCGCCAACGGCCTGCCGGTGCTCAGTTGCAACCGCGTCGGCCACGAACCCTCGCCGCTGGGCACGTCCGGCATCCAGTTCTGGGGCAACAGCCACGTGCTGGGTCCGCAGGGCGAGTTCCTCGCCGAGGCCGGCACCGACGCCACCCTCCTGAGCGTGGAAGTGGACATGGAACGCAGCGAGCACGTGCGCCGGATCTGGCCGTTCCTGCGTGACCGCCGCATCGACGCCTATGGCGATCTGCTCAAGCGCTACATCGACTGAGGCATCACCCGCTTGCCCCTGCACATCCGCGACGCCACCGAGGCCGACATCCCGGCCATCGCCGCCCTGTACGCCGAGGAAGTGCGCGAGCGCGTGGCGACCTACGAATACGACGTACCCGACGAGGCCGAAATGGCGCAACGCATGCGCGCCGTGCAGGCGGCGGGCTATCCCTACTTCGTCGCCGAACGCGATGGCCGCTTCGCCGGCTACGCCTACGCCAGCAGCTATCGCAGCCGCATCGGCTACCGCTGGACCGTGGAGGACACGGTCTACATCGTTCCCGAGCACCAGGGCCAGGGCGTCGGCAAGGCGCTGCTGCAACGCCTGATCGACGCCTGCGAAGCCAGCGGCTTCCGGCAGATGATCGCGGTGATCGGCGAACCCGCCAACGGCGCCTCGGTCGCCCTGCATGAAAAGCTGGGCTTCCGCACCGTTGGCGTCTTCCAGGGCCTGGGCCGCAAGCACGGCCGCTGGCTCGATACCGTGCAGATGCAACGCGCGCTCGGCGCGGGTGACGGCGCGGCCCCTTCCGATGAATGACACCATGAACGACCCTACGCCGTCCCCTCTTCCCGCCGCGCACGACCCGCTGGCCGGTCAGCCGCACCAGATCGTCGAACGCGACGGCATCCGCTACACCCTGCTCGGCACCGCGCACGTCTCGCGCAGCAGCGTGGACGCCGTGCGCGCGGCGGTCGCCAGTGGCGCCTACGACAGCGTGGCGGTCGAACTCGACGCCGGCCGTCTGCAATCGCTCACGGATCCCGACGCGCTGGCAAAGCTGGATCTCATCAAGGTGCTGCGCGAAGGCAAGACCCACCTGTTTGCCGCCAACCTGGCCCTGGCCGCGTACCAGCGCCGGCTGGCGGAACAACTGGACGTGGAACCCGGCGCCGAACTCAAGGCCGGCGCGCTAGACGCGCGCGAACGCGGGCTGCCGGTGCACCTGATCGATCGCGAGGTCGGCCTGACCTTCAAGCGCGCCCTGCATCGCCTGAGCTGGTGGGGCCGCGCCAAGATCAGCGCCGGCATCCTGGCCGGCATGTTCGCCGACGAGGAAGTCGGCGATGCCGAAATCGAGAAGCTGAAACAGGGTGACATGCTCGAATCGAGCTTCGGCGAATTCGCCCAGGACAATCCGGCGCTGTACGAAACCGTCATCGCCGAGCGGGATCGCTACATGGCCACGCGCCTGCGCCAGGCCGGCGGCCAACAGACCAAGGGCGACAAGCCGCACGAAATGCTGGCGGTGGTCGGCGCGGGCCATCTGCACGGACTGGCCCGGCACCTGCGCGAGGACAACGATGAACCGGCCGCCACGCTCGCCGAGCTGGAGCACATTCCCGAAAAGAGCAGCATTCCCTGGTTCACCATTCTGCTGACCACGTTCGTGCTGGGTGGCTTCGCCTGGGGTTTCTATCGGGGTGGCGTCGACGTCGGTTCGGATCTCATCGTGCAATGGGTGCTCGCGACCGGTGCCCTCGGCGCATTGGGCTGCGCCATCGCCGGGGGGCATCCCCTGAGCATCGCCGCCGCGTTCGTCGCCTCCCCGCTCACCCCGCTGCATCCGGCGCTGGCGTCCGGCACCGTGAGCGCCCTGGTCGAGGCGAGCCTGCGCAAACCGACCTATGCGGATTTCATGGCGCTGCGCGACGATGTGCAGACCCTGCGCGGCTGGTGGCGCAACCGGGTGGCGCGGGTGCTGCTCAACTTCTTCCTGACCAGCCTGGGAACGGCCATCGGCGTGTGGACCGGCGGGCTGCGCATGCTGGGCAAGCTGTTCGGCTGATCCGGCTGCCGATTGTCCGCTCCGGATCCGCTCGATCGATTACGGCAACAGGTGCGGCACTGGACGGCCGACGCCGCCCTGCGCGCGCCGGATCAATGGCGTCGGCGTGGTGATGTGCTGGATCGCCTGGAAGCCTCCGGTTTCCAGGCAGAGGCTGGGCTGTCCCGACAGACAGGCGCGCTGCGCGAAGAACTGGAAGCAATCCATCGCGATTTCTGCGCGATGCTGCGTGGCGCCATCCGCCAGGGCCGGGGCGCGGAAGCGCTCACCGCGCTGACGGCAGGCCAAGGCGACGCACCCGATGGCGATGGCTATGACGCATTGGACGCGCTGTTGGCCGAGGTGCTCGCGCCGGATGCGCCCTCGACGGACATCGGCGGGCTGCTTCCGGACATGGTGTTCTACCAGCCCACGCCGGCGCGCCACTTGCTGGCGCTGCTGCGCCGGCTGGATTTGCGCGAATCCGATGTCCTGATCGATCTCGGTTCGGGCCTGGGCCATCTCCCGCTGCTGACCGCCATCCTCACGCCCGCGCAGGCCGTCGGCATCGAAATCGAGCCCGCCTACGTCGCCAGCGCGCGGCGCAGTGCCGACGCGCTGGCGCTTGAGCACGTCCGCTTCGTCGCCGGCGACGCCCGCACCATCGATCTATCCGCCGCGAGCGTGTATTACCTCTATTCGCCGTTCTCCGGCGCGATGCTGGCCGGGATGCTGGCGATCCTGGAACGCCAGGCGCGCATGCGGCCACTGCGCATCGCCACGCTCGGTCCCTGCACCATCGAAACCGCGACGGCGCCGTGGCTGCGCACCGGCGATGCCATAAGACCGGACGCTCCCGTACTGTTCCACAGTCGTTGACCGCGGTTTCTGGGGCGTCTATGTGATCCACGTTGCCCGCTCAAATGGTAATGACTATCATTTGCGATTATCGTGAGAACTGCCGACGACATGGATGGCTTCACCCGCGTTTTCGTCCGCGAGCGCCAGCGCATCGTTCATCTGGTGCGCCGCATCGTCGGCTGCGACAGCACGGCCGAGGACATCGTGCAGGACACCTACCTGCGGCTGAAGGATCGCCACCTGGGTGAAGCGGATCTCAGCCTGGTGTTCCGCACCGCGCAGAACCTGGCGCTGGATCATCTGCGATCCCGGCGCGTGCGCCACGAGCACGCACGCCAGGCCAGCCACGATACCGACGTTTCCTCCGCATCCCCGGAACAGATGGCGGACAGCCGCGCGCGTCTGGAAGGACTGCTGCAAACCCTGCGCGGACTGCCGCCGCGCACGCGCCGGGTGTTCCTCATGCAACGCATCGATGGCTGGACCTACCCGCAAATCGGCCAGGCGCTCGGCGTATCGACCAGCACGGTCGAAAAGGAGATGATGCTGGCCATGCATCGCTGCCGCGATTTCCTGCGCCGGCAGGCACAGGCCGAGTCAACCGCGGTCGCCGGTGAACGTTACAGGTTGACCTGATCCACATACTGGCCACCGCTCCCAGGCACCCATGTCGGCACCCCACGAGAGCCCAACTCCTTCCCCCTCCGACCAGGCCATTGCCTGGCACGTGCGCCTGCATTCGGGTGTGCCGATGGAGGAGGCCGAGCAGGAACGATTCCTGGCATGGCTGGGTGAACCCGCACACCAGACCGCGTGGGAAGAGACGCTGCAGTTGTCCGAGCAACTGGAACAGCCCGCGCACGTACTCGCGAGCGAGTTTAGTCATATTACTTCCACGCCCCCGTCCCGCGCCGGGCAACCCACGTGGATGGCGGTCGCGGCGTTGTTGCTGTGTTGCGTGGTGATCTACTGCCTGTTGCGTTGAGACGGCGTTCTGCCCGTTGAGTGATTCCCATTGCTGGCGCGTTGTACGTGCGTACCCCACCCGGGGCGAACACCACGCCATTTCAGGAATCACATCATGTCCCCCACCCCCGTTCCCACGCTTCCTTTCCGCCATCCCCTGGCACAGGCCATCACCCTGGCGTGCGCGCTGCTGCCTGGACTCGCCCGCGCGCAGGCCGCCTCGGACGGACCGACGACGCTGGAAGCGATCGAAGTCCACGGTGAAAAGGAAAACAAGAACTCCTATACGGTCCGCGAAACCGGCAGCGCGACCAAGTTGAATCTGTCCCTGCGCGAAACCCCGCAGTCGGTCACCGTCATCACCCGCCAGCGCCTGGACGACCTGGGACTGTTCAGCCTGTCCGGCGTGATGCAGCAGGTCACCGGCGTGTTCGTCCAGTACACCGACAGCGAGCGCGTCAGCTACAACGCGCGCGGCTACGCCATCAACAACATCCAGGTCGACGGCATGCTCAATACCGGCGGCTACGTCAAGGCCGACGGTGATTCGGCCGTGTACGAACGCATCGAAGTGGTTCGTGGCGCCACCGGCCTGACCACGGGCGCGGGAGATCCGTCCGGCACCATCAACCTGATCCGCAAGCGGCCGACCTCCGAATTCGCGATGACCACGGGGCTGACGATCGGGCGCTGGAGCAACCACCGCTTCGAGACCGACATCAGTGGCCCGCTGGGCTGGGATGGTCGGCTGCGTGGCCGCCTGGTCGCCGCCAAGCAGCAGAGCGACTCCTGGCGCGACTTCTACCGGCTCGACAAGAACGTGCTGTACGGCGTGATCGAAGCCGATCTGACGCCGCGCACGCTGCTGACCGCGGGCTACGACTACCAGTCGCCGAAAACCCAGGGCGCCACCTGGGGCACACTGCCCTACTGGATGGCCGACGGCAGTCTGGCGCGATTGCCGCGCAACACCAATCTGTCGGCCAAATGGAGTTCGTGGCCACGCGAGGATCGCCAGGCTTTCGCCCGCCTGGAACAGTCCTTCGCCAATGGCTGGCTGGCCAGACTGGCCTATACCCGTGCCGACAGCGACACCGACGGCTACATGTTCTACGGCGGCGAAGGCTTTCCGCGCGCCGACGGCAGCGGGATCCAGGTGTGGACTTCGCGCTTCCTGGGAAGCACCCGCAGCGATGCCTGGGAGTTCAACGCCGGCGGTCCGTTCCGCCTGTTCGGCCGCGAGCACACCCTGCTGGCTGGCTACAGCACCCTGAGCCAGCGCTCTTACGAACCCTATACGCAAACCCTGCCGCCGGCCGGCTATGCCAGCTGGGCCGACTACAGTCGGATTCCGGACTGGCGCAACTGGGACGGCAACGTGCCCCGGTTCGGCAGTATCCGCCATGGCCACAACGCCTACAGCTCCCGAACCCGGCAGAGCGCCGGTTTCATCGCCGCGCACCTGAATTTCACCGACGCCCTGAAGGCGGTGGTTGGTGCGCGCTACAGCACCTGGGAAACCGCCAACGAGGAACGCTACAACACGGCCGGCACGCTCGAGGCCCGGGGTGGCTACAAAGTCGAAGATGTATTCACCCCCTACGCCGGCGTGCTCTTCGATCTCAATGACAAGCTGACCGCCTATGCCAGCTATACGAGCATCTTCAAGCCACAGGAATATCGCGATCGCAACGACCGCTATCTGGATCCGATCGAGGGCAACAGCTACGAGCTGGGCCTGAAGGGCGAGTTCTTCGATGGCGGCCTCAACGCGAGCGCGGCGGTGTTCCGCAGCGAACAGGACAACCTGGCGGAAATCGATGATACGGTCCCTCCACGGATCATCAACGGCTCGCCGGCCTACGCCTACAAGTCCACCGGCAAGGGCAACCAGGTGCGGGGCTGGGAACTGGAAGTGCAAGGCCAGGTCACCGAGAACTGGAACATCGCCGGCGGCTTCACCCACGCCAAGGCCGAGAACGCGGCCGGCGTTCGCATCAACACCATGCAGCCGGTGGATCTGTTCCGCCTCAATACCTACTACCGCCTGCCTGGCCGCTGGAACCGTCTGAGCATCGGCGGCGGCGTCACCTGGCAAGGCAAGCTCACCGGTACCGGCAACCGGCCGACGGGCGCGTACGACCCGGCCACCGGCGCCCCGCTCACCCGGCGCGCACCGATGGAACAGGACGCCGTCCATCTGCTCAATCTGGCGGCCAGCTATCGCTTCAGCGACAACATCACTGCCAGCCTCAACATCAACAACCTGCTGGACAAGGACTATTACAGCCGGATGGGGTTCTACAACGGCGTGCATTGGGGAGAACCACGCAACGTCACCCTGAACCTGCGCATCCGTCTCTGACCCCGGCATCGGCCACCCGCGCCCGGCAATCCTTGAGGGATGCGGTGGCCTGGCACGTTATAGCGGAATGGACACCGCGCCCGATGGCGTCGGCCGCCGCCAGGGAAGGCGGCTCCCGGGCGGGTGGCGAAGCCGCCTGCCCATTCCTGTCGCAAGCCCGGATGCGTTCGTGAAAGTTCTTTTCTCCCCCCGTCCCCAACGCCTTGCCGGTGTGCTCCGGCATCCGCGCGCCGGCATCGCCTCGCGCAGCCTCGCGGCCATCCTCGGCGGCTATGCGCTGGCCGCCACTACCTCGTCCTTCCTCGCCCTGGCGCTGCCGATGGATCGCGCCCAGGCCGTGCTGACCGGCATGCTGGTCGCGATCGTCGTCTGCGCCTGCGCCGCGCTGTGGGCGTTCGCGGTACGCACCGCCCTGCGCGCCTGGATCGGCATCGCCCTGCCTGCGCTGCTGATGGGCGTGGGCACGGCCTGGCTGGGACCTGCGGCATGAAGCAGGGTTTCCGCCAGTCGATGGCCTGGCTGCACACCTGGACAGGCTTGCTGGTCGGCTGGCTGCTGCTGCTGATTTTCATGGCCGGTACCGCCAGCTATTACCGCGAGGAAATCAGCCGCTGGATGCGTCCGGAGGTACCCAGCACCCTCGCGCGGGGGCCGGAAGCCGCCGAGCGTGCGCTTCAATACCTTCAACGGTACGCGGCGCGGGCCGAAAGCTGGACCGTTACCCTGCCCGACGACCGTAACGGCACCCTGCGGATGTTCTGGCGCAATCCCGAATCCGCCACTTCGCCGGACGAGGGGAAGCGCCGTGGCCGGCGGGGCGGACGCTTCGGCGACGCCACCGTCAACCCCGATACCGGCGAGGCGATTGCCGCCCGCGAAACCCGCGGCGGCGATTTCTTCTACCGCCTGCATTTCGACCTGCACTACATCCCGGTGGTGTGGGCGCGCTACCTGGTCGGCTTCTGCGCGATGTTCATGCTGGTGGCGATCATCACCGGCGTGATCACCCACAAGAAGATCTTCAAGGACTTCTTCACGTTCCGCCCCGGCAAGGGCCAGCGCTCGTGGCTGGATTTCCACAACGTCAGCGCGGTGATGGCGCTGCCATACCACGCGATGATCACCTATACCGGCATCGTCACCCTGATGTTCATGTACCTGCCCTGGGGCGTGAAGGCGGCCTATCCGGCCGACGAGGATGCCTTCTTCAGCGCCGCGTTCGCCCGGTTCGGCGAACCGCGCGACGCCGCGGGGACATCCGCGCCAGGCACACCGGACATCCTGCGTGTGCTCGATGCCTCGCGCCGGTATTGGCAGGGCGGCGAGCCCGGCGGCTTCACCGTTCACCATCCCGGCGATGCGAATGCCGTGGTCGACGTGTTCCAGCGCACCGGCAAGCGCCTGTCGATCGACACGCCCTCGTTGCGTTTCGACGGCGCCACCGGCGCCCTGCTCGATGCCAGCCCCGGTCCGGGTGGTGCCACCCGCACCCGCGGCGTGATGTATGGCCTGCATCTGGCACGCTTCGCCGATCCCCTGCTGCGCCTGCTGTTCTTCCTGTCCGGCCTCGCCGGCTGCCTGATGGTCGCCAGCGGCGTGATCCTGTGGGCCATCAAGGAACGCCCCAAACACCTGAAGACAGGGCGCATCGGTTTCGGCCTGCGGCTGGTGGATGCGCTCAACATCGGCGCGGTCGCCGGCCTGCCGATCGCGTTCGCGGCCTATTTCTGGGGCAACCGGTTGCTGCCGTTGGCGATCGCCGAGCGCGCGTCCGCGGAGGCGAACGTGTTTTTCGCGGCATGGGCGGTCGCGCTGCTGGCCGCTTTCGCCTGGCCCAGGCGCGCCATGTGGGCCTGGCAGCTCTACGTCGCCGCACTGCTGTTCCTGCTGCTGCCGCTGGTCAACGCATTGACCACTTCGACGCACCTCGGTGTCTCGCTCATGCGGCATGACTGGGTGATGGCCGGTTTTGATCTCGCCATGCTTGCGCTGGGTGCCGGCCTGGCCTGTGCCGGCCGCCGCATGCAGCGCTGGCAACCGCCGGCAAGCGCGGCGGCGCGGCGACGGCAGGCCGCCAATGTCGCCAATACGGGGCCGGCGGGAGCGAACGCATGAGCGTGCTCGTGTTCCTGCTGCTGACGGCTCTGGCCTATGCGGGTTTCGCGGCGCTGTGCCTGTCGATGGAAAAACACCAGATGGATCTGCACGGCGCCGCACGGGCCGGTACCGGCCGGATGCGCCAGTGGCGCTGGCTCGGCGGGAGCCTGCTCGCGCTGGCCCTGCTGGTGGCCGGCCAGGCCGAGGACTGGGCGCGCGGTCCGGTGATCTGGTTGGGCGCGATGACCGCAGCCGGTCTCTTGCTTGCGCTGGGCGTCCTGCCTTACCGGCCGCGCTGGCTGGCGGGTCTTGCCTGGACGCTCGCCGGTCTGGTGGCGCTGGCCGCCCTGCACAGGTGGCTGGCGTGAGCGCGGCCGCTTCGTTTCTTCCCCCGCCGGAGTCGTTTGATGAGCCTGCACGCGATTGAGCGCGTCACCCATGTCCACCACTGGAACGACAGCCTGTTCTCGTTCCGCACCACGCGTGATCCGGGCCTGCGCTTCGAGAGCGGCCATTTCGTGATGATCGGGCTCGAAGTCGACGGCCGTCCGCTGATGCGGGCCTACAGCATCGCCAGCCCGCACTGGGAAGAACATCTCGAATTCTTCAGCATCAAGGTCCAGGACGGGCAGCTGACGTCCCGGCTCCAGCATCTTCAGGTCGGCGATCCGGTGCTGGTCAGCCGCAAGCCCACCGGCACGCTGGTCCTGCACGACCTGCATCCCGGACGGCATCTGTATTTGCTCGGCACCGGCACCGGCCTGGCCCCGTTCATGAGCATCATCCAGGATCCGGAAACCTACGAGCGCTACGAGAAGGTCATCGTCGCGCATGGCGTGCGGCACATCAGTGATCTGGCCTACTCGGCCTTCATCGAGCGGGATCTGCCGGCGCACCCGTTCCTCGGCGCGCAGATCCGGCAGAAGCTGCTCTACCACCCGACCGTGACCCGCGACGCCTTTCGCAACACCGGCCGGCTCACCGCGCAGCTCGCCGATGGCCGCCTGGCGGATGCAAGCGGATTGCCGCCGCTGCATCCGGCCCGCGATCGCTTCATGATCTGCGGCAGCCCGTCAATGCTCGCCGAGATCCGCGCCCTGCTGGACCAGCGGGGCTTCCAGGTTTCGCCCCGGACCGGCCATCCCGGGGACTACGTGTTCGAACGCGCCTTCGTGGAGAAGTAACACCCGTCGTTGCATGTCCTCCTGGCGGAAGGAGGATGAGGAAGGAAAAAAGAAGGCCGGCTTTGGGCCGGCCTTCCTGGTCAGGCACGCCTGTCCGCGTTACTCCGTATGCAATGCGGTGAGGCTGGCCGCCGCCGGCGCATCGCCCTTGCCACGCGCACGCCGGAGGGCCCGGACCGTACCGCTGCGCAGATCGTCGAGGATCGCGTAGATGGTCGGCAGGAACAGCAGGCTGACCACGGTGGAGAACGCCAGCCCGCCGGCGATGGCGCGCGCCATCGGGAAGTACGGCGGGCCATCACCCGCCAACTGGGTATTGCTGATCGCAATCGGCACCATTGCCAGGATCGCCGTGCCCATCGTCATCATGATCGGGCGCAGGCGTTCGCGGCTGCCTTCCACCAGCGCCTCGGTGCGGGACATGCCGCGCCGTCGCAGGTTGTTGATGTGCTCGATCATCACGATGCCGTTGTTCACCACCACGCCCATCAGCACCAGGATGCCGATGAAGGCCATGATGTTGAATTCGGTGCCGGTCAGCCAGAACAGCCAGAACACGCCCAGCACCGAGAACAGCACGCCACTCATGATCGCCGACGGGAACAGCAGCGACTCGAACACCGCCGCCATCACCACGTAGATCATGATCAGGGCAATCAGCAGGTTGAACATCATCTGCTGCATGGCTTCCTGATCCTCCTGGAAACCACCGCCATCGAAGCTGTAGCTGTAACCCGCCGGATACGCCAGCGGCTTGAGGGTATCCTCCATCGCCTTGCGCGCTTCCGGCATCGACACCTTGTCGGCCAGGTTGGCCTGGATGGTCAGCGTGGTCTGGCGATTGGAACGCTGGACCTCGTTGGCCGACGGCTTGATGGCCACGTCGACCATCGCCAGCAGCGGCACGGTGCGGCCATCCGGTGCGCGCACGGTGAACGATTCCAGATCCTCGGAACCATAATGTTCGGCGCCGGAGAAGCGAACCCACACCGGCACCTCGTTCTCGCCACGGCGGAATTCGCGCAGCGGCGCGCCGCGCAGGGCCAGTTCGACGAAGCGCCCCACTTCCTGGGCGCTGAAGCCGAACGCCAGCGCACGCTCGCGATCCACGCGCACCGCCAGTTCGCTGTTGCGGTCGCCGCTGTTCACGCGCACGTCGGTCAATTCCTTGCGCTTGGCCAGGATCGGCACGACTTCGTTGGCCAGCTCGGTCAGGGTCTGGGTGGAATCACCCACCAGTTGCACCGACACGCTCTGCGCCTGCTGGCCGCCACCGCCACCCGGTCCGCCCTGGTCGCCGATGCCGACGTTGGCACGCGCCGACTTCGGCAGGTCCTTGCGGATGGCATCGACCAGTTGCTTGCTCTCGGTGATGTCCTTGGTGTCCAGCTTGATGTTGGTGCCACCCCAGCCCTGTTCGCTGAAGAACGAATAGATCTGGGTGATCTTGAAGCGCTTGCGGTTGGCTTCCAGGTAGGCCTCGATCTTGCCGACTTCCTGCGACATCTGCTCCTTGGTGTAGGCGCCCTTCCACTGGTAGAAGATTCGCGTCTCGCCGGCATCCTCGCCGCCGAACATGTTGGTCTTCATCTGGGTCATCGGCAGCACGCTGGCCGCGATGATCAGCAGGATGCCCAGCACGCTCCAGCCGCGATGGGCCAGTGTCCAGCGCAGCAGGCCGGCGTAGCGGCGCTGCATGCGCGGAATCAGCCCGTCGGGCTTGCTCACCGCCGGCGGCGTCTTCAGCCGCGCGGAGATCATCGGGATCAGGCTCACCGCGACCAGCCAGGACGCCAGCAGCGACACCGAGATGGTGATGGCGATCTGGGACAGGAAGATGCTCAGCATGTTGCGTTCGCCGAACATCGTCGGCACGAACACGATGCAGTGGCACAACGTACCCGCCGACAGCGCGATGGCGACGTGGCGGGTGCCGACGATCGAGGCCAGCACCGGCTGGCCCGGCATCCGCTCGCGTTCCTGGTAGATGCTCTCCACCACCACCACCGCGTTGTCCACCAGCATGCCCACGGCCAGCAGCAGCCCCATCATGCTGAGGATGTTGAGGGTGACGCCGGCGAAGTACATGAAGCCCAGGGTCATCACGAAGCAGATCGGAATCGCCAGGGTCACCATCAGCGTCGACGGCCAATGGCGCAGGAAGAAGAACAGCACCGCGATAGAAAGCACCAGGCCGATGCCGCCGGCTTCGGCCAGGCTCAGCAGCGAGGAGGTGACGTTGTCGCCCTGGTTGTCCATCACCAGGACCTGCACGTCGTTCAGTGCCGGGCTTTCGCGAATCGCCTCCACTTCCTTCAGCGCCGCGCTGGAGACTTCCACCAGGTTGGCGTTGCGCTCCTTGAAGATGTCCAGGCCCACCGCCGCGCGCCCGTCCAGGCGGCGCCCGTAGTCCATCCGCGCCGGCTTCAGCCGCACCTCGGCGATGTCGCCCAGGCGCAGGCCGCTGTTGTTCAGCACCAGCGAGCGCAGTTGTTCGAGATCGGCCAGTTCGCCCACCGGCTGCACGCGCAGGCGGCGGCCTCCGTCGGTGATCTGCCCGGCCGAGACCGAGAAATTGACGGCTTGGAGGCGGGTGGTCAGCTCGTTGAGGCTCAGGTTGTGCGCGGTCAGGCGATCCGGCTCGATCGCGATTTCCACCTCGTTGGCCGG
Source organism: Pseudoxanthomonas sp. PXM04 (assembly GCF_014851695.1). NCBI lineage: Bacteria > Pseudomonadati > Pseudomonadota > Gammaproteobacteria > Lysobacterales > Lysobacteraceae > Pseudoxanthomonas > Pseudoxanthomonas sp. PXM04. The sequence goes on from NZ_JACVAG010000004.1 coordinate 349,246, forward strand.
CGCGCCGGACACCTCGACCCGCGCCACGCCGGGAATCCGTTCCAGCCGGCGCTTGAATTCGCGGTCGATCATGTCGTACGCGCCGGTCAGGTCGGTGGCACTGGCCAGGCGCACCCGCAGGACCGGTTCGTCGGTGGTCGAGAACTTGAAAACGAAGTAGCGCTGCAGGTCGTCCGGCAAGTCGTCACGGATGGCGTCGATGCGCTCGCGCGCCTCCGAGGCGGCGATGGCCACGTCGCGGTTCCAGTCCGAGAACTGGATGAAGATGTTGGCCCCATCCGAGCGCGCGGAGCTGTCCATCCGCTTGATGCCGGTCATGGTCGAGAGCGTTTCCTCGACCGGCCGCAGCACCGTGCGCTCGACCTCTTCCGGGGTCGAGCCGGTGTACGGCAGCTGCACCATGATGAACGGCGGCGACACGTCCGGGAACGCTTCCAGCGGCAGCCGGATCGCCGCGATCATGCCGATCACGAACAACGACACGAAGAACATGATCGTCGTGACCGGCCGCTTGATGCTGAACTCGGCGACGCTCATGCGTGCTCCGCCGCGGCCGTGCCGCCCTCACCCGCACCATCAATGCCTTCGGCCGAGGCGCGATTGCGGCGCCCGCGCTCCAGGTAGTAGTCATCGGCGCGGCGGTCCAGCAGGTTGTAGACCACCGGGATGACCAGCAGGGTCAGCAGGGTCGACACCAGCAGGCCGCCGATCACGGTGATCGCCATCGGCGAACGCACTTCCGCGCCCGGACTGCCGAACAGCGGCGCGACGGCCAGGGGCAGGAAGCCGAACAGCGTGCACAGCGTGGTCATCACGATCGGGCGCAGGCGCGAGCGCGCACCCTCGATCAGGGCCTCGCGCTTGGCCACGCCGGCCTCGCGCAACTGATTCACCTTGTCGATCAGGATGATCGCGTTCTTCACCACCAGGCCGACCAGCAGGATCAAACCGATGAACACCACCACCGACACCGGCGAGCGCGTCATCAGCAGCGCCAGCACCGCGCCGACCAGGGCCAGCGGGATGGTGAACAGGATGACGAACGGATGCAGCAGCGACTCGAACTGCGAGGCCATCACCAGGTAGACCAGGAACACCGCCAGGGCGAACGCGAACAGCAGCGAGCGCACCGACTCGGCGAGTTCCTCGCCCTGTCCGCCGATGTGCATGCCGATGGCCGCGCCCAGCGGTTCCTTGGCGACCATGTCGCGCACCTCGGCGACGGCGCCGCCCAGGTCGATGTCGCGCAGGTTGGCCGAGACGATCGCCACCCGGATCTGGTCGGTGCGATGAATCTCGCTGGGACCGGTGGTGGACACCACGTCGGCGACCGCGTCCAGGGTCACCGGCCGGCTGCTGCCGGGATTGACGATCAGACGGCGGATGCTCTCCACGCTGGCGCGGTCGGTTTCCTGCGCGCGCACCAGCACGTCGATCTTGCGATCGCGGAAGCTGTAGCGCGTGGCCACTTCACCGCGGACCTTCTTCACCACCACGTCGGCAATCTGGCGGGTAGTCAGGCCCAGCGCACCGGCGCGCTCCTGATCGAAGCGGATCTGGATCTCCGGGAAGCCCTCCTCCACCGTCGACTTGACGTCGGCGTAGTGCGGATTGTTGCGCAGCATCGCCGCCAGCTTGCGGCCGGCCTGCTCGATCGAGGCCAGATCCTGTCCGCGCAGCTCCACCTCCAGCGGGGTGGAGAAACTGAACAGTTCGGGACGGGCGAAGTCCACCTGCACGCCGGCGTGCGACTGCATGGTCGCGCGCAGGCGCTCGGTCTCGGCGGCCTCGATCTTCTCGCTGCCGCCACCGGCCATCACCACCGTCAGCTTGCCGATGTTCTCGCCGCTCTCGGTCGGGCTGGCATCCAGCCGGGTACCGCTGCCGCTGACGCCATACAGCGATTGCACGCCGTCATCCTTGGAGTGCTTCTGCTGCAACTCGCGGACCAGCGCGTCGGTGTCCTTCAACGGCGTGCCAGGCGGCAGCTTGACCGTCATTTCGAAGCGATCCTGGGCCAGCTGCGGAATCAGGTCCGCGCCCAGCATCGGCACCGTCAGCAGGGTCAGGCCGAATGCCGCGCCGGCGAAGCCCAGCACCAGCCAGGGTCGTGCCAGCGAAGCCGGCAGCAGGCGCAGATAGGCACGCTCGGCGCCGTTGTACGGCATCATCACCAGGTCGCTGAGCTTGCGCATGATCGGACCGACCACCGCGGCCATGCCGCGCCACGCCTTCACCACGAACCAGGCGATGCCGAAGAACACGGAGCGGAACGCCAGCCCGATCAGATGGCCGACGAAGGCGAACGGACGCTGCCAGGCCGAGGTCGGCTGCCAGCGCGGATGCGGTGCTTCCTCCGGGAACGCCAACGGCGGGCGGCCCTTGAGCGAGCTCAGCATCGGAATCAGGGTCATCGCCACCACCAGCGAAATCGCGATGGCGATCGCCACGGTCAGTGCCTGATCGCGGAACAACTGGCCGGCGATGCCTTCCACGAACACCAGCGGCAGGAACACCGCCACCGTGGTCAGGGTCGACGCCACCACCGCCATGCTCACTTCGCGGGTGCCGGCGATCGCCGCCTGCAATATGCCCAGTCCGCGCTCGCGCGCCTTGGCGATGCTCTCCAGCACCACGATGGAATCGTCCACGACCAGGCCGGTCGCCAGCGCCAAACCGCCCAGCGACATCACATTCAGGCTCAAGCCTAGCTGGCCCATGAAGAAGAACGTGGTGATGATCGACACCGGCAGCGACAGGCTGATGACGAACGTGCTCCAGCCATCGCGCAGGAACATGAAGATGATCAGGATCGCCAGGATGCCGCCGATGACCGCGTCCTTCTTGACGTCGGCAATCGCTTGCTCGATGAACAGCGACTGGTCCTCGATGGTGGTCAGCTCGACGTCCGGTGGAATCTGGCTCTTGAGCTCTTCCAGCTTCTTCTTGACCGCGTCGGCGGTGGACACGGTGTTGGCGTCGCCTTCCTTGTAGATGGCCAGCTCCACCGCTTCCTTGCCGGCCAGGCGGATGATCGCCTCGCGCTCCTTGTAGCCCTGGCGGACATCCGCGACGTCCTTCAGCCGCACCGCCATACCGCCGGCGATGGCGCTTGTATCGCTCGAAGACGCGCTCTGCACCGAAGCCGCCGCGGCCATCGCCGCCGCCGAACCGGTGGACGCGGCGATCGCCGCCATCTGCGCGGCCGCCGATTGCGCGGCGCTGCTGCCGCCGTTGGTCTGCGCGGTGATCAGCATCTCGCGGATTTCGTTGACCGTGGCGAACTGGTTGACCGTGCGCACCAGGTAACGCTGCGAACCCTCTTCCAGGCGACCGCCGGAGATATTGATGTTCTCCTGTTGCAGGCGCTGGATGACGTTGTCGATGGGCAGGTTCAACTGGGCCAGCTTCTGCTGGTCGATGTCGACCTGGATTTCGTCTTCCAGGCCGCCGCCGACCTTGACCGCGGCCACACCCTCGACGGGCTCGAGCTTCTTCTTCAGATCGTCGTCGGCGTAGCGGCGCAGCTCGGTGAGCAGGCGCACCGCGTCGGCATCATTGGCCGGCGCGTTCTTGTTGGACAGCGCCAGGCGGACGATCGGCTCGGTGGAGGGATTGAAGCGCAGCAGCACCGGGGCCTTGGCCTCCAGCGGCAGTTGCAGTACTTCCATCTTGTCGCGGACTTCCAGGCTGGCCTGGTCCATGTCCGTGCCCCAGGCGAATTCCAGCACCACGTCGCTCTGACCGGTGCGCGAGACCGACTTGAGCTTGCGCAGGTTCTTGACCACGCCCAGCGCTTCCTCGACCGGCTCGGAAATCAGGGTCTCGATTTCCGACGGCGCCGCACCGGTGTATTCGGTGCGCACGGTCAGGGTCGGATAGCTTAGATCCGGCAGCAGGTTGACCTTCAGGCTGCCGAGGGCGATGACGCCGAACAGCAGCATGGTGACCGTGATCATCGCGATGGTCACCCGGCGGCGGGTGGAGAACTCCACCAGGCCGCTGCCCAGCCGCCCTTGCGGCTGGGAATCGTGGGGATCCGGATGGCCGCTCATTGCTTGCTACCAGCCTCGACGGCCTCATCCTTCGCCGCTACCGCCTTCGGAGCGGGATCACCGATCACCTGCACGGCACTGCCATCGCGCAGGGCCACCTTGCCTGCGGTGACCACGCGATCGCCCGGCTTCAGGCCTTCGCGCACTTCCAGCCATTCGCCATCGGCGTAGCCCAGCTTCACCGGCACCCGCGCGGCCTTGCCGTCACGGACCACGAACACCGCCGGGTCGCCATCGTCCAGCAGCGCGATGCGTGGCACCACCAGTGCGTCGGCGCGTTGGTCGTAATCGATGCGGATGCGGCTGAACATGCCCGGCTGCAGGGTCGCGTCGGCGAACGCGCAGACCACCCGGAAGGTGCCGCTGCCGGCATCCACCACATTGGCCACGCGATCGACCACGCCCTGGAAGGTCTTGCCCGGCAGCGCGTCGGCCTGCAGCAGAACCGGCAGGCCGGCCTTGAGCGTCGCCAGTTCGCGCTCGGGCACGTTGAGCGTGGCTTCCAGCTTCGAGTTGTCGACGATGCGGAAGATCGGCGTGTTGATCTGGACGAAGTTGCCGGTCTTGATCGAGCGCGAGGCGATCACGCCGGAAATCGGCGCCACTACCGTCGTATAGGACAGCTCCAGCTTGGCCAGGTTGTACTGCGCGCGCGCGTTCTCCAGATCGAACTTGATCTGGTCCACGTCGTTGGCGCTGATCATCTGCTGATCCACCAACTGGCGGGCGCGGTGGTAGTTGTTCTCCAGCTTGCGCATCTGCGCCTCGGCCTGGGCCACGGCCAGGCGCGCGCGATCCGGATCCAGCCGCACCAGCGCCTGCCCGGCCTTGATCTGCTGGCCTTCCTCGACCATCACCGCCAGCGCCACGCCGGAGGTCTTGGCGACCACCTGCGACTCGGCGCGCGGTTCCAGGGTGGTGGTGCCGGTGTAGCTGGCGGCCACGGCGCGGCGGCTGGCCGTCACCGCTTCCACCGGCACCGCGTCGGCGGCCTTGGCCTCGGCCCCGTTCTTGGCCTGGGCTTCGGGCGCGGGGCCGCCGCCCTTGCAGGCGGACAGGACCAGCATGCCGCACAGGACGGGCAGCAGGGCCAGGCGCAGGTGGGAGCGGCCGGATTGGGGGTGGGCTCGGGACATGGGGTGGACCGTGGTGGTGTTGTTTAGGTGTTGTATGAAGGTATATCACCCATTCAGCCGGAATCATGCGCCGAAGGTCATGGTGACCAGCATCCGTAATGGCCGCTTTTGCAGCGTCGATGCGTGCGGAGCGACCTGGATCCGGTTGCCGCCAAGGGTGCATCGACCATGCGGCACCGGCGTGACCGTCCGGCGGATGGCGGCATTCGTGACGTTAACGTTATACTTCGCGAAGCCAAGCGCTGCGGTTGGACGCGGCGCGCGCAAATGAGAGTCCCGGATTAACGACATGATGCGACCGCTTCCGCTCGCCGCTTGCCTTGCCTTGGCCGCCGCCCTGCCGATGGCCGCCCTGACCGCCCAGACCCCCACCAGCGAAGCCGCGCCCGCGCCGGCCCCTGCTGCTGCGGCTCCGGCGGCTGCTCCCGCCGCCCCTGCCGCCACGCCGATCACCGGCAACGCCGACAAGGGCCGCACCCTGACGTACACCTGCCAGGGCTGCCACGGCATCACCGGCTACAAGAATGCCTACCCGAACTACCACGTGCCGCGCATCGGCGGCCAGTCGGCGGAATATCTGGTCAATGCGCTGACCGAATACAAGAAGGGGGCCCGCAAGCACCCGACCATGCAGGCGCAGTCCGAAAGCTTCTCGGATCAGGACATCGCCGACATCGCCGCCTTCCTTTCCACCGTCAAGTAATCCGCCATGCCCAACGCCAAGCACGCCCAGCGTCTAGCCATCGCCCTGCTCGCCGCCCTCGCCCTGGCGGCATGCTCCAAGGTGGAAACCAACGAGACCGCCGCCGCCGATCCCGGCCACGCCAGTGGCGAGCACGGTTCCAGTTCCTCCGCCGGCCTGCCGGACGGCCGCATCGCCGCAGGCGAGCAATTGGCCAACGCCAAGGGCAAGGCCACCGGCCAGAGCTGCATCGACTGTCACGGCGCCGACGGCAATGCCCCGATCGACGGCACCTACCCGAAGCTGGGTGGCCAGTACGCCGACTACATCGCGCATGCGCTGCAGGCCTACCGCGCCGGCGATCGCCAGCACGCGCTGATGTCGCCGCAGGCCGCCGGCCTGAGCGACCAGGACATCTCGGATCTGGCCGCCTACTTCGGCTCGCGCGAGTCCAAGCTGCGCGACCTGCACGGCGTGCACTGAAACCGCGACAGGCAGACATCCTCGTCGGAGACGGAGCCGCAAGGCTCCGTTTCTTTTTGTGCCGATGACATCCGCAATGGCCGGGTCCACCCCCATCGACCCTGGATTCGAGCCGTATGCCGCATGCCATGCGGGCCTTGCATCATCGTGATGCCATTGCTGGACGGTTGGCCGGAAGACGCCAGCTGTTTTCCCCCAACTCTTGTATCGCGCCACCGAACGGCCACACCCGTGGCGCCCGGCGTCAGGAATCGGTGGGAATGGGCGTGCGCTTGGTCGGGATTTCCGGTGGCGGACGCGCCGAAGCCGGTTGTTCGTTGAGATTGGGGTCGAACAGGCCGCAGCCGCCGCCCAGTTGCAGCACGGACACCACGCAGCGGATTTTCTTGCGGGTTCCGGGAATCGGAATAACCGCTTCGCGGATGTTGCGCCGGACCCATTCGGCCAACAGCGACTCGTTCGGCACCCAGTACTTGTCGAAGCTTGTCGGTTCGTAGTCGTAGGGCGGACGTTGGAGCCAGGTGCCGGAGCTGTCGATCTTCTCGCGCGTCCACTGGTCATTGCCGCCGCCGGGCGCGCCGCGTTCGCTGGCGGTCGCCGGACCCTCGCCGGCACCGGCGCCGGTCGGCACCCGCACGCTGCCATCGGCGTTGAACAGGCCCGGCTTCTGTCCGGCATTGGCGCCGCTGTCGCCAGCGACGTTGCGCCGCGAAGCTCCCCAGTCGTCGCCGCGCTGCGGTGTGGCCCAGCCGCCGCTGCGATCGGCCTGCGCCGGTCCCGATCGCGTCGCCCCGGGCTGCAGGCCTTTCGACGCCGAAGGCGTGGCCGCCTGCGGACCTGTGCCGGTATCGCGGGCGGTGGCCGGGGCCGGCGTGCTCGCGGCACTGGCATTGCCCTGCGTCGTGGCCGGGCGCGGCGCCGGAATCTCGCGTTCGCGCACGCCCGGGGCCGGCTGTTGCAGATCGCGTACCGGCGCCACCCGCGTGGGTACCTGCGCCGTGCGCACCTGTGGCAACGGCGCGGCGATCTCGCGCTCCTGCACCTGCGGCACCGGTCGGTTGATTTGCGGTGCGGCGATGCCGCGCTGCGTGTCCACGCGCGGTACCGCCGGGGTTTCCAGCACGGTGACCTCGCGCTGCGGCACGCTCAGTTCGCGCGGGGTGATCGTGGGCGCGGTCACCGCATCGCGACGCAGATTGGGCGGCGGCAATACGTATTCGGTGGTCGGCGCCGGCACTTCGGTGACCTGCACCGGCTGCGGTGCCTGCGGTGCCGGCTCGGCGATTTCGCGTTCGCGCACCTGCGGTGTTTCGGTGGCCAGCGTCGGCGACGGCGGCACGAATTCGGGCATCCGCCGGGGCGTGGCCACGGTGCTGGCATCCTGGCTCGCGGCCTCGCCACCGGAAGCGGCCGGCGCCGGCGAAGAGGTCGCCTGCGGCGCGCCGCCACCGGTTTCCTCGGGCGTGCCGCGGCCGACGAATTCGACCTGCACGCGGCTGCTGTCGCCGGCTTCCGCCGGCGATGGTGGCAGGCGGACCACCGCGACCCAGACCAGCAGCAGCACGAACAACAGGTGCATCAGCAGGCTGGTGAAACCAGCCAGCCAGCGGATGCCGCGTTCCTCGCGCGGCGGCGGATCCCAGTCCTGGTAGAACAGCGAACGCAGACCGCCCCAGAAACCCAGCGCAGGCGCGATCGGACCCGGCGGTGGCGGCGGGCGCGTCATCAGATCCGTGACGATGGCTTCGGACCTTTCGCGGGTGATGATGCCGAGCCGTTCCGGCAGCGCGCGCAGCCAGAGTCCCCAGCCATACGGCAGGCCGGTGTGACGCTCCAGTATGGGAGCCGCCTTGCGCGGCAACAGCGCCTGGATGATGAGTTCGGCGGCTCGCGTCACCGGCGCGGGGCTATGTCAGGCCGCGTTGCCGCGGGGAATGTAGGGAGCCGCGCCGGTATCGTGATCGGTGGCATCGCGCACCGCCGTCACGCCGGGAACGCGCGCGACCAGGGTCTTCTCGATACCCTGTTTCAGGGTCACGTCGGCCATGCCGCAACCGTGGCAACCGCCGCCGAAGCGCAGGTACACGACACCGTCGCCGGTCACCTGCTCCACCGCCACCTTGCCCTTGTGCTGGGCCAGTTGCGGATTGATCTCGTTTTCCACCACCCAGCGCACGCGCTCGACCAGGGATGCGGACTCGGCGGGTACCTCGCCCTTGATCTTGGGCGCCTTGATGGTCAGCTGGGTGCTGGCGCCCTGGTAGACGTAGTCGATCTCGGCACCATCCAGCCAGGCCACGCTGTCGGCCTGCACGTACAGGGTGAACCCGTCGCAGTCCACCGCCCATTCGTCGCCGGCCAGATCGCGCGGTTCGGCGAACTCCAGGCGCGCATCGGCGCGCGGGGTACCTGCATGCACCGCGCTGAGCCGCACGCCGAGACCGGGCAGCGACTCGCGCTCGATCAGTTTGCGGAAATGGGCCTGTGCGCTGTCGGAAATCTGGATCATGCGGGGTATTCTAGCGTTCCGGCCGGGGCTTGCCCGTCCGGACCATCGTAACGTGTGCCGGCGTTCAGCGGACCGGCTTTCCCGGAGGACCCATGACCGACCTGATCCCCCTCGCCCAGGCCCATTGCGTGCCCCTGCGTGGCGGCGAGCACAAGCTGGGCCAGGCCCGCATCGCCGAACTGATGCCGGAACTGCCCGGCTGGGAACTGGCCGAGGACGGCCATGCGCTGTGCAAGACCTTCACGTTCGCCAACTACCACGAGACCATGGCGTTCGTGAATGCGCTGGCCTACATCGCCCACCGCGAGGACCATCACCCGGATTTGGGCGTACATTACAACCGCGCCGTGGTCCGCTATTCGACCCACGATGTCGGCGGACTCAGCGAAAACGACTTCATCTGCGCGGCCAAGGCCGAGGCGTTGGTCACCGGAGCTCCCTGATGAGAATTCTTCCCCTGTTGGCGACTTCCACCGTGCTGGCGGCAGCGCTGTCCGCCTGCGGCGGTTCCGGCACCCCGGCCGCGCCGGTGGCGGCGCCGACCGAACTGGCGGCGGTCGACACGCCCCCGCCCGAGTATCCGATTGAACTGGCCTGCGCCGGCATCGGCGGCGTGTCCACGCTGAAGGTCGTCGTCGGCATCGAAGGCGTTCCGACCGAAGTCGGCGTGTTCAAGAGCAGCGGCCAACCGGCGCTGGACGAAGCAGCGCAGAAGGCCGTGCACGGATGGCAGTTCAAGGCCGCCACCCGCAACGGCCAGACGATCAGCCAGACCATCCAGGTGCCGGTGACCTTCACCCCGCCCGCCGAACGGCCGAACCAGTGCTTCGCGCTGGATTCGCAACGCCAGGGATGAACCTGCGTTGCTGAACCTGTTGCTGGCGTGGTCCTTGGCGCAAGTCCAGCCCGCCAATCTGCCACCGCCTCCGCCGCAGCCCGCCGAGTTGCGCTACCTGCCCGTCCGCGTCGATGCGCATATCGCCGAGGCGGAATCGATTCCGGGTGACGGCCGTGCCGCCGACATGCTGGTGTCCGTCGTCGACGAACGAACCCTGCGAGTAAGCTTGACCGTTCGCCATGACGAACAGGAAAGCGTCAATGCGGCGGGTATCCGCGCCTGGCGCGCCGATGAAGATCTGCAGATCGTGATTCCGCTGGTTTCCAATGCGGCGACGCCATTCGAGCCACGCTGCTGTCTCGCCTATTCGCAGGCGGATCTGGTGCTGAGTTTTCCGGATGGATTACCCGGACATGTCACCGTGCGAACCGAGCAGCCGCAACTGCGCGTCATTGCGGAACAGCGCCTGGCGCCGCAGCTCTGAAAGCGGTTTTTGCCGGCTCAACCCAGCCGGTTCAGCACTTCCGCCAATTCCGGCGCCAGCGGCGCATTGAGCAGGTAGGGCGTCTTGCCGCCGTCAAGCGCGAATTCCAGCGAGGCGGCATGCAGGAACAGCCGCTTCAGGCCGGCCTGGTCGCGCAGGCGTTTGTTGACCGCCTGATCCCCGTACTTGTCATCCCCGGCCACCGGATGCCCGAGGTGCTGCGCATGCACGCGGATCTGGTGCGTGCGGCCGGTCTCGATGACGACTTCGCAATACGAATGACCACCGCGCCGCTCCAGTACCCGGAAATGGCTCAGTGACGCCTTGCCGGCGGGATTGACCTGCACATGCCGCTCGCCGCCCTGGCGCAGGCCGACATGCAATGGCGCATCCACGCTCATCACCCCGTCCGGCATCCGCCCCACCAGCAGGGTCAGGTAGCGCTTCTCGATGCCGCGCCCCTCGTCGCTGTCGTTCTCGCGCATCAGCGCCTGCAGTTCGGACAGCGCGGAACGCTTCTTGGCCATGATCAGCAAGCCGGACGTGTCGCGATCCAGGCGGTGCACCAGTTCCAGCGTCTGTCCCGGGCGCAGCACGCGCATGGTCTCGATGGCGCCGTGGCTGATGCCGCTGCCACCGTGACTGGCCACCCCGGAGGGTTTGTTGATGACCAGCAGGCGGGCGTCCTCGAACACGATTGCCGCCTCCATCCGTTGCAGGAAGCCGGTCGGGGGCGGTGCCTTGTCTCCAACTTCAGTGAGATTGACGGGGGGAATCCGGACCTCGTCGCCCGCCTCCAGCTTGCGCTCGGCCTTGGCGCGACCACCGTTGACCCGGACCTGGCCGCTCCGGACCAGCTTGTAGACCAGGCTGCGTGGCGCGCCCTTCAACTGGCCCAGCAGGAAGTTGTCCAGTCGCTGTCCGCCCCGGTCTTCCGGGACCCTGACCAGGCGAACGGTGGCTTTGGTCCCGGCCTGCGGCCGTGAAGCGGGGGGCGAAGCGGTCATGGTCACTATTATTCTGCTACACTCGGCGGGCGAGATAAGGGTTTGATTTCGCAGGGAGTTGCCGGCTTGGAAGCAAGCCGTGGGCCAGAAGCCCGGCTCCCCGCGATTCCGGCAGGCGCGCGGCCACCGCCCCAGGGGCGGCCATGTTAGCGGCTTGCCGGCGAACCCGGATACCGCCGGACGCGTGACGGCGCCCGTAGCTGAACATGTCCCGCGCGGCGCCACCACTGGTTGGGAAGCTGCCGCCGGCCCGTAACACACATTAAAAAAGCGCTCCCGCGGCCTGCCGTGGTGTCGTAGCGCTGGAAACCCAACCCGCCCCGCTGCGCCTGCGCAAGGGGCGGAGCACCGTTCCAGAGGCGAAACGCCATGGCGTTCCGCGCGGTAGTAGCGCGCGAGGAACGCAAACAATGAAACGCATGTTGATCAATGCGACGCAGGCTGAAGAACTGCGCGTCGCGATCGTGGATGGCCAGACGCTGTACGACATCGATATCGAGCAACCGTCGAAAGAGCAGAAGAAGTCCAACATCTACAAGGGCCGCATCACCCGGCTCGAACCTTCCCTCGAAGCCGCCTTCGTCGACTACGGTGCAGACCGGCACGGCTTCCTGCCGCTGAAGGAAATCTCCCGCGACTATTTCCAGGCCGGGGTCGACCACAACAAGGCCGGCCTGCGCGAACTGCTGCGCGAGGGCCAGGAAGTCGTCGTCCAGGTGGACAAGGATGAGCGCGGCAACAAGGGCGCCGCCCTGACCACGTTCATCTCCCTGGCCGGCCGCTACATGGTGCTGATGCCCAACTCGCCCACCGCCGGCGGCGTGTCGCGCCGCATCGAGGGCGATGACCGTGCCGAGCTGAAGCGGGCCATGGACTCGCTTGCCATCCCCGACGACATGGGCGTCATCATCCGCACCGCCGGCGTCGGCCGCGACGCCGAAGAGCTGCAGTGGGACCTGGATTACCTGCTGCAGGTCTGGAAGGCGATTGCCGAGGCCGCGCTGACCAAGCCGGCACCGTTCCTGATCTACCAGGAGTCGCGCCTGATCGTGCGCGCCCTGCGCGACTATCTGCGCGCTGACATCGGCGAAATCCTGGTCGACACAGAGGAACTGCACGAGACCGCGCGCGAGTTCATGCAGCAGGTCATGCCGCAGAGCCTGCGCAAGCTCAAGCACTACAAGGACGACATCCCGCTGTTCAACCGCTTCCAGATCGAATCCCAGATCGAAGGCGCGTATGAACGCAATGTCCGCCTGCCCTCCGGCGGCTCCATCGTGGTCGACCAGACCGAGGCGTTGACCGCCATCGACGTCAACTCGGCGCGCGCCACCAAGGGCGGCGACATCGAGGAGACCGCGTTCCACACCAACCTGGAGGCGGCCGAGGAAGTGGCCCGCCAGCTGCGCCTGCGCGATCTGGGCGGCCTGGTGGTGATCGACTTCATCGACATGTCGAGCAACAAGCACCAGCGCGAGGTCGAGAACCGCCTGCAGAACGCGCTGAAGTACGACCGCGCCCGCGTGCAGCTGGGCCGCATCTCGCGCTTCGGCCTGATGGAAATGAGCCGCCAGCGCCTGCGTCCGTCGCTGGGCGAATCCAGCCAGATCGTCTGCCCCCGCTGCGACGGCCACGGCCGCATGCGCAGCGTGGAGTCGCTGTCGCTGTCCATCATCCGCGTGGCCGAAGAGCACGCGATGAAGGAGAACACCGGACAAGTCCTGGTCCAGGCGCCGGTGGAAATCGCCAACTTCCTGCTCAACGAGAAGCGCGGCGCGCTGCGCGAGATCGAGACCCGCCACGACGCGCCGATCATCATCGTCGCCGACGAGGCGCTGCACACCCCGCACTACGAGGTCACCCGCATCCGCGAGAACGAGCTGGGCGAGGAAAGCACCAAGCCCAGCTACCAGCGCGGCACCCCGCGCAAGCTGCCCGTGCATGCGCTGACCAAGGCGCAGCTGAACATCCCGGCCGCCCCGGCGGTGACCCACGTGAAGCATTCGCAGCCCGCCCCGGTGCGCGAGGAACGCGAGGCCCCGGCGCCCGCGCCGGTCGCCCCCGCGCCTGCCCCGGCACCGGTCGCCGCGCCGGCTTCCGGTGGCCTGTTCGGCTGGCTCAAGCGCCTGGTCGGCGCCGAAAGCGCGCCGGCGCCCGCGCCGCAGCCGCGTCAGCAGGACAACCGCCTGCCGCGCAACGAACGCAATGATCGCGGCCAGCGCCGTGACAACCGCCAGCAGCAGAGCCAGGGACGCGGCGGCAACGGCCAGCAGCGCCGCGAGGAAGGCCGCGGCAAGGGGCAGCAGAACGCGCAGCAGAAGCCGCGCGGCGAGCAGCAGCCCAAGCAGCCGGGGCAGCAGCAACAGCCCAAGCAGAAGCAGCAACAGCAGCCGCAGGCTCCCCGTCAGGGACAGCAAGGCCAAGGCCAGCAGCAGGCACCGAAGCCGCGTGGCGAACAGGCCCAGCCGGCGCAGAAGCCGCAGGCCGCCCCGGCTTCGAAGCCGGAAACCGCTTCGCCGGTCGCCGTCGCGCCCGCCGAGACCGAAGTGGGCAAGATCGCTACCGTGGCCGCGGTTGCTGCAACGGAAGCACCGCGTCCGCAACCGCAGCCGCAGGTTCAGCCTGAAACCATCGCCGAACAGACCGCGGAGGCAGCCGCCGCGGACAGCGTGACTGCGTCCGAGGAAGGCGCAGCCGGTGATGCCGCGCAGGGCGAAGGCGGCGGACGTCGCCGCCGTGGTCGCCGTGGCGGCCGCCGTCGCCGTCGTGGCAATGCCGAGGGCGCAACGCTGGCCGACGATCAGGGCGGCGACGATCTTTCCGATCTGGGTCCGGACGAACAGGATGCGGTCGCCAGCCGTTCGCAGCCGGAGTTCGATTTCGACGACGAGGAACCGGCTCCCGCGCCGTCCCGTCCCGCCGGTGCCAACCGTCCGACGGCCGTCGCGCCGGTGACGCCTGCGGAAACGCCTGCTCCGGCCACGCCGGTGCAGGACAAGCCCGTGGCGGATGCCGTGGCACAGACCGCTCCCGTCGCCGTCCCGACGGCACCGGTCGAAGTCGTTGCCGAGGCACGGGCCGAAGTCGCCGCGGTCGCGGACAGTGGCGACGCGCGCGCCGTCATCGCCGAAACCGTGAAGGTCGAAGCCCGGGCCGGCAACGAGATTGTCCAGGCGGTCCAGCAGGACATCGCGACGGAGTCTCCCGCCGTTGCGTCCGCGACGGACGTGACCGAGACCCCGGCGAGAGCGCCCGCTCCGAACGAAGCGGCCTCCCCGCCGGTGGCGGCAAGCACTGAGGTCGTGGCCGAGCCGGCCAGTGAACCGGTGCGCGCCGAACTTGCCGAGCCGGCCCCGGCCGCCCAGCCGGCGACGCCTTCCGCGCCGCCGCGCGGCACCACCGGATCGCTGTTCTTCGCGCTGGATGCGGATACTCCGCCGTCGGTGACGCGTGGCCTGTTCGAACCGGTCGCCACGCCCAAGCCGACCGCACCGGAGACCTCGGCCGGCATCGCCCACAACGACGATGAAGATCAGCCGGTCGATCCGGATCATCCGGAGAACGAGCGCAGCGCCTGACATCAGGCGCAAGCGCGCAGGCACGACGAAAACCGGCTGGCGACAGCCGGTTTTCTTTTTGTCCGCTTGAAATGCGTGATGCGCGCTTGGCGCCAAATGGAAGCGCCTGGCAACCGGCCTGCTAGAGCGCCCGTGCCGGGTCGAGCAATCCGTACTGGGCGGCCAGTCGCGCCAGCGCGATGTTGTCGGTGACCCCCGCCTTCTCGAACAGGCGCGTCTTGTGCGTGTTGACGGTCTTGGCGCTCAGGCTCAGGCGCTTGGCGATTTCTTCCTGGCGCAGGCCCTGGATCAGCAGCATGGCGACTTCCAGTTCGCGCGGCGACAACGCATCGAAGGGAGAACCATCCCCGGACACGTTGAGCAGCGCCAGGTTCTGGGCCACGCTGCTGCCCAGATAGCGCTTGCCGCGGGCGACGTCACGCACCGCGCGGATCAGCTCCTGGGCGTCGCCGCCCTTGCCCAGATAGCCGGACGCGCCGGCTTCCAGCAGGCGCTTGGGCAACGGCCCGTCTTCCAGCACCGACACGATGATCACCCGCGTCTCCTGGTCACCGCGCACGATGCGCTCGGTCACTTCCAACCCGCTGTATCCGGGCAGGTGCAGATCGCACAGCACCACGTCTGGCTTCAGCTTGCGGATGACCGGCAAGGCCTCCTCGCCGCTCTCCGCCTCGCCCACCACCTCGAAATCGGTTTCCTGCGCGAGGATCATCCGCATGCCGGTCCGCACCAGCGCGTGATCGTCAATCAGGAATACTCGAATCGTCATGCCACATCCCCTTTCGAGCCTCGGCTCAACACCGAGCCTATTCCCGGAATGCGGCCATCGCAACTCACATTCTAGCCGTCCGTCCGCACCGCGATGACCTCCCACTGGTCATGCATCGTCCTGGTTCCCGGCTCATGCATACTCGCCGTTCACGCCTTCGGAAGGAGCCTTGAATGACATCGAAAACATCGGCACGCCCGTTCTGGGCCGGCCTGTTGCTACTGGTTGCCCTGCCCGTCTGCGCCGCCGACGGCGGCGATGCGGCGGAATGGAAAGGCCAGGTTGCCCGCATCAGCGCGGGCGCCGATACCGCCGCGCGCGGACAGGCCATCACCAATCGCCTCGACGCCATGGGCGTGACCTGGCGCGAAGAGGCCTTCGAACAGAAGGACAAGCATGGCCGCAATCTGCTCGCCGACCTGGGCGGAAAAGCCGATGCACCGCTGCTGCTGATCGGCGCGCACTACGATCGCGTCGCGGTGGGCCACGGCGCGACCGACAACGCATCCGGTTCCGCCGCGGTGCTGGAACTGGCCGCACGCCTGAAGGCACGGCCACTGGTCAACCATCGGGTCCAGATCGCGTTCTGGGATCTGGAGGAAGTCGGCTTGCTCGGCTCGCACGCCTACGTCACCACGCCGGGACGCGAGAAACCTGCGCTGTACGTCAACTTCGACGTGTTCGGCTGGGGCGATACCCTGTGGATGATGTCACCGCAAGCGGATACCCCGCTGATCGCCGCGCTGCGCAGCGCAAGCACGGCGCACAAGCTGGGCTTCCAGCCGGGTGAACATTATCCGCCCACCGATCATCTCGCGTTCCTCAAGCAGGAATGGCCGGCGGTTTCCTTCTCGCTGGTGGGAGGCGACGAAATCGATCCGATCCTGGCGGTCTTCGGCGGCAAGAAACCGGCCACCGCACCGAAGGTCATGCAGGTCATCCACAGTCCGCGTGACACGGTCGCCGAACTCGACGACGGGCGCGTGGACGATGCCCTGGATGTCATCGAGCAGGGACTGCGCGACTGGGATGCCGCCGCGCGATAAGAAACACGCGGAAAGAAGCACCTTGCCGGGGCGGCATGCGAGAACCGCCCCGGCTTTCCGGACGGCGACGGTGTCGGGCTCGCGACTGACCGCCGGGCATCCACGCCTGTGCGCGGACGTTGGGCTCTCTGGTGGCTCCCGGGTCATCGGCCGGTCCGGGAAGCGGGCCGGGGTGATCGGCGCCTGCCACTCTTTTGGTTTATACGTCGTCCGATGCGAAGAAGCCGTGTAGAGAAGCGCGTGCGACGTGCCGGCGCGTCATACCAAAGGCGAAGGCGTTTCTTTGCACGGAGATGACATCCCTGTCGCTAGCCTGTTGGCAACCGATGCTGCCCTGCCGCGCCATGATGACGCTCGATCTCCCCCATTCGCCCGGCCACGATGGCAGTTTCCTGCTGTCGATCAACGAATCCGAACCCCTGCATTTCCCGTCGCGCATCTCCGCGCTCGCCTACGCCAGCAAGCTCGCCTGGCAACGCGAGCAGCAGGGCCTGGATTACGCGATCAATGTCGAGGGAGGAGACGGCAAGTGGCGCCTGTTCCGCGGCGTTCGTCGGCTGCGTGCCTGACCCGGGTCCCGGAACATCGGATTTTTCCTACAGCAGGTCGGGCACTGCACCGACTGACTGGTCGCGTGCGCCGCGGCATTCTGGACGCGTTCCCGGAAGCACGCCCTGCGACGGTCAGGAAGACCGCTCTGCAAAGGAAAAGGGCGCCGCCTTGAGCAAGCGGAAGCGGCCCGGGAACCTCCCCCTTCAAGGTCCGGCCTGGATGGTGCCGGACCTTTCTTTTTTGCTGCGGCCTGATGATGGCCGAAAACGGTGAGTCCGCGCACGCGGGCTGTGGCAGCATCGCGGCATTCCCTCCTGGACCGCCAGCATGCCGACCACCGCCGAACGCACCGCCCTCTTCCGCCAGTTGCATGCCGATGGGCTGCTGCTGCTCGCCAACGCCTGGGACGCGGGCAGCGCGCGCCTGATCGAATCGCTGGGCGCGCGCGCCAGCGCCACCACCAGCGCCGGCCTGGCGTGGTCACAGGGCTATCCGGACGGCGACCATCTGCCGGTCGCGCGCTTGCTGGACAGCGTCGACAGCATCGTCCGTGTCCTGTCGACGCCGTTGACCGTCGATATCGAAGGCGGCTACTCGGATGATCCCGACACCGTCGCCGACACGGTGCTGCATCTGGTCCGGCGGGGCGTGTCGGGCATCAACCTCGAGGACGGCGGCGACGATCCCGCCGTGCTGTGCGCCAAGATTGCGCGCATCCGCGAACATTGCCGGAAGGCTGGCAGCGATGTGTTCGTCAACGTGCGCACCGATGTCTATCTGCGCCGGCTCGCTCCGGCGGGTGCGGCCAGCGTGCAGGAAACCCTGGCGCGCGCCGCGCGTTACCGCGAGGCCGGCGCCGATGGACTGTTCGTCCCGGGCGTGGTCGAGGAAACCGAGATCACCGCCATCGCCCAGGACGCGGGCCTGCCGCTGAATGTCCTGTGGCGCGCCGCGCTGCCGGATCGCGACCGGCTTCGCCGGTGTGGTGTACGCCGCCTCAGCGCCGGTTCGGATCTCGCCGAATCGGTCGCCGGCCACCTGCAACGCCGTGCGCAGTCGTTCCTCGCCGAGGGAGCCGGCATGCCGGCGGATCCGCAGGCACTGGGCTACGGGCAGCTCAACGCGCTGTTCGCGCCCGCCTGATCCGCCTCGTTCGGCGTCGCGCGCCGCTGCATTCACGATGCGGCGCGTCAGTCGTGGCCCAGGGATTCGATCAGGAAATCCACGACCGCGCGCACCCCGGGCAGTTGCCCGCGCCGGTGCGGCATCACCAGCGTGGTGGTCACCCGGCCGGCATGCCATCCCGGTAAGACACGCGACAGTCGGCCTTCGTCCAAATCCGGGCGGCACAAGGATTCCGGCAGGCAGGCGATCCCCAGCCCCGCGCCGGCCGCCGCCCGCAGCGCCTGCGATTCGTTGGCAATCATGCGCGGCCGTGGGGTGACCTCCACGGTCCGCGCGTCCGCGGCCTCCGCCATGAGTGTCCAGCGCGTTGCGCCGGCACCGCTCAACAAGCCGTCATGCCGTTCCAGCGCTTCCGGGTCCGCCGGCATTCCGTGGGCGTCCAGATAGCCGGGTGAAGCGACCAGCACGATGCTTTCCTGCCCGATTCGGCGCTGCACCAGTCCCGAATCGGGCAAGGGCGCGAAATGACTGCGCACGGCGATGTCATAGCCTTCCTGGACCACGTCCACGAACCGATCGGTCACGTCCAGTTGCAGGCACAGGCGCGGGAACCGTTGCGCCAGTCGCGGCAGGTGCGCGGCCAGTTGCTCCTGCGCCACCGGCACGGAAGCGGTGATGCGCACGGTGCCGCTGGGCTCGGCCACCCGCTGGCGCACGATGTCCTGCGCGGCCTCGGCCTCGATGATCGAGGCACGGGCATGCTCGTAGAAATCACGCCCGACGTCGGTCAGCGTGAAGCTGCGCGAGGTGCGATGGATCAACCGCACCTGCAGCGCCTCTTCCAGTTCGGCCACACGCTTGCTCAGGGTCGACTTGGGTAGCCCCAGCCGGCGCGAGGCCGGCGCGAAACCGCCGTGTTCGACCGCGGCGACGAAGAACACCAGGTCGTTGAGATTGAGCACTGAAAGTCCATGAATGTGGACGATAAGTCGCCATTTTGCCGACTACACGGTCAAAGTCCACAGTTCTATTGTTTCCCCACCGGCCGGATTCCCCTTCTCCCCAGGATCTTCATCCATGACCACCACTACCCTGCTGTACGGCGTGCCTTCGGGCTGCTCCTTCGGTTCCATCGTCGCGCTGGAATGGCTCGGCCTGCCCTATCGGCTCAGCCGGATTGCCATGCCCGAGGAAGTCACCGGCGACGACTATCGCCGCCTGAATCCGGTCGGCGAGACCCCCACCCTGATCACCACGGACGGCCGCGCCATCAGCGAAAGCATGGCCATCCTCAACCATCTCGGCGCGCGTGGCCTGGACACCGGGCTGGCATTCGCCCAGGGCACGCCGGGGTTCGACCGGCTCAATCAGATGCTGGCGTTCCTCAACACCGCCTTCTTCAACGCCTTCAGCCCGCTATGGCATGCGCTGGAGCACGGCAGCGAAGGCGTCGAGAACCAGGTGCTGGGCGAATACGGCCGCGGCAGGGTCGTGCGCGCGCACGCCCTGCTGGAACAGTTGCTGGGCGACCGTCCCTGGTTGCTCGGCGATCAGCGCACGCTGGCCGACGCCTACTTCATCGGCATTGCCCGCTGGACGCAATACCACGACGTGATCGATCGCCGCGATTACCCGAACCTGCAGCGCCTGTTCGACAAGCTGGAAGCCGACCCGGCGGTGATCTTCGCGCACGCGATCGAAGCCGGACGCCCGGCGGTGTCCGCGGGTGGATTCCAGGGCCACGTGCCGCTGCAAGGCGTGCTCGGCGAGTTCCACCAGGCGGCCTGATTCCCCGGGCAATGACCTGATTCCCCGGGCAATGAATGGCCTCCGGCGGCATCCCGTCGCCGGAGGCGCAAGAACCGGAGAGTCGCCGGAAGGCATCGCCGACACACTGGCGCCTCTTCTCCACGAGGGTTCTCCATGAAGGTTCTGCAAGGCAAGGTCGCCATCGTCACCGGCGCCAGTTCCGGTATCGGCGAGGCCAGTGCCCGGTTGTTCGCGCGCGAAGGCGCCCGCATCGTCGCGGTCGCACGCGGCGAGGAAGGTCTGCGCCGGCTGGTTTCCGCCATCGCCGACGAGGGCGGCGAAGCGGTCGCGGTTGCCGGCGACGTGCGTGACGAAAGCTGCGCGCAGGCCGCGGTACAGGCCGCGCTCGAACATTTCGGCGGGCTCGACATCGCGTTCAACAACGCCGGCACGCTTGGCGAGATGGGACCGACACCGGGCATATCCGCGCAAGGCTGGCGCGACACCCTGGACATCAACCTGACCAGCGCGTTCCTGGCCGCCAGGCACCAACTGCCGGCAATGCAGGCGCGCGGCGGCGGCTCGCTGATCTTCACCTCGACCTTCGTCGGCTATACGGTCGGCCTGCCAGGCGCAGCCGCCTACGCGGCGAGCAAGGCCGGCCTGCTCGGCCTGACCCGCGCGCTGGCGGCGGAGTTCGGCGCCGAAGGCATCCGCGTCAATGCCCTGCTTCCCGGCGGCACCGACACGCCGATGGCACGGGCGATGAACGGCACCGCGGAATCCTGGGCCTTCGTCGAGAACCTGCACGCGCTCAAGCGCACCGCCACGCCGGAGGAACAGGCGCGCTCGGCGTTGTACCTGGCTTCCGACGCCTCCTCCTTCACCACCGGCACCGCGCTGCTGGTCGATGGTGGCGTTTCGATCACCCGCATGTAGAGGCGGCGCGCCCGGCACTTTCCCGCTTTTCCTCCTCGCCTGTCCCCGCGCGCCACGCTAGAGTGACGGCGGGGAATCGGCTCAACGGCGGTCGCAGCGGCCGCCACGGGGGAACATCGATGAAGACGAACACCATGGGATGGGTCGGCGCGGCACTGTGCCTGGCAACGGCTACCGCATCGGCGCAGGAAGCGCCGTTGTCGGAGGAACAGCAGATCCTGCTGCGCGCGGCGCAGAACGTCACCACCCGCACCGAAACGGTCAGCAGGATTCTCGACTACTGCACCCGCCAGGACGCCGGCTTCGCCGCCACCGGGCTGGACAGCATCCGCGCCTGGCGGCAACGCAACCAGGCTTACGTGGATCTGGGCCCTGCCCTGCGCGAGGAGACCTACGCGATGGGCGTGCGCCAGTTCGGCGTCACCCGCGAAGAAGCCGAAGCCGCGCTCATGGCTGCGGTCGAAGAGGTCGCCGGCACCTTCGCCGAGGAGATGGAACAGGTCGATGAGCCCGCCCGCCGGCGCCACGCCTGCGACGCCTATGCGCGCAAGATCAGCGACGGCGAACTGGACATCGGCTTCGAACGTCCCGAGGTGAAAGCGATGCTCGACGCCCGCCTCGATGGAACGCGCAAACGCTAGCCGGCGATGGCGTCGGAGTTCCCGGCGAGCCAGGCCGCCAGTTTCTCCAATCCGACTTCGGTCCCCTCGCGGCGTTCGCCATGATCGGTATAGCCGTCCAGGAACACGACCTGTTCGGTGAACGACATCAGCGTGCCGCCGGCATCGGGCCGCAGCGACACCGTCACCAGCGATACCGAGATGCGCCGCTCGCCCAGCAGCAGGTCGTAGGCGTAGATGATGCGCCGCTCGGGCACGATGTCGAGGAAATGCGCACGGAACACGTGCGCGAGTCCATCGCTGTCATGGACCTGGTTGTATTCGCTGCCGCCGATGCGGAAATCCAGCGCGTAGCCGGCGTTGTTCCAGTCGTCGTGGCAGGAGAACCACGCCTGCTTGGCCTCGGCCTGCGACCACGCCGCGAACACCCGCGCCGGCGTTGCCGGCAGCTTGCGATCGATGCGGAAGTGGGTGTGCGCCTCGGACAGTTCAGAAAGGAGGGGCATGCGATGCTCCTTGGGCAGTTTCAGCGGGAGGAATCCGCGTCATCGGATCCGGTGCGGGCGAGGAAGGCTTCCAGCCGGTCGAAGCGACGCCGCCAGCTACGCTCGCGTTGGGCCGCCCACGCTTCGACCTGGGCCAGCGCGCCCGGTATCAACCGGAACGTGCGCACGCGCCCCTGCTTCTCCGAGGCCACCAGTCCGCCCCGCTCCAATACGGCCAGGTGCTTGACCACCGACGGCATCGCCAGGTCCAGTGGCCGCGCCAGCTCCGATACCGAAGCCGGTCCCTGGCTGAGTTGATCGACCATCCGCCGCCGGCTGTCGTCGGCCAGCGCATGGAACAGCGCGTCCAGGCGTTCGGAAGCCTGCGCCGCCATGGTCAGTCCGTCTCCAGCGGTTGCAGGAAGCGTGCGGGTATCCGCTCGCGATAGGGAAAAAGATCGAAGTAAGGCCGCGCCTCGTCATAGGTGCGGCGCACCGAGGGCCGCGCCATCAGGCGTTCGAAATAGGCCTCCAGCGCGCCGAGTCCGGGCGGAAACGGGTGCACGATGCCGGCATAGAACAGCGCCGGCGACGCGGAGCAGTCGGCCAGGCTGAAAGTGTCGCCGGCGATCCATTCGCGTCCGGCCAGTTGCTTTTCCAGCATGGCATAGGCGCTATCGAGCGTGGCCAGCGCTTCGGCTACGCCGCGTGCGTCGTGCTCGCCGTCGCCGCGGAGGCGGTCGATGACGACTTTCTGTACCGGCTGATGGACGTAGTGGTCGAAGAACCGATCCCATAGCCGCACCTGCAATGCGGCTTCCGGCTCCGTCGGCAACATGGGGCGCAGCCCGGGATAGTGCTGGTCCAGGTACTCCACCACGATGCTGGATTCCGGAATCACCGCTTCGCGGCGCACATCGCGCAGCACCGGCATCTTGCCCACCGGCCAGACCTCCAGGAACGCATCCAGCGAATCGGCGTTGTCGTGCCGGACGATGACGCCCTCGAAGGGCGTGCCGTGCTCGTACAGCGCGATGAGCACCTTGTGGCAGAACGAGGCGAGCGGGTGGTAGTAGAGCACCAGATCCATCGATGTCCTCCGGGGAATGCGCGCCGGGAATGGCTCGCCCAATAGTTTCCCTATTGGCTAAGTATTAGCCCGGCGCCGGACCGGGCGCAAGTGCCCGCGCCGGCTTCCGCTTGGTCACCCCGACCGTGCCCTTTGTCCCAGCCGCGTTGTCCGGCGATGCGGCGATGTCCATCGTGCCCCCTTCCCCGCGCCTGCCATCCGGAACATCGCCCATGCATTCCCTGTTCAACGGCTATCCCTGGATCCGCGCCGGGACCAGCCTGCAGCTCCTGCGCATCGTCACCGCGATCCTGTTCATGGCCCACGCCGCCGTCCGCATCTTCAACGGCACGATTCCCCGTTTCGCCGAATTCATGGAGGCGCAGGGATTCCCGCACGGCTCGGCCTGGGTCTGGGCAATCACTTTGTACGAACTCACCGCCGGCACGCTGCTCGTACTCAACCTCGGCGTGCGCTGGGCGGCGTCGGGCCTGGCGGTGATTGCCGGCGTCGGCATCCTGCTCATCCACTGGAAGAACGGTTGGTTCGTCGGCGAGCACGGCGTCGGCGGCAGCGAGTACAGCATCGCGCTGCTCGCCATGCTGCTGGTGATCGCCGCGCATGACGCCGATCGACACGCGCAGGCCGTCGCCGCCCTCACGCCGCAGGTGAAGGACAAGGCGCCACCACCGCTGGTGCGGTTGACCGGAACGGATTGATGCGGCCGCGGGGAGCGCTACGCCGGTGACGGCACCGGAATGCCGCGGCGGATCAAGCCGTGGATCTGATCGCGGTAGTTGCGGCCACTGACCAACCGGCGTCCGGTATGCAGGTCGATCCGGTAGCGGCCCGACCCCATCGGCATGATTTCCCGGATCGCGCCCGCGCGGACAATGGTCGAGCGGTGCACGCGCAGGAACGCCAGCGCGTCCAGTTCCGCCTCGAACGACGCCAGCGTGCGACGCAGGGTGTAGCGTCCCTGCTGGCAGTCGATGTCCAGGTAGTTGCCCTGCGCCTCGACGACGTTGATCTGGCTCTCCGGCACCAGTTGCACGCGCTGCCCGACCTGCAGCGGAATCCGGCGTACACCGTCGTCGACCGTCGCCACCTGCAGACCCTGCAAGGCCAGGCGCTCGCGCAGGCGCTCCACTGTCTGTTGCAGGCGTTCGGCGGACAGCGGCTTCAGCAGGTAGTCCACCGCGCGGGCATCGAAGGCGCGCGCGCCGTGTTCGTGATAGGCGGTGACGAACACCACCAGCGGCTGCGGTCCACGCCATTGCGTGAGCGCGGAAAATCCATCGCCGCCGGGCATCTCGATGTCCAGGAACAGCACGTCGATGGCGGTCCTGCGGGCCGCCTCCAGCAGTTCCTCCACGTCCACGCACTCGGCCACCACCGCGATGCTGCCGCCGGCGACCTTTTCCAGCAGCCGGCGCAGGCGCGCGCGCGACAGCGGTTCGTCATCGACGATGGCGGCTTTCAGGCTCATGCCACCCGCTCCAGCGGACGGGTGCCCAGCGTCGCCGCGTCGGCCGCGGGCAACGGGATTTCCAGCTCGACCAGATACCGGTCGGGGGAGGTATCCGGCCTCGACAGGCGCGCCCGATCGCCATACAGCAGTTGCAGGCGTCCGGCGACGCCGCGCAGGCCCACGCCGTTGCCGGCGACGGTAGCGGTGCCGGGTTCGGCGCTGTTCTCCACGGCAAGATGAAGGACGCGATGGATCACCCTCGCCCGGATCAGCAACCCGCCGGGAGACTTGCGCCGCGCGATGCCGTGGACGATGGCGTTCTCGACCAGCGGCTGCAGTATCAATACCGGCACCGGCACGTCCAGGCAGTCGGCATCGATTTCCCGGCGCACCTGCAAACGGCTGGTCAAGCGGATCTTTTCGATCATCAGGTAGTGATCCACCACCGCCAGTTCGTCGCGCAGCGGCCGCTCCTGCATTTCGTCCTGCTTGAGTCCGTCGCGCAGCAGCGCCGACAGCGAAACCAGCATGCGATCGGCCAGATCCCGGTCCACATGCACCATCTCCGCCACCGAATTCAGGGCATTGAACAGGAAGTGCGGATTGACCTGCGCGCGCAGCGCTTCGAGCCGGGTGGAAACCAGGCTCCTCTCGATGTCGGCGATGCGCTTTTCGCGCTCGCGCGAACGCTCGTAGTACACGAACGCGTGCGCCACTCCGATCACCGTCCATGCCGTCATCAGGTTGTTGCGGATGCTGGTGACCACGACCTCGCCAAAACCCGGCAGGACGTCATACCACTGGAAGATCGGATCGGTCAGGTAAACGTACGCGGCCTTCAGCACGATGATGGCCGCCACGCCAAGCGACTGCACGCCCAGGGCCCGCATGACGGACCCGCGCTCGACGGGAAAGCGCCGGACCAGCCAGAGGACGCCCAGGCTGAAGGGCACCCAGGTCATCCAGCCACCGAAGCTGAAGTGCAGCGCGCGCGACCAGGCGATCGGCTTGCCATCGGTGTCGCCCATGGCCACGACCTGGCTGGCGAACATCACCGAGTACGCGGTCCACCACAGCAGGACCATCCAGACGATCAGGGGAATCTTGAAAGGGCGCTTGTCCACGGGCGCCACCCTACCGCTCCGTCGCGACCTCGTACAGGTATCCGGCGGGCTTTTTTTCAGGATGTCGGGCGCGCGTGGCGTTCGTCACGCGCCCGGTGCCGTTCGTCACAGCCGGATGGCGGTCCTGTCCCGGCGGCGAGAAAGATGGCGCACTCCCGCCGGGCGGACAACGCCAGGAAGCCCAGGCTTCCGCGCAAGGACGACGGCTTCCACCACGAGAGGATCCCATGGCACACCGATTTCTTTTCCTGCTTCCCCTGGCCCTGGCGGGCGCGACCCCGGTCGCGTGGGCCGGCGAATGCGAGGACAACTTCAGCAAATCCGGCAGCGTGTTTTCCGGCGCCGACTTCTCCAGCAAGGTGACGGTGTCGGATCTGTCCGTGGCCGACGCGATGGGTCAGATCCGCGGCATCATGATCGCCGAGAAGATGGACGTGATCACCGAGGACGCGGGCACCGGCACGATGCTGGTGGAGCAGCGCTCGACCAATTTCACCCGCGCCGTCCCCACGCTGATCAATGTCAGCCAGGAGGGCAACGCGGCGGTGGTGGAGATGACGGTCAAGACCGAGAAGGGCCAGTTCGCCAAGGCCGATTCGATGCGTCCGTACATGTGCCAGCTGATGGCGAAGATCAAGGGCGGCAAGGAAGGCAGGACCGCCGGCGCGCAGGGCGCGCGCACCCAGAACGTGGCGGACACCACGTTCAAGGACGTATACGTGTTCTCCCGCGAGATCGCACGCGAGGCCAAGGGCAACGCGCTGGTGGTCAACGCCCGCCACAAGGGCCGCAAGTACAGCCTGAAGGGCCGCGTGGACTACATCCAGGAAGATGGCGCCGAGTACAACGTCTCCTTCGACATCCCCGACGAGAGCGAAGTCCTGATCAAGGTGCCCGGCGACGACCAACCGCGCGTTGGCGTGGCCTGCCTGTTCAACGCCAACCAGCTCGCCAACGTGCTGACTTTCCGCAAGGGCGACTACGCCACCTTCACCGGCAGCTTCCATCGCTACGACGATTTCAAGCGGATGCTGTGGCTGGAGAACTGCGTGCAGGCGAAGAAGAAGAAGTGACGCAAGCGGGCACTGCAACTTGCCTGCAAGTGCCGCCCCATCATCCAGACGGATACGCAAACGCCCCCGTAGGGGGCGTCCTGCGAAGGTTTGGCGGAGAGAGTGGGATTCGAACCCACGGAAGGTTTGACCCTTCGCCGGTTTTCAAGACCGGTGCCTTAAACCGCTCGGCCATCTCTCCGTTGTATCTGCTGCATCCCGCCGATGCGTTGCATCGGTTCGCCGGTTTGACCATCGACCTGCGGTGGCAGGCGCTGCAGGCCAGCCCTGTCGGGCCGGCGCATTTTCGCATGAAGGCCGTGCGCGTGCTTACGAGGCCTTCTTGACCTTGCCGGCCCGGGCGTTGTCCAGGGCCAGTTCCAGCGCCCTTTCCGCCGCCTCCGAGCACTTGCCACCGCAGTCCAGGCGCGAGGCTTCGATCTGCTGGGGCAGGTGTTCTGCCAGGAAGTCGATGAACACCCGCACCGCCGGCAGCAGGCCGCGACGGGAGGCAAACACCGCGTGGCAGATGCCCTGCGGCAGCGACCATTCCGGCAGCACCACTTCCAGTTCGCCCTTGCGCACGGCCTCGGCGCAGACGGTTTCCGGCAACAGGGTGATGCCGTAGCCGTCCTTTGCCATCGCCTGCAGCAGCGGGAAGTCGAATCCGGCCAGGCGCGGCTGCAGTTCGACCCGGCGCACCTCGCCGTCCGGACCATGCAGTTCCCAGCGCTGGCGCGCCTCGTCCTCGCTGATGCTCAGGGTGACGTGGTTGGTCAGATCTTCCGGCGCCTGCGGGCGTCCGGCGCGGTTGAGGTATTTCGGACTGGCGACCAGCAATTCCTGGATCTGGCCGAAGCTGCGCATCACCAGGCTGCCGTCATCGTCGAGCTTGGCGCGCACGCGCAGCGCCACGTCGTAGCCTTCGTTGATGATGTCCACGCGCCGGTTGTTGACGTGCAGCTGCAACCGCACCTTCGGGTACTTGTCGAGGAACTTGGGCAGGATCTTCGGCAACTGCATCTGCGCCACCGCCACCGGCACGCTGACCCGCACCACGCCGCGCGGCTCGGCGCTGAGGCGATCGACCACCTCGCGCGCGGCCTGGGCTTCGGCCAGCATCGTTTGCGCATGCCGGTGCACGCTCATGCCCACGTCGGTCACCGCGAAGCGGCGGGTGGAACGCTGCAGAAGGCGCACGCCCAGATCGGTTTCCAGCTGGCTGATGCGCCGGCTCAGCCGCGACTTGGGAATGCCCAGAGCGCGCTCGGCCGCGGCGAAGCCGCCGTGGTCGACCACCATGGCGAAGTAATAGAGGTCATTGAGGTCGTGCTGCATGACTATAGTTCCATTATCAGAACAATCAGTGATATTAGACCAGCTTTATCCTGTTTTCGCAACAACCCAAGATGGCATCCAACGCGGCACGGCCGCATCCACCCGACAAAGCCATCATGAAACTATTGCACATCGACAGCAGCGCGCTGGCCGACAACTCGGTCACCCGCCAACTCACCGCCGCCATCGTAGCCCGTTGGCAGGACCAGGTGCCTGGTCTGAAGGTCACCTATCGCGATCTGGATGCCGCTCCCCTGCCCCACCTGACCGGACCGGTACTGGCCAAGGCCGATCCGGCGGTGGCCGCCGCCGGCGAAGAAACGCTCCAGCAGTTCCTGGACGCGGACGTCGTGGTCATCGGGGCGCCGATGTACAACTTCGGCATTCCGTCGACCCTGAAAGCCTGGATTGACCGCGTCGCCGTGGCCGGACGCACCTTCCGCTACACCGAGAAGGGGCCGGAAGGCCTGGCCGGCAACAAGAAGGTGATCATCGCCAGCGGCCGCGGCGGCATCCACGGCGCCGCCAGCGACTTCCAGGAGTCCTACCTGAAGTTCGTGCTGGGATTCATGGGCATCACCGACGTGGAATTCGTGCGCGCCGAGGGCGTGAACTATTCGCCGCAGCACCGCGTCGATGCGCTCGCCAGCGCACTGGCGTCGATTCCGGTTCCGCAGCGCCTGGCGGCCTGATCGCCCGGCATCCCTGTTCCTGGCAGTTCCTCTCTCCGGGCCCGCGCAAGCGGGCCTTTTTTTGTCCGCCTCACCGGCGCGGGACATGAGCCACGCCGCGTGGCTATGCTTGCGCGCATCTGATCGCCGCCTTGCCCATGCCCGTCGCTAAGAAGCCCACGCGCACCGCTTTCCGCAAGGCCGCCACCATCGAGCCGGTGAGCGCCATTCAGGCGCTGGCGATGCTGAAGCAACAGGCAAGTGCCTCCCATCGGGAAGGACTCGCCCGTTTCGGCATTCCCGACGATCACGCCCTGGGCGTACCGATGGCGAAGATCCAGGCCATCGGCAAGCGCATCGGACGCCAGCCTGCGCTGGCGCCGGCCCTGTGGGATACCGGCGTGTACGAGGCGCGCCTGCTGGTCGCCTTCGTTGCCGATCCCGCGCAGCTGGGTACCGCGCAGATGGACCGCTGGTGCCGCGACTTCGACAACTGGGCCGTCTGCGACACCCTGTGCTTCCACCTGTTCGATCGCAGCCCGCATGCCTGGCGCAAGGTGGCGCAATGGAGCGGCCGGCGTGGCGAGTTCGAGAAGCGCGCTGCGTTCGCCCTGCTCGCCGGCCTGGCGGTGCACGACAAGACGGCGGCCGATGACGGATTCGCCGAAGGATTGCGATTGGTCGAGGCAGCCGCCACCGATCCGCGCAACTTCGTCAGGAAAGCGGTCAGCTGGGCGTTGCGGGCCATCGGCCAGCGTCGCGCCGGGTTGCATGCGACCGCAGTAGCGCTGGCGCGCCGGCTGGCCGCCTCGGAGGACGCCACCGAACGCTGGATAGGCAAGGACGCGCTGCGCGATCTGACCCGCCCGCAGGTTGCGCAGCGGTTGGCGCGGCGCTGAGCGGCCAAGCGAATATTCCCCTCGGTCCGTCCTCCTTCTCCGAAGGGGCAGGCGTGGAGCCGGGCTCGCTCGGCTACGGGATACGCGGTCGTTCGGGAAGAATCGGCGCGAATCGGACCAAGGAATCGTGTGGCATCGGGCAGCGGAGCGAGCTCCGCTCTACGGGAGCGTTCGCGGGTGCCGGTCAGGCGATGCGAGCGCGAATCCCCTCGGTCCCCCTCTTCTCCGAAGGGGGAGGCGTAGAGCCGAGCTTGCTCGGCTACGGGATGCGCGGTCGTTCGGTAAGAATCGGCGCGACTCGGACCAAGGAATCGCGCGGCATCGGGCAGCGGAGCAAGCTCCGCTCTACGGGAGGGTTCGCGGTGCCGGTCAGGCGATGCGAGCGCGAATCCCCTCGGTCCCCCTTCTCCGAAGGGGCGGCGTAGAGCCGAGCTTGCTCGGCTACGGGATGCGCGGTCGTTCGGTAAGAATCGGCACGACTCGGACCAAGGAATCGCGTGGCATCGGGCAGCGGAGCGAGCTCCGCTCTACGGGAGGGTTCGCGCGCGGATCAGGCGATGCGGTCGACGCCGCCCATGTAGGGGCGCAGTACTTCGGGCACGGTGATCGAACCATCGGCGTTCTGGTAGTTCTCCATCACCGCGATCAGCGCGCGGCCCACCGCGGTGCCTGAGCCGTTTAGGGTATGCACCGGCTCGGGCTTGCCGGTGGCCGGATTGCGCCAGCGCGCCTGCATGCGGCGGGCCTGGAAATCCTCGCAGTTGGAGCACGAGGAAATTTCGCGGTAGGTCTGCTGCGACGGCAGCCAGACTTCCAGGTCGTAGGTCTTGGTGGCGGAAAAACCCATGTCGCCCGAGCACAGCAGCATGCGGCGGTACGGCAGGCCCAGCTTTTCCAGCACCACTTCCGCGCTGCGGGTCATGCGTTCGTGCTCGTCGTAGCTTTCCGCGGGGCGAGCGATCGAGACCAGTTCCACCTTCTCGAACTGGTGCTGGCGGATGAAGCCGCGCACGTCGCGGCCGCTGCTGCCGGCCTCGGAGCGGAAGCATAGCGAATGCGCGGTCATGCGCAGCGGCAGGCGCGCGTCGTCGACGATTTCGTCGCGGACGATGTTGGTCAGCGAGATCTCGGAGGTGGAGATCAGGTAGCGTTTGTGCTCGCCCAGCTGGGTGCTGAACATGTCCTCTTCGAACTTGGGCAACTGGCCGGTGCCATACAGGCTTTCGGCGTTGACGATCAGCGGCACGTTGGTTTCCTCGTAGCCGTGTTCGCCGGTATGCAGGTCCAGCATGAACTGCGCCAGCGCGCGGTGCAGGCGGGCCAATTGGCCACGCAGCACGGTGAAGCGCGCGCCGGAAATCTTGGCGGCGGTATCGCCATCCAGCCAGCCGTGGCGGGCGCCGAGTTCCACATGGTCCTTGACCGGGAAGTCGAACGCCGGCGGGGCGCCCCAGCGATGCTGTTCGACGTTCTGGCTCTCGTCGCCGCCGTTCGGGACGCTGGCATGCGGCAGGTTGGGAATGCCCAGCGCGATCGCCTCGATCGCGCCGCGGATCTCCTCCAGCTTCACTTCCGAGGCCTTGAGCTCGTCGCCGAAACCGGCCACCTCGGCCATCAGCGCGGCCACGTCCTCGCCCTTGGCCTTGGCCTGGCCAATCGCCTTGGAACGGGTATTGCGGAGGTTCTGAAGTTCCTCGGTGCGCTTCTGGATCTGCTTGCGCGACGACTCCAGTTCGGCCAGCCGGGACACGTCAAGGTCGAAACCCCGGCTGTCCTTCAGGCGTTGGGCGAGTTCAGCGGTCTGGGTGCGAAGCAGGGCGGGATCGAGCATGGGATTCGGAACGGATATGCGGCAGGACGCCGATTATCGCCTTTTATGCGCCGTCATGCCTCGCAGCGTTCACCCCGGGCGTGTCAGAATCGGCGCAGCCACCACGGTGCCTTCCATGTCCGCTTCCCGCGAATCCCCGGATTCCGAACTCGTGTTCCGCCTGCCCCGCCGCACCCTGCGCATCGCCGGCATCGCCTTCGGCGCCGGGCTGCTGCTGTTCGTGATTGTCTGGCTGGCCGGCCGCGGCGACGACGGCTTCTACCAGCCCGAGGCCACGGTCGAGGGCAACAAGCCGGTGGTGGAGGCGCTGCCCGAACCCCTGCCCGCGCGCGGTGGCGCCAGCGGCCTGGAAGAACCCCGCCAAGACGGCAATGGGCGTCCGCAACTGGTCGAACAGGCACCGATGCCGGCACCGATCGAGGAAGCCCCGGCACCGGCCGCTCCCGCGGTACCGGATGCGCCCGCGGCACCGGCCGCCGGCGTGGCGCTGGCGCCCGGCGACCAGCCGGTACCAATGGCAGGCCAGACGCCCCCGCCCGACTATCCCGCCGCCGCGTTGCGCCGGGGCGATGCCGGCACGGTGATGGTGCGGGTGGAAGTCGGTGTCGACGGCGTGCCCACCGACGTGTCCGTCGAGGCCCGCAGCGGCTCGCGCGATCTGGATCGCGCCGCGCTCGACGCGGTCCGCCGCTGGCGCTTCAATCCGGCCCAGCGCGACGGCCAACCGGTGGCGTCCAGCGTGGTCGTTCCGATCGACTTCAATCTGCAGCAATGAGCCGGGAACTGGCGCGCAGCTGAACCGGCGGCGCGCCAGCTGAATCGTGACTTTCCCGATCCGGGCGACTTTACCGGCCGCTCACGCGATGCCAACAAACCTCCATGCAAGACTCGATGCCAACGCAGCAACGCGTGGACGAGGAGGTTTTTCCATGGCCCATACGCATCCCCAGCCCGAATGGAGTCCCGCCGAAACGGCTGATACGACGCCGCCACGGGAGAAGAACGCATCCCTGGTGTTGTTGTGGGTGATTGCCCTGCTTGCCGTCGTGGCGGCCGGAGTGGCGTGGTACAAGCAGCGCCAACCGGCATCGCTGCCACTGGAAAGCGCTGCTCCCCCGGTGACCGCGCCCGCCGTCGTGCCCGACGACGAGGCTACCGCTGCAGCTTCCCGCACCGACAAGCCGCGCGCCGAACAGCGCCGCAGCGTCGCTTCCGCCGAGCGTGCCCCTCGTTCGCAGGGGCCGCGGCTGATGACCGGCAATCCCTCGCCGCAATATCCGGCTGCCGCGCTTCGCGCCGGCATCGGCGGCACGGTGATGGTGCGCGCCGAACTCGACGCCAGCGGCCAGCCGGTCGATGTCGACGTGGTCCGCCGCAGCGGCAATCGCGATCTGGATCGCGCCGCGGTGCAGGCCGTGCGCAAGTGGCGCTTCGAACCGGCCTTGCGCAACGGCAAGGCGGTCGCCAGCACGGTGCAGGTGCCGGTCGACTTCAAGCCGATTTGAAGCCCGGACTGATGAAACCATAAATCGAAAAAGGGAAGCCGGTGATGGCTTCCCTTTTTTCTTCCGTCATTGTGGGAGCGACGTCAGTCGCGACCGTCGTCCGTCAGGCTCGGGATGATTTCAATCGCGACCGACGACGTCGCTCCCACAGGCCAGGAGTTCGCTCACGCAGGTCGCAAGGCGAAGCCGGCACCGGTCGCCAGGGTGTCGAAGCCGGGGAACGAGGTGGCGACGTTGGCGATGTCGCCGACCCGCACTTCGCCGCCGCTGCGCTGGCCGGCGACCGCGAACGACATCGCGATGCGGTGATCGCCGTGGCTGTCGATGTGGCCGCCCTGCAGGGTGCCCGGATGGATGGTGCCGCCATCGGGAGTTTCGTCCACCTGCAGGCCCAGCGTGCGCAGGCCCGCGGCCATCGTCGCAAGCCGATCGGATTCCTTGACCCGCAGTTCGGCGGCGCCACGCACCACGGTCGGGCCTTCGGCGCAAGCCGCGGCGACGAACAGCGCGGGGAACTCGTCGATCATGTCCGGCACCAGCGCCTCGGGCACTTCGATACCGCGCAGCGGCGCGTATCGCACGACCAGATCGGCGACCGGTTCACCGCCCTGCTCCGCCCGGTTTTCCTCGCGGATGTCCGCGCCCATCAGACGCAGCGCGGTCAACAGGCCGGTCCGGCGCGGATTGAGTCCGACCGCGCGCAGGCGCAGTTCCGAACCGGGCACGATGCTGGCGGCGACCAGGAAGAACGCCGAGGACGAAAAGTCCGCCGGCACCACCACATCGGTCGCGCGCAGGCGCTGGCCGCCGCGCAGGCGCGCGTGGCCGGGCGAGAATTCGATGTCGGCGCCGAACGCGGCCAGCATGCGCTCGGTGTAATCGCGGGTGGGGTGCGGTTCGTGGACGATGGTCTCGCCCTGCGCGTACAGGCCGGCCAGCAGCACCGCCGACTTCACCTGCGCGCTGGCGACTTCCAGGGTGTAGTCGATGCCCTGCAGCGGCTGGCCACCGTGGATGCGCAGCGGCGGCAGGCCGCCCTCTTCGGTGTCGATGCGCGCGCCCATGCGCGCCAGCGGTCCGGTGATGCGCCGCATCGGCCGGCGCGACAACGATTCGTCGCCGACCAGCACGCTGTCGAACGGCTGCGCCGCCAGCAGGCCGGCCAGCAGGCGCATGCCGGTGCCGGCATTGCCGCAATCGAGTTCGCCGGCCGCCGCCTTCAGCCCGTCCACGCCGACACCATGCACGATGCGGCGCGATGGCGAAGGGGTTTCGATGCGCACGCCGAGTTTCTGGAAAATCGCGGCGGTGGCGCGGGTGTCCTCGCCCTCCAGGAAGCCATCGATCTGCGAGACGCCATCGGCCAGCGCGGCGAACATCACCGCGCGATGCGACACCGACTTGTCGCCGGGAATGGTCAGCTCGCCGCGCAGCGGCTGTCCGGGGGATGCAATCCAGTCGTTCATTGGGGGATTCGTGATTCGGGATTGGGGATTCGGTGGGGAGCGGAGAGCCGGTCGGAGTTCGCTTTCAACGAATCCCGAATCCCGACTCCCGAATCCCGGCCCTCAAGGCACCGCCACCGGGTAGGAGCCGAGGATCTTGATCTGGGCGGAGTGCGCCTCGAGTTCGGCCAGGGCCTGCTTCATGCCTTCGTCGTCGACATGGCCGGCCAGATCGATGAAGAAGCCATATTCCCACTTGGCGTGGTGCGAGGGCCGCGATTCGATCCGGTTCATGCTGATGCCGTGGCGCGCGAACGGGCTGAGCACGTCGAACAGCGCGCCGGGCTTGTCATGGATGAAGACCAGCACCGAAGTGCGGTCGTGGCCCGACGGCGGGAAGATGCTGCGGCCGATGACCAGGAAGCGGGTGGTGTTGTCCTTGTCGTCCTGGATCGGGCTCATCACCACTTTCTTGAGGCCGTAGACATGGCCGGCGCTCTCGCCGGCGATACAGGCGGCGTCATCGGAGTTGCGCGCACGGCGCGCGCCCTCGGCGTTGCTGGACACCGGAATCTTCTCGACCTTGGGCAGGTTGGCGCGCAGCCAGCCGGCGGTCTGGGCGAAGGATTGCGGGTGGCCGTAGATGCGCTCGATGTCGTCGATGCGGCCGGTGCGCGAGAGCAGGAACTGGTGCACGCGCAGCTCGACTTCGCCGCAGATCTTCAGGTTGGAGGTAAGGAACATGTCCAGGGTGACCTGGATGGTGCCCTGCCCCGAGTTCTCCACCGGCACCACACCGAAATCGGCGTTGCCGCTTTCCACTTCCTGGAACACTTCCTCGATGCTCGCCAGCGGCAGGCCATGCGCCGAACGGCCGAAGTGCTTGAGCACGGCCTGCTGGCTGAAGGTGCCTTCCGGTCCGAGGAAGCCGATCTTCAACGGCTCCTGCTGGGCCAGGCAGGCGGACATGATTTCGCGGAACACGTGCACCAGCACTTCGTCGCTGAGCGGACCCTCGTTGCGGTCCACCACCATCCGCAACACCTGCGCCTCGCGCTCGGGGCGGTAGTAGTCCACCGCCGCGGCCAGCTTGCCCTTGGCCTTGCCGACCTGGTGGGCGAAGCGCGCGCGCTCGGCGATCAGTTCCTGGATCTCGCGGTCGATGCCGTCGATCTTGGCGCGCACGTCGGCCAGCACCGGTGCGGCGACAGCGGATACGGCGGCCTTGCCGCGAGCGGGCGGCTTGGTGGTCTTGCCGGCGGTTTTCCTGGGCTTTGCGGCCATGTGTCTGTTCTCTGATGCTTCTTGTGGGAGCGACGTCAGTCGCGACCGGAAACCGTGTAGTCGCGACTGACGTCGCTCCCACAGTGAAATCGTTCAACCATTGCGCTGCTGGAAGTCGCGCATGAAATCCGCCAGCGCCTGCGCGCCGGCCAGCGGCATGGCGTTGTACAGCGAAGCGCGGATGCCACCGACCGCCTTGTGGCCCTTCAGCGCCAGCAGGCCGGCCTGCTTCGACTCGCTGACGAAGCGCGCGGTCAGTTCCTCGTCCGGCAGGAAGAACGGGATGTTCATCCGCGAACGCACCGCGGTCGCCACCTCGTTGCGGTAGAAGCCGCCCGAGCCGTCGATGGCCTGGTAGATCAGCGCCGACTTGGCCGCGTTGCGGCGCGCGAACTCGGCGACACCGCCTTCGTCCAGCATCCACTTCACGGTCAGGCCCAGCAGGTACCAGTTCCAGGTAGGCGGCGTATTGAGCATCGAATCGCGCGCGGCGTGCGAGCGGTAGTCGAAGATGTCGGCGCGTGGCTGGCCGGCGCGTTCCAGCAGGTCGCGGCGGACGATGACCACCGAGATGCCGACCGGGCCGAGGTTCTTCTGCGCGCCGGCGTAGATCAGCCCGAACTTCGAAACGTCCAATGGTTCGGAGGCGATATTCGAGCTGAAGTCGGCGAACAGCGGCGCTGCGCCCACGTCCGGCACGTCGCGGAACTCGAGGCCGTGGATGGTTTCGTTGGCGGTGATATGCACGTAGGCCGCGTCGTCGCTCAACCGCCAGTCGGCGCGGGCCGGAATGTCGCGGAACCCGCCCGGCTCGCCGTCGGCGGCCACGTTGACGGCCACGTACGGCTTGGCCTGCTTGACCGCGGTCTTGCCCCAGTGGCCACTGACCACGTAGTCGACAGCCTGCCCCGGAGCGGCGAAGTTCAGCGGCAGCAGCGCCTGCTGGGTGGTGGCGCCGCCGGCCAGGAACAGCACGGCGTAATCGTCGGGGATGGACAGCAGGGTCCGCAGATCCGCTTCGGCCTGGGCGGCCACCGCGATGAAGTCCGCGCTGCGATGACTGATTTCGACGATGGAGGCGCCGACACCGTTCCATTCCAGCATTTCGGCCTGCGCCTGCCGCAATACCGGTTCGGGAAGGGTGGCGGGACCGGCACTGAAGTTGAACGCGCGCGTCATAAGGCACCTGAACGGGGAAGCCGTAGTATGCCGCAGTGCATCAGTTGCAGGGGCAACCTTTCCCGCCCGGCCCGGTCTTTTTTCGCGCGGCGCAGGCTGTCCGGCGTATAAACGGAATGCCGCCGGAGCGACGCGACGCGGATTCCGGCGAAACCTTCCGGGCGATTGGCGCCTCTGTTTTCCTGTCCACGACTGTCGTTTGGAGTTTCCCATGTCCCTCCGGGATGCCCTCAGGATTCCCGCTTCCGAAATCACCGATGAAGCGGTCTACCGCCAGCGCCGCGATCTGCTGCGCGCGATGGCGTTCGCCCCCGCCCTGGCGCTGGCCGGCTGCGCCGACGCCGAACCGCCGCCGCCGCCCCGGACCGCGCTGACGCCCGAACAGGTCCGCTCGGGCTTCCGGACCGACGAGGCGCTGACCCGCTACGAGGACGTCACCACCTACAACAACTTCTATGAGTTCGGCACCGGCAAGGCCGACCCGTCCACCGCCCGCAAGACCCTGCGCACCTCGCCGTGGTCGGTGGTGGTCGGCGGCGAATGCGAGCGTCCGGGCAAGCTGGCGCTGGAGGATCTGGTCAAGGGCCTGAGCCCGGAGGAGCGGGTCTACCGGCTGCGCTGCGTGGAAGGCTGGTCGATGGTGATTCCCTGGCTGGGCGTGCCGCTGGGCGCGGTGTTGAAGAAGTTCGCGCCGACCTCCAAGGCCCGCTACGTCGCCTTCACCACCCTGGCCGATCCGGTGCAGATGCCGGGCATCCGCTACCGCTCGATCGAGTGGCCCTACAAGGAGGGCCTGCGCATCGACGAGGCGATGCACCCGCTGACCCTGCTCGCCACCGGCTTGTACGGCAAGCCACTGCCGCAGCAGAACGGCGCGCCGCTGCGGCTGGTGGTGCCGTGGAAATACGGCTTCAAGAGCATCAAGTCGATCGTGGCGATCACCTTCGTGGAGAAGATGCCCGAGACCGCCTGGCACGAACTGCAGCCGTCGGAGTACGGGTTCTTCTCCAACGTCAATCCGGCCGTCGATCACCCGCGCTGGAGCCAGAAGACCGAACGCCGCATCGCCGGCACCACCAACCGGGTGTTCGCCGAGCGCATCCCGACCCGCCTGTTCAACGGTTACGGCCCGCAGGTCGCCTCGATGTACGCGGGGCTGGATCTGAAGAAGTGGTATTGAAGTGATATGCGATTGACCAGGAACGCCAGGCGGACTGGCGACGGCGCCGCGGCATGAACCGGGCCAGGCCATCTTCCCGTCTGTGGCTGGTCAAGACGCTGGTGCACGCGCTGGCGCTGACGCCGCTGGCGATCCTGGCGTGGCAGTTCTGGTCGGTGCTGAGCACCGGCAGCGACGCGCTCGGCGCCGATCCTGTCGCCGAAGTCGAACATCGCACCGGACTGTGGGCGCTGCGGATGCTGATGATCGCGCTGGCCATCACGCCGCTGCGGCAACTCACCGGCCAGGCCGTGCTGATCCGGTTCCGGCGCATGCTGGGCCTGTACGCGTTCTTCTACGCCACCCTGCACCTGACCTGCTACCTGGTCCTGGACCTGCAGGGCTACTGGACGCAGATTTTCGAGGAAATCGCCAAGCGGCCCTACATCACCGTGGGCTTCACCGCCTGGCTGCTGCTGGTCCCGCTGGCGATCACGTCCACCCAGGGCTGGATCCGGCGGCTGGGTCGCCGCTGGGGCCAGTTGCACAAGGTCGTCTACGCGGTCGGCGTGCTGGCCGTGCTGCACTTCTGGTGGCTGGTGAAATCGGACATCCGCGAGCCCCTGCTCTACGCCGCCATCCTGGCGCTGCTGCTGGGCTGGCGGCTGGGCAAGCGCCTCAGCCGGAGCCGAACAGCAGCAGCGCGCTGAGCGCGGCGGCCAGCAGCAACGCCGCCAGCAGCAGCCAGGGCCAGCGCCGCACGGTACCGGCGCGCCGGAGCGGTGGTGCTTCGGTTTCCGCCGGCCCGATCGGCTCGCGTTCGGTTTCGCCCAAGGGCGCGTCGGCGCGGGTCCATGGCACTTCCACCACGAATCGGTGCTGGGGATCGAACACCAGTTGATCGCCGGCCACCAGCAGCGCCTCGCGCGTCGCCACCCCGTTCACCAGGCTGCCGTCGGCCGATCCCAGATCCCGCAGCAGCACCCGGTCACCCTGCACTTCCAGGTGCGCGTGGCGCTCGGCGAACACCGGATCGTCCACCCGAATGGCCGCCTCGCGGGCGCGGCCGACCAGCACCTGGCGCAGCAGCGGGATGCTGCGGCCGTGGTACTTGCCACCCACGCCACGCAGGATGATGCGGGGATCCGGCGCGGCGGGCATCGGCTCGGACGCGGGTTCCGGCGGCAGGTGCGATGCCTGCAACAGCAGTTCGACGCTGTCCACGTAGATGGTGTCGCCGGCGCGCAGCAGCGCCATCTGCTGGACCGGGCGTCCGTTCACGTGCACCCCCCGCATGCCGGTGGGGACCTGCAGCCACAGGCCGCGGCGATCCACGCAGATGCGCACCAGCAGGGCGCCCTGGAGGTGATCGCCGACACCGACGTGACCGGAGGCTTCGCGCACGATCCGGTGCACGCCCATCGACAGCGGGCGATCCGGTTGCGCGCGGTTGGAGAAATGAAGTCGCAGTTGTTCCACCGGCGGCAGACTAGCGCACGCGAGGCATCGCATCCACCCTGCTTGCGAATGTGAACGGCTTGCGGACAATAGGCGGCCAATCCGGAGAGAACGCCATGGCTACCATCGACATCGTCCACGAGCACAGCAAGACCCCGACGCAGGCGAGGAAGGCAGTGGAAGACGTGGCGCGCAAACTCGCCGAGCGCTTCGACATGGATTACGGCTGGGACGGCGATACCCTGAATTTCCGCCGCTCCGGCGTCGATGGCCACATCGCGCTGCTGCCGAGCCAACTTCACGTCACCGCCGATCTGGGCTTCCTGCTGTCGGCGATGAAGGGCCCGATCGAATCGGAGATCCGCCGCGTGCTGGGCGAGAAGTTCGCCTGAGTCGGGCAAGCCCTGCCCCT
Source organism: Pseudoxanthomonas sp. PXM04 (assembly GCF_014851695.1). Taxonomy (NCBI): domain Bacteria; kingdom Pseudomonadati; phylum Pseudomonadota; class Gammaproteobacteria; order Lysobacterales; family Lysobacteraceae; genus Pseudoxanthomonas; species Pseudoxanthomonas sp. PXM04. The sequence continues at coordinate 389,200 of NZ_JACVAG010000004.1, forward strand.
GTGGGAGCGACGTGAGTCGCGAGCTTGGGTCGTTTCGCGCGGTCGTGAATCGCGCTTTCGCGACTTACGTCGCTCCCACACTTGGAGGGTATTACCCGAACGGCGCCGGATCGCCGGCGAACAGCCGCCGCGAGACTTCGCGTTCGGCCTGTTCGATGTCGCGGACGAACGACTTGCCGTCTCCCAACGCCGAGAACGCGGCGAAGCCGCGTTCCAGGAAACCCTGCAGGTCGCCCAGCCCGGTCGCCTTGGCCGGGCCACGCGATAGCTTGAGCAGGGTCAGCACCCCGGGCATCTTCACCGCCTTCGCCAGGCCCACGCCCAATCGCGCGATCAGGTCGATCTGGCGGGCGCGCAGGCGCGGCCGGCCGACCTGGCGGTAGGCCTGCGCGTACAGCGCCTCGTCCAGCCGCTTGCGGCGCGGGGCGAGCGTCTCCAGCGCCGCGGCCATGCGCAGGTCCAGGGCGTGGGTCAGCGCCCCAAGTTCGATCGCGTCGGCAACCGTCTCCAGCACCGCCGCCGGCAACAACCGCTGCATCATCGGCACGATCTTGGCGACGCTGGCGTCGCGGCGGCTGAAGTCCTGGTCGCCGTAGACATCGGTGAGGAAGAACATCGCCGCCCCCCGCCGGCGCGGGTCGGCGAGGAAATGGCGGAAACTGCGCTCCAGCCGCGCGGCCTGCCAGCGCCGGAGCTCGGGCAGCCAGGCCAGCCGATTGCGCGGCTCGCGGCGGGGATCATGCAGGGCCTGGTGGCAGGCCAGGCGGCGGCCGAGCCGCTCGCCGACGGAAGAAGGACGGGCCATGAACGGATGATCCGGGCCCATCCCGCCGCCCGCAAGCGGTCGCGCCGGTCGGCTACACTCGCCGCATCCTCCTGTGCGGGACCCGCATGCTCTCCATCCACAGTGCCCGTAAGCGCGGCGACGGCGGCCGGATCGGCCTGGCCATCGCCGGCGGCGGTCCCATCGGCGGCATGTACGAACTGGGCGCCCTGCGCGCGATGGACGAAGCCCTCGACGGCCTGGACCTGACCCGGCTGGACTGCTACGTCGGGGTGAGTTCCGGCGCCTTCCTCGCCGCCGGCCTGGCCAACCGGATGAGCACCGCCGAGATCTGCCGGATCTTCATCACCGGCACCAGCGATGACGCCGAATTCCGGCCCGAGACGTTCCTGCGCCCCAACGTCAACGAGTACCTGCGCCGGCTGGCCAGCCTGCCTGGCCTGTACGCGCAGTGGGCGCAGCGGCTGCTGCGCAACCCGGGCAAGGCGGTGCGCTGGTCGGATCTGATCCTGCGCTTCGGCGGATTGGTGCCCACCGGCCTGTTCGACAACGCCGGGGTGGAGGATTTCCTCCGCGACGTGTTCAGCCGGCGGGGCCGCAGCAACAACTTCCGTACCCTCGGCGCGGACCTGTTCGTGGTGGCGGTGGATCTGGATACCGGCGAGGCGGTCCGGTTCGGCGAACGCGGCTGGGACGACGTGCCGATCTCGCAGGCGGTGCAGGCCAGCGCGGCCCTGCCCGGCCTGTATCCGCCGGTGGAAATCCGCGGCCGCCATTTCCTGGACGGCGCGCTGCGCCGGACCATGCATGCCTCCACCGTGCTGGATCGCGACATCGACCTGATGATCGGCATCAACCCGCTGGTGCCGTTCGACGCCACCCGCGCGGCCCCGCAGGCCGACGAGGCCGAGCAGGTCGGGCTGGCCAGCGGCGGCCTGCCGGCGGTGCTCTCGCAGACGCTGCGCACGCTGCTGCAGTCGCGCATGCAGATCGGCCTGGAAAAGTACCCGCTGCGATATCCGGACATCGATCAGCTGGTGTTCGAGCCCAACGCCGGCGACAGCGAGCTGTTCTTCACCAATCTGTTCAGTTTTTCCTCGCGCCACCGGGTCTGCCAGTTGGCCTACCGCAATACCCTGGCCGATCTGCGCCGGCGCGCGCCGGTGCTGCAACCGATGCTGGCCGCGCACGGCATCCGCCTGCGCCGCGACATCATCGACGACCCGCACCGGTCCATCCTCGACGGCCTCGACATCGCGCCGCGCATGACCGACGCCACCGCGCGGCTGCGGCGTGCGCTGGACGACGTGGATCAATGGATCGCCGAGCACCGCGCCGCGCGCGCTTGAGAAACGGTCGCGCGCTGGTGTGAAAACTCTAGACCGGCCGCCGATTCTGGCGGACGTTCCCACCTCCATCGACGGAATCCCATGGCCACCCTGAAGAAATCCGCCCGCAAGAAGTCCGCCTCCGGTGCCCAGCAGGACAACCTGCAGACGCAGGCGCAACGCCTTTCCAAGAACCTCAGCGAATCGGCGCAGCAGGTGTGGCTGGCCGGCGTCGGCGCGTTCGGCCGCGCCCAGGCCGAAGGCAGCAAGCTGTTCGAAACCCTGGTCAAGGAAGGGTTGTCGCTGGAACAGACCACCCGCAAGCTCGCGGGCGGACGGGTCGATGCGGTCCGCGATGCGGTCGAAAGCACGGTCGGCCAGGCCCGCGAGCGCGCTTCCGACACCTGGGATCGGCTGGAGAAGGTGTTCGAGGACCGCGTGCAGCGCGCCCTGCGCCGCCTGGAAGTACCCAGCCGCGAGGATCTCGGCGCGTTGATCGATCGCGTCGATGCGCTCAATGCGGAACTGCGTCGGCTCGGTGGCGTTCCGTCCGCGCGCAAGCCGGCCCGCAAGGCCGCGCCCGCCGTGAAGAAGGCTGCCGCGACGAAGAAGGCGACGGCCGCCAAGCGCGCCACCGCCGGCGCAAAACGCACCAGCGCGAAGCGCGCGACGAAGAAAAACGCGGACTGAACGCACCCTGCCGGTGCAACCTGAAATCGGTCGAATTTCTTGTTGCAAGGCAACATGGATCGCGCAACAATCAGTCCCGGGCCCGCCAGTCCCCACGAAGTACGTATGCTCCCCTCCCCTTACGGCTTCGGACTGGCGGGCCTTCTTGTTTCCGGCGTCAGCCCGGCTTCCTGAACCCCGCCACCGCCCACGCGCTTCGCGCGGCCCGGGCCGTGTACTGGTTTTCCTGACAGCGGTTTGCCCACCGCTTGGTTAGAATCCGCCGACTCTTCGAACAACCCCCGCGGTATTCATGCTCTTCTGGCTGTCTGGACTGGCCGTTGCCCTGCTGACCGGTGTGGCCGTCAGCGTTTATCTGTGGTGGGTACGCCGCCGCAAGGATGAAATCGCGGCGGGCCTGCATGCGCTTTCCGGCCTGCGCTGGCGCGAATTCTCCCGATTGGTGCTGACCGCGCTGGAACGGCGCGGCATGGCCGTGGTCGCCGCGGGTCCGGACGAGACCCGCGACCCGCGCGGGATCTTTCCGCTCACCCTGCGCGGACAGCGCTGGCTGCTGTCGTGCAAGCACGGCTCGGCCTATCGCATCGGCGCCGCTTCGGTCGAGGAACTGGCTTCCAGCGTCCGCCTGGGCAATGCGGCCGGCGGCATCCTCGCCACCGAGGGACAACTCGAGCAGGAAGGCCGCGTCGCCGCCCAGAGCCACAACATCGAAGTACTGGACGGCCCGCGCCTGTGGGACGAACTGGCGCCACTGGTCGAACCCGACCTGCGCCAGCAGATCGTCGGCCACGCCGCCGCGCGCGCCAAACGCCACATCGCCATCGGCTGGTTGGGCAGCGTGGCGGTGGGCGCGCTGGTGGCGACGGCGCTGGCCAATTCGGGACTCGGGGTCGAAGACCCCGCCGCGCCCGCGACGCCGGTGCCCGCGCCCGCATCCAGCGCGGCGCCCGCCGCGAACCCGGTGGCGGTTTACCGTGAACCGACCGAGGCGGAACTCGAGGAGCAACGGATGGCGGTGTCTCGCGCCCTGTCGGGGACGCCCGGCGTGGTTCGCGGCGTGTGGCAGACCCGGCTGACGCTGGTGGTGGACTACCAGGGCGACGAGACCGGGATCTGGTCCCGGATCTGCCAGCAGGTGGAGCTCTACCCGGCGCTGCGCACGGTCCGCGTGCAGCTCAATCCCCCTGCCGGCAGCAAGGAGCCGGTACGCTGGCGCCAATGCAAGACGATCTGACGCCTTACCAGCGCATCGGCGGCGAAGCCGGTGTGCGCAAGCTGACCCGGCGCATGTACGCCCTGATGGACGCGCTGCCCGAAGCGGCCGCGGTCCGTGCGATCCATCCGCCGGAACTGGCGGACAGCGAGCAGAAGCTGTTCGAGTTCCTGAGTGGCTGGCTGGGCGGTCCGCCCTTGTTCACCGAACGCCGGGGCGCGCCGATGCTGCGCGCCCGCCATCTGCCGTTCGCGATCGGCATGGACGAGGCCAGCGGCTGGCTCGCGTGTTTCCACCAGGCCATGGAGGAAACCGTGGCGGATGCGGATCTGCGCGAGTTCCTGTGGAGCCGGATCGAACCCCTGGCGCTGCACATGCGCAACCAGCAGGCGCTGCCCGCGGGCTGGACGGGCGCCTGACCACGGCGCGTAGAGCGGAGCTCGCTCCGCTGCCCTGGCTTTTTCCCCGCGCCCGTTCCCGCTTGATGCACGGGCGGTCCTGATCCGCCGGGATCCCAGGAGAGTCCCGGCGCGGCGGAGCAAGCGCCGCTCTACCAGTGGACGCCGCGCATCAGGGCCGCGAAGGCGATCTGTTCCTGGCTGGGCGCGGCTTCCTTCAACGCCTGCCGATCGCCCTTGGCCGCCGCCGAATCCGGGAACAGTTCGAACGCCGTGCTCATGATCACCTCGTAGGCCTTCGGCGCCACCGCGTTGACCAGCGCGGCGAAGATGCCCAGGCGGGTGGCGATGCGGCTGGGCTTCTCAATGATGCCCTTCACCACCAGATCCGCCGCTTCCTCCGGGGTCAGCGTCGGCACGCTGTCGTACATCTTGGTCGGGGCGATCATCGGGGTCTTCACCAGCGGCATGTTGATGGTGGTGAAGCTGATGCCCTTGCCCGACAACTCGCCCTGCGCGCAGCGGCTGAACGCGTCCAGCGCCGCCTTCGAGGCGACATAGGCCGAGAAGCGCGGCGAATTGGCCAGCACGCCGATCGAACTGATGTTGATGATGTGGCCCTTGCGGCGGTGGGTCATGCTCGGCAGGAAGCCCATGATCAGGCGCAGGCTGCCGAAGTAGTTCAACTGCATGGTCCGCTCGAAATCGTGGAAGCGGTCGTAGCTGAGCTCGATCGAGCGGCGGATGGAGCGGCCGGCGTTGTTGATCAGCACGTCGACGTGGCCATGTTCGTCCAGCACCTGGCGGATCAGGCGATCGCAGTCGGCCATGTCCGCCAGGTCCGCGGTATAGGCGAACACCTTGCCGCCCTTGGCCTTCATCTCGTCACGGGCCTTGAACAGTTCCTCCTCGCCGCGCGCCACGATCACCGTCACCGCACCGGCCTCGGCCACCCGCTGCGCGGTGGACAGGCCGATGCCGGAAGAACCGCCGGTGATGACCACGACCTTGTTGCGCACCTTGCCCTTGAGCGAGCGATCCACGAACAGGTCCGGATCCAGGTGCCGTTCCCAGTAGTCCCACAGGCGCCAGGCGTACCCGTCCAGGCGCGGCACCGCGATGTTCGTGCCCTTGAGCGCGCGCTCGGTCTCGCGGCTGTCGAAACGGGTCGGATAGGTGATGAACTTGAGGACTTCCTTCGGGATCTTGAAGTCGCGCAGCAGCATGCCGATGAAACGGCGCACCGGCGGCAGGTTGCCGACCGCCGCGCGGATGCCGCTGGGCACGAACGCGAACATGCGCGCGTCCAACCGCATGGTCATTTCCGGCGCGTGGCCGGCGCGGCAGAAGGTATTGAGCACCTCGCCGACCCGCATCGGCTCCGGGTCGGTCAGGTGGAAGGTGTGGCCATCCAGCTTGGGCTTGTGGGCGATGTGATCCATCGCGTCGGCGACGAAATCCACCGGCACGATGTTGATGCGTCCACCCTCGATGCCCAGCACCGGCACCCATTGCGGCAGCAGCTCGCGCAGTTTCTTGATCAGGGTGAAGAAGTAGTACGGGCCGTCGATCTTGTCGATCTCGCCGGTCTTCGAATGCCCGACCACCATGCCGGGGCGGTAGATGCGCCACTTGAAGCGGGTTTCCCTGCGCACCATCGCCTCGGAATCGTGCTTGGTGCGCAGGTAGGGATCGTCCAGGCCCTCGGCTTCCTCGAACATGTCCTCGCGGAAGATGCCCGGGTAGAGGCCGGCGGCGGCGATCGAACTGGTGTGGTGGAACAGCGGCACCTTCAGCGCCGCGGCCAGGTCCAGCGCATGGCGGGTGCCGTCGATGTTGGCGGCCTGCTGCGCCTCCACGCTGGCGGTCAGATCGTAGACCGCGGCCAGGTGGAAGAAATGCTTGATCTTGCCGTTCAGATTGCGCAGCTGGGTGGGTGTGAGTCCGCAGCGCGGTTTGGTCATGTCGCCCGCCACCGCCACCACCCGCTTCGGATCCCAGCCGGACTTCCTGGCGATGGCGTCGAATTTCTTCTGCGAATCCTTGCGTACCAGCACGTACACCGTGCCACTGCGCTTGAGCAGGTTGGAAACCAGGTAGCGGCCGATGAATCCGGTGGCGCCGGTGACGAAGTAGCTCATGAGTACCGTCCCGTGTAGGCGGGCGGGCCCTCCGCCCGCCCTGCGGCCTAACTTGCCAGAGCCTCCCGGCTTCCACAATCCCGCCCCGATTGACCCGTCATGTCCCGCGTGGTGTGATGCCGCCACTATTGGGAGGTAGTCATCCATGTCCGACCTGAAATCCGCTTTCGAACAGGCTTCCCGCGACATCCAGGGCCTGGCCGAGCGACCCGACAACGAAACCCTGCTGCGCCTGTACGCGCTCTACAAGCAGGGCGCGGAAGGCGACGTCAAGGGCGACAAGCCCGGTTTCTTCGACTTCGTCGGCACCGCAAAGTACGAGGCCTGGGCCAAGCTCAAGGGCACCGCGTCGGAGGATGCGCAGAAGAAGTACGTGGATCTGGTGAAGAAGCTGCTCGCCTGAGACCGTGGCGCGCGACACCCGCCAGCGCATCCTCGACGCCTCGCTCGCGATGTTCAATGCGCAGGGCGAGCCGCACGTCACCACCAACCATATCGCCGACGAGCTGGAGATCAGTCCCGGCAACCTGTACTACCACTTCCGCAACAAGGACGACATCATCGAACAACTGTTCGCCCGCTACGAGGAGCGGATGGATGTCGCCCTCACCGCGCCGGTGGACCGCCTGCCGGGGCTGGAGGACATCTGGCTGCAATTGCACCTGGTGTTCGAGTGCATCTGGGACTACCGCTTCCTGTACCGGGATCTGGTCGAGATCCTCAGCCGCAACCGTCGCCTGCGGATCCGCTTCGCCCGCCTGCTCAAGCGCGCCGATGACAGCGCGCATGCAGTGATGCGTGGACTCGGCCAGGCCGGGGTGATGCGCGCCTCGGCCGCGGAACTGGCGGCCACCGCGACCAATATCCTGGTGGTGGCCACGTTCTGGTTGAACTACGCGGCCGCGCGCGGGGACAAGGACGAGCAGATCGCCATCCGCCACGGCATCGTGCAGGTGATGATGCTGGTGGCGCCGTTCCTGCGCGATGCCGAGCGGGTGCATCTGAATACGCTGACGTCCGCCTACGTCGACTGACGTGCAGCGGAGCTCGCTCCGCTGCCTGTGCCTGTCCGTTGAACGGCGGATGCGCCATCGACCGCGAAGGCGCAGGCCCGCGAAGGCAAACGCCATCGCAGCGGAGCAAGCTCCGCTCTACCCTGCAATCAGGCCCGGGCGCGCTTGCGGGTCGTGGCCTTGCCCGCGCCCGTGCGCTTGCGCGCCGCCGGCCGCGCCGGCTTGCCGGTGGCACTCTTGCGGCGGGTCTTCGCGGCTGGACGCGCGGACGCCAGGCCCAGCTTTTCCAGCACCGGCGCCAGGCGCGCCTCGACATCGGCGCTGAACTTCTCCACGCCCGCCTCGCCCTGCGCCCGCACTTCGCGCAGCGTGGCCTGTGCCTGCCGCGCGATGCGTTCAATGTCCTGCTTCGCCGCCGTCAGGCGCTGGGCTCCGCGGCGGCGCGCGATCGCGACCGCGCCGAGGCCGGCAAGCCAGACATGGCGGAGATTCGGTTCCGGGGCCTTGGCCCGCGGGGTGGTCCTGTTCCTGGCAGTCATGGGGGACTCCTCGACGCCGGCCACGGTGGCAGGCTTCCGGATTCGATGCTGAAGCCGCCGCATCGAGCAAACACACTAGCGGCGCGGGGCTTGTCAGCGGCAGGGGCTGCGGCCATGCTCATTCGAACCATCAAGGGAGGGAGTCGGCATGGCGGGCAAGCAGGCGAAATGGGCACCGTTTCCATTGGACGCCAAGGCGTTCAGCTACGCGGGCGACGCCTTGAAGAAGGCTTGGCCGGCGCTGCACGCCGGCGATGCCGAGCCCTACCCCGACAGCAAGCGTGCGCAGGCGTTGATCGACGCGGCCGGCAAGGCCGCCAAGGGCCAGGATGCCGCCGCGCTGGCGAGCGCGCTGCAGGAAGCCTGGCGGGCCTTCCATCGGGGCGATTTCCAGGCCGCCTTCGAGGCCGGCCAGGCACTCGGCCCGCTCGGCGCCTCGGTCGCGGTCAAGGCGCTGGGCATCCATGCGACCTATCTGGTCGATGACGAGGACGAGAAGCTCAAGCGCTTCGAACAGGCCGCCAGGCTGGCCGAGGCCGCGGTCAAGGCATTGCCGGACGAGGCCAACAGCCACTACCGCCATGCCTTCGCGCTGGGGCGATACAGCCAGGGTTTGAGCATCGTCAAGGCGCTCAAGCAGGGCATCGCCGGCAAGGTGCGCGAAGCGCTGGACGCCACCCTCGAACTGGCCCCCAAGCATGCCGAAGCGCATACCGCGCTGGCGCTGTACCACGCCGAGATCATCGACAAGATCGGCGCCATGATCGGCGGCCTGACCTATGGCGCCAAGGCCGCCGAGGCCGAATCGCACATCAAGACCGCGCTGAAGCTGACCCCGGACTCGCCCATCGCCCACGTCGAGCACGCCAACGTGCTGCTGCTGTTGTACGGCGACAAGAAGGAGGACGCGGCGGCGGCGGCTTTCGAGAAGGCCGGCAAGCTGAAGCCGCGCGACGCCATGGAGGCCCTCGATGCCCGGCATGCGAACGAGCAGCTCGAATAAACGCTGCGCGGTGGCGTTGCTGCTGGCGTGCATCGGAACCGCGCAGGCTCAGCAGCGTCCGGTCCCGCCGATAGCGCCTTCGTCCGTGTCGGTCGCCCCGGCATCGACGAACGCGCCCGCGCAGGATTCGGTCGACGGAACCGGCGATCCGCTGTTCGATGCCCTCACCTGCCGCAGCGGTCCGGATATTGGCCGCCTGCTGCCACGCCTGCGCCGGGAACGTCCCGACGATTTCGTGCAGACCGAGCGGCAGTATTCGGACCCACCGATGGATCTGTACCGGCTGGAGACGCCGGTGCGGGCCTGGGGCCATGAAAGCGATGCGGTGGTCATCACCGCCAACCGGGTATTGATGGTGGTTGGCGGCAGCGCCGATGACGTCGCCCGCGTCCTGGAAGCCAGTCTTGCCGACAGCGAGACACCATTGTCCGGTCCGCTGGACGACCTGCATGCCCTGGTCCTGTACACGGAGGAGCGCCCGGGCCTGCAACAGCGCGTGCTGATCGGTTGCGAGTACCGCTTCCCGGATCTCTCGCTGCTTGAGGATCCGGACGACGCCTGGCGCAAGGCACCTGCGCCTTGAGTTCGAGCAGCGGAGCGAGCTCCGCTCTACGCCGGCCTTGTAGAGCCGAGCTTGCTCGGCTGCGGGCCCTGCGACGGGCGTAGTTGTGAAAAGAGCAGCGGAGCAAGCTCCGCTCTACGCCTGCCTTGTAGAGCCGAGCTTGCTCGGCTGCGGGGCCTTGCAACGGGTGACGTCGTGAAAGAGCAGCGGAGCGAGCTCCGCTCTACGCCGGCCTTGTAGAGCCGAGCTTGCTCGGCTGCGGGGCCCTGCAACGGGCGACGTCGCGAAAGAGCAGCGGAGCGGGCTCCGCTCTACGCCGGCCTTGTAGAGCCGAGCTTGCTCGGCAGCGGGACTCCTGACCGGCGACGTCGCGAAAGAGCAGCGGAGCGAGCTCCGCTCTACGGTTTTTCGGGGGCCTAAAGTTCCGCCGCACCCTGCCGAATAAGGCGCGCGCCGCGTACCGCACCGGCGCATTTTCCGCACGAAATCGTCATCCCTGGCCTAAAGGTTTTCCGGGCAGCGCCGTTATCCCTTTCGCAAGCAGAGGGCGACTAGCCAACAAACCAACAAACCGGCAGCACCCTCTTTCCATCAACGCCGGGACCTAAATAAGAGGAGACGACCCATGGCACAGGTAATCAACACCAATACGATGTCGTTGAACGCTCAGCGCAACCTGAGCACCAGCGGCGCTTCACTGGCCACCACCATCCAGCGGCTGTCCTCCGGCCTGCGCATCAACAGCGCCAAGGACGACGCCGCCGGACTGGCCATTTCCGAACGCTTCAGCACCCAGATCCGCGGTCTGGACGTGGCCGTGCGCAATGCCAACGACGGCATCTCGCTGGCCCAGGTCGCCGAGGGTTCGCTGAGCGAAATCGGCAACAACCTGCAGCGCATCCGCGAACTGGCCGTGCAGTCGGCCAACGCCAGCAACTCGTCGTCCGACCGCGCCGCGCTGAACGCCGAAGTCAAGCAGCTGACCGCCGAAATCGACCGCGTCGCCAAGCAGGCCGACTTCAACGGCACCAAGCTGCTGGACGGTTCGTTCACCAGCCAGTTGTTCCAGGTCGGCGCCAACGCCGGCCAGGCGATTGCCATCGACAAGGTCGTGGACGCGCGTTCGCAGACCCTGGGCGGCGCGCAGTTCGCCAATGTCTACAAGGGCACCGCGCTGGACAACGCCGGCACTGCGGCGGTCAACGAAGACCTGGCCACCGCCGACACCACCTACTCGCAATTGCAGATCTCGGTGACACCCTCGGGCGGCACCGCCACCACGGTCGACATCGGCGCCTTCCAGGTGAAGGCCGGCCAGTCGATCACCCAGGCCACCGCCGCGGCGATCAACGCCAAGCTGGGCGAAACCGGCGTCTACGCCGAAGTGAAGGCCGGCGTGCTGAACCTGACCTCGACCCAGGACGGGCAGACCTTCGCCCTCGCCTACGCGGGTCCGGCGGTGACCGGTGCCACCGTGGCGACCGCCGGCAACCTGGGCCTGACCGAGACCAGCACCAACGGCGGCACGATGACCGCCGCTGCCAACAGCTTCGTCAAGGATCTGGACATCACCACCTTCGCCGGCGCCCAGCAGGCGCTGGAAATCGTCGACAAGGCGCTGACCGCGGTGAACGGCGCGCGCGCCGACCTCGGCGCCATCCAGAACCGCTTCACCTCGGTGGTGGCCAACCTGCAGACCAGCTCGGAAAACCTGGCCGCTTCGCGCAGCCGTATCCGCGACACGGACTTCGCCAAGGAAACCGCCGAACTGACCCGCACCCAGATCCTGCAGCAGGCCGGCACGGCCATGCTGGCCCAGGCCAACCAGGTGCCGCAGAACGTACTGAGCCTGTTGCAACGCTAACCCTCGCGTCCCCGATGGCACGGCGGGGAATCGTTGAAAACTCGTTCCCCGTGCAGAGAACGCCTAAGGAGTCGAACTCATGGCACAAGTGATCAACACCAACACGATCTCGCTGAATGCCCAGCGCAACCTGGGCACCAGCGGTGCATCGCTGGCCACCACCATCCAGCGGCTGTCTTCCGGCCTGCGCATCAACAGCGCCAAGGACGACGCCGCCGGCCTGGCCATCTCCGAACGCTTCAGCACCCAGATCCGCGGTCTGGACGTGGCCGTGCGCAATGCCAACGACGGCATCTCGCTGGCCCAGGTGGCGGAAGGTTCGCTGACCGAAATCGGCAACAACCTGCAGCGCATCCGTGAGCTGTCGGTGCAGTCGGCCAACGCGACCAACTCGTCGTCCGACCGCGCCGCGCTGAACGCCGAAGTCAAGCAGCTGACCGCCGAAATCGACCGCGTCGCCAAGCAGGCCGATTTCAACGGCACCAAGCTGCTGGACGGCTCGTTCACCAGCCAGCTGTTCCAGGTCGGCGCCAATGCCTCGCAGGCCATCGCCATCGACAAGGTGGTGGACGCCAAGGCCAACGCGCTGGGCGGCGCCAAGTTCGACAAGAACGCGCTGGCCGCCGCGGATCCGGGCACCAACGGCGACGTCAAGGTCACCGGCCTGGTCATCAACGGCGTCGCCATCGATACCGTCGACGTCAAGCAGGGCGCCGACGCGGCCACCACCGGCAAGGCCGCGCGCGCGGCGCTGGTGACCGCCATCAACGCCAAGATGGGCGAAAGCGGCGTGTACGCCGAAGTCAACGCCGCCGGCACCGGCATCGATCTGACCTCGGTCAAGGACAGCGTCAACGCCGACGGCAGCTTCAAGGCCATCACCGCCACGGTCGGCACCTGGACCGGCATCGCCGCGCCGACCTTCACCGCCACGGCGGCGGCGGCGGCCCCGGCCAACCAGTACGCCAGCAACCTGGACATCTCCACCTTCAAGGGTGCCCAGCAGGCGCTGGAAATCGTCGACAAGGCGCTGACCGCGGTGAACAGCGCGCGCGCCGACCTGGGTGCGGTGCAGAACCGCTTCACCTCGGTGGTCGCCAACCTGCAGACCAGCTCGGAAAACCTGGCCGCTTCGCGCAGCCGCATCCGCGATACGGACTTCGCCAAGGAAACCGCCGAACTGACCCGCACCCAGATCCTGCAGCAGGCCGGCACGGCCATGCTGGCCCAGGCCAACCAGGTGCCGCAGAACGTTCTCAGCCTGCTCCGCTAATCACGGAGACAAAGCCGGGGCGGACTCTTTCCCCGTCCGCCCCGGCCAGGCACCACCCCGGTCGCAACACTGAAGGAAATCTTTCATGGCACAAGTCATCAACACCAACACGATTTCGCTGAACGCACAGCGCAATCTCGGCACCAGCGGCGCATCGCTGGCCACCACCATCCAGCGGCTGTCTTCCGGCCTGCGCATCAACAGCGCCAAGGACGACGCCGCCGGCCTGGCCATCTCCGAACGCTTCAGCACCCAGATCCGCGGTCTGGACGTGGCCGTGCGCAATGCCAACGACGGCATCTCGCTGGCCCAGGTCGCCGAAGGCTCGCTGACCGAAATCGGCAACAACCTGCAGCGCATCCGCGAGCTGTCGGTGCAGTCGGCCAACGCCAGCAACTCGTCGTCCGACCGCGCCGCGCTGAACGCCGAAGTCAAGCAGCTGACCTCGGAAATCGACCGCGTCGCCAAGCAGGCCGATTTCAACGGCACCAAGCTGCTGGACGGCTCGTTCACCAGCCAGCTGTTCCAGGTCGGTGCCAACGCCTCGCAGGCCATCGCCATCGACAAGGTGGTCGACGCCCGCGCCAACGCGCTGGGCAACGTCAAGTTCGCCGCCAAGCAGACGGCCACCACCGCGGCCGCCGCGGCCACCGCCGACGGCAAACTGGCGGGCATGCAGGTCAACGGCGTGACCATCGCCGACGTGGAGTGGAAGAACGGCGCGGCCGGCGCGGACATCGCCCAGGCGATCGCCACGGCCGTGAACGCCAAGCTGGGCGAGACCGGCGTGGCCGCCTCGGTCGGCACCGGCGCCGACGCCGGCAAGGTGATCATGACCTCGGTCAAGGCGGGCAAGGACTTCGACATCACCGCCGGCACCATCACCGGTGGCGCCACCGAAATCGGCCTGACCGGCATCGCCGATGCCACCGCCGCGGCCACCACCACCGCCAGCTTCGCCAAGGACCTGGACATCACCACGTTCGAAGGCGCGCAGAAGGCGCTGGAAATCGTCGATGCCGCCCTGACCTCGGTCAACAGCGCGCGCGCCGACCTGGGTGCGGTGCAGAACCGCTTCACCTCGGTGGTCGCCAACCTGCAGACCAGCTCGGAAAACCTGGCCGCCTCGCGCAGCCGCATCCGCGACACGGACTTCGCCAAGGAAACCGCCGAACTGACCCGCACCCAGATCCTGCAGCAGGCCGGCACGGCCATGCTGGCCCAGGCCAACCAGGTGCCGCAGAACGTGCTCAGCCTGCTGCGCTGATCGGTTTCGTCCGCTCCACTGTTTCAGCTTCCTGTCGCATACGGACGGATTCGTCTCCCTCCGTCTTGGCAGTACCCAAACCCCTTCCGGAAACGGGAGGGGTTTCTTTTTTTGGGGATTCGGGATTGGGGATTCGGGATTGGCAAAAGCACTGATCCCCAATCCCGAATCCCCAATCCCGGCTTCACTGGCACAAATCCTGCATCACGCCGGTCGTCCCGCATTTCTCGCCGACCGGGGCTCAAGCCACGGCGGCGGGAGACGGAGAAATGCGGGCTAAAGATCGGCCTCCGGAGGCCGTTACCACTACACGGGCGACGCCGCCATCCATCAAGGATGCCAGGTTCGTCCCGACGCCCGTTCCGGAACGGGCACGACAGGAGATCCTCGATGGCAGACTACTCGCTCGGTTACGGTGGTGTCGGCTCCGGCCTGGACATCACCGGCATGGTGGAGAAACTGGTGGCAGCGGACCGCAAGCCCGCCGACGCCCGCCTCAACCGCATCGAGTCGAGCGCCAAGTTCAAGGTCTCCGCGCTGGGCACGGTCAGCTCGGCCTTCAGCACCCTGGAAACCGCGCTGAAGGCGCTCAAGGCCGCCGATGCCTTCGACAGTCGCACCAGCAAGGTCGGCACCGACACCGTGCTGGGCGCGACCGCCGGCAAGGGCACGCCCAGCGGCGACTACACCATCCAGGTGCTCGACCTGGCCAGCGCCAACAAGTGGACCGCCGACCTGCCCGTCACCGCCGAACAGACCTTCGGCGCCGGCAAACTGACGCTGACGGTGGGCGGCGAGACGCTCGACATCACCATCGCCGAAGGCGCCAAGCTGGTCGACGTGCGCAGCGCGATCAACGACGCCGCGCGCAGCAAGGGCGTGCAGGCCAGCGTGATCACGTCCAACGACGGCCTGTTCCTGTCGGTGGCCTCGGACAAGACCGGCGCCGCCAACGGCATCTCGCTGGCCTTCAGCGAGGGCGGCGCGGATCTGCAGAACCTGGTCAACAGCATGGTCGAACGGGTCCCGGCCGCCGACGCCCGGGTGTCGATCGACGGCCTGACCGTGACCGCCAGCAGCAACAGGATCACCGACGCGGTGCCGGGCCTGACCCTGGACCTGAAGGCCAAGGGCACCAGCACCGTGACCGTGTCCGCCGACGTGGCCGCCAGCCGCAAGCTGGTGCAGGACTTCGTCACCGCGTACAACGGCGCGATCACCGCGATCAACAGTTCCACCCAGTACGACGCCGGCACCGACACCCCGTCCGCGCTCACCGGCGACGCGCAGATGCGCGGCATCGCCGGCCAGATGCGCGGCGTGCTGGGCGACCTGCTCGGCGAACTCGCCAAGCAGGGCCTGGACGCCAAGACCCTGGGCCTGCAGACCAAGGGCTATCCGTCCTCGGACGGCACCCTGACCCTGGACACGGCCAAGTTCGATGCGCTGATGACGTCCAATCCGGAAAAGGTGCGCGTCGCCTTCACCGGCGACAGCGGTTTCGCGGCCAAGCTGCAGACGACCGTGGGCACCTACATCGGCAAGGAAGGCTCGCTCACCCGGCGCACCGACGGCCTCAACGCCCAGCTCAAGGACATCGGCAACCAGCGCAAGGCGCTGGATACGCGCATGGAATCGGTCGGCAATCGCTACAAGGCGCAGTTCGTGGCGCTGGACAACATGATGTCGCGGATGAACAGCACCAGTTCGTACCTTTCGCAGCAGCTTGCTGCACTGGCCTCCCAGTAAGGCCACCTCCGCGGGGAGTCCGCGGGAGACAGGAGATAGAAGGAATGTCAGCCCATTCTTACGCCGCGCAGTACCGCAACACGGGCATCAGCAGCGCCGTGATGGAAGCCGATCCGCACCGCCTGGTCGCGTTGTTGCTGGCCGGCGCCTGCGATCGCATCCGGCTGGCGGAGGCCTGCGTGGAGCACGGCGATCTGGCCCGCAAGGGCAAGGCGATCGGCGAGGTCTGCGCGATCATCGGCCATCTCAACGGTTCGCTGGACCACGAGGCCGGCGGCGAGATCGCCGGCAGCCTGTCGGCGCTGTACGACTACCTGCAGGGCCGGTTGATCGAGGCCAACCTGCACAACGACGCGGCCGCGCTGCGCGAATCGCTGGAACTGCTGGGCGAGATCGAGTCGGCCTGGAACGCCATCCCCGCCGAACAGCGACAGCGTCCGGCCGCGGTCCAGGGAGCCTGAGATGACCGCGGTGTCGATGGACGCCCTGTTCGCGCAATTGCAGGCCATGCACGATAGCCTGCAGAACGGCGATCTGGACACCGTGCAGGGCCTGCTGGACCAGCATGATCGCGATGTCCGCGATTTCATGCAGGCCCCGCAGGGCCGCGATACCGGCACCGACACGCTGTCCAACCTGCTGTACGCGCAGTTGCAGTTGCAGGACCGCCTGCGCGACGCCCGCGACGCGGCCGCGCGCAAGCTGCGCGAATCGCAACAGGCCGAGCGCGCCGCGCGCGCCTATCTGTCGACACCGGGAGCCTGAGCCATGCCCACGCGCGTGCCCCTGCTGAACCATCCGGCGGAAACCGAACTGTTCGGCGATGCCCTGACCTGCGAAGCCTGGCTGCCGGCGGGATTCCGCGTCGGCGAGGCGCGCCAGCCGCCGGCCGCGGCCGAATCGCTGCTGCATGCGCTGGCGGTCGCCGAGGATGCGCGCGGCGACGACACCGACGATCGCAAGGGCGAGCCGTCGATCTCGTTCCAGCGCCTGGAAGCCAAGGTCGATCTGCTGATGAACCTGGTCGGCAAGCTGGCGCGCCAGCGCGACGACGCCCCGCCCCTGCGCGGATTGCGCTGGTCGCACCTGGGCCTGCGCCTGGATGCCACGCAGCCGTTCGGCCTCGCCCAGGGCGATGCCGGGGTGGCCTTGATTGAGCCGGCGAACTGGCTCAGCGATCACATCGAACTGCCGGCACGGGTACTGGCGACGTCCGCCACCGCCGATGGCCTGCATCACCTGTGGCTGCGCTTCGCACCGCTCGGCGCCGGCCTGGCCGACGCGCTGGAGCGCCACCTGTTCCGGCTGCACCGTCGCCAGATCGCCGAAGCGCGGCTGATGGCGCGCCAGGCCGACTGAGGTTCATCACCGTCGCTCTCGTCCGCGAACGCGGCGCCGACCGAACGGGCACCGGGCACCTCGACGGAAACCCGTCACCGGGGACAAGCTTGTGTGACGAACTTCAAGCTTTGACGGCTTCGACACTTAAGTAACATTGGCGGGATCCCGACGGGCCGCTATCGTGGCGCGACCTCCCCACGAGCCCTGCCCCTTCCAGTGCGTGTCCTGATCGTTGATGACCATACCCTGGTGCGTGCCGGCATCGGCCGCTTGCTCCAGTCGATCGCGGACGTGGATGTGGTGGCGGAGGCTTCGGACGCGCAACAGGCGCTGGACATGGCCGCCATCCACCGGCCCGACGTCATCCTGCTTGACCTGTCGCTGCCCGATCGCAGCGGGCTGGATCTGCTCAAGCCGCTGAAGGAATCGCTGCCGCAGACCAAGGTCGTGATCATGTCGATGCACAACGATCCCGGCCAGGTGCGCAGCGCGCTGGATCGCGGCTGCGCCGGCTTCGTGGTCAAGGAGGCCGCGCCGATGGAACTGGAACTGGCCCTGCGCGCGGCCGCCGCCGGCCAGGTGTTCCTGAGTCCGCAGGTGTCGTCGAAGATGCTGGCGCCGATGCTGGGCCAGGCGCGGCCGACCGGCATCGACGCGCTGTCGCCGCGCCAGCGCCAGATCCTGCGCAAGCTGGGCGGTGGCATGAGCAGCAAGGAAATCGCCGCGCACCTGGGCATCAGCGTCAAGACGGTGGAAACCCATCGCGCGCGGATGATGGAATCACTGGGCTGCCGGCGCGCCAACGACCTGCTGCTGCTGGCCGCGCGCCACCAGAACGATCTGGCCTGAGGTTTCTGGCCCGGGCCTTGCAAGACAAGGGGGCGTCCGCCGTTCCCGCGGCGGCGCACCGTCGCCAGGTCCTCTCCAGGCCCCCCGACGGCGCTCTCCCCGCCATTCCCCCGACACCCCATCGCGTCCAAAGTCCGGCGATGTCAGGAAATCCCTGACAGCGCCCTCGGGCATGCCCCCACCACGACCAGAAACGCCCTGATTCTTTTTCCGCCGCGCGCGGCGCAAAGTTTCCCCACGACGTGAAATCCACGTGAACGTCGAATCGGGGCAACGATGCAAACGCGGCGAATGGGGATTTGGGGATGAAGACGGGACTCACCACGCAGCTCGGCCAGCAACTGCACCTCACGCCGCAGCTGCTGCAATCGATCCGGCTGCTGCAACTGGACGGCCTGCAACTGGAAATGGAAGTCCGCCGCGCGCTGGACGCCAATCCGCTGCTGGAACTGGAAGAGGAGCCCGTCGCCGTCGGCGAGCAGGGCGATGCCGCCAGCGCCCCGCTGGAAACCGCCGCCTTCGACGAACTGCCCGAAACCTCGATGTGGGACGTGCATGGCGGCGGCTGGCAGGAAGGCGACGACGACCGCCTGCAGCGCCTGGAAGACGCCGGCAGCACCGACCCGCAGGTGCGCGCGCTGCAGTCGCTGGCGCTGGAACTGGACGCGCCCGCGCTGGCCGTGGCCGCGTTCTGGCTCGAACACACCGACGAGGCCGGTTACCTGGGTGCCGACGCGGATGCGCTGGCCGCCCAGGCCGCCGAACGCTTCGCCATCACCGCCGCGGCCGCCGAAACGATCCGCCAGCGCATCCTGCACGGCGAATGCGCCGGCCTGGCCGCGCGCGACCTGCGCGAATGCCTGCGGGCGCAGCTGGCCGCCCTGCCCGGCCGCGTGCCGGCCCGCCACATCGCCGCCCGCATCCTCGACGAAGCGCTGGACCTGCTGGCCGCGCACGACGAAAACGCACTGGCCGCGCGCCTGCACCTGGATCCGGAACAGATCCGCGAAGGCATCCGCCTGATCCTGTCGCTGCAGCCGCGCCCGGCCGAAACCCTGCTGCCCGCCCCCACCGGCCACATCGTGCCGGACGTGGTCGCCTGGCATGCCGACTGCGCGTGGCGGGTCGCGCTGAATCCGGCCACCACTCCGCGCCTGTCGGTCTCGCCGCTGCACGAGCGCGCGCTGGACCAGTTGGATTCGAAGGCCGAACAAGGCGACGGCGCCCGCCGCCTGCGCGAGCTGCTGCAGGAAGCGCGCTGGCTGACCCGCGGCCTGTCGATGCGCTATGAAACCCTGCTGCGCACCGCCCGCGCGATCGTCGAGCGCCAGGCCGGCTTCCTCGCCCATGGCGACGAGGCGATGGCGCCGCTGACCCTGAAGGAAATCGCCGATGAAATCGGCATGCACGAGTCCACCGTCTCGCGCATCACCACCGGCAAGTACATGCAGACCCCGCGCGGCACCTTCGAGCTGAAGCATTTCTTCGCCGTCCGCCTGGAGGGCGCCAGCGTGTCCGGCCCGGCGGTGCGCGCGATGGTCCGCCGCCTGATCGAGAACGAACCGGCGCACAAGCCGCTGGCCGACGAGGCGATCGCCGGCCTGCTGGCCCGCCAGGGCATCCACATCGCCCGCCGCACGGTCGCCAAGTATCGGGAACAGCTGGACATCGCCTCCGCACGCGACCGCCGGCGCGGTAACGTGTCGGCCTTGGCCAGGGCCGGATAAGGAAGCACGCGCATGAACAAGATCACCGTACTGCTGGTGGACGACCACGAGGGTTTCATCAACGCGGCCATCCGCCACCTGCGCAAGCTGGACTGGCTGGACATCGTCGGCCGGGCCAGCAACGGCCTGGAGGCGATCGAGCGTTCGGAGTCGCTGCGCCCGGACGTGGTGCTGATGGACCTGGCGATGCCCGAGATGGGCGGCCTGCAGGCCACCCGCCTGATCAAGACCCAGGACCAGCCGCCGTTCGTGGTCATCGCCAGCCACTTCGACGACGCCGAACACCGCGAGCACGCCAGCCGCGCCGGCGCCGACGAATTCGTCAGCAAGCTTTCCTACATCCAGGAAGTCCTCCCCATCCTGGAAAAGTTCCGAGACAACCGCCATGAGTGAATCCCGAATCCTTGTCCTCGACGCCGATGCCGCCCGCGCGGTGCGGGTGACCGACCTGCTGGAGTTCATGGACCTGACCCCGCGCTGGGCCGCCGAGGCCGGCGACGTCGACATCCGCCGGCACCGCCCGCACGACTTCATGGCGGTGATCGTCGGCCGGATCGAGGACGGCCCGTCCACCCGCGCGCTGTTCGCCTGGCTGGGCGATGCGCCGTTGCCGCCGCCGGTGCTGCTGCTGGAGGCCGAACCGGCCGCGTTCGCCACCGCCCACGGCCTGCACGAGGCCGGGGTGTGGCCGCTGGATACCCCGATCCGCCACAGCCAGCTGGAAAGCTGCCTACGCCGGGCCAGCCTCAAGCGGCTGGACACCGAGCACCAGGCGCAGACCGCGCAGGGCAACGGTCCGACCGGCAACAGCCCGGCGGTGGTGCGCCTGCGCCGGCTGATCGACCAGGTCGCCGCGTTCGACACCACCGTGCTGGTGCTGGGCGAATCCGGCACCGGCAAGGAAGTGGTGGCGCGCGCCATCCACGAGCATTCGCCGCGCCGCGACGGTCCGTTCGTGGCCATCAACTGCGGCGCGATTCCGCCGGACCTGCTGGAAAGCGAATTGTTCGGCCACGAGAAGGGTGCCTTCACCGGCGCGCTGAGCGCGCGCAAGGGCCGCTTCGAGATGGCCGAGGGCGGCACCCTGCTGCTGGACGAAATCGGCGACATGAGCCTGCCGATGCAGGTCAAGCTGCTGCGCGTGCTGCAGGAGCGCAGCTTCGAGCGCGTCGGCGGCAACCAGACCATCCGCTGCAACGTGCGGGTGATCGCCGCGACCCACCGCAACCTGGAGGATCGCATCGCCGAAGGCCACTTCCGCGAGGATCTGTTCTATCGGCTCAACGTGTTCCCGATCGAGATGCCCGCGCTGCGCGAGCGCCTCGACGATCTGCCGGCGCTGGTCACCACCCTGGCGATGCAATTGGCCCGCACCGGCCGCGGTGAAGTGCGCTTCGCCGACGAGACCCTGCAGGCGCTGCGCTTCTATCCCTGGCCGGGCAACGTGCGCGAACTGACCAACCTGGTCGAGCGCATGGCGGTGCTGCACCCCGGCGGGCTGGTGCGGGTGCAGGACCTGCCGCGCCGCTACCTGCCGGAGGACGGCGTGCTGCCGGTGCCGGCGGACGCTGCGCAGGCCACGCTGGCGCCCCGCGCGGAAAGCAGCGGTACGGCGCCCATGGAAATCACGACCGTCGCCGCGTCCGATCGCCTGCCCGAAGACGGCATCGACCTGCGCGAGCACATCGCCCGCATCGAACTGAACCTGATTCGCGACGCGCTGGATCGCGCCGGCGGCGTGGTCGCCCACGCGGCCCAGTTGCTCGGCCTGCGCCGCACCACCCTGGTGGAAAAGCTGCGCAAGTACGGCGTCGAACGCGAGGACGCGCTGGCGACGGAAAACTGACAGGCCCGGCGCGGCGGTTGCGGCACGCATCTTGCAACGATGAGCCCAGACACTCCGCCGAACCGCGCCCATGTCCGATTCCGTCGCCTCCATCCTCTCGCAGATCCGCAGCTACCAGCACCAGCTGGGCGCGCGCGCGCTGGAGCCGGTGCAGAACCCGAACGCGGTCCAGTTCGGCCAGCCCGCGGTCAAGGCGCCCAGCTTCGGCGAGACCCTGCAGAACGCGCTGCAAGGCGTCAACGACGCGCAGAAGACCGCCGGCGCGCTGTCGCAGGCGTTCGAACTCGGTGACCCGCGCGCCGATCTGGCGCGGGTGATGGTCGCCGCCCAGCAGTCGCAGGTCGCCTTCCGCGCCACCGTCGAAGTCCGCAACCGTCTCGTCCAGGCCTACCAGGACGTGATGAACATGCCGCTGTAACCCACCGCACCGCCTGAGCCCGAACGCACCGGAACCGCACGCCCATGGCCCTGACCCTGTCCAAGGAATCACTGAAGGAATCGCTGAGCGCCGAGAAGGCCGGCGCCGCGCTGACCAAGATCCAGGACTTCCCGGTGTTCCGCCAGCTCGGCACGCTGCTGATGATCGCCGGTGCGGTCGCGGTCGGCCTGATGGTGTTCTTCTGGTCGCAGAAGCCCGACTTCACCCCGCTCTACACCGGCCTGGACCCCAAGGCCACCGCCGAGGCCGCCGACCTGCTGCGCGCCGCGCAGATTCCGTTCCAGCTGGATCAGGCCAGCGGCGCGATTTCGGTGCCCGCCGAGAACCTGCACGACGCCCGCCTGAAACTGGCCGGTTCGGGCCTGGCCGAGAACGGCCGGCTCGGCTTCGAGTTGATGGAACGCGATCCCGGTTTCGGCGTCAGCCAGTTCGTCGAGAACGCCCGCTACCAGCACGCGCTGGAAACCGAGCTGGTGCGCACCATCACCACCCTGCGCCCGGTCCGTGACGCGCGGGTGCACCTGGCCATTCCCAAGCCCAGCGCGTTCACCCGCCAGCGCGAGGTCGCCAGCGCCTCGGTGGTGCTGGAACTGCGTTCGGGCGCGATGCTGGAACGCAACCAGGTCGATGCCATCGTGCACCTGGTGTCCTCGAGCATTCCGGACCTGGCGCCGGAACGCGTCACCGTGGTCGACCAGAGCGGCCGCATGCTGACCATCAGCGATCCCAACAGCGAGGCCGCGCTCAACGCCGCCCAGTTCGAGCGTGTGCGCAAGCTGGAAACCTCGCTCAACCAGCGCATCAAGGAATTGCTGGAACCGCTGACCGGCCCCGGCCGGATCAACGCCGAGGTCGCGGTGGACATGGACTTCTCGGTGGTCGAGGAAGCGCGCGAGACCTTCGCCAACGATCCGGCCAAGGTGCGCAGCGAGCAGGTCAGCCAGAACACGCTCGCCAAGCCGGGACCGGAGGGCGTGCCCGGCGCGATCAGCAATACCCCGCCCGGTCCCAACGCCGCCGCCGCGCCCAATCCCGAGGCGCCGGTGGAGACCGCCAGCAGCGCGACCCGCAACTTCGAGATGGATCGCACCCTGCAACACACCCGCCAGCCCGCCGGCCGGGTACGCCGGGTCACCGCCGCGGTGCTGGTCGATCACGTGCCGCGCGCCGGCGCCAACGGCAAGACCACGATGGTGCCGCTGGACGCGGCCACCCTCACCCGGGTCGAGGCGCTGGTGAAGGAAGCGGTGGGCTTCGACGCCGCGCGCGGCGACTCGGTGTCGGTGATGAACGCGCCGTTCGTGCGCGAGCCGGTGCCGGTGGAGGACGTGCCGTTCTGGGAAAGCCCGTGGCTGCAGAACCCGATGGTGCGCGACGTCGCCCGCTATGGCCTGGGCGCGATCGTGGTGCTGGCGCTGCTGTTCGGCGTGCTGCGCCCGGCGATGCGCCAGATCATCCAGCCCCGCGCGAAAAAGGCCGCCCCCGACGCGGTGGACGTGAGCCTGGTCGACGAAGGCGACGAGGATGCCCGCATCGTCGCCGCGCTGCGCCAGGACCATGCCGAGATCAGCGTGCCGCGCGCGCTGGCCTCCGATGCCTACGAGGACCGCCTGCGCCACGCCCGCGAGGCGGTCAAGAACGATTCCAAGCAGGTCGCGCAGGTGGTGAAGGACTGGGTGGCCAGCGATGATTAATCCCAACGACACCGAACTGACCGGCGTGCAGCGCGCCGCCGTCCTGCTGCTCTCGCTGGGCGAGCAGGACGCCGCCGAAGTGCTCAAGCACATGAACGCCAAGGAAGTGCAGAAGCTCGGCATCGCCATGGCCACCATCAGCGGCATCAGCCGCGAACAGGTGCTGCAGGTGATGGACAGCTTCAACCACTCGCTGGAGAAGCAGACCTCGCTGGGCATGGGCGCCGACGACTACGTGCGCAAGGTGCTGGTGCAGGCGCTGGGCGAGGACAAGGCCGGCAGCCTGATCGATCGCATCCTGCTGGGGCGCAACACCACCGGCCTGGACACCCTGAAGTGGATGGACCCGCGCGCGATTGCGGATCTGGTGCGCAACGAGCACCCGCAGATCATCGCCATCGTGCTCTCGCACCTGGACAGCGACCAGGCCGCCGAGACCCTGAAGATGCTGCCCGAACGCGCCCGCTCGGACGTGCTGCTGCGCATCGCCACCCTCGACGGCATCCCGCCGAACGCGCTCAACGAACTCAACGAGATCATGGAGCGCCAGTTCTCCGGCAACCAGAACCTGAAGTCCTCCAGCATCGGCGGCATCAAGGTGGCCGCGAACATCCTCAATTTCATGGACAGTGGCCAGGACCAGACCATCCTGGGCGCGATCAACCACATCGACGCCGACCTGGGCGCGCGCATCCAGGACCTGATGTTCGTGTTCGACAACCTGATCGACCTGGACGATCGCGAACTGCAGGCGATGCTGCGCGAAGTGCCCAACGACCGCCTGGGCCTGGCCCTGCGCGGCGCCGACGCCAAGGTGCGCGAGAAGATCACCCGCAACATGTCCCAGCGCGCCGCGCAGATCCTGATGGAAGACATGGAGGCGCGCGGTCCAGTGCGGCTGTCGGACGTGGAAGGCGCGCAGAAGGAAATCCTCGCCATCGTCCGCCGCCTGGCCGACCAGGGCGTCATCTCGCTCAACGCCAGCAGTGAGGAGATGGTATGAACGATCCGGTGCGCTGGATGGCCCCGCCGCTGGATTTCGTGGCCCGCCGCGCGCCGGAGGCCGAGCCGCCGCCGGTGCTGCGTCCGCCGAGCCTGGAGGAAATCCAGGCGATCGAGGAAGCCGCCTACCGCGAGGGGCTGGAGCGCGGCCGTACCGAGGGCCACGCCGAGGGTTTCGCCCAGGGCCAGGCCGAGGTGCGCCGGTTGACCGCGCAGATCGAAGGCATCCTGGACAATTTCTCGCGCCCGCTGGATCGGCTGGAGAACGAAGTGATGGGCGCGCTGTCGGAACTGGCGGTGCGCATCGCCGGCAGCCTGGTCGGACGCGCCTACCAGGCCGACCCGATGCTGCTGTCGGAACTGGCCAGCGCCGCGCTCGACGCGGTGGGCGGCACCAGCCGCGAAGTCGAATTGCGCCTGCATCCGGACGACATCGCCGCGTTGACGCCGGTGCTGTCGATGATGCCGACCACCCGGCTGACCGCCGACACCTCGCTCAGCCGCGGCGACCTGCGCGTGCACGCCGAGAGCGTGCGCATCGACGGCACCCTGGAAGCGCGCCTGCGCGGTGCGCTGGAAAACGTATTGCAGCGCGGAGGCGCCCTCGGATGAGCGCGCAACCGCTGGAATGGCTGAATGCCCGCGACCTGCGGCTGGCCGCGCGGCTGTCGCAGATCCGCCCCACCCTCGGCAGCCACGGCCTGATCCGCGAGGGCATCCTGCGCCGCGCGGTCGGCCTGACCCTGGAGGCGATCGGCTGCGAGGCGCCGCTGGGCGCCACCTGCAAGGTCGAAGTGGTCGATGGCGGCTGGGTCGACGCGGAAGTGGTCGGCTTCTCCGGCGAACGCACCTACCTGATGCCCAGCGCCGAACTGCACGGCCTGCTGCCGAACGCGCGGGTGGTGCCGCTGCGCCGGCGCGGCGGCGTGGAAGTCGGCGAAGGCCTGCTCGGCCGGGTCATCGACTCGGACGGCGTGCCGCTGGACGGGCGCGGCCCGATCCGCGCCGAGTCCACCGTCAGCCTGTCCGGCGTGGCGATCAATCCGCTCTCGCGCGAACCCATCACCCAGCCGCTGGACGTGGGCGTGCGCGCGATCAACGCGCTGCTGCCCATCGGCCGCGGCCAGCGCGTGGGCCTGTTCGCCGGCTCCGGCGTCGGCAAGTCGACCCTGCTGGGCATGATGACCCGCTACACCGCCGCCGACGTGATCGTGGTCGGCCTGATCGGCGAACGCGGGCGCGAAGTGCGCGACTTCGTCGAAAGCACGCTCGGCCCGGCGGGCCTGGCGCGCGCAGTGGTGGTGGCCAGTCCGGCCGATCGTCCGCCGCTGGCGCGCCTGCAGGGCGCCTATCGCGCCACCGCGATCGCCGAGTGGTTCCGCGACCAGGGTTTGAACGTCCTGCTGCTGATGGATTCGCTGACCCGTTTCGCCCAGGCCCAGCGCGAGATCGGCCTGTCGGTGGGCGAACCGCCGACCACCCGCGGCTATCCGCCGTCAGTGTTCGCGCGCCTGCCCGCGCTGGTCGAACGCGCCGGCAACGGCTCGGCCGGACGCGGCTCGATCACCGCCTTCTACACCGTGCTGACCGAAGGCGACGATCCGCAGGATCCGATCGCCGACGCCGCCCGCGCCATCCTCGACGGCCACATCCTGCTCTCGCGCCGGGTCGCCGACAGCGGCCTGTATCCGGCCATCGACGTGGAATCCTCGGTCAGCCGCGTGGTCACCGAAATCGCCGACGAGACCTGGCGCGATCGCATCCGCAAACTGAAGCGGCTGCTGTCGGCCTACACCAGCAACCGCGACCTGATCGCCATCGGCGCCTACCAGCGCGGCAGCGATCCGACCGTCGACGAGGCCTTGGAACGATGGCCGGAGATCGTCGAATTCCTCGGCCAGGACGTGGCCCGCTCGGCGGATCTGCGGGACAGCCGCGATGCGCTGGAGCAACTGGTCGAACGCAATGCGCAAGCCCGCAAGGAACCCTAAGCCATGATGCAATCCCGTCGAATCGACCCGCTGCTGCGCCGCGCCCAGGAGAAGGAAGACGCGGTCGCCCGCGATCTGGCCGAGCGCCAGCGCACGCTGGCGATGCACGAATCGCGGCTGGAGGAACTGCGTCGCTACGCCGACGAATACGCCGGCAGCCAGATGGCCGCGACCAGCCCGGCGCAGTTGGCCAACCGGCGGGCCTTCCTGGATCGCCTGGACAGCGCGGTGCAGCAGCAGGTGCAGACCGTGGATCGCAGCCGCGCCAGCGTGGACATCGAGCGCGACCGGCTGCTGCTGGCCAGCCGCGACAAGCAGGTGCTGGAACAACTGGCCGCCAGCTACCGGGTGCAGGAGCACCAGGTGGTCGAGCGCCGCAACCAGCGCGAGATGGATGATCTGGGCGCGCGCCGCGCGCGCCTGGCGGCGACCGCCGCCGAGGAAACCGAGGAGAGCAAGTGAAGGCGGATGCTTCCAGTTGGCTGGGCGGCGTGGGCGCGAACGCGGGTGCCGGCAGCGCCGGCGCGAACGGTCCGCGCACGGCCGAACCCTCGGCGAAGAAACCCGCCTTCGAGCAGTTGCTGCGCCGCGATGCGCCCGGTGCCCGCGCGGAATCCGCCGCACCGGCCGGCAAGCGCCAGCGCGACGCCGCTCCGGCGTGCGAGCCCGTGCGGGATGCGCGCACAGACGACCCCGCCCGCGCGCAGGCGGATGAGGCGAACGCTTCCGCCGACGACGCCGCATCCGCATCCGCGTCCGCCGCGCAGGCGGAACGCGACACGCGAAAGGACCGCCACGAAAGCGCCGACGAGGACGCCGCCTGGCCTCCCGCCGGACTGATCCTGGCGGTGTTCCCGCCTCCCCTGGACAGCCTTGCCGGCACGCCGGAAAGCGTCCCGCCGGGAATCCCGGGGCACGGCACGTCCGCGTTGTCGACCGGTTTCCCGGCCGGACTGCGCCTGGCCGCGAACGCGATGCCGATGGCAGGCACCATGCTCACCGAAGGTGGACTGGCTACGCCGACCACCAGTGCGGAGGCCGCGCCAGCGGATCCGCTCGCCTTCGCCAGCGCGATGGCGAACCCCGCCCGGCCTGCCGACGCTCGTCCGGCATCCGTATCCACCGGCACCGCCCCGTCCACGATTCCGATCGGCGACCTCGCCGCCGGCGAAACCACGCCCTTGCCCGCCACGCTCGCCGCCGGACTGGCCGCGCTCAAGGACATGGCCGGTGATGCCGGCGGCGCCGATACGGACGCGCCCGCGCCGATCGCCGCTCCCCTGGCCGGCATGCCCGCGCCCGCCTCCGATTACGGCCTTGCCCGCACCGCCACCGTCAATCCGCTGGCGTCGATGACGCCGGACCTGCGCGGTGACCGTTTCGGCGACACCCTCGGCACCCAGATGACCTGGATGGCCGAACAGAAAATCGGCCATGCCCACATCCGGGTCAGCCCCGGCGATCTGGGCGCGATTGAAGTCAGCCTGCGCCTGGACGGCGATCGCGTGCACGCCGATTTCAGCAGCGCGCAGCCGGAAGTCCGGCAGGCGTTGCAGGACAGCCTGCCGCGCCTGCGCGAAATGCTGGGCCAACAGGGTTTCCTGCTGGCGCAGGCCGACGTCGGCCACCGCCAGCAGCCGCAGTCCTCGCCGGCCCAGGCCAATGCCACACGTGGCGGCGACGGCACCGGCTCGGGCACGGACACCGCACCCCGCAGCGCGCCGGTTCGCATCGCCCGCGGATTGCTGGACGCCTACGCCTGACCCGCAACGCCCGTAGAGCGGAGCTCGCTCCGCTGCTTGGGCATTTGCTTTGGCCTGAATGGTTCGTTCGTCATCGGTATCGCGCGCCAGCACCCGGTAACCCTTCCGGATGAAGGCCGGACGGAATGGCAAAGCTGGAGCAGCGGAGCAAGCTCCGCTCTACGTCGGTGCCCCGGCCGGGCTGTCGGCGGCTCCGCACGGCGGCGTGTGCCTCCGCCGGATTTCCGGCACCGCCCCGCCGGGTCCACGGCACGCCACTTGCATCTTCTCCCGCGTCCATCCAGGAGAACGCCCGCGTGCCCCCCGCCGAGAAACCCGACCCCAAGCTGCTCAAACCAACGCCCAAGGCGGGCAAGCCCTGGCTGATCATCGGCCTGGTCGCGCTGGTTGCCGCCGGTGCGGCCGGCGGCGGCGCCTGGTTCTTCGCATCGCGCAACGCCGCGTCCGCCAAGGCGGCCGAAGCCAAGCCCGCGCCCGACGCCAGCAAGGTCCCCGCGCCGGCGCAGTACTTCGCCCTGGAGCCGCCCTTCGTGGTCAACCTGATCGGTTCGGCCGGCGGCGCGCGCTACCTGCAGGTCGAAGTGCAGCTGATGACCCGCGATCCGGAGTCGCTCAAGGCCATCGAACTGCACGCCCCGGCCCTGCGTGCCAAATTGCTGATGCTGTTCGCCCAGCAGAACGCCGAGGAGCTGATCACCCGCGCCGGCAAGGAAAAGCTGCAGGCGCAGGCGCTGGCCGAGGTGCGCAAGCTGATGAAGGCGGAGACCGGCAAGCCGGGGGCCGAGCAATTGCTGTTCACCAGTTTCGTGATGCAGTAAGGGGAAGCCCGCGATGATGAGCGACCTGCTTTCGCAAGACGAAATCGACGCCCTGCTCCACGGCGTCGATTCCGGTGCGATCGAGACCGACGAGCCGCCGCCGGACCCCGGCGTCGCCCGCCTGTACGACTTCGCCAGCCAGGACCGCATCGTCCGCGGCCGCCTGCCCACGCTGGAGATGATCAACGAGCGCTTCACCCGCACCTGGCGCATCGGCCTGTTCAACCTGCTGCGCCGCTCGGCCGACCTGTCGGTGCGTGGCATCGAGATGATCAAGTTCGGCGAGTACCTGCACTCGCTGTACGTGCCGACCAACCTCAACCTGATCCGACTCAAGCCGCTGCGCGGCGTCGGCCTGATGGTGTTCGAGCCCAAGCTGGTCTACACGGTGGTGGACAACTTCTTCGGCGGCGACGGCCGCTATCCGGCCAAGATCGAGGGCCGCGAGTTCACCGCCACCGAGATGCGGGTGATCCACCTGTTGCTCAAGCAGACCTTCACCGATCTGGTCGACGCCTGGGCGCCGGTGATGCCGGTGGAATTCGAGTACATCAACTCGGAAGTCAATCCGCACTTCGCCAACATCGTCAGTCCGCGCGAGTACGTGGTGGTCAGCCGCTTCCATGTCGAACTGGACGGCGGCGGCGGCGATCTGCACATCACCCTGCCTTATTCGATGCTGGAGCCGATCCGCGAACTGCTCGACGCCGGCATCCAGTCCGACCGCGTGCACGACGACGACAGCTTCCGCGACAGCGTCAACGATCTGCTGCGCGGCGCCGAGGTCACCCTGTCCAGCGTGCTCGCCGAGAAGCGCATCAGCCTGCGCGATCTCACCCGTTTGAAGGTGGGCGACATCCTGCCCATCGACCTGCCGCGCACGGTGCCGGTGTGCGTCGAGCAGGTGCCGGTGTTCACCGGCGAGTTCGGCACCTCCAACGGCAACAACGCGGTGAAGATCATCGCCCATCGTCCGCCCGGCGCGCTGGTCACGCCGCCGCCCGCGGCGCCCTCGCTCGCCCCGACCGCTACCGACATCGCCACCCAGGATTCCCTGCCATGAACCAACCCCTCACCGAAGAAGCCGCCGCCGCGCAATTCGAGGCCCTGCAGGCCGACGCCGGACGCAGCCTCAGCGACATGAGCCTGGACGTCATCCTGGACGTGCCGGTGGTGCTGTCGCTGGAAGTCGGCCGCACCCGCATCCCGATCCGCAACCTGCTGCAGCTCAACCAGGGCTCGGTGGTGGAACTGGAGCGCGGCGCGGGCGAGCCGCTGGACGTGTTCGTCAACGGCACCCTGATCGCACACGGCGAAGTAGTGGTCGTCAACGAACGCTTCGGCGTGCGCCTGACCGACGTGGTCAGCCCGAGCGAACGCATCCGCCGCCTGCGCTGAGCCACGGTCCATGTCGTTTCCGCTTCCCCTGATCGCCGCCGCCGCCACGGCCGCCGCACCCGCGCAGAAGGTTGGCCACGCCGCGCCGGCCACGCCCGGCATCGGCGGCGCGCTGGTCGGCCTGATCCTGGTATTGGGCCTGATCCTCGGCCTGGCCTGGCTGCTCAAGCGCCTGCCCGGTGCCGGCCTGGGCCTGCGCCCGAACGATCAGCTGCGGATCGTCACCAGCCTGTCGGTCGGCACCAAGGAACGCCTGCTGGTGGTCGAGGTGGGCGGCGAACAACTGCTGCTGGGCGTGAGCCCGGGCGGCATCGCCCACCTGCATCGCCTGCCCGAACCGCTGCCGCCGGTGCCGGTGCAACCCCTGCCCAACTTCGCCGAACTGCTGGCCAAGCGCCTGCGCAAAGAGAAATGATGATGCGTCGCCTGTTGCCCTTCCTGCTGTGCCTGTGGCTGCTGGCCGCGCCCGTGCTGGCGTTCGCGCAGAACGCGCAGGCCGCCGCTCCCGCCCCCGCCACGGCCGCCACCGCGCCAGCGGCGCCCACGCCGCCGGGCAAGCCGACCCTGCCCACGCTGCCGGACGTCAACGTCGGCCAGATTGGCGATCGCAACGTCAGCCTGCCGTTGCAGACGCTGCTGCTGATGACGGCGATCACCCTGATCCCGTCGATTCTGCTGGCGATGACCGCGTTCACCCGCATCATCATCGTGCTGGGCCTGCTGCGGCAGGCCTTGGGCACCGGCCAGACCCCGTCCAACCAGGTGCTGGTGGGGCTGGCGCTGTTCCTGACCATGCTGGTGATGATGCCGGTCGGCGAGAAAGCCTGGGCGCAGGGCATGGCGCCGTATCTCGACGGCCAGATCGACTTCGCCACCGCCTGGACCCTGACCACTGGTCCGCTGCGCGACTTCATGCTGGCGCAGGTGCGCGAAACCGACCTGATGACCTTCGCCGGCATGGCTGGCCATGCCAGCTACGCGAGTCCGGCCGACGTGCCGTTCCCGATCGTGGTCGCCTCCTTCATGACCAGCGAACTGAAGACCGCGTTCGAAATCGGCTTCCTGATCTTCATCCCCTTCGTGATCATCGACCTGGTCGTGGCCAGCGTGCTGATGTCGATGGGCATGATGATGCTCTCGCCGATGCTGGTCTCTGCCCCCTTCAAGATCCTGCTGTTCGTGCTGGTCGACGGCTGGGTCTTGATCGTCGGCTCGCTGGCGGCGAGCTTCAACTGAGTGGGATTCGGGATTCGGGATTGGGGATTCGCAAGAGCCGAAGCGCCTTTCCCAATCCCCAATCTCCAATCCCCAATCTCCAATCCCCAATCTCCAATCCCCAATCCCCAATCCCCAATCCCCAATCCCCAATCCCCAATCCCCAATCCCCAATCTCCAATCCCCAATCCCCAATCCCCAATCCCCAATCCCCAATCCCCAATCCCCAATCCCCAATCCC
>NZ_JACVAG010000005.1:0-396114 GCF_014851695.1 Pseudoxanthomonas sp. PXM04
CTGGAATGGCTGCCAATCGAATCGCAGTTGTAGCGTTGGCAATTCTCCAACTGTGGGAGCGACGTAAGTCGCGAATGCTTTTCAGCCATGTGGCCAACGGCAATCGCGACTCACGTCGCTCCCACAAATCCGGCAGGCATCGGCCAGTGGGGTAGAGGCACCGCCAAGCCGCTGGAATGGCTGCCAATCGAATCGCAGTTGTAGCGTTGGCAATTCTCCAACTGTGGGAGCGACGTAAGTCGCGAATGCTTTTCAGCCATGTGGCCAACGGCAATCGCGACTCACGTCGCTCCCACAAGATGCCACAAGGTCGATTCCGGCCGTCAGGCCACCTTGAGCGTGGTCAACAGTCCCTTGGCGGCATTGAAGCGATCCGCCGGTTCCACCATCGGCAGCTTGATGCGCAGTTTGTCCGGACCATCCATGCTGTAGATGCGCGGCTGTTTCTGAATCAGTTGGATGACCGACATCGGATCGATGTTCGGTTTGGCCTCGAACACGATGCGACCGCCGGCATCGCCCAGATCCAGCTTGCGGATACCCAGCGCGGTGGCGTCGAGTTTCAGTTCGGCGGCGGCGAACAGGTACTTCACCGGATCCGGCAGCAGGCCGAAGCGATCGACCATCTCCACCTGCAGGTCGCGCAGCTCGTCGCGGTCGCGCGCGCTGCTGATGCGCTTGTACAGGGTCAGGCGGGTATGCACGTCGGGCAGGTAGTCGTCCGGAATCAGCGCCGGCACATGCAGTTCGACCTCGGCGCCGCGCGCCTCCTGGCCCAGGTCCGCGTCCGGCAGCTTGCCCTGGCGGATCGAGCGCACCGCGCGCTCCAGCAGTTCGGTGTACAGGCTGAAACCGATCTCGGCCATCTGTCCGCTCTGGTCCTCGCCCAGCAGTTCGCCGGCGCCGCGGATTTCCAGGTCGTGGGTGGCCAGCAGGAAGCCGGCGCCCAGTTCGTCCATCGCCGCGATCGCGTCCAGCCGGCGCTCGGCGTCGGCGGTCATGCTGCGCTTGTCCGGCACCACCAGGTAGGCATAGCTGCGATGGTGCGAACGGCCGACGCGGCCACGCAACTGGTGCAGCTGGGCCAGGCCGAAGCGGTCGGCGCGATGGATGACGATGGTGTTGGCGTTGGGAATGTCGATGCCGGACTCGATGATCGTCGTACACAGCAGCACGTTGAAGCGCTGCTTCTGGAAGCCCAGCATCACCTGTTCCAGCTCGCGCTCGGGCATCTGTCCGTGGGCGACGCCGATGCGCGCCTCCGGAACCAGTTCCTGCAGATCGCGCTGCATGCGGCCGATGGTCTCGACGTCGTTGTGCAGGAAGTACACCTGGCCGCCGCGCGAGAGTTCGCGCTGGAAGGCTTCGCGCAGCAGGGTGCCGTCCCACGGGGTGATGAAGGTCTGCACCGCCATGCGGTTGGCCGGCGGGGTGGCGATGATCGACAGATCGCGCAGTCCCGCCATCGCCATGTTGAGCGTGCGCGGAATGGGCGTGGCGGTGAGGGTCAGCAGGTGGACATTGGCGCGCAGCGCTTTCAGCGCTTCCTTCTGGCGCACGCCGAAACGCTGTTCCTCGTCGACGATGACCAGGCCAAGATCCTTGAACTTCACGTCCGGCTGCAACAGCCGATGGGTGCCGACGATCACGTCCAGCGTGCCCTCGGCCAGCTTCTCCAACTCGGCCTTGATCTCCTTGGCGGTCTTGAAGCGCGACAGAACTTCCACCCGCAGCGGCCAGTCGGCGAAGCGATCGCGGAAGTTGCGGTAGTGCTGCTCGGCCAGCAGCGTGGTCGGCACCAGCACCGCCACCTGCTTGCCGGCGCTGGCGGCGGCGAAGGCCGCGCGCACCGCCACCTCGGTCTTGCCGAAGCCGACGTCGCCGCAGACCACCCGATCCATCGGCTGGCTGCTGCCCAGATCGCGCAGCACCGCCTCGATGGCGGCGTGCTGGTCCGGGGTTTCCTCGAACGGGAAGGCGGCGGCGAACGGTTCGTACATCGCCCGGTCCACCGGCAGCGCCAAGCCGGCGCGGGCCTGCCGGCGGGCCTGGATTTCCAGCAGTTCGGCGGCCACGTCGCGGACCTTCTCGGCGGCCTTCTTCTTGGCCTTGGTCCACGCCTCGCCACCCAGCGAATGCAGCGGCGCGGTTTCCACCGAGGCGCCGGAGTAGCGGCTGATCAGGTGCAATTGGGCGACGGGCACGTACAGGCGATCGCCCTTGGCGTATTCGATTTCCAGGTACTCGCCGGGCAGGCCGCCGGCTTCCAGCACCACCAGCCCGCGATAACGGCCGACGCCGTGATCCTCGTGGACGATCGGCGCGCCTTCGCTCAGCTCGCCCAGGTCGCGGATGATGCTGTCCGGCTCGCGGCCGGTGCGCTTGCGGCGATACGGCTGGGTGGCGCGTTCCGGGAACAACTGGCGTTCGGTGAGCACCGCCACGGCGGGCGCATCCAGGGCGAAGCCGTCTTCCAGCGGCGCGACCGCGATGCCGAAGCGGGCACCGTCGGCGAGGAAGGCGGGCAGGTCGTGCAGCACCGCCGGTTTCAGTTCGGCCGATTGCAACACTTCCAGCAGCGCCTCGCGGCGACCGGCGGAGTCGGCGGCGATCAGCACCCGGCCCGGATAGTGATCCAGGAACGAACGCAGTGCCTGGCCCGGCGCCTGATCCTTCTGCGCCAGCGGCAGCGTCGGCGAAGGCTGGTCGCCCAGCGGCGCGGCTTCGGCATGGCGCGGGTGATCCGTTCCGCAGACTTCGATGCGCGATGACTGGTTGAGGCGTTCGCGCAGGTTGTCCGGCGGCAGGTACAGCTCTTCCGGCGGCAGCAGCGGGCGCTCGATGTCGTGGCGGCGCTGCTCGTAGCGGCCCTGCGTCTGCGTCCAGAACGCGTCGGCGGCGGCGCTGGCGCCATCGGCCAGCAGCGGCAGGGCACGTTCGCCCAGGTAGTCGAACAGGGTGGCGGTCTGCTCGAAGAACAACGGCAGGTAGTACTCCACGCCGGCCGGCGCCAGCCCGGATTTCAGATCCTGGTAGAGCGCGCTGCGGCGGGTGTCGACGTCGAAACGGTCGCGCAGCAGGTTCATCGCACGCGCCAGCGAGGCATCGTCCAGCGGTACCTCGCGGCCGGGCAGCAACTGCACCGCATCGGTCCTTTCCAGCGAACGCTGGCTTTCCGGATCGAACTGGCGGATCGAATCGATGGTGTCGTCCAGCAACTCGATGCGCAGCGGCGCGTCGGCGCCCATCGGATATACATCGAGCAGGCCGCCGCGCACGGCGAAGTCACCCGGATCCAGCACCTGCGGCACGTGCCGGTAGCTGGCCGTTTCCAGCCGGCGCTTCTCGGCGTCGAAGTCCAGCACCTGTCCGACCCGGTAGTCGAAGCTGCCGCCGACCACGTGGCGCAGCGGCGGCAGGCGCTGCATCAGCGTCTGCACCGGCACCACCACGATGCCGCGCTTCAGCGCGGGCAGGCGGTGCAGCGCGGCCAAGCGCTGGGAAACGATGTCCGGATGCGGGCTGAAGCGATCGT
Organism: Pseudoxanthomonas sp. PXM04; assembly: GCF_014851695.1. NCBI lineage: Bacteria > Pseudomonadati > Pseudomonadota > Gammaproteobacteria > Lysobacterales > Lysobacteraceae > Pseudoxanthomonas > Pseudoxanthomonas sp. PXM04. The sequence continues at coordinate 3,536 of NZ_JACVAG010000005.1, forward strand.
AGGACAGCGTTTCCCAGTCCGGGAAAGGCAGCACCGGCAGATCCGGGCGTCCGTGTTCGCCCAGCAGCGTGCGCAGATCGCCTTCCAACTGGTGCGCCTGGTGGTTGTCGCGGGCAATCGCCACGATTGGACCGTCGTGGGCGAGCGCCGCGCGGGCCAGGAACCAGGCCAGCGCGGATGGCGAGGCCGGCGCCCGCCACCAGGCGCGCGACTGGGCGCCGCGGGGCAGGGGAGGAACGGGAGTGGAGGAGGCGGAATTCGGATCGGTGGTCATCGGTGCACAAAACAGCGGCAGCGCCGGAGGCGTCGTCCGCCACCAGCGCAAGGGACCGCCAGTCTACCGCGCCGCCGCTGCCGCCCGGGTAAACGTCGGCACCGGCACCGTCATCATTGCCGTCATTCGGCGGTGACCGGGTCGATCACCGCATGGACTTCGGCGATGCGATTGGCGGGGAAACCGCCCATCCGCGCGTGCTCGCGGATCAGGTCCTCGTTCGGCGCCACGTAGATGCAGTAAACCTTGTCGGCGGTGACGTAGCTTTGCATCCACTGTACCTGTGGGCCCAGGTCCTCCAGCACCTCGCAGGATTTGCGCGAGATGGCGCGCAGTTCCTCCGCCGGCAGCAGGCCGGCGCCGGGCAGATCGCGTTCGATCACATAGCGTGGCATGGGAATCTCCCGTGGTTCAGGGGCGTGCTTCGAACACCAGGTTGAACGGGGTCTGCGCCGCGCGCCGGAAACGGCCGAAGCCGCCGGCTTCCATCACCGCGCGCAGGCGCGCCTCGCCGGCCTGCGCGCCCAGCGCGGGGCCGTGGCGGGCCAGCGACACCGGCACGCAGATCTGCGAAGAAGCACCGTAGTAGACCCGGCCGACCGGATTGAGGTTGTCCTCGACGTTGTCGCCGGCGAACGGTTCCACCAGCAGGCAGTGCCCGTCCGGCTTCAGCGCCTGGCGGGCATGGCGCGCCGCGCCGACCGGATCGGCCATGTCGTGCAGGCAGTCGAAGAAGGCGATCAGATCGAAGTCATGCTCGCCGTATCCGGTGGCGTCGGCGACTTCGAAGCGCGCGTTCTCCAGCCCGGCCTCGCGCGCGCGCTCGCCGGCCACCCGGATCGATTCGGGATGGTAGTCGTAGCCGACGAAGCGCGAGCGCGGGTAGGCGCGGGCCATCAGCAGGGTGCTGGCGCCATGGCCGCAGCCGACATCGGCGACCTGCGCGCCGGCGGTGAGCTTGGCGACCACGCCGTCCAGCGCGGGCAGCCATTCGCCGAGCAGGTGGGCGTTGTAGCCGGCGCGGAAGAACCGTTCGGTGCCATGGAACAGGCAGGCGTGGTGATCGCCCCATTCCAGCCCCGCGCCGGTGCGGAAGTTGTCCACGGTGCGATCCAGCGCGTGGAATACCGCCTCGATGATGTAGTACGCGCCCGCCAGATCCACCGGACTGGCCGGGTCGGCCAGGCACAGCGCCTGTTCGGGCTCCAGCCGGTATTCGCCGCTGCCGGGATCGTAGGTGACGTAGCCGCCAGCGGCCTGATTGGCCAGCCATTCGCGCAGGTAGCGTTCGTGGGTGCCGGTGCGCTCGGCCAGCGCCGCGGGCGTGAGCGGCCCCTCCGCCAGCGCCTTGTACAGGCCCAGCCGATCGCCTGCCAGGATCAGGGTGGCGCTGATCGCCGCGCCGAGGTCCTCGACCGCCTTGCCGAGGAAGGTGTTGAGCCGGGTTTCGTCGATGCCCATCGGGGAGCCCTCCGACCGCGCGCGACAATGCCTGTCGCAGGCCTCCCCTGACAGTCATGATGACGGCGATGTGGGTGGAGGACGGCCGTCCGCCGGTCGGAAAGTGGTCCGCGCGGGGGCTTCCGGATCAGCTTCCGGATCAGGCGACTTCGTTGAGGTCCAGCACCACCCGCACCAGGCCCGGCGCGGAGTCGGCTTCGCGGACCTGCTTGAAGCCCAGCGACTGGGCCAGTTGCAGCATCGGCAGGTTGCTGTCCAGGACGTCGCCGTAGAGCCGGTCCAGCTTCTTCGAACGCGCCCACTTCACCAGCCGGCGCATCAGGTGGCGACCCAGGCCCTGGCCGGCGATGAAATGGCTGACCAGGATGGCGAACTCGGCCTCGCGGGTGCGGTTGACCACAGACGCGCGCGCCACCGCGCCGACCAGCGCTTCGCCCGGCGGCAGCGATTCGGCGGCGACCAGCGCGAACTCGGTCTGCGGATCCGGCTGGCTCAGGCGCTGGGCCATTTCCGGGGTCAGTTCGCGCAGGGCGTACAGGAAGCGCTGGCGGATTTCGTCCGGTCCGAGCAGGGTGAAGGCGCCCTGGATGGGACCGGCGTCCTCGGGTCGGATCGGGCGGATCAGCAACTCGCGCCCGCTGGGCAGGCGGAAGTGTTCATGCCAGGGGGGCAGTCGTTTCGGCGCGGTCATGTGATCATGCTCGCACGAAATCCCCCAGGCAGGCGAGGCGCCTGAACAGCGGTTCAGGCAGCGTGGCGTTTCCCGCGCAGCCGCCCGATCAGCACCGTGACCGCCACGATCAGGGCACCGGCGACGATGCCGACGCCGGCGTTGAACAGCATCGACAGCAGCCCGCCGAGCGCGCCCTGCGCGTACGGCTCGATGAAGTGGTGGAGGGCGCCGATGCCGTGCACCAGGATGCCGCCGCCGACCAGGAACATCGCGGCGGTGCCGGCGATGGACAGGAATTTCATCAGGTAGGGCGCGCTGTGCAGGATGCCGCGGCCCAGGGCGCGCTTGAAGCGCGGCCAGCCGCCCGCGCGCTCGTCGCGGTTCAGCGCCAGGCCGGCGTCGTCGAGCTTGACGATGCCGCCGACCAGTCCGTACACGCCCACGGTCATGATCAGGGCGATGGCGACCAGCGTGAGCAACTGTTCGATGAAGGTTCGCCCGGCCAGGGTGCCGAGCGAGATGACGATGATCTCCGCCGACAGGATGAAATCGGTGCGGACCGCGCCACGGATGCGCTGCTGCTCGAAGGCGACCATGTCGACCTGTTCGTCCTGCACCGCGCGCACGCGTTCGGCGTGCTCCTGTTCGTCCTCGCCCTTGCCGTGCAGGAACTTGTGCGCCAGCTTCTCGACGCCCTCGTAGCAGAGGAAGGCGCCGCCGAGCATCAGCAGCGGGGTGATCAGCGGGATGTTGATCCCGCGTCCGTGCAGCCAGGTTTCCAGCGCGCTGATCGCCAGCGCGGCCGGTACCAGGATTGCCTTGTTGACCATCGATCCCTTGGCCACCGCCCATACCACCGGCAGTTCGCGGTCGGCCTTGATGCCGGAGACCTGCTGGGCGTTGAGCGCCAGATCGTCGCCAAGCACGCCGGCGGTCTTCTTGGTGGCGATCTTGGTCATCGCCGAGACGTCGTCCAGCAGGGTGGCGATGTCGTCGATGAGGGCGAACAGGCTGGATCCGGCCATGGAGGGATGCGCGAGGAGGGGAGCGGCGATTCTCGCACAGCCTCCCGACGGGATCGTGGCGGGCGCGCCTAGCCCGGACGTTTGCCGGGCGCGGCGGCGGTTTCGCGCTTGATCCACTCCAGCCGGCTGCTGGCGCCGGCTTCGCCCAGCGCGGTCTGCAGGGCGGGCAGCACCGGCGCGATGGCGGCGTCGAACTGCCAGGGCGGATTGATCACCAGCATGCCGCTGCCGTTGAGCCGCAGCGGCGAATCGTCCGGACGGACCTGCAATTCGGCTACCAGCGCCGACTTGGCCGGCAGGGCGGCCACCTTGCGGAAGAACGGCAGCAGGCTGCGCCGCTGCTTGATCGGATACCAAACCGCGTAGGTCGCGGCGGGCCAGCGTTGCAGGCCTTCGCGCACGGCATCGAGGATCTGCGGATACTCCGCGTCCTGCGCCTCGTAGGGCGGATCGATCAGCACCAGCCCGCGCGCGAAGCGGGTTTCGCCGAGCCGTGGCGGCAGCAGGGCGCGCATCGCCGCATAGCCGTCTCGCGCATGCACCGCCACCCGCGGGTCGTGGGCGAACAGCGCCTTCAGTTCGGCCGCTTCCTCGGGTTGCAGTTCGCAGGCGGCCAGCCGGTCCTGCGCGCGCATCGCCTGCGCCGCGAGCAACGGCGAACCCGGATAGGCCACCAGCGCGCCCACCGGGTTGTCGGCCTGCACCGCGCGCAGGTAGTCCTCCACCGGCGCGGGCAGGCGGGCGCTGTCGAACAGGCGGACGATGCCGCCATCGGCCTCGGCGGTCTTGCGGCTCTCGCTGGCGCCCAGCAGGTAGCGCCCGCGGCCGGCATGCGTGTCCAGCACGAAGAACGGCGTGTCCTTTCGCTTGAGTGCATCCAGCAGGGCCAGCAGCAGGACGTGCTTGAGGACGTCGGCGTGATTGCCGGCGTGGAAGGCGTGGCGATAGTTCATCGGTGAAGTATGCCGGGATTCAATCCGTCGCCGGGAAAGCATCGGCGAGGTTACCGGTACCCGGTGACGCTTCGGCCTGTTCCCGCAGCCAGGCGCGCACGCGCGCCACCGCGTCGTTGCCCGCGTGTCGTGGCGGCCAAAGCACCCGGATCGGATGGCCTTCCAACACCGGACCGAAGGGTTGCACCAGGGTGCCGTCGCGCAGTTCGCCGGCCACCAGCGCCAGGTTCGCCAGCAGCACGCCCTGGCCCGAGATCGCGGCGACGATGGCATGCGACTCGTCGGAGAACATCCGTTCCGGCGCGTCGCCGGCGGCCACTCCGGCCTTGCGGAACCACGGCGGCCAATCGGGCGTGGCGCGATCGCGCTGCCGCCACTCGAAGCGCAGGCGCGGGAACGAGGACAGCCGCGCCGGATCGTGCAGGTCCAGGCGCGGACTGCACACCGGCGCGAAACGGCACGCAAGCAGATGGTCCGCGTGCAGGCCGGGCGGCGGCGTCCGGCCGTAGCGCAAGGCCAGATCGACCTGGCCGGCGAGCAAATCCACCGGCGCGTCGGAGGCGTGCAGGTGCAGATCGATGTCCGGATGCGCATCGGCGAATGCCGGCAGCCGCGGCAGCAGCCATTGCGCGGCAAAGCCACGGGTGGCCGAAACCGTGACCGCCAGGCGCGGCGAGGGCGCGCGCAGCGCCGCCAGGGTCTGGCCGATGTTGTCGAAGCTGTCGCGCAGCACCGGATACAGCCGCTGGCCGGCCTCGGTGAGCGCCACCCGCCGGGCCTGGCGGGTGAACAGTGGCAGGCCCAGCCGGTCTTCCAGCAGACGGATCTGGTGGCTGACGGCGGTGGGGGTGAGCGCCAGTTCCTCGGCGGCCCGCCGGAAGCTCAGATGCCGTGCAGCGGCTTCGAACACGCGCAGCGCGTTCAGGGACGGTAGTCGGGCTATGGGATGAATTTCATTCATCTATGAGGGTTCGCAAATATCGTTTTTTCTGGGGGTTGGTCCCCGGGAAAATGCGCATCATGCACCTGTTCCGGTGCGCTGCCAAAGATGAACGAAAATGAACATCCTGTGCATCGACTCCAGTGCCCGCGCGGGCCGCTCGGACCAGCAGGCGCATGGCTCGCACACCCGCCGCCTCAGTGCCGGATTCCTCCGTCGCTGGAAGGCGCGGCGTCCGCACGACCGGGTGGCGCATCGCGACGTGGGCCTGCATCCGCCCGCGCCAGTGACCGGCGACTGGGTACGCGCGGCGTTCACCCGGCCGGAGCAGCGCGACGAGCGGATGCGCGAGGCCCTGCGCGAGAGCGATGACCTCGTGGACGAACTGATCGCCAGCGAACTGATCGTGATCGCCGCGCCGATGTACAACTTCGGCATGCCGGCCCAGCTCAAGGCGTGGATCGACAACGTGGTGCGGGTCGGGCGCACGTTCGGCTTCGACCGCAGTCGGGCCGGGGAGCCGTACTGGCCGATGCTGGCCGGGCAGGGCCGGCGACTGGTCCTGCTGGGCGCGCGCGGCGATTTCGGCTATGACCCGGGCGGACGCCTGGCGCATCTGAACCATGTCGAGGACGGCATCGCCGTGCCGCTGGCGTACCTGGGCATCGATCGGGTGGACCGCATCGCGGTGGAGTACGACGAATTCGCCGACGTGCGCCTGGCCGGTTCGCTGGCGGCGGCCGAGGCCGAACTGGATGCGCTGGTGCCACGCCTGATTGCGGAAATGGCCGATGGCGCCGGCGCATCCCCGGTCCGGATGGCGACAGGCTGAGGCAGGGCGCGTGGCGGCCCGCGCGGGGGCCGACTATCCTGTGCCGCATGCCGCTGATCCTGATTGCCGAAGACGAAGCCGCCATCGCCGACACCGTGTTGTATGCGCTGCGCAGCGAGGGACTGGAAACCGAGCATTGCCAGCTCGCGCGCGAGGTCGTGCCGCGGGTGCGCGCCGGTGGCGTGGACGTGGTGGTGCTGGACGTCGGCCTGCCCGACGCCAGCGGCTTCGACGTCTGCCGTGAATTGCGCGCCTTCAGCGACGTGCCGGTGATCTTCCTGACCGCGCGCAACGACGAGATCGACCGGGTGCTGGGGCTCGAACTTGGCGCGGACGACTATGTGGCCAAGCCGTTCTCGCCGCGCGAACTGGTGGCGCGGGTGCGCGCGCGGCTGCGCCGGTTGCATCCGGCCACGCCGGATGCGGGCTGGATCCGCCAGGGCGGTTTCGCCATCGATCGCGACGGGCACCGGATCCATTACCAGGATCGCCCGCTGGATCTGACCCGCTACGAATACGCCCTGCTGGCGGCGCTGCTGCAGCGGCCCGGCGCGATCCTCAGCCGCGCGCAATTGATGGATCGCGGCTGGGACAGCGACGCCGATAGCATGGACCGCACCGTCGATACCCACATCAAGACGCTGCGCGGCAAGCTGCGCGCGGCCGGCGCGGAGCCGGATCCGATCCGCACCCATCGTGGTCTCGGCTACGCCATCGAGCTCTGATCATGCGCCTGGGCGCCCGCCTGTTCCTCGCCTTCTTCCTGATTGTCGGACTGGCCGCGTTCTTCGTGATGCGGGTGTTCGTCAACGAGGTCAAGCCGGGCGTGCGCCAGGCGATGGAATCCACCCTCGTGGATACCGCCAACCTGCTGGCGGTGATGGCCGCGGACGATCTGAAGGCCGGCCGCATCGCCGACGGCGACTTCGCGGCCAAGATGTCCGAAGCCGCGGGACGTGATCTGCGCGCACGCATCTGGAGTTTCCCCAAGCGCCACATCGAGTACCGGGTAACCGTCACCGACGCGCGCGGCATCGTGGTCTACGACTCGCAGGGCCGCGACCTCGGCCGCGACAACTCGCGCTGGAACGACGTCTACCTGACCCTGCGCGGCGAATATGGCGCGCGCTCCAGCCCGGAGACGCCCGACGATCCGGAGCGCACGGTGATGCACGTGGCCGCGCCCATCCGCGACGGCGACCGGCTGATCGGCGTGCTGACCGTGGCGCAGCCCAACCACACCATCGATCCCTTCATCACCGCCAGCCAGCGCAGCATCATGCGCCGCGGCGCCTGGCTGATCGGCCTGTCCGCGCTGATCGGCATGCTGATCACCTGGTGGCTGGTGAGCGGCATCCGCCGCCTGAACCGCTACGCGCAGGCGGTGGCCGCCGGCGAGCCGGTCCCGCCGCCCAAGCCGCGTCGCGACGAAATTGGCGATCTGGGCCGCGCGCTGGAGGCGATGCGGCGCAAGCTGGAGGGCAAGGCCTACGTCGAGCAGTACGTGCAGTCGCTGACCCATGAGATGAAGAGTCCGCTTGCGGCGATCCGGGGCGCGGCCGAGCTGTTGCAGGAACCGCTGCCGGAAACCGAACGGCAGCGCTTCGCCCGCAATATCCAGACCCAGGAGCAGCGCCTGACCGAGACCATCGACAAGCTGCTGGCGCTGGCCGAGGTGGAACAGCACGGCTGGCTGCAGAAGCGCCAGACGATGATGGCGGACGAATTGCTGGAGGCCGTGCGCGAGGCCGCGGAGATGCGCGCCACCGGCCTGGATCTGCGCGTGCGCGGCGCCCCGGGCCTGCGCCTGAGTGGTGATCCCTTCCTGCTCCGGCAGGCACTGAGCAACCTGCTCGACAACGCCATCGCGTTCTCGCCGTCCGGCGCGGAGGTGGTGCTGGCCGCCGAGACCGCCGGCGATCGCGTCCAGCTGAGCGTGCGCGATCACGGACCGGGCATTCCCGACTACGCGCGCGAACGCATCTTCGAACGCTTCTATTCGCTGGCCCGTCCGGGCAGCGGCCTGCGCAGTTCAGGCCTGGGCCTGCCGTTCGTGCGCGAAGTCGCGCGCCTGCATGGCGGCGACATCGTCCTGCGCAACCATCCCGACGGCGGCGCCGAAGCCGTGCTGACCCTGCCCGCGGCCTGATCGAACCCTATCTTGTGGGAGCGACGTAAGTCGCGATTCGACCAAGCCGGGTTTCGCGACTCACGTCGCTCCCACAAAAGGGAGAAGGCGCCGGCCACCCACTTCACACAGACTTCAAATCCGCTTCCACGCCCGCCCACCGGCCGGCGCCAGGCTTTGTCCATCTCCACACCCGGATGGGCGAAGACATGAAGTCGTTGAAGCTGTTGTTGCGGTTCCTGACCGTGGGCGGTCTGGTGCTGCTGTTGATGATTCCCCTGCTGATGGTGCGCGGCGTGATCAGCGATCGCGAACGCTACCAGGCGCAGGCGGTCGAGCGCATCGCCGAGAGCATGGCCGGTCCGCAGCAGGTGATCGGGCCGTTGCGGGTGGTGCCGTGGCAGAAGACCAGCAACACCACGGTGGTCAACGCCGAAGGCAAGCCGGAAATTCGCCAGGAAACCGTGCGTGGCTACGTGCTGCAGACGCCCAAGACGCTGCAGGCGGGCGGCGGGTTGAAGCCGGCGCTGCGGCGCATCGGCCTGTATGACGTGCGCACCTACCAGTGGTCGGCGCGCATGAGCGCGCACTTCGAGTCGCTGGTGCTGGAGCAGACGGACGGCCGCACCTATGGCAAGCCCATCCTGGTGATGGGCTTGAGCGATGTGCGCGGACTGGTGGGGACGCCGGTCGTCAAGGTCGACGGACGTACGCTCGCCTTCGAGGGCGGCACCGGCGCGATGTCCGCGCGGATGAGCGGCGTCCACGCGGTGCTGGGCGGCGAGGGCGGGGTGCTCCTGCCGGCCAGCAACGTGCAACTGGACTTCGGCCTGGCCGGCACAGAATCGCTGGGCATCAGCCCGATCGCCGACAGCAACCGCATCGATGTCCATTCGGAATGGCCGCATCCGCTGTTCGGCGGTCGCTTCCTGCCGACCCAGCGCACCGTCGAGGCCAGCGGCTTCACCGCCAACTGGGAAATCTCCTCGCTGGCCAGCAACGCGCAGGCGCAACTGGCCAGCGCCGAAGGCGATTTCACCCGACGCATGCCGCTGACCGGCCAGGTCGCCATCGACGCATCCTCGGAAGGTCCATCGCTGACCCGCATCGACAGCGCCGACATCCACCTGGTCGATCCGGTGGACATCTATACCCAGGCCGATCGCGCCAGCAAGTACGGCATCCTGTTCGTGGTGCTGACCTTCGTCGGGTTCGCCCTGTTCGAACTAATCAAGCGCCTGCCGATCCACCCGCTGCAGTACCTGCTGGTGGGCCTGGCGCTGGCGATCTTCTTCCTGCTGCTGCTCAGCCTGTCCGAACACATCGCATTCTGGAAGGCGTACCTGGTGTCGGCGGTGGCGTGCATCGGCCTGCAGTTCTTCTACCTGTCCGGCGTGCTGCGCAGTTGGCTGCGCGCGGCCGGGTTCGCGACGATGCTGACCGCGCTGTACGGGGTGCTGTACATGCTGCTGCTGTCGGAGACCAACGCGCTGCTGATGGGCACGCTGCTGCTGTTCGGCATCCTGGCGGGGATCATGTGGATCACGCGCAAGGTCGACTGGTACGACCTGGGCAACGGGTTGCGCTGAGGCACACCCATGCTGGACCCGCAGACATTGCATCGCCGCGCGTGCCGCGTGTTGCCCGCCTGCCTGCACACCGAGGCCGTCATCGCCCTCGACGGCGGTGACGGCAAGCCAGCCGGTATCAGCGAACGCGCGCTCGCCACGCTGCTGCTGCCGCTGCGGCACGTGCACCGGGGTTGGCTGGGGTTCCGGTTGGCGGCGGAGACGCGCAACGCGCTGCGCCGCCGGCCGATGGTGTTGCTGCAGGACGCGACGCAGGCCAGGGAAGGCCTTTCGCGGCATGCCGTCCCCATTGCCTGGGGACCGTGGCAGGCGGCGGGCGAGCCACCGCGCGCCCGTCGCTTCATGACCTGCTCGCGGGATGGCCGCGCACGCCTGTGGGTGTTGCCCGAATCCGGAATCGTGGTCTATGACTGGGATGATCGCCGCTGCCTGCCGGCGGGAGGCGGCGAACGATGCCGGTGATGTTGGTGGGAACGGTCCTGGTCCTGCTGTTCTACGTCATGGCGGCGGTGATTTCATGGCGCTTGTATGGCGTACTGTTCCTGCTCCCGCAATTGCTGTTCTCGCTGCTGTGGTTGCAGCACTGCCATGCGTCATCGCAGCCGGGCCACGACGGGGGGCCGGGCGAAGGCCTTGGCGTGCTGATGGTGATGGCCGCGCAGGCGATGCTGATCGTGGGCGGCCTGCTTGCAGGCGTGGCGGTGGCGGCGGGGCGCGGGGTCGCCGGCGCGGGTATCGAGCCGCCACCGGGTGGGACCGGCGAGGATCCCACGCCGTGACCGCGCGTCGCCATGCCGGGGCTGCGGTAAAGTTCGCGGATGGATTCCCGCTTCGACATCCGTGTATTCCGTGGACCGGACATCGGACCGTGGCTGGCCGACGTGGCGCGCCTGCGCGTGGCCGTGTTCCGCGACTGGCCCTATCTGTACGAGGGTGATTTCGACTACGAGCGCGACTACCTGGCGGCCTACGCGGCGTCGCCGCGCAGCGTGTTCGTGCTGGCGCTGGACGGGGAGCGGGTGATCGGCGCGTCCACTGGGCTGCCGCTGCTGGATGACGGCGAAGCTTTCCGCCAGCCGTTCCTGGCATCGGAGATCCCGCCGGACGAGGTGTTCTATTTCGGCGAATCGGTGCTGTTGCCGGAGCATCGCGGTCGTGGCATCGGCCATGCCTTCTTCGATCGGCGGGAGGCGCATGCGCGCGCGCTGGGCGGATTCCGCTGGACCGGGTTCTGCGCGGTGGATCGCGACCCGATGGATCCGCGTCGGCCGGCGGAACATCGCGGCAACGACGCGTTCTGGCACAAGCGCGGCTACCGGCGCAGGGAGGGGATGACCATGCAGCTGGCGTGGGACGAAATCGGTCGCGGCGAAATCCCGCATGCGCTGACGTTCTGGCTGCGTCCGCTGGAGGCCGCGCCATGAAGGTGGCCGTGGCCAAGTATCCGATCCAGGCGCCGCGCGACTTCGCCGCCTTCGCCGAACGACTGGGGCGATTGCTGGGTGATGCGGCCGCACAGGGCGCGAAGGTGGCGGTGCTGCCCGAATACCTGTCGCTGGAACTGGCCGCGACCTTCGCGGCGGACGTAAGCGGCGATCTGGAAGCCTCGCTGGCGGCGACCCAGGCGCTGCACGCGGACTGGATGAGCTTGTTTCCGAGGCTGGCGACGGAACTGCGCCTGCATGTGGTCGCCGGCTCGTTCCTGCTCGCCGTGGGCGAACGGCGCTACCGCAATCGCAGCTACTGGTTCACGCCCGATGGCCGCCACGGTTGGCAGGACAAACTGCAGCTCACCGGTTTCGAGAAGACCACCGGCGTGATCGAGGGCGGCGACGCACTGAATGTGTTCGATGTCGAGGGCGTGCGGGCCGGCGTCGCGGTCTGCTACGACAGCGAGTTCCCGCTGCCGGTGCGCGCGCAGTACGAAGCCGGCGCACGCCTGCTGGTGGTGCCCAGTTGCACCGACACCGAGGCAGGCGCCACCCGCGTGCGGGTCGGTTGCCTGGCGCGCGCGCTGGAGAACCGTTTCTTCGTGGCCCAGGCGGTTACCGCCGGTATCGCCGAATGGAGTCCGGCGCTGGACGTGAATACTGGCGAGGCGGCCCTGTTCGCGCCGATGGATCGCGGTTTCCCCGCCGACGGCGTGCTGGCGCAGACCCGTGGCGACGAGGTCTGGGCCATCGCCGATCTCGATTTCGACGCGCTGGATGCCAGCCGCGGCCAGGCGCAGGTCGCCAACGATCAGGACTGGACCGGACAGGGCATTCCCGCACTGCAGCGCGCCCGCCGCGAACCGTTCCGCTGAGCCCGACTCTCGCCGGCTCTCAGCACGACCATGACTGATGGCAGGGGGACCATGACCTTTGGCCGGGGCAGACTCGATCCTTTATGCACATTCGGGGACGGACCCGGGGAGAGCAAGGGCGTGTTGAAGCGGAGCGTGATGGCGTTGTGCCTGGGCCTGGCCGGAATGGCGCAGGCGAATGAGCCGGTGGACCTGGACATGGTCAACCGCATCCGCCAGGAGGCATTCCACCGGTCGCAGGTGATGGCGACCTTCGGCCACCTGACCGAGGAAATCGGGCCGCGCCTGACCAACTCGCCGGGCATGGCGCAGGCCAATGCCTGGTCGCGCGGCAAGTTCACCGAGTGGGGTCTGTCCAATGTCCATGACGAGGCGTTCGACGACTTCGGCCGCGGCTGGACGTATCGCTCGGCGAGCGTGGAACTGCTGGCGCCGCGGGTGACCTCGCTGCGCGCGGTGCCCAAGGCCTGGACGCCCGGCACGCAGGGCCCGGTCGAAGGCGAGGCGGTGGTCGTCACCCTCAAGACCAAGGCGGACCTGGACAAGTACAAGGGCAAGCTGAAAGGCAAGATCGTCCTGCTCAGCGAAGCCCGCGAGTACAAGCCCGGCACCGAGCCGGATTCGCGCCGCTACGACGAAGCCGGCCTGACCGAGCTGCTGTCCTTCAGCGTGCCCAAGGACACCAATCCGGCCGATCGTGGCAAGCGACTGGCTGAGTACCGGCAGCGCCAGGATCTGGTGCAGGCGACCAACCGTTTCCTGACCGAGGAAGGCGCGCTGGCCGCGCTGAGCATCAGCGGCTGGGACAACGGCATCATCCGGGTCGGCGGCGGCGGTTCGCGTCGTGCCGGCGAGCCGGCCGGCATTCCGGAACTGGCGGTGGCGGCCGAGCACTACAACCCGCTGCTGCGCGCGATCGAGCGCAAGCAGGACGTGCGCCTGCGCATCAACGTGGACGCGCAGTTCACCAGCGAGACCAATGATCCCGGCTACAACACGATTGCCGAGATCCCGGGCAGCGGCAAGGCCGACGAGATCGTGATGATCGGCGCGCACATGGACTCCTGGCACGCCGGCACCGGCGCGGCCGACAACGCCGCCGGCGTGGCGGTGATGATGGAAGCCATGCGCATCCTCAAGGCGGTGGGCGCCAAGCCGCGCCGCACCATCCGGGTGGCGCTGTGGAGCGGCGAGGAGCAGGGCCTGATCGGTTCGGCTGCTTATGTCGCCAAGCACTTCGCCGACTATCCGGAAGCCACCGATCCGGAACAGAAGAAGCTGCCGCGCTACTTCCAGGAGCGCACCGGCCCGCTCCAGCGCAAGCGCGACTACGACAAGTTCTCGGCCTACTTCAACCTGGACAACGGCTCCGGCAAGATCCGCGGCATCTACGCGCAGGAAAACCAGGCGGCGATGCCGATCTTCGAAGCCTGGCTGAAGCCGTTCAACGATGTCGGCGCCACCATCGTGACCGTGCGCAACACCGGCAGCACCGATCACGTCTCGTTCGATCGCGTCGGCCTGCCGGGCTTCCAGTTCGTGCAGGACGGCCTGGACTATTTCAGCAACGTCCACCACAGCGATCTGGATACCTACGATCACGCCGCGCCGGAAGATCTGAAGCAGGCGGCGGCGATCCTGGCCTCGTTCGCCTACCACGCCGCGATGCGCGAGCAGAAACTGCCGCGCAAGCCGCTGCTGGAAAACTGAGCATCATCCTCGTGATGTGGAGAAGGCCGGATTCGCAGGAATCCGGCCTTCTTTTTTCCCAGCCGTTTTTCCGGTTCGCTCAGGCGAACAGCGACACGCCCGGCACCAGCCACAGCGACAACCCGGCCAGGGCCGAACCGATCACGGTGGCGGCCAGCACGTCGCTGGGATAGTGCAGGCCCAGCACCACCCGCGATACCGCCACGCAGGCCGCGAACGGAATCAACAGCACCGCCAGCGCGGGATAATGGGCCAGCGCGACCACGGTGAAGGCGACCGCATGCAGCGTATGCCCGGACGGGAAGCTGAATTCGTCCAGCGGCGCGATCCAGGCGCGGATCCGCACGTCCGAGGCGAACGGGCGCGGGCGCCGGGTCCAGCGCTTGAGCAGCTTGTACAGGGTCAGCGCGACCACGCCGGTGGCCGCCAGGTGCGCCGACGCGGCCAGGCCGTCCAGCCCGTCCGCGACGATCAGTGCGCCCATCAGCACGTACCAGAACACGCCGTCGCCCAGGCGGCTGATCACCGCGAAGAAGCGGCGCACGCCCTGCCATTCGCCCCAGCGGTTGGCGCGCAGGCACCAGCCTGCGTCGCGGCCCCGGAGCGCGTTACGCGGTAGCGACGTTCTCATGCGGCCTCCTTTGCGCGGCCAGACCGGCCAGCAGGTTGTCGAAATCGGTGGCGACCTGTTCCGGGCGCAGTACGCGCACGGCCTCGCTGGCATCGGCGCCCAGGCGCCGGCGCAGCGCTTCATCGGATCCCAGCTGCGCGGCCGCGGCCACGAACGCGTCGTCGTCGCTCACCGCGAAGCCGTGCACGCCGCTGCGCAGGTGCTCGCGCGCGGCGCCGTAGTCGAAGGCCACGGTCGGCACGCCGCTGGCCATCGCTTCCAGGGTTACGTTGCCGAAGGTTTCGCTATGGCTGGGGAACAGGAACAGATCGCCGCTGGCGAAATGCCGCGACAATGCCGCGCCGCGTTGCACCCCGCAGAACACGAAGTCCGGATTGGCCGCCGCCAGCCGCTCGCGCGCAGGACCGTCGCCGATCCAGACGAAACGCGCGTCGGGGCGGTCGCGCTGGATCGCGCGGAACGCCTGCACGGCCAGGGTGAGGTTCTTTTCCGCGGCGATGCGGCCCACGTAGATCGCCACCGGCGTGTCCGCGCCCGCGCCCCATTCGGCGCGCAGGCCGTCATCCCGGTGCGCCGGCGAGAACTGCGAGGTGTCGACCGCGCGCGCCAGCCGCACCACCCGGGCGAAGCCCTGCGCGGTCAGGAATTCCTGCAGCTCGCGGGTCGGCACCAGGGTGGCGTCGGCGCCGTTGTGGAAGCGCCGCATCCAGCGCATCGCGGTCTGTTGCAGGAACGCCGCGCCGTAGTCGCGCATGTATTCGTCGAAGCGGGTGTGGAAGCCGGTCGCGACCGGAATGCCCAGCCGCCGCGCCGCGCGCAGCGCCGACCAGCCCAGCGGGCCTTCCGTGGCCACGTAGATCGCATCCGGCGCCGATTCGCTCCACAGCCGGGCCAGGCGACGCGCCGCCGGCAGGCCGAATTTCAATCCGGGGTAGCGGGGCAGCGCCGCGCCGCGCACCAGGGTGGTGTCGTCGAGTTCGCGCGGGTCGCCTTCCTGCCGCGGCCGCACCAGCGAGACCCGGTGTCCGCGCGCGCGCAGACCCTGTTCCAGCCCCTGCACGGTCAGGGCAACGCCATTGACCTCGGGCGGATAGGTTTCGGTGACGATGGCGTACCGCATGCGCAACTCCACGTTTTGCGCATGGTGGAGACCGGCCATGAAACCCGCATTGCAGTTACATGGCGTTCGCGTGACAGGGCGCGGTGGGATTGGATTTCCGCGGAAGATGTCCTCAGGAAGCCAATGCGAGTTCAGATAGCAGTGACCGTTCCGGATAGCCCCCTTTAAAGAAGGGGGCGGGCACCTGCGGAAGCAGGTGACGGGGGATTTTGCTTTTGGCGCAAAAGCAAATCCCCCTCAATCCCCCTCAATCCCCCTTTTTCAAAGGGGGAGGCAAAAGCAGAAGCTCCCACAATCCCGAATCCCGAATCCCCGCCCTCAAGGCACCGGCCCGCCCCGCGCCGCGGTGAACAGCGCATACCATTCCTCGCGGCTCAGTTCGATGCGGTCGGCGGCGCAGGCCGCGGCCAGGCGATCGGGGCGGGTGGTGCCGATGACGGGTTGGATGCCGGCGGGGTGGCGCAGCAGCCAGGCCAGCAGGATGGCTTCGGGCGAAACCTCGTGGCGGGCGGCGACCAGGGCGACGGCTTCGGCGGTCGGACGCAGCGCGGGCTCGGCGGTCGCCGGGTGGGAGAGCCGGCCACCGGCCAGCGGCGACCAGGCCTGCAGCAGGATGCCCTGGCGCCTGCATTCGTCCAGCGTGCCGGCCGAGGCGGTGTAGGTGGTGCCGCGGGTGGCGGCGATCACGCCCTCGTTGATCAGGTGATGGTGCAGCAGGCTGATTTCGACCTGGTTGGCGACCAGCGGCCGATCGACATGCGCCCGCAGCAACGCGATCTGGCTGGCGGTGTGGTTGCTGACGCCGAAATGCCGCACCTTGCCGCTGCGATGCAGATCGTCGAAGGCACGGGCGACTTCTTCCGGTATGCCCAACGGATCCGGCCGGTGCAGCAACAACAGGTCCAGGTAGTCGGTACGCAGCCGGCGCAGGCTGCCCTCGACGGATGCGACCAGGTGCGCATGGCTGAAATCGTAGCGACCCGGCGAATCCGGTTGCGGGTCATGGGCGAAGCGGATGCCGCACTTGGATTGCAGGATCAGTTCGTCGCGGCGCGAGGGCGAGGCCGCCAGCCAGTCGCCGAACAACCGCTCCGACTTGCCGCGCGCATAGATGTCGGCATGGTCGAACAGGTTGATGCCCTGTTCCAGCGCGGTCTCGATGAGCTGCGCGGCTTGCCGTCGTTCTTCTGCGGTGGGATCGGTGTCGTCCCAGGCGCGGCTCAACTGCATGCAGCCGCAGGCGATGCGCGAGGCGCGCAGGTCGGTGTGGGGAATCGGATGGCGCCGCATGGGATGGGTTCCGGTCAGGACGCCGGATCATGCCAGAGCGGCGCGCCGCTCCGGCGGGATATGGTACGGCGGCGTCAGTGGACCCGCTTGCCCGGTGGATCCAGCAACGCCAGCAGCGCCGGCAATGACAGCGGCCGCGACAGGAAATAGCCCTGGGCGTCCGGCACGCCCAGGGCGCGCAACGCGGCCAGTTCTTCCGCCGTCTCCACGCCTTCGGCGACGATGCCGCTGTGGGTTTCGCGGGCGAAGGCGATCAGTGCCGCGGCCAGTGCGCGGCGTGGCGAATCGGTGTCGATGCTGCGGGTCAGGGTCATGTCCAGCTTGATGATGTCCGGGCTGGTGGCCAGCACGTGGCGCATGCTCGCGTAGCCGGCACCGGCATCGTCCACCGCGACGCGCACACCCTGCCGGCGCAGCGGCGCCAGCCGTTCGCGCAACACGGCGTAGTCTTCCACGTAATCGTGCTCGGTGATTTCCAGCACCAGCCGGTGCGGCGGCAGTTCGTCCAGGTAACCGGCGATCTCGCCGCTGATGAGCGTCTGCGGCGAGACGTTGACCGATACGTAGAAGTCGCCGGGGACGTGGCGCAGGCCGTCGAGCGCGGTGAGGATCGCGTTGAGTTCCATCCGCACACCCAGGCCGATTTCGCGCGCTTCGTTGAACCACAGGTCCGGTGGCCGTGGCGGGTTGATGTCGAACCGGGACAGGCATTCGATGCCGATGATGCGCTCCCCGGCCAGATGGTAGATCGGCTGGTAAACGATGCTGGGCTGGCCCATTTCGAGCACCGAGGTGATCCGCTCGACCTTTTCCTGGTGCAGGCGCACGGCATCCAGATCGCCGTCGATCTGGTAGGCAAGCAGATCCGCGAAGGCGCGCATCATGTGCAGGTCGCGTTCGCCCAGCGACAGGTGCGGGCGCAGGCTGAAACAGCAGAAGGTGCCGTAGACGCGGCCGTCGCGCAGGCGGATGGGAACGCTGATGTGCGCGCCGATGGGAACCAGCGCGGTCTCCGGAATCGCGGCCAGCGCCGGCACCGCGGCGGTATCCGGTATCAGCTGAGGGATGCGGCCCTCGACCACGCGCAGGCAGTAGCCTTCATCGAGCGGGCTGCTGTCGCCGGGGCGGATCGGCATCGGTTCAATCGAGCCCACCACGTGGCGGAAGGTCCGGTAGTGACCACCGAACTCGGAAATGAAGGCCACGTCCATGCCCAGATGGGTACGCACCGCGTCGAGCACGCGATCGACGTTGTGGCCGATGGCCAGCGCGCCGGGCCCGCCTTGGGCCAGGATGGCATTCCAGGGAGCGTCGTTCCGCATGACTTCCTCCTGAAGGCAAGGGCGGGAAACGATCGATGGACACGGGCGCAGGGCGGTTATGACGAGGCGGGATCGGTCCCCTGTCCGATCCGGCGCCGCCCGGCATGGCCTCGACGGTTTCCCGGGCGGAGTCTAGCGCGGGTGTTTGCGGTTTGCAGCGGCCGGGCGCCCCGGCTCAGGCGACGAAGGGCTTGAAGGTGATGCCCAGGCCCTGCATGTCCTCGGGCTCGCCGACCAGGTCCGACTTCAGCAGCGGCCGGGCCTCGATCCAGCGGCGGTCCACCACCAGCCGGAGTTCGTCGCCCTCTGCGGTGAGCTCTAGGCGGGGAATCGGCGCGGCCTCGTGCGCGCGATGCAGCAGCACCGCCAGCCGCAGCAGCGCGGCCTTGCGCTTGGCCGACAGCAGCAGGCGGTCGGGCAGGGCGTCGAACGCGGTCTTGGGAATGTTGCGGCGGTGCGTGCGCACCAGCGCCGCCAGGACCTGCTGTTCCTGCCGGGAGAAGCCGGCGATGTCAGAATTCTCCAGCACGTAGGCGCCGTGCGCGTGGTATTGGCTGTGGGCGATGACCAGGCCGATCTCGTGCAGGCGCGCGGCCCAGCCGAGCATGCGGGCGTCGTCGTCGTCCAGCTTCCAGGCACCGGCGACCTGCTCGTGCAGGCGCAGCGCGGTGGCCTCCACCCGCGCGGCCTGGATTTCGTCGATGCCGTAGCGCTGGGTCAGCGCGGCCGCCGACATATCGCGCGGATCGTTGTCGCTGCCGCGGCCCAGCATGTCGTACAGGATGCCTTCGCGCATGGCCGCCTTGCTGACCATCAGCCGCTGCAGGCCCAGCGCCTCGAAGGCGGCCTCCAGCACCAGCACGCCGCCGGCGATGATCGGGCGACGGTCGCTGGACAGGCCGGGCAGGTCGATGGCGTCGATGCGCTCGGCCTGCAGCAGGCGATCACGGACCTGCGGCAGGGCCTCGGCGGTGACCGCGCCCTTGGTCAGTTTCATCGCCGCGCAGATTTCGCCGATTGCCTTGTTGGTGCCGGAAGAACCGATCGCCTCCTGCCAGCCCAGCGAGCGGTACTGGCCAGCGAACTGCTGGAACTCGGCGGCGATTTCGGTGAGGGCTTCCTTCCAGCGCTTCTTGGACAGCTTGCCGCCGGGGAAGAAGCGGCGGGTGCTGGCGATGCAGCCGGCCTGCAGGCTTTCGCGTTCCAGCGTCTCCAGCCCGCGACCAATGATGAACTCGGTGGAGCCGCCGCCGATGTCGATGACCAGGCGCAGTTGCCCCGCCTTGGGCGGCTGCGCGTGGGCCACGCCCAGGTAGATGAGGCGCGCCTCCTCGCGGCCGGACACCACTTCGATCGGCTTGCCCAGGGCGGCTTCGGCCGGCACCAGGAAGGACTGCGGATCGGCCAGCTGGCGGACCGTGTTGGTGGCCAGCGCGCGTACCCGGCTGGCCGGGATGTCGCGGATGCGCTGGCCGAAGCGCGACAGGCAGTCCAGCGCGCGTTCGCGCGCGGCCTGCGACAGTCCGCCCTTGCCGTCCAGGCCGTCGGCCATGCGCACGGTCTCGCGCAGGCGATCGACCACGCGCAGCTGTCCCAGCGTGTAGCGCGCCACGATCATGTGGAAGCTGTTGGAACCGAGATCGATGGCGGCAAGCTGTTCGCCGTCATGGGGAGGCGGCGAGACGTGGGCGGAGACGGGCGGCATCGGAAAAGCCTAGAGGCAGAGACCGCGGCTTGGCAACGCGGCCCCTGCCATTTCAGGCACTTGCATCGCCCTCAGACCCCGGCCAGCAGGGTCGCCTGCGCCGAATGCGGTGCTTCGCCCTCGGCCGGCGCGACCTTGCGGTAATTGCCGTCGGCGTCCAGTGCCCAGGCGTTCTGGTTGTCGTCCAGATAGTTCTGCAGGCCGTCGCGGAACACCCGCCTGGCCAGCTCCGGATCCAGGATCGGGAAGCAGGTCTCGACCCGGTGCAGCAGGTTGCGCTCCAGCCAGTCCGCGCTGGCGCAATAAAGCTCGGGGTTGCCGTCGTTGCCGAACCAGTAGACCCGGCTGTGCTCCAGGAAGCGTCCGACAATCGAGCGCACGTGGATGTTCTCGGAAATCCCTGGCACGCCCGGCCGCAGGGCGCAGGCGCCACGCACGATCAGGTCGATGCGCACGCCCGCCTGCGAGGCCGCGTACAGCGCGCGGATCAGGCGCGGCTCGTTGAGCGCGTTGATCTTGGCGATGATGCGGGCCGGCTTGCCGGCCTTGGCCAGCTTCGCCTCGCGCTCGATCTTGCGGATGAGCCCGGCATGCAGGGTAAACGGGGATTGCAGCAGGCGCTTGAGCTTGGTCGACGGGGCCAGGCCGGACAACTGCTGGAACAGCAGGTGCACGTCGTTGCCGATGTCGGCGTCGGCGGTGATCAAGCCGAGGTCGGTGTAGGCGCGGGCGGTGCCGCTGTGGTAGTTGCCGGTGCCCAGGTGCACATAACGGCGCAGCTTCTTGCCCTCGCGGCGCACGATCAGCAGCATCTTGGCGTGGGTCTTGTAGCCGACTACGCCATACACCACCTGCACGCCGGCTTCCTGCAGGCGATCGGCCACGCCCAGGTTGGCGTCCTCGTCGAAGCGCGCGCGCAGTTCCACCACCACGGTGACGTCCTTGCCGTTGCGCGCCGCCTGCACCAGCGCATCGACGATCGCCGAGTCCTTGCCGGTGCGGTACAGGGTCTGCTTGATCGCCAGCACGTTCGGATCCACCGCCGCCTGCTTGAGCAGCTCCAGCACCGGGGTGAACGCATCGAAGGGATGGTGCAGCAGCACGTCGCCGTCATCGACCTTGTCGAAGATGGCGTCGCTGTCGCGCAGGGTGCGCGGGGTGAAGACGGGGTACTTGAGTTCCGGGCGCTGCACCAGGTCGTACACCTGGATGACCCGGTTGAGGTTGACCGGCCCGTCGATCAGGTAGACCGCGTTGTCGGGCAGGGCGAAGTTCTGCAGCAGGGTGCGGATGATCGGCTTCGGGCAGTCCTGGGCGATTTCCAGCCGTACCGCCGGCCGGTAGCCGCGACCGATCAGTTCGTCGCGCAGCGCCAGCGCCAGGTTCTCTACTTCCTCCTCGTCGACAACCACTTCGGAGTTGCGGGTGACGCGGAACTGGTAGGAACCCTTGACCTCCATGCCCGGGAACAGTTCGTCGACGAACGCCGACAGCACCGAGGACAGCAGCACGAAGTCGTTCTCGCCGCCGGACACGCGCGAGGGCAGGTGGATGATGCGCGGCAGCGAGCGCGGCGCGCGCACGATCGCGAGGTGGCCGGCACGACCGAACGCGTCCTTGCCCTTCAGCACCACCACGATGTTGAGGGACTTGTTGAGGATCTTCGGGAACGGGTGCGCCGGGTCCAGGCCCAGCGGCGACAGCACCGGCATGATCTCGTTGCGGAAATAGGCGCGCAGCCAGCGCGTCTGCCGCGCGCTCCAGGCGCCGCGTCCGAACACCCGCACGCCGGCTTCGTTCAGCGCCGGCCGCAGCACCTCGTTCCAGCACTTGTACTGCGCATCCACCAGTTCCGCGGCGCGATCGTGGATGCGGTTGAGCGCGACGGTGGGGCTCATCCCGTCGGCGCCCGGCGGCAGGCCGAAGTCCTGCGCATGGCGGACGGTGGCCGCGCGGATCTCGAAGAATTCGTCCAGGTTGGTGCACGAGATGCACAGGAAGCGCAGCCGCTCCAGCAGTGGCACTTGCGGGTCCTGCGCCTGCGCCAGCACGCGGAAGTTGAAATCCAGTTGCGACAGTTCGCGATTGAGGTAGAGCGAGGGATCGCGCAGGGCGTCTTCGTTGCTCAGATGGTCTGGCGTCGTGTCGATGGCGGCGTTCATGCGATCTGGCCGTGGGGCAGGGAAGGGGAGGGGGCGGGAACGCGCGGATGCACGCGCTCGCCGCCGAAGTGCACCGAGAACACGCTACCGTGGCCGACCTCGCTCTGGATGTCCAGCCGCGCCTGGTGCAGGTTTAGCACGTGCTTGACGATCGACAGGCCCAGGCCGGTGCCGCCGCTTTCGCGCGAGCGGCTGGTGGACACGCGGTAGAAACGCTCGGTGATGCGCGGCAGGTGCGCGGCCGGAATGCCGTAGCCGGTGTCGCGCACGCTCAGCATGGCACCGTCGCCCTCGCGCACGAAGCGCACGGTGATGCTGCCGCCGGCCGGGGTGTAGCGGACGGCGTTGCTGACCAGGTTGGAGAACGCGCTGTGCAGCTCCTTGTTCGATCCCCACAGATCCACGCCGGCTTCGTCTTCCACCACCACGATGTGGCGCTTGTGGCTGAGCGCCTCGGCCTCGCGGCGCAGGGTCGCCAGCATCGGCGCCATCGCCACGCTTTCGTCCGGCAGGCTGTCCTGTGCTTCCAGCCGCGACAGGGTCAGCAGATCCTCGACCAATTGGGTCATGCGCTGGGACTGTTTCTGCATTTCCGCCAGCATCGGCGCCCATTCCGGGAAGTCCTGCGGGTCCAGCATGTCGAGATAGCCGTGGACCACGGTCAGCGGCGTGCGCAACTCATGGGAGACGTTGGCGACGAAGTCGCGGCGCATCTGTTCCAGCCGCAGCATCTTGCTGACGTCGCGCGCGACCAGCAGCCAGTACTGGTCGGAATAGGGAATCAGGCGCAGGTTGAGGCGCAATTGCGGATCCACCGGCGAGGCGGCATCCAGCATCGGCTCGGCATTGCGGCCGGCGGCCAGCCAGTGCGACATCGGCAGCGGTTGCAGGCGATCGCCGATCGGCGCGCCGATGTCGGTCGGATACTGCAGCCCCAGCAGGCTGGTGGCGGCCTTGTTGAACCATTGCACGCGCTGGTTGTTGCGTTCCACCACCACCACCGCGTCCGGCAACGCCGCGGCGGCGGCGCGGTAGGCACGCAGCATGTCCAGCAGCCGGCGCTTGCGCGCGCGCATTTCCGCATGGCCGCGGAACAGCAGCCGATCCAGTTCGTTCCAGACGCCGTTGCCGCGCGCGGGCTCCAGTCGCTGGCGCGCGGTCAGCCGCACCAGCACCTTGCGCAATCGCCAGTAATGCCAGGCCACCACGCCCAGCGCGGCCAGGGTGACGACCGGCCAGACGTGGCCAATCAGCAATCCAATGACCACCGCCAGGGCCAGCACACCCGCCAGTTGACCGAGCGTCTTGAACCAGGCGGAGCGTATGTATTGGGGCATGGGCCGATTGTAGGCAGTTATTTATGACAGCCAGCGGGAGCAGGCGGGGGAAACATCGAATCCAGAATCCCCCAAGCCGAATCCCGCGCCTAGACCGACGCCGAGAACCGGTAGCCGGAACCACGCACGGTCTGCACCATGTTCTCCAGGCCGTGCGGTTCCAGGGTCTTGCGCAGGCGGCGGATGTGCACGTCCACCGTGCGCTCCTCCACGTACACGCTGCCGCCCCAGACGTGGTCGAGCAGCTGCGTGCGCGAATAGACCCGCTCGGGGTGGGTCATGAAGAAATGCAGCAGGCGATACTCGGTCGGGCCGATCGGCACCGGGGTATCGCCGGCGAACACCCGGTGGGCGGCGCCGTCTATGCGCAGCGGGCCGATGCCGACGCTGCCGTCCTCGTCGTCCTCGCGGGAGCGGCGCATGACCGCCCGGATGCGCGCCAGCAGTTCGCGTGCCGAGAACGGCTTGACCACGTAGTCGTCGACGCCGGCTTCCAGGCCGCCGACCCGATCATTCTCCTCGCCGCGGGCGGTGAGCATGATGATGGGGACGTCGCGGGTCATCGCGTCCTTGCGCCAGCGGCGCGCCAGCTCCAGGCCGCTGGTGCCGGGCAGCATCCAGTCCAGCAGGATGAGGTCCGGCACCCGGTCGGCGATGGCGTTCTGGGCCTCGCGGGCGTCACCCGCATGCACGGGTTCGTAATCGCCCTTGCGCAGGGCGAAGGCGACCATGTCGCGGATGGCCGGCTCGTCGTCAACGATCAGGATGTGCTTCTGCACGCGATTACCGTCGTCTGTGGGGTACCGCACCAGTAGACGACAATTTTATGACGGAAACATGACATGCCGCGCGCCCGTCATATGACAGTCGGGGCCGCTGGTCGCCGCCGGGAGCCCCGGCGGCCGGGCTAGCGGCGTTCGATGTCCGGGTCGCGCACGCCCTGGCGCCGCAGTTCGAGCACCTGCGGGGTGATGACGGAGATGCGGGCGTCGATGCGGGCGCGGGCGTAGTAGTCCAGATCGCTGCGCTTCTTGAGATTCTGCAACTGGATGAGCGCCTGTTCAGGCCGCCCATTGAGGAAGGCCGCCTCGGCGAAGGCTTCGCCGGCGCGGACCGGGTCGCCGGCCAGCTCGTTGGCCCGGCCGAATTCCTGCTGGAACACCGGATCGTTGCCGGCCCGGGACAGCAGCGGACGCAGCACCGCCTGGGCGTGCCGGCCAGCTTCGGCGCCCCCCTGCTCGTTGAGGACGCGGGCGAAAGTCAGCGCGATGGGGCGGTTGTTCGGCATCTGCTGGAGCAGGCGGGCGAGCCGTTGGTTGGCCGCCGCGGTGCGGCCCGCGCGGGATTCGGCCTCGGCGGTCGCCAGTTCCAGCCACAGGTTGCCCGGATGCTCGGCCAGCAGCGGGGCCAGCTCGGTCAACGCCACCTCCGGCCGTCCCGATCCCAGGTGGGCCAGGGCCAAGCCATAACGCTGGGCATCGTCCAGGCCCTTGCCGGATTCCCGGCGGATGGTCTCGTAGTCGCGGGCGGCGCCGTCGGCGGTGGTCGCGCTGAGCACCCGCAGGCGTTCCCGGGCCCAGTCGAAGTCACCGGTGGGGCCACGGCTGAACAGGTCGCCCGGCAGGCGCACGGACAGGGGCAGCAGCGGATTGTCGCTGTCCTTTTCCGGTGCGACCACGCGCTTGGGATCGAACTGTTCGACCCGCTCGCCGCCGCCCGGAACCCGGGTGATCAGGGTCAGGTTGTCCTTGCGCATCTGCTCGGCGCGTTCCTTGGCCTCGCTGATCCGGGTGGTGGTGACCGGGTGGGTCATCAGGTAGTCGGGGTACGCCTCGCGGCCGGTGCCGCGGTTGGCGCGGGTGGCCTGGGCCATGCGGGCGAAGAAGCCGGCCATGGCGTCCACGTCGTAGCCGGCGCGCGACAGGGTGCGGATGCCCAGCCGATCGGCCTCGGATTCGTTGGAACGGGTGTAGTCGATCTGGCGTTGCTGCATCAGGCCCATGCCGCTGGCGACCGCCGCCATCGAGGCGTCGCCGCTGGAATTGCCGCCGGCGCTCTGCGCCAGCACGATCGCGCCCAGCATCCCGAGCAGGATCGGAATCTGATCGCGCTCGGCCCGCTCGACGCCGCGCAGCACGTGCTGCTGGGTGACGTGGGCAATTTCGTGGGACAGCACCGCGGCGACTTCGTCCTCGCGCTCGGCGGTCAGGATCAGGCCCGCGTTGGTGCCGATGTAGCCGCCCAGCGTGGCGAACGCATTGATCTGCCGGTCCTTCATCAGGAAGAACGTATAGCTCTGGCGCGGCGAGTCGCTTTCCGCGCCCAGCCGGGTGCCGACCTTCTGCAGCCAGTCGTCCAGCAGCGGGTCTTCCAGCAGGTAGCCGTAGTTGCGCAGCTCGCGCAGCATCATTCCGCCGTACTCCGCCTGGCGCGCCGGGCTCAACACCTCGCCGGCGGAGGAACCGATGTCCGGCAGGCGCACGTCCTGCCCTTGCGCCAGAGGCGCGGCCAGGAGCACGGTGAGGGCGGTGGAAAGCAGCGGAAGGCGCAAACGGAACTCCGTTGTCGGACAATGGCGGCAGGCTTGCGAGCGGCAGGATGACGCTTTGCCGCCGGCAGCGAGTGAACATGCGGTTAACCGGACCCACGGCCCGCACTGTTCCACTCGGCCGGCTGGAAAGCGCGCCATCGGCCACCCATATTGCCCTCAGACCCGACTTTGAACGCGTTGTTCCATTCAGGAGGATTCCTTGAGCGACACCGAGACCGGCGGCCCCGCCATCACCCTCTACACGACCGCGATCTGCCCTTACTGCGTGGCCGCGAAGAACTTCCTCAAGAGCAAGGGCCAGAGCTGGAAGGAAGTCCGCATCGACCTGGAGCCGGACGAGCGCGAACGCATGATCGCCCGCGCGCGCCGCACCAGCGTGCCGCAGATCTTCATCGGTGAGACCCACGTCGGCGGCTACGACGACATGATCGCCTTGCATCGGGCCGGCAAGCTGGAGCCGCTGCTGGCCGGAGAGGGCGCATGAGCGGCGGTGAAAAGGACCGTCTGCGCGAATTCACCGAATTCCGCCAGCGCATGAACGAGCGCATCCTGGCCGAACCGAACCAGGTCGTCCGCCGCTTCTTCGCCCTGGATACCCAGACCTACCAGCCCGGCGCGCTGGATGTGAAGACCAAGGAACTGCTCGGGCTGGTGGCGTCGATGGTGCTGCGTTGCGACGACTGCATCAGCTACCACGTGGCCCAGTGCAAGGACGCCGGCGTCAGCCGCGACGAGTTCTTCGAGACCTTCTCGGTCGGGCTGGTGGTGGGCGGCTCCATCGTCATCCCGCACCTGCGCAGGGCGGTGGACTTCCTGGATCAGCTGGAGGCCGGCGCGGCCGACGCGCCTTCGGCGCACGGCCACGATTGACCCGCGAATCGGCCCCGCGCCGGCGCCGGCGCGACAAAGCCGGTTTTCCGCTCCTCCGACGATGGTCGATTTGGGACCGTACAGGGGGTTCAGGCATAATTGCCGGACTTGAAACCCCCTCCGCGCCTGCATCCCGGTTCCCGGCCCGCACGGCGCCCCTGTTCGGAATCCCAAGCAAATGACCCAGACGATTACGGTCATCCGCGGCGACGGTATCGGCCCGGAGATCATGGACGCGACCCTGCACGTGCTCGAAGCCCTGAAAGTGGGCCTGAGCTACGAGGAAGCCGATGCCGGCATGGTCGCGCTGGAAAAGCACGGCGACCTGCTGCCGCAGGCGACCCTGGACTCGATCCGCAAGAACGGCGTGGCCCTGAAGAGCCCGCTGACCACGCCGGTGGGCGAGGGCTTCAGCTCGATCAACGTGGCCCTGCGCCGCCATTTCGACCTGTACGCGAATGTCCGCCCGGCCAAGTCGTTCCCCAACACCAAGTCGCGCTTCCCCTCCGGCGTGGATCTGATCACGGTCCGCGAGAACACCGAAGGCGCCTACATCGGTGAAGGCCAGTCCATCTCCGAGGACGGCGAAACCGCGCTGTTGACCCAGAAGATCACCCGCAAGGGTTCCGAGCGCATCGTCCGCTACGCCTTCGACCTGGCCCGCAAGACCGGCCGCAAGAAGGTCACCGTGGTGCACAAGGCCAACATCCTCAAGACCACCTCGGGCCTGTTCCTGAAGGTCGCTCGCGAAGTGGCCGCGCAGTACCCGGACATCCAGTGCAACGAGATGATCGTGGACAACACCTGCATGCAGCTGGTGATGCGTCCGGAGCAGTTCGACATCATCGTCACCACCAACCTGTTCGGCGACATCATCTCCGACCTGTGCGCCGGCCTGGTCGGCGGCCTGGGCCTGGCCCCGGGCGCCAACATCGGCGTCGACGCGGCCATCTTCGAGGCGGTCCACGGCTCGGCCCCGGACATCGCCGGCAAGGGCATCGCCAATCCGTGCGCGCTCCTGCTGGGCGCGGCGCAGATGCTCGACCACCTCGGCCAGCCGGACAAGGCCGAACGCCTGCGCGCGGCGATCATCGCCACCCTGGAAGCCAAGGATTCGCTGACCCCGGACCTGGGCGGCGAGGGCACCACGATGTCCTTCGCCAAGGCGATCGCCAGCCGGGTATGATGTCCCGGCGGCGCCGGGTTTTACCGGGCTGAAACACGGAAACGGGGCGCCCAGCGTCCCGTTTTTGTTTGCGTTCGTCCCGCCCGCGGGGCTTGGACCGGGCCGTGGCAAGCCGGACAATCGCCGGTTTCCCGCACACCTCCGCCGCCCACGATGACCGTCCGCCCCAGCGCGCTCGCGCTGACCCCGCTGCTGCTGTTCCTGGCCCTGTTCTTCGGCGCCGGCCTTTATTACACGTCCCAGGGCGACGCCATGGGCTTCTACCAGTTGCGCGCGCCGGTGGCGATCCTGCCGGCGCTGGCGCTGGGGGCGTGGCTGGCCCATCGACGCGGCGTGGCGGCCTCGCCGACGCTGCTGGGAGGCATGGGCGATGCCAACGTGATGCTGATGTGCCTGATCTTCCTGCTGGCCGGCGCGTTCGCCACCGTGTCCAAGGCCATTGGCGCGGTGGATGCGGTGGTTGCGCTGGGACTGGGCGCGCTGCCGCCGTCGCTGATCCTGCCCGGATTGTTCCTGGTGGCTTCATTCGTGTCGCTGGCCATCGGGACGTCGATGGGCACGATCGCCGCCGTTGTGCCGATCGCGCTGGGCGTCGCCGACGCCGCTGGCCTGGATCGCACGCTGGTCGTCGGTGCGGTCATCGGTGGTGCGATGTTCGGCGACAACCTGTCGGTGATCTCGGATACCACGATCGCGGCGACCCGCAGCCAGGGCGCGGAGATGCGCGACAAGTTCCGCGAGAACTTCAAGATTGCGTTACCCGCCGCCCTGGCCACCGCGGTGCTGCTGGCGTTCCTGGGAGAGGGGGCGCCGGTGGAGGCGCCCGGCGGCGCGTCGCCCTGGCTGGTGCTGCCCTATGTACTGGTGCTGGTGCTCGCCCTGATTGGACTGGACGTGGTGGTGGTGCTGGCGATCGGCCTGGCGCTTTCCGGCGTTTTCGGCTTCGTCTTTGCCGGCGACTACACGCCGGTCGATCTTGCCGGAGACATCTACGCCGGATTCGAGAGCATGGTGGAGGTGACCCTGCTTTCGATCCTGATCGGAGGACTGGGGGCGCTGATGAAGGCGAGCGGGGGCCTGGACTGGCTGGCGCGGACGATTGCCCGTTTCGCCCGCGGCCATACCGGGCGGCGCTCCGGCGAATTCAGCATCGCCGCGCTCTCCGCCGGGACTGATGTCCTGACCGCCAACAACACCGTGGCGATCCTCATCACCGGCAGTCTCGCCAAGGACATCGCCGAGCGCCACGGCATCACGCCGCGTCGTTCGGCCAGTCTGCTCGACATCTTCGCCTGCGTGGTGCAGGGCGTGCTTCCTTATGGCGCGCAGATTCTGCTGGCATCGTCGCTGGCGGCCGTTTCGCCGCTGGCGCTGGCCGGCAGCGTCCACTATTGCTGGCTGCTGGTCGCGGCGGCCGTGGTGTTCATGCTGCTTCCCGCGCGCCGCTCAACTGCCGTGGCGGGTACCGGCTGAGCGGCGCGTCGCATCCAGGGCAGCAAAAAGAAAACGGGGCGCCTTGCGCCCCGTTTCTTGTTTTACCGGCCTGGAGATTCAGTTGCGCGACTGCAGCTTGGACAGCAGGCGCAGGAACTCGATGTACAGCCAGATCAGAGTGACCATCAGGCCGAACGCCGCGTACCACTCCATGTACTTGGGTGCGTTCTGCTCCACGCCGGTCTCGATGAAATCGAAATCCAGCACCAGGTTCAGCGCCGCGACCACCACCACGAACAGGCTGAAGGCGATGCCGATAAGACCCGAGTCGTGGATGTAGGGAATGTTGATGTTGAAGAAGCCCAGCACGATCGTGGCCAGGTAGATCAGCGCGATGCCGCCGGTGGCCGCGACCACGCCCAGCTTGAAGTTCTCGGTGGCCTTGATCCAGCCCGAGCGGTAGGCCATCAGCAGCGCGAACAGGGTGCCGAAGGTCAGCAGCACCGCCTGCAGCACGATGCCGTTGAACTTCACCTCGTACATCGCCGAGATGGCGCCGAGGAACAGGCCCTCGGCCAGCGCGTAGAGCGGGGCGGTGACCGGTGCCCAGGTCTTCTTGAAGATGGTGATCATGGCCAGCACGAAGCCACCGATGAGCCCCCCCAGGATGTACAGCATCGCCCCCGGCGCGAGTTCGCCGGTCGGGGTGAGCGCCGTGTTCCAGGTGTAGGTGGCGGTCAGCACGCACAGCAGCAGCAGGATGCCGGTCCGGTTGACCGTGCCGTTCAGGGTCATCGCGCCGGCATCGCGCGAAACCACCGCGCCGCTGCCCAGGTCGAGGAAGGTGGACTCCTTAAGAGCCGGATTGCCGCTGCGCATCATGGTTCCCTCATGGTTGATTCGGACTTCTGTCCCCAGCCGCGGAGCATAGCCGATGCCCGTGACCGGACGCGGCGTTTGACAGGAAGCCGGCAGATTCCGACAATAGACGGCCTTGTCGACGCTGCCTGGCGCCGATGCCGGGGCCCTCGTCGGGGTATAGCGCAGTCTGGTAGCGCATCTGCTTTGGGAGCAGAGGGTCGGGGGTTCGAATCCCTCTACCCCGACCAGTCTGGTTCGTCCCGACGACAGGGATGCGACAATCCGGTCCGGGCGCCCGTAGCTCAACCGGATAGAGCACCGGCCTTCTAAGCCGGCGGTTACAGGTTCGAGTCCTGTCGGGCGCGCCATCCGGCGCAAGCGGCGGACAAAGCGGTAGAAAAAAGTTTCAGTGGTGGCTGTAGCTCAGTTGGTTAGAGTACTGGATTGTGATTCCAGATGTCGGGGGTTCGAGTCCCCTCAGCCACCCCACCCACATGTAAGTTATTGATTAATAAGGGTTCCGATATTTGCGTATCGGGACCCTTGCTCTTTCTAAGTTACGCAAATATTTGATTTGACAGGAATATTGGGGTTCGAGTCTCCTCAGCCCAACGAAAGCAATTAGGGCAACCCTTATGGCTCGTTGGTACAAGCTGCATACGTTTAAGCAAAGTTCGACCACACGCGGCTGGCCTCAGCACGTTTTGGAGGTCTGGGAAGGAAAGGGACCTCCGCCAGCAAACTGGCTGCCACCTAACTCCGGGCGCCTACTAGCGCTGCTCTTTAAAGAAGAACTGCTACAGAAGCTCAATGCGTTATCAAATGCTCCTGGGCATCCCATGCACGCGGACAAGCTGCCAAAGCGAAAGAAACGAAAGGTAGATAAGGATCCCTGAGGCGTGTTCGCTCTCGGACTGCAGGATGTTGACTCTCAGCGAACATGGTGCTAGTATGGCTTCGCGGTTGGGT
This sequence comes from Pseudoxanthomonas sp. PXM04, assembly GCF_014851695.1. NCBI lineage: Bacteria > Pseudomonadati > Pseudomonadota > Gammaproteobacteria > Lysobacterales > Lysobacteraceae > Pseudoxanthomonas > Pseudoxanthomonas sp. PXM04. The sequence goes on from NZ_JACVAG010000005.1 coordinate 34,864, forward strand.
AAGACGAAGAGTTGGCACGTTGTGGTTGTAGAAGGGGGCGTAAAGCCTGTGGAGGTTTCGGCCTCTAACCCTCACAAAGTCGGCATGGCCGCGCGGATTCACGGATCCGGTCGTTTCATGGTGCTTTTGTGACTTAGACGTCTCCGAGAGGAAGACGGGTTGTGTGAGAGGGACCTAGCGCGAAACTACCTTCGAAAGTGTTTTAGGCCTAAGGCGCAGTGCCGAGAGGCGAACCAAAGTTTTCAGATCCCGGTTCGTCACTAACCTTAGGAGATTTTATGAAACACGAAGATAGTAGTACCAATCGCAGTTCCGCGTTGTCCAAGCCAAAAGCTCGTTTTCCTTGGGAGAAAATTCTCAAGGGTGTCTTTTGGACAGTCAGAATTGGGTTCGACCTGTATAAGGTTTGGCTCAAAATGATTGAGTTCTTTATGGACTAACCTCTCATCTCAATTTTCCTAATGGAGGAAAAGTCATGTTTGGTGAAGCGCTCCGTTTGGTAAGGACATTTCATGATGTCAACCAATCCGAGTTGGCTGAAGCGCTCGGCATTTCCCGGTCGTATCTCTCTGAGATCGAGTCCGGCAAGAAGGTTCCGAGTCTAGATTTGCTGCAGCGATATGCTGCGCATTTTGATATGCCGCTTTCTTCGCTTGTGCTTTTTGCAGAGAACTCTGACGAGAGCCCTGCTGAGCTTAAGGTTCGTACGATGCTGGGCGAGAAAGCGCTGGCGATTTTGCGTTGGATTGAGAACAAGGCGAACCTAGGTAAGGCGGCCTAAGTTCCATGGCAAAAACCTTGAAGCTTCACGAGTCTCCGCTCTATCGGCTCACTAGCAAAAAGAAGCTTGCTGCCCTCTTTGGCGTCAAGGTTGCCGACATCAAATTCTTACGAAAACTCGATGGCAACTATCGAGTTTGGCCGCTGAAACAAAAACACCAGGACGTCTTGGCTGGCATGCCTGTCAGTGACAAGGTGCGTATGGTGCAACAACCTAAGCCGACACTGGATGCTTTTCAGCGGAGGCTGGCGAAGTTTCTTGGTGCAATTGAGAAACCTGACTATGTTTACTCAGCAACCAAGAAGCGCTCCTATTTGGAAAACGCTCTAGTACACAGACATTCACAGCCGGCCTTGAAGGTGGACATTAGGTCTTTTTATCCATCGGTCAAACGAAGGGCGGTGAAGTCTTTTTTTGAAGAACAGTTGGGGTGTGCAGAAGATGTAGCACATGTCCTTTCTGAGCTTTGTTGCCATGAAGGCAAGCTTCCTACGGGTAGTGCCCTCAGTCCGGTCCTGTCTTACTTTTCATGCGCGCCGATGTTTGCACGGATAGCGGCGTTGGCTGATGCAAAAGGCTTAAGGTTCACTCTCTATGTGGACGATATGGTTTTTTCTGGAACGGGATTGGACGATAAATTTTTGGCTCAAGTGCTAAATGAGCTCAATCGTGAGGGATACTCGGGTCACAAGGTTCGCTTTTATAAGGCGAGGCGACCGAAGGTCATTACCGGGGCGGTGGTATGGCCCTCCCGAGTGGATGTGCCACATAAGAGACGCTGGAAGATGAGGCTCTACGAAAGGGCCCTGAAGGTGGCAAAGCCGGAAGACAAAGCCATTCTCGGCAGAGCATTGTTGGGGCAGTATCGCGAGAGTAGTCGGATCAACCCGAGCTTTAAGGTTGCGGCGTCTCGACTACAGAAGTTCATGGACGACATGGGGGGGAAGACCAAAGCGGCAAAGCCTAGGAAGCGCCCGCGTGGTCGATCGTCCTACTCCTTGTTTCTTTCCAGAATCAGCAGGCTGAGGGCTGAAGTTGCCGCCGTTAGGACCGTAGCTGGCTCGGCCCCTTGATGCCATGGTCTCAAAGGGTTGCCCATTCAGGTCTGCTGGCTTAACATGCGCGCCCTCACCTGATAGGGCACAGCCCTCAGGGGTAGGGGAGCCGACAGCGCCAGGGTTCGTGGTCCGCTGGATACGGCACCCCACCCAGCAAGGCTTTCGCGCAAGCGGGGGTTTGTAAGAAAAAGAAGATGCGGTTACACTACGCGTCCAGTTTTTGGGGCCGTTAGCTCAGTTGGTAGAGCAGTTGACTCTTAATCAATAGGTCCAAGGTTCGAATCCTTGACGGCCCACCAAACAGAACGCCCGACCGCGAGGTCGGGCGTTTTCTTTTCCGGGATGCTCCGTCGGCCTTCCCGGCTGGGTAGAATGCCGGCGCACCTGCGAAAGTGGCGGAATTGGTAGACGCACTGGATTTAGGTTCCAGCGGGTAACCCCCGTGAGGGTTCGAGTCCCTCCTTTCGCACCACGTCCTTCCGGACGTTTCCGGGACCGGCCCGGAATCCGGGGCCCCGGCCATTTCCCCGGATTGCCCCGAAATTCCCTTCCCCGGCGCCTGCGGTTGGCAGGAAAGCCCGGAATAGGCGAAACTATTCCGTTCCGCCGGTCGGCACGTCGCGTGTCCGCGGGCGACCCGAATTCATCAACATCATGCCCGGGCATGGGACCCGGGCAGCAGGAGCCAGTGAGTATGCAAGTTTCGGTCGAATCGGTCGGCAACCTCGAACGCCGCATGACCTTCAGCCTGCCGGCTGAGCGTCTGGATACCCACATCGGTGGCCGCCTGCGCGAAATCGCGCGCACCGCCCGCATCAAGGGTTTCCGTCCCGGCAAGGTGCCCACCAAGGTGATCGAGCAGCGCTTCGGCCAGCAGGTCCGCGCCGAGGCCCTCGACGGCCTGCTGCGCGAGACCTTCAACAACGCCGTGCGCGACAACGATCTGCAACTGGCCGGCAATCCCCGCATCGAGAAGAACGGCGAGGGCGAGCTGGATTTCATCGCGACCTTCGAAGTGGTGCCGGATTTCGGCGAGATCGACGTGACCAAGCTCAACGTCATCCGCCACACCGCCGAAGTGGCCGACGCCGACATCGACCAGATGGTCGAGAACCTGCGCCTGCAGCGCCGCACCTTCGAGGTGGTGCAGCGCGGTGCGAAGGACGGCGACCGCGTCGAACTGGAAACCTGGTCGCAGGCCGGTGACGAACGCCTGCCCGCCGAGGGCGCGGAAAAGGGCGCCACCCTGATCGGCTCGGGCGTGATGTTCGCCGATATCGAGAAGGGCCTGATCGGCCTGGCCGCCGGCGAGGAGAAGACGATCCAGGTGCAGTTCCCCGCCGACTGGCGCGTGCCGCAGCTGGCGGGCCGCCAGGTCGACGTCTACGTGAAGGTCACCGAAGTGGCCGAGTCGGTGCTGCCGGCGGTCGACAAGGACTTCATCCGCAGCTTCGGCGTGAAGAGCGGTGACGCCGAACAGTTCCGCCGCGACATCCGCAGCAACCTGGAGCGCGAGCTCAAGGGCGCCCTGATGGGCCGCCTGCGCCGGGAAGTCGGCGAGCAGCTGATTGCCGCCTGGGCGCACGTGGAAATGCCGCCGCGCCTGGTCGAGAACGAGGCCCGCGCGATGGTCCAGCAGACCGCCGATCAGGCCGCCCGCAACGGCCAGCAGGTGCAGATCCCGCCGAACGCCCATGAGGGCTTCATGGATGCGGCCCGCAAGCGCGTCCTGGTCGGCCTGCTGGTGGGCGAGGTCGCCCGCCGCAACCAGCTGCGCCTGGATCCCAAGCGCCTGAACGAGACCCTGCGCCTGATCGCCTCCACCTACGAGGAACCGGAGCAGGTCATTGAGTTGTACCGCAACGATCCCCAGTTGATGGGGGGACTGCAGTCGCGGGTGATGGAAGAGCAGGTGATCGACTGGATCGCCGAGCGCGCCCAGCACACGGAGCAGTCGCTGAGCTTCCAGGAAGCCATCCGGAACTAACGGCGGTTCGCCGGGATCGATGAGACCCCAGCCCGTCCCGGTCCGGCTATCCTAGGCCGGACCCCTCCACGACAATTTGGGCGCGAAAAAGCCGATGAGCATTGAAACCAAAGCCTTGAACCTGGTGCCGATGGTGGTCGAACAGACCAGCCGCGGCGAGCGCGCCTACGACATCTATTCGCGCCTGCTCAAGGAACGCATGATCTTCCTGGTCGGCGGCGTGGACGACCAGGTGGCCAACGTGATCGTGGCGCAGATGCTGTTCCTCGAGGCCGAGAACCCCGAGAAGGACATCAGCCTGTACATCAATTCGCCCGGCGGCGTGGTCACCGCCGGCATGGCGATCTACGACACCATGCAGTACATCAAGCCGGACGTCAGCACCGTCTGCATCGGCCAGGCCGCCAGCATGGGCGCGCTGCTGCTGGCCGCCGGCGCCAAGGGCAAGCGCTATGCGCTGCCCAACTCGCGGGTGATGATCCACCAGCCGCTGGGCGGCTTCCAGGGCCAGGCCACGGACATCGACATCCATGCCCGTGAAATCCTGACCCTGCGTTCGCGCCTGAACCAGATCCTGGCCAAGCACACCGGCCAGGCCCTGGAAACCATCGAGCGCGACACCGAGCGCGACAATTTCAAGAGCGCCTCCGACGCGCAGGCCTATGGCCTGGTCGACCAGGTGCTGGAACGCCGTCCTGAAGAGACCATCCAGCCGGCGTGAACCCCGGGCGCGGACCCTGTTTGCCGCGCCTGCCACCCCCTCCGCGGACCCGGCTGACAGGCCGGGGCCGTGTGCTATTCTCCGACCGAGTCCGCCTAGCGGGCAGGGTGACCGAGTAATCGAAGCATGAGCGAAGACCGTCAGGGCCGTACCGGCGACAGCAGCAAGATCCTGTATTGCTCGTTCTGCGGCAAGAGCCAGCATGAAGTCCGCAAGTTGATCGCGGGCCCCAGCGTGTTCATCTGCGATGAATGCGTCGAGCTGTGCAACGACATCATCCGCGAGGAACTCGAGGAGAAGGCGCAGTCCGCCCGCAGCCACCTGCCCAAGCCGCGCGAGATCCTGGAAGTCCTGGATCAGTACGTGATCGGCCAGCAGCGCGCCAAGCGCACCCTGGCGGTGGCGGTCTACAACCACTACAAGCGCATCGAGAGCCGGCAGAAGAACGACGACGTCGAACTGGCCAAGTCGAACATCCTGCTGGCCGGCCCGACCGGTTCCGGCAAGACCCTGCTGGCCGAGACGCTGGCCCGCCTGCTCAACGTGCCGTTCACCATCGCCGACGCCACCACCCTGACCGAGGCCGGTTACGTGGGCGAGGACGTGGAAAACATCATCCAGAAGCTGCTGCAGAAGTGCGACTACGATGTCGAGAAGGCGCAGCAGGGCATCGTCTACATCGATGAAATCGACAAGATTTCGCGCAAGAGCGAAAACCCGTCGATCACCCGCGACGTGTCCGGCGAAGGCGTGCAGCAGGCGCTGCTGAAGCTGATCGAAGGCACCGTCGCCAGCGTGCCGCCGCAGGGCGGTCGCAAGCATCCGCAGCAGGAATTCCTGCAGGTGGACACCAAGAACATCCTGTTCATCTGCGGTGGCGCGTTCGCCGGCCTGGACAAGATCATCCAGCAGCGCTCCACCGAGGCCAGCGGGATTGGCTTCGGCGCCAAGGTCCGCAGCGCCGAGCGCAAGACCGAGACCGGCAAGCTGCTGTCCGAGGTCGAGCCGGAAGATCTGATCAAGTTCGGCCTGATCCCCGAGTTCGTCGGCCGCCTGCCGGTGGTCGCGACCCTGGAGGAACTGGACGAGCCGGCCCTGGTCAAGATCCTCACCGAGCCCAAGAACGCCATCACCAAGCAGTTCAAGAAGCTGTTCGACATGGAAGGCGTGGAACTGGAGTTCCGCCCGGACGCGCTGTCGGCGATTGCCCGCAAGGCGCTCAAGCGCAAGACCGGCGCGCGCGGCCTGCGCACCATCGTCGAGTCGGTCCTGCTGGACACTATGTACGACCTGCCGTCGCTGGAAAACGTGAGCAAAGTGGTGGTGGACGAATCGGTCATCGAACACAAGTCCGAGCCGTACCTGATCTACCAGAATCCGCCGGCCCAGAAGGTCGCCGCCGCGGAATGAAGCGAGGCCGAGCATTCGGTGCAAGTATTTGATTCAATTAACATTTAGAGGTTGCACTTGCATCCTCCCGACAATGGCCCCATAACGGGGCCATTGGCTTTTTGGCCTCCGTAATTCCGCATCCGCTGGAGCCCCCATGCCCCGCCGTACCCCCACCGAAATTCTCGACCTGCCGGTCCTGCCGCTACGCGACGTAGTGGTGTTCCCGCACATGGTCATTCCCCTGTTCGTCGGCCGCGACAAGTCCATGCGCGCGCTGGAGCAGGCCATGGAAGCGGACAAGCGCATCCTGCTGCTGGCCCAGAAGTCGGCCGAGACCGACGATCCCGTGGCCGCCGATCTCTACAGCATCGGCACCCTGGCCCAGGTCCTGCAATTGCTGAAGCTCCCCGACGGCACCATCAAGGTGCTGGTCGAGGGCGTCTCCCGCGTGAAGGTTTCCAATGTCGTCGAGCGCGACGGTTCGCTGTACGGCGAAGGCGAGGAAATCGAATCCACCGAAGGCCGCGAGCCGCGTGAAATCGAAGCGGTGGCGCGTTCGCTGATGGGCCTGTTCGAACAGTACGTCAAGACCAACCGCAAACTGCCGCCGGAACTGCTGCAGACGCTGGCCGGCATCGATGAACCCGGTCGCCTGGCCGACACCATCGCCGCCCATCTGGGCGTGCGCCTGAGCGACAAGCAGCGCCTGCTGGAAACCATCGGCATCGGCGAGCGGCTGGAATTGCTGGTCGGTTTCGTCGACGGCGAAATCGACGTGCAGCAGCTGGAAAAGCGCATCCGCGGCCGGGTCAAGTCGCAGATGGAGAAGAGCCAGCGCGAGTACTACCTCAACGAGCAGATGAAGGCGATCCAGAAGGAACTGGGCGAGCTCGACGACGCGCCGAACGAGCAGGAGGAACTGGCCCGCAAGATCGCCGAGGCCGGCATGCCCAAGGCGGTCGAGACCAAGGCCAAGAACGAACTCAACAAGCTCAAGCAGATGTCGCCGATGTCCGCCGAGGCGGCGGTCGTGCGCAATTACCTGGACTGGCTGCTGGGCGTGCCGTGGAAGAAGCGCAGCAAGGTCCGCAAGGACCTGAAGGTCGCGCAGGAAACCCTGGACGCCGACCATTACGGCCTGGACAAGGTGAAGGAACGGATCCTCGAATATCTCGCCGTGCAGTCGCGCGTGCAGAAGATGCGCGGCCCGATCCTGTGCCTGGTGGGGCCGCCGGGCGTGGGCAAGACCTCGCTGGGCCAGTCGATCGCCAAGGCGACCAACCGCAAGTTCGTGCGCATGTCGCTGGGCGGCGTGCGCGACGAGGCCGAGATCCGGGGCCACCGCCGCACCTACGTGGGTTCGATGCCGGGCCGCATCGTGCAGAACCTCAACAAGACCGGCAGCAAGAATCCGCTGTTCGTGCTGGACGAAATCGACAAGATGTCGATGGACTTCCGCGGCGATCCCTCGTCGGCGCTGCTGGAAGTGCTGGATCCGGAGCAGAACAGCGCCTTCAACGATCACTACCTGGAAGTGGATCTGGACCTGTCCGAAGTGATGTTCGTCGCGACCTCCAACTCGCTCAACATCCCCGGCCCGTTGCTGGATCGCATGGAAGTCATCCGCATCCCGGGCTATACCGAGGATGAGAAGCTCAACATCGCCCTGCGCTACCTGCTGCCCAAGCAGATCAAGGCCAACGGCCTGAAGCCGGAAGAGCTCACGATCGCCGAGGACGCCATCCGCGACCTGGTGCGTTACTACACGCGCGAATCCGGCGTGCGCAACCTGGAACGCGAAATCGCCAAGATCTGCCGCAAGGTGGTCAAGGAAATCGCGCTGGCCGGCCCGCAGCCGGCCAAGAAGAAGAAAAAGGGCGCACTGGTGCAGGTCAGTTCGAAGAACCTGGACAAGTATTCCGGCGTGCGCCGCTTCGATTTCGGTCGCGCCGAGGAGCAGAACGAGATTGGCCTGGTCACCGGGCTGGCCTGGACCGAAGTGGGCGGCGATCTGCTGCAGATCGAAGTCGCGCTGGTGCCGGGCAAGGGCCTGTTGACCCTGACCGGCCAGCTGGGCGACGTGATGAAGGAATCCGCGGCCGCCGCGATGTCGGTGGTGCGCGCGCGCGCCACCGCACTGGGCATCGATGCCGAGTACCTGCAGAAGCACGACGTCCACCTGCACGTGCCCGACGGCGCGACGCCGAAGGATGGTCCCAGCGCCGGTGCCGCAATGGTGACCGCGCTGGTGTCCACGCTGACCCGCACGCCGGTGCGTGCCGACGTGGCGATGACCGGCGAGATCACCCTGCGCGGGCGCGTGTCCGCCATTGGTGGCCTGAAGGAAAAACTGCTGGCGGCGCTGCGCGGCGGCATCACCACCGTGATCATCCCGGAAGAGAACCGCAAGGACCTCGCCGACATTCCCGCCAACGTCACCCAGGGCATGAAGATCGTGCCGGTCCGCTGGATCGATGAGGTGCTGGATCTCGCGCTGGAACGGCCGCTGGCGCCCACCGCGGCGCCGACCGAGGGGGGCAAGCCGCGGCGCGTGCCGGCCCGCCGCAAGGCGCCCGTGCAGCCCGACGTCAAGCACTGAATCGCGGCATACACGGAAGGTAAAAAACCCGCAAAACCCGCGTCATTATTGGGTTTTCGGCTTGCGTGCCTGTATACCCGCTGGTATAACGGCGTCACCCGCAAACACGATGAGCATCGTTCTCGTCGTGTTCGTGGAAGACGACCGGAAGCGCGTGACGATCAGATTCCCGCGCATTCCGGTTACACATTCCGCGGTTGTTCCGCAAAAGGAGTTTCTACATGAACAAAACCGAATTGGTTGATGCCGTCGCCGACGAAGCCGAAATGTCCAAGGCTGAAGCTGGACGTGCCGTCGACGCCGTGATTTCCAGCATCACCAAGGCCCTGAAGAAGGGCGACAGCGTGACCCTCGTGGGCTTCGGCACCTTCCAGGTGCGCAAGCGCGCCGCCCGTACCGGCCGCAACCCGAAGACCGGCGACACCATCAAGATCAAGGCTTCCAAGAATCCCGCCTTCAAGGCTGGCAAAGCCCTGAAGGATGCCGTAAACTAATCGACTCGCTGCTGCCGAGTGAGTCCGGTCGGTTGAACGGGTGCTTAGCTCAGCGGTAGAGCGTCGCCCTTACAAGGCGAGGGTCGGGGGTTCGAAACCCTCAGCACCCACCAAACCGGACCAACTGTTTAAGTTTCCGCGGAGTGGTAGTTCAGTCGGTTAGAATGCTGGCCTGTCACGCCGGAGGTCGCGGGTTCGAGTCCCGTCCACTCCGCCACGAACATGAAAAACCCCTGAGAAGTCAGGGGTTTTTTGTTGCCTGTCGGTCGCGCGAAAGATGGCGATGGTGGTTGCTTCCAGCGTCCGGAGCGATGCGGATGTCGCGTAGCGCCCCGCGGACCAATCGCGTCGTCGTGGATGGCGCCTCGCTTGAATTTCCGTCAGTCCGGCGCGGACGATGCGCGGTACTCGCGACCCTGAAGGTCGATGTAGAACTCATCCCCATCGAGACGCACGCGCGCAAGGCCATCGCGGAAACGGAATTCCGAGTCATAGCGGAACGGGATGACCCGTTGTCCGCGCGTATCGAGAGCTCCCCATTGCTTTTGCCCGTTGCTGGCGGCGATCAGACTCTCTCCCCAAGGCGAAACCTCGCTCAGGCCGCAATGGAGTTCCGCCCCCGCGTGATCGAGGAGGCAGCGGGTGTCGTCGTCCCGTCGCACGACCAGCAGGCGGAGCGGCAGTTCGGGAGAGGTATATTTCAGGTACTCGAAGCTTGGCCGATCCGCGGTCACGACTTCCACGTTGCGCGCCGCATCCAGGATGCCCCAGCCGCCGACGACGCGATGAACCACGAAAAAATTGTCGTATTGATATCGGAGATCGTCATAGATGCCGAACGGGACCATTTGCCGGCCATCGGTACCGAGCACACCGACGCTCTTGCGGTCCGGGGCGCGTACCACGCGAAGCTCCCGGGAATCCGACGACGGCTCCCGGAAACGGCTGGACGCCACGTCGTAGCGATCCGGATAGTCGCCGCCGCAAGGGCGTGTGTGGCCGTCCGGAGAGATGAGATAACACTTCCGGCTTCCCGTGGAATGAAACGGATTCAAATCGATGAATCCGCTTCGGGTGGACGGTTTGACGATGGCGCCCCAGGCCACGCCGTCCCTGAATGGCCTGGCTTCGGTGAAACGCGGATGCACGATCCAACGGCCCCGCAGATCGATATAGCCCCATTTCCCGCCCGATTTCACCGCGGCCCGGTCTTCGGTGAACGGCTGCGCATCTTCGAAGGTTTTCGAGAACGGGGTCTGCCCATGAGCATCGACAAAACCGAACCGGCCGTCGGCATGGAGATAAGGGATGAAGGAAGTCGCGGCGTTCACCGGATGTCCGGACTCGGCGGCGCCATCGGCGGAACGACCGGAGGCGATCATCGAGATGGGCAGGAGTAGCCAGGTGAGGAGCCGAAGCAGGCGGGAAGGCGGCATGACACAAGAGCAATGGCAGTGCGAACAGAGGTCGATTCTATCGGGATGACTCCGGGGCCCGTTTGCATTGTTCGTTCTCAAGATCGACGAATGAGGGTCGCTCGTGTCGAGGAATCTCTTGCCCATGCGGGAAGAAAGGGCGGCGAGCGAATCCGCTCCGATTCGGTTGTGGCCGGAAAGCACCTGGCGCCGCCATAGGGGGCCGATTTATGGGAACGAATGCTCTGCGCGGCTGCGGCTGCGTGGCTGCCGTGGGGGCGGGCGCGGGCGCAGCAGGTCGTCGAGAGGGAGGGAGGTGCGCCACGGTGGACGAGTCCCGGCGGGACAGGGAACAACCCGCTCCGAACGAAACAGGTCTGGCCGACCTTTCACCGGGAAGGGTGCGGCAGGGATGACGCCGAACGCACGCCGGGGGCCCCCGCGACCGCCGCTGCCCGGTCATTCCGGCCAGGCCGCCGGAGGCGCGGCGGAAGCAAGCGACGGGCTCCCGTGGCCCCTTGGCAACCGCGGGCAGGGAGAGATGCGGTCCCTGGGCACGGTGCCGACAGGGGACCGAACCTGAAAAATCTGTTCGACCGGTCTGGCACAATTTCCGGAAGCCCCGTACAATGGTCGACTCAGCGCGGAGTGGTAGTTCAGTCGGTTAGAATGCTGGCCTGTCACGCCGGAGGTCGCGGGTTCGAGTCCCGTCCACTCCGCCAGTTATCCCGGAAAGCCCGCGAAAGCGGGCTTTCTGCTTTTCCGGGGACCGCTGCCGGCGTCCGTGGATGAACGGGCCCGGGCGGTGCGGCAGGGTTGCGGCGAACCACCGCGAAGCGCGGTAAACTGCGCGGCTACTGAAATCGAGCCACGCATCGATGCTGCAAAAACTCCGCGATAAGACATCCGGGTGGATCGCCACCCTCATCCTGGGCCTGCTGATCATTCCGTTCGCCTTTGTCGGCGTGAACGAATACATGACCGGCGGCACGGCCAACGATGTCGCGACCGTCGAGGCGCCGCCCACCTGGTGGAAATCCGCGCCGAACTGGTGGCCGGTGTCCAGGCTCTGGCAGCGCAAGGAAATCACGGTCGACGAATTCCGTACGACCTTCGAGGCCGCGCGCCAGCAGCAGCGCCAGATGCTGGGCGAGAATTTCGATGCGCGCGAGTTCGAGAGCAAGGAAAACAAGCTCAAGATCCTCGAGCAGCTGATCAACCAGCGCGTGCTGGCGTTGGCTTCCGAACGTGCGGGCGTGGTGATCGGCGATGCCGCCGTCAACCAGGCCATCGCCGCCGAACCGGCCTTCCAGGTCGACGGCAAATTCAATGCCGAACGCTACCAGCTGGTGCTGGCTTCGCAGGTGCCGGCGCTGTCGCCGCTGAAGTTCCAGGAGCAGGAACGCGAGCGCCTGAAGATGATGGTGATGCCCGAAGGCATCGGCACCTCCGATTTCGTCACCAAGGGCGAACTGGAGCGGTTGTTCAAGCTGCTGGCGCAGACCCGCGACGTGGGCCTGGCGCTGGTGCCGCCGGCCGCACCGGATACCGCGCCGGTGTCCGACGCCGATATCCAGAAGTGGTACGACGGCCACAAGGCCGATTACCGCCAGCCGGAAACGGTCTCGCTGGAGTATGTCGAGGTCAACGGCGCGACCCTGCCGGGTGCCGTGGCGCCGGACGAGGCGACCCTGCGCAAGCGCTATGAAACCGAGAAGAACCGCTTCGTGGCGCCGGAACAGCGCGTGGTATCGCACATCCTGATCGGCGCGCCGGCCGGTGCCGACGCCGCCACCTTGAAGAAGGCCGAGGACAAGGCCGCCGCGCTGGCCGCGCAGGCCAGGCAGGGCGCCGACTTCGCCGCGCTGGCCAAGGCCAATTCGGAAGATCCGGGTTCCAAGGACACCGGCGGCCTGCTGCCGGCGTTCGCGCGCGACGGATCGATGGTCAAGCCGTTCGAGGACGCCGCGTTCGCCATGCAGGCCGGCGAGATCCGTGGCCCGGTCAAGAGCGACTTCGGCTATCACGTGCTGAAGCTAAACGAGATCAAGCCGGGCCAGGGCAAGAGCTTCGAGGAGGTCCGCGACGAACTCGCCCGCGAGCAGGCCACCGCCGACGCCGAGCGGGCCTACAACGAACTGGCCGGCAAACTCGTCAACGAAGTGCTGAAGAACCCCACCGCGCTGGAGCCGGCCGCGAAGGCCGTTGGCCTGCCGGTGCAGAAGATCGGGCCGTTCTCGCGCGCCAACGCCAGCGGCATCGCCGCCAACCCGGCGGTGCTGCGCAGCGCGTTCTCCGAGGCGCTGGTGCAGGACGGTACGGTCAGCGATCCGATCGAGATCGCGCCCAGCCACAGCGTGGTGATCCGCGTGGTCGGCCATACGCCGGAGCAGCCGCAGCCGCTGGCCCAGGTCCGTGACGCGGTGATCGCCGCGATCCGCGCCGATCGCCAGGAGAAGGCCACCGCCGCCACCGCCGACGCGGTGCTGGCGCGCATCGCCAAGGGCGAGACGCTGCAGGCGATTGCCACCGCCGACAAGCTCCAGTTCAACGAAATGCCGGGCATGCCGCGCGGCATGCCGGTGCCGACCGCGGAGGGCAACGAGGCGATCTTCGCGGTGCCGCGTCCGGCCGCGGGCAAGGCGTCGACCGGCAAGGTCGCGCTGGGCGGTGGCGCGTTCGCCGTGTTCGCGGTCACCAAGGTCACCGACGGCGATGCCGCGCAGGTGCCGGCCGAGCAGCGCGATGGCATGAAGCAGCAGCTGATCCAACTGGGCGGCGGCGTCGCCACCCAGGGTTTCATCGACACCATGCGCAAGCAGTACAAGGTCACCGTGATGGAAGATCGCCTCTAAGGCGTTCGACCCCGACGCGGTGAACGAAAAAGCCCGGCAAACGCCGGGCTTTTTTTATCGGATCTTTTGCGCCACACGGCATCGGCACGGAGCCGGCATGACCTCGATCCGGAAGGACCGAGAGCCGTCCTGTCGTCAGGGCTGGCTTTCGTCCAGCGCCAGCACCATGCCCGGGCGCAGGATGGCGTCGGACTTCAGGCCATTGCGCGATAGCAACTGCTGCGGCCTGAGGCCGTACCGCCGCGCGATGGTCCAGGCGGATTCGCCGGCGCGGACGGTGTGCGAACGACGGGATGCGCTGGCGACGGTGGTGTCCCGCGACGGCGGCGAAGCGCTTGCGGCGGCGCCGATGCCAGCGGCGGACGGACCGGGTCCGGGCTCCGCTTCGACCGACGCCTCGGCAAGCCGGGGCGAGGACGCCGCCACGATGCCCTGGGAATCGGGAGCGAGAATCCTGACCGGCTTGTCCAGGCGCGGGACACCCTTGCCCAAGGCCGGATTCAGGCGCTTGAGCAGGGCGCTGTCGTGACCGTTGGCCTCCGCCCAGCGCTCCAGGCTGGCGGCATCGCGGGGCAAGGCGTGCGCGGACAGGCGAGGCACTGGACGGTCCAGCCGTTTCAGCCATTCGCCGCGATCGTCGGCCTGTTCGAAGATGCAGGCCAACGCATGCAGCTTTTCGACGTAGGCGTAGGTGATGCTGGACAGCCCGGGCAGCTCGGCCGGGCGGGCGTTCTGCGCATTCATGCCGGCGCGGCGCATCGATTGCAGCACCCGGTACTCGCCGGCGTTGTAGGCCATCACCGCCAGCCGCCAATCGCCGCCGAACATGCCATGGAGGGTCTTGAGGTAACGCACCGCGGCCTGGGTGGAATCCACCGGCGAGAGCCGGCCGTCGTAGCTTTCGCGCACCGGCACACCATGGTTCCGTGCGGTGATGCCGATGAACTGCCACAGGCCCGCGGGACCGCTGGCGTTGCGCGCGCCGGGCTTGTAGCCGCTTTCCACGAAGGGGATGAGTGCGAACTCGGTGGGCAGGTGCGCCTCGCGCAGCGCGTCCACGACATAACCGAACAGCGGTAGCACGTCGTCCGATTTGACCAGTTGGCTCGGCGCGTGGGCGAAGTGCTTCTTCCAGCGCGGGCCGGTGGCGGCGGCATCGCATTGCGGTTCGGCCAGGCCGTCGCGGAACCGCTGGTAGATTTCCAGCCCGCTTTCCTGCTGGCTGGGGGGCACCGTGACCAGTTCGATCGGGGGGGCCGAAGGCTGGCTCGCCTGTGCCGGCGACAGTGCCAGGCCCAGGCCGGCGCTGCAGGCCAGCGCGAGCAGGCCGGCTCGCAGGCCAGGAAGCGGGCCGCGCCGGTTCATGCGCGGAACTGGTCCTTCCAGCGCCGCAGTTCGGCGAAGGTCTCGACCCGGTCGGTGGGCGCGCGCCCCAGCCGGTGCGCCACGGCCGCGCGCACGGCCTCGCTGTCCACCCGCAGGAACGGGTTGGTCGCGGTTTCCTGGGCCAGGGTCGACGGCAGGGTCGGACGGCCGGCTTGGCGCATGACGTGGACTTCCTCGGTTCTGCGACGCAGGGCCTCGTTGGCGGGATCCACCGCGCGGGCGAATGCGGCGTTGGCCAGGGTGTACTCGTGGCCGCAGCAGACCGCGGTCGAGCCGGGCAGGGCGGCCAGGCGGTCCAGCGAACCCAGCATCTGGGACGGCGTACCTTCGAACATGCGCCCACAGCCCAGGCTGAACAAGGTGTCGCCGCAGAACAGGTGATCCTGGTCCTGGCCTCCGCCCAGATAGGCGATGTGGCTGCGGGTATGGCCGGGCACGGCCAGCACCTCCAGGCGCCAGTTCTTCAGCGCCACGCGGGCGCCATCGCCCACCCGCACACAGTCGAACGGAATCCGCTCGTCCTCCGGCGCGTAGACCGGCAGGGTCGGCCAGCGGGCGCGCAGCGCCGCCACGCCGCCGATATGGTCGTTGTGGTGATGGGTCAGCAGGACCGCCGCGGGCCACAGGCCCTGGTCGGCGGCGGCCAGGACCGGCGCGGCGTCCCCGGGGTCCACGATCAGCGCATCGCCGTCGTCGTCGGCCAGCGCCCAGATGTAGTTGTCGTCGAAGGCGGGCAGGGCGGTCAGGCGCATGGGCGATGGTTTTGGGGAGGGACGCTGGAAGGGTCGTCCACTACAATCCCGAACATGCCTGCCTTCGAGTTCAGCCGTCAACCCGATGCCCTGGCATGGTTCGATGCCGGGCGCGGGCAGGCCCTGCTGGCAGCCGAGACCGTCGCCGCCGGCCAATGGCTGACGCTGCGGCCGGCCCAGCCGGCGCTGTGGCTCTCCCCGGCCCCGACGCGCCCGCCGGTCGTGCTCCACGGCTTCAGCCGGCAGTTGTGGCTGTGGCGGCATCCGGACGGCTTCAGCGGCGATCTGCGCTGCGAACTGCCCTTGCCGCTGCCCAGCGAGGCCTTCGGCAGCATCGTCGTCCAGCACGTGCCGGAGGCCGGTTCGGCGACGGATCTGCTGGGCGAGTGCGCGCGCGTGCTCGCCCCCGGCGGACGCCTGCGCCTGTACACGCTCAACCCCCTCAGCCCGTACCGGTGGCGCTGGCGCGGTGCCGCCCTGCGGGTCCGCGATGCCGCCAGCTGGCAGGGCGCGCTTCGCCAGGCCGGCCTGCACCCGCTCGCCGCCGGAGCCGGCTACCAGGGGCCGCTGCTGCGCGGCACCGCGATGGCGCCGCACCTTTCCTTCAACCGGTTCCGCGCGGTCTGCGTGCTGGAAGCCGAAAAACGCGTCGCCGCCCTGATTCCGCCCGCGCCGGCCCGGCGTCGCTGGAACACCGGCGCGGCGCACGCCTGAACCCACAACCCACAGGAAGCAATGAAGCAGATTTCCATCCATACCGACGGCTCCTGCCTGGGCAATCCCGGGCCCGGGGGCTGGGCCGCCCTGTTGCGCTACCAGAAGAAGGAACGCGAACTTTCCGGGGGCGAAGCCCAGACCACCAACAACCGGATGGAGTTGATGGCGGCGATCGTGGCGCTGGAGACCCTCACCGAGGGATGCGCGGTCGCGCTGTACATCGATTCCCAGTATGTGCGCCAGGGCATCACCGAATGGATGCCCAACTGGGTGCGGCGCAACTGGAAGACCGCCGCCGGCGACCCGGTCAAGAATCGTGATCTGTGGGAGCGCCTGCACGAGGCGACCCGGCGCCATCGCATCGAATGGCACTGGGTGAAGGGCCACAACGGGGACCCGGACAACGAACGCGTCGATCAGCTGGCGCGCATGCAGGCGCTCAGGTTCCGAGACGGCGGCGCGGTAAAGTAAGCGGCATGAATCTTTCACCCGTGCTCGAAACCGAGCGCCTGCGCCTGTTCGAGCTGTCCGAGCATGCACCCGGCGATACCGCCTTCGTGCTGGAACTGCTCAACGACCCGGATTTCCTCCGCTACATCGGCGACCGCGGCGTGCATTCGCTGGCGCAGGCAGTCGACTACCTGCGCGACGGACCGGTGGCGAGCTACCGGCTCAACGGTTTCGGCCTGTATCGGGTGGAACGGCGCGAGGACGGCGCGGCGGTGGGCATGTGCGGGTTGATCAAGCGGCCGCCGCTGGCGCACCCCGATCTCGGTTACGCCCTGCTGCCGCGTTTTCGTGGCCATGGTTACGTGGCCGAGGCCGCGCGGGCAGTGCTCGCTGCGGCGCGCGAACAGGGCATCGCCACCGTGCTGGCGGTGGTGGACCCGGACAATGCGGCCTCGATCCGGACCCTGCAGGGCCTGGACTTCGGGTACCGTGAAATGGTCCGGCTGGCGGCGGACGACATCGAACTGAAGTTGTTCGCCTGGCAATCAGACAAGCAATAGGCAAGACAGACGCATGCGACAGATCATCCTCGACACCGAAACCACCGGCCTGGAATGGAAGAAGGGCAACCGCATCGTGGAAATCGGTTGCGTCGAACTGCTCGAACGCCGGCCCACCGGCCGCACCTACCACCAGTACATCCATCCGCAGCGCGAGTTCGAGCAGGGCGCGGCGGAGGTCACCGGCCTGAGCCTGGATTTCCTGTCGGACAAGCCGCTGTTCGCGCAGATCGCCGACGAGTTCCTCGCCTTCATCGACGGCGCGGAACTGATCATCCACAACGCCGCGTTCGACGTGGGCTTCCTCGACTACGAACTGTCGTTGCTGGGCGAGCACTACGGGCGCCTGCAGGATCGGGTGACCGTGGAGGACTCGCTGCTGCTGGCGCGCCAACGCTTCCCGGGACAGCGCAATTCGCTGGACGCGCTGTGCAAGCGGCTGGGCGTGGACAACACCCATCGCCAGTTGCACGGCGCGCTGCTCGACGCCCAGCTGCTCTGCGATGTCTACCTCGCGCTGACCGCCGGCCAGCGGGAAATCGGCTTTGCCGGCCTGGACGAACCGAGTTCCGGCGCGGCGGTGGTGGCGGCCGATTTCAGCGGCCTGGCCGCCGGCCCGCGCCCGCGCGTGCAGATCGGCGCGGCGGAACAGGCCGCGCACGAGGCGCGCCTGGAAAAGCTGCGCAAGAAAGCCGGCAAGGCGTTGTGGGACGAACTCGACAACCCGGCCATGGCCGAAACCGCCATCGCCTGAATCTCAGGCGGAGCAGGCAACATACCTCGTAGCGCCGAGCTTGCTCGGCGAACCGGGGCGGGAGATCCGGGGGCAAGCGGAGCAAGCTCCGCTCTACGTCAGTGGCAGCGCACCAGGATGGCGGTGACGTTGTCCGAACCGCCGCCATCGAGGGCCGCGGCGATCAGGCAATCCACGCATTCCTGCGCGCTGCAGTCGGACAGCCTCAGGGTGTCCGCGATGCTGCGATCGTCCACTTCCTCGGTCAGCCCGTCGCTGCACAGGAGCAACTGCATGCCCGGACGCAGTTCGCCGGTGAGGGTTTCCACGTTGAGGTGGGTCGGGTCGGTCACGCCCAGCGCCTGGGTCACCACGTTGCGGTGCGGATGCGAGCGTGCCTGTTCGCTGGTCAGCGAACCCTGTGCGATCAGTTCCTGCACGTAGCTGTGGTCCTGGCTCAATTGAGCCAACTGGCCGTCGCGCCACAGGTAGGCGCGGCTGTCGCCGACCCACGCCACCTCGAAACGGTTGCCCTGGACCCGCGCGGCGACCACCGTGGTGCCCATCGGCAGGGTGTCGTTGCGGCGCCGGGAGGTGCGGATGATTTCCTCGTCGGCGATGCGGATGGCCTGGTGCAGCGGCGTGCCATCGCGGATCTCGCGCACGATGGTCTCGCGCGCCAGCGCGCTGGCCACCTCGCCGCAGGCGTGCCCTCCCATGCCATCGGCCACCAGCCACAGTCCCAGCTCGCTGTCGCCGTAGTAGGTGTCCTCGTTCAGCTCCCTTCTGAGGCCTACGTGGGTGATGTGCCCGAATTCGATCATTGATGTCCTGATGGTGGGAGCGGGGGAGGGAAGTTCCCTGCTGGTTGATACGGAATGATCCGGGCGAAACGGACAGCGGGCAAGCAAAAGCGAGCCCGGGAGAGTTTTCGTTCAGTGGGAAACGACGAATCCGGCCGGAATCTTCAGCTTCGGCTTGTCGGCGGAGGGCCCGACCCGTATCATTCACGCCCCCGGCCGCGCGCCGGGGACCACCGGAGAGGTGGCAGAGTGGTTGAATGTACCTGACTCGAAATCAGGCATACGTTAATAGCGTATCGGGGGTTCGAATCCCCCCCTCTCCGCCAGATACGCAAGGGCCCCCGCAAGGGGGCTTTTGCGTATCTGGCGGAGTGTGGGGATCTGGAGAGAACCCCGACGGGTTCGACAGAACGGCGCAGCCGTTCTGCACGGCGAAGCCGCTCGCAGGGCGAGGCACGCAGTGCCGAGTGAATCCCCCCTCTCCGCACGTTACAGGGCCCCCGCAAGGGGGCTCTTGCGTTTCGGGAACTTCTCAGACCCGACCAGTCACCGGAATCAGCGCGCCGGTGATCGCGGCGGCCGGTTCGGACAGCAGGAACCGGACCACCCCCGCCAGTTGTTCCGGGGTCACCCAGCGCGAGGTGTCGGCGTCCGGCATGTCGGCGCGGTTGGCGGGGGTGTCGATGATGCTGGGCAGCAGCGCGTTGACGGTGATGCCGCGATCCTTGAATTCCTCCGCCATCGCCTCGGTAAGGCGCGCCACGCCGGCCTTGGAGGCCGCGTACGCGCCCATGCCGGTGCCGGCCTTGACCGCGCCGGCCGCGCCGATATTGACGATGCGGCCGCCGCCGGCGGCGAGCAGGAACGGCAGCGCGGCCTGGCTGGCGGCCACGGCCGTGCGCAGGTTCAGCCGGTAGAGCCGGTCCCAGGTGTCCAGGCTGCCCTCGGCCAGGGTTTCCCAGTGGAAGCCGCCGGCGATGTTCACCAGCGCGTCGATGCCGCCGAGCGCCTGCCTGGCCTGCTCCAGCGCGGTTTTTGCCGCCTCGGCATCGGCCAGGTCGATGCCGCCGAAGGCATGCACGCCGGCGGTGGTTTCGGCGGGAGCGGGCGCGTGATCCAGCGCTGCCACCGTCGCACCCGAAGCGACCAGCGATTGCACTACCACCCGGCCAAGCGCGCCGAAAGCGCCGGTGACGACAACCCGTTGGGCCGATGAATTCATGGAGGACATCCCGATGCGGAAAGCGACCATGTTAGCGCCGTGCGAGCGGGCGTGTATCCGCCATCCGGTACACTGGCCGTCCCGTTTTCGCGGTGCCGCGCCATGTCCGAAATCCTCGTCCCCGTTTCCTTCGGCGAACTGCTCGACAAGATCGCCATCCTGCAGATCAAGTCCGAGCGGATGAGCGACCCGGCCAAGCTGGCCAACGTGCGCAACGAACTGAGCGCACTGGAAAAGACCTGGATGGCGCATCCGGCGGCGGTCAACAACATCAGTGAACTGCGCGCCCAGCTCAAGGCGGTCAACGAGCGCCTGTGGGTGATCGAGGACGACATCCGCGTCAAGGAGAAGGCGCAGGCGTTCGATGAGGAATTCGTCCGCCTGGCGCGCAGCGTCTACTTCGAGAACGACGAACGCGCACGCATCAAGAAGGACATCAACCTGGCGCTGGGCTCCAGCTACGTGGAAGAGAAGTCCTACCAGGACTACAAGACCGGCGCGACGCCGTAACCACCGCGCGCGGGACTACACCAGGCAGGTCGGTTCCTGCGTGCCGAATCCCCGCGCCAGATCCCACACCATTTGCGCCGCGGGTATCGCCTGCGCGCCGGACACGTTCTGGCCGGCCCACAGCGGCGAATAGTCGCCGCTGCCACGCGTCTCGGCCGCTTGCCGCAAGGGCGCCATGGCCGCACTTGCGAGCGGAAACGCGGGCGCGTCAGTCGCCATCGGCCCCAGCGTGCGCATCGCGTGGTTGACGATGCCGCGCGCGGGACGTCCGGTGAACACGTTGGTCAGCGCGGTGTGCGCCGCCGCCGGGCTTTGCAGGGCCGCGCGGTGCAGCGGACCGGTATCGGCCTCGGGGCATAGCAGAAAAGCGGTGCCGACCTGCACGCCCGCCGCGCCCAGCGCCATCGCCGCCGCCACGCCGGCCGCGTCGGCGATGCCACCGGTCGCAATTACCGGGCAACGCACCGCTGCGACGATCTGCGGCAACAGGGTGAAGGTGCCGGACTGGGTGGTGAGGTCGTCGGTGAGGAACAGGCCGCGGTGCCCGCCGGCTTCCAGTCCCTGCGCGATGATTACATCGACGCCGCGCGTCTCCAGCCAGCGCGCCTCCTCCACCGTGGTGGCCGAGGCCAGCAACTTGCAGCCCCATTCGCGCAGCGGCGCGATCAGCGCCTCATCCGGCAGCCCGAAATGGAAGCTGATCACGGGCGGGTGCAGTTCGCGCACCAGCGCCAGCAGATCGGCATCGAAAGGCCGCCGTCCCGCGCCGGCCGGAAAGGCATCCGGATCCAAGCCAAAGCGGGCGTAGTCGGCGGTGAGTCTGAGCCGCCAGGCGGCTTCGCGCGCCGGATCCGGTTGCGGCGGCGCATGGCAGAAGAAATTGAGATTGAATGGCGCTTCGGTCTGCGCGCGGATGGCCGCGACTTCCGCGCGGACGGCGTCCGCTGACAGCATCGCGCAGGGCAGGGCGCCTAGGCCACCGGCCTGGCTCACTGCAATGGCCAGCGGGCTGCCCTGCACGCCGGCCATTGGTGCTTGCAGCAGCGGCAGTTCGATTTCGAGCAGCGTGGCGAGCGACATGGCGGATTCCCGGTGCGGCGGATCCGGAATTATGCGCCCGTGATCATGTCAGCGCGCGGTATCGGCCCGATACCGCTCGAACGCCGCGATCGCGTCTTCGACGGTGACCAGATCCATCACCTCGTCGAACTCGATCTTGGTGCCCCACTTCAACGCGTCGGCAGGTTTGCCAAGGTATTTGCGCGCGGCGGCGTCATAGCGGTCCACGCAGTAGCGGATATCCGAATAGGGGCCGCTGCGGCGCGGATTGCTGGCCGCGTGCAGGCCCAGCACCTTGGTGCCGACCGCGTTGGCGATATGCATCGGGCCGGAGTCCGGCGTGACCAGCAGGTCGGCGCGCTCCAGCAGCGCGGGCAACTGCTTCAGCGTGTCCTTGCCGACCAGGTCCAGGGCCGGCGCGCGCATCGCGGCGAGAATCGCATCGGTGGTGCTGCGCTCCAGATCGCTGCGACCGCCGCACAGCACCACCCGCCAGCCGTGGCCGGCGGCGTGATCGGCGAGCGCGGCGTAACGATCGGCATGCCAGTTGCGGCGCACGTGGCTGGAGCACGGGGAAATCATCAGCACCGGCGCCCCGTCCTGCGGCCATTGCGCGGCGGCCCAGTCGCGCGCTTCCCGCGGATAGGGCAGGTCCCAGATCACCTGGTCCTGTTTCAGGCCCAGCGGTTCGCAGAAGCTGCCGATCGCGTCCAGTACATGGATGCCCGGGCGGTCGGGGATGCGCTCGTTGATGAAGAGGCCATGCAGATCCTTGGAGCGCGCGTGGTCGTAGCCGATGCGCCGCCGGGCCGGGATGAAGGCCGACAGCACGTTGGCGCGCAGGGCCACCTGCATCTGCAGCAGCACGTCGAAGCCGCCGGCCGGCAGCTCCCGGCGCAGGGCGCGCATGCCGGCCAGGCCGCTGCGCTTGTCGTAGGTGTGGAAGGTCACGCCCTCCAGGCCGTCCAGCAGCTTGTGCCCGGCCTTGTCGATGACCCAGTGCAGGCGGGTCCGCGGCCAGTGCCGCTGCAGGGTGCGCACCAGCGGCACCACGTGGGTCACGTCGCCGAGCGCCGACAGGCGCAGCAGGCAGATCGATTGGGGGATGGCGGACAAGAGTTGTTAGACTCGCTGGATGGTCAGTTTCGACGCCACGGAATCCCTGACGCCGTTCCGCGAAGGCCGCGGATACGGTGCGATTCTGTTCGACCGCCAGCACCTGCGGCAAGCCAATCCGGACTGGTTCGTGCCGGAGAAGTGGGGCGATCGCGCCCAACCGGTCGGCGACGGCGGGCGCGGCGGGGCCTGGTTCATCGAAGCGCCGTCCAGCCAGTGCGTGCTGCGGCGCTATCTGCGCGGCGGCCTGGCCGCGCGCGCCAGCCGGGACCGCTACCTGTGGCGGGGCCCGGACAAGACCCGCAGTTTCGCCGAGTTCCGGCTGATGCGCGCGCTGCTGGCGCGCGGCCTGCCGGTGCCGCAGCCGGTCGCGGCCCAATACGTCCACGAAGGCATGTTCTACCGCGCCGCCCTGCTGATGGAGCGGCTGGCCGGGGTGACCTCGCTGGCCACCCTCGCGCAGGAACTGCGCGCACCCTGGGAAGAGGCCGGCCGGCTGATTGCCCGCTTCCACCGGGCCGGGCTCCAGCATGCCGACCTCAACGCCCACAACATCCTGTTCGACGAGCAGGGCAAGGGCTGGCTGATCGACTTCGATCGCGGCCGCCTGCGCATTCCTGCCACCGGCTGGCGCGAACAGAACCTGGCGCGCCTGCTGCGCTCGTTGCTGAAGCTGCGCGGATCGCGGTCCGGCGAGGACGTGCGCCAGGACTTCGCCCGCCTGCGCCGGGCCTATGATCAGGCCTGGTCACGGGGTTTCTGAGATGGACTGGCGGCTGCGCTTCCATGGCGTGGGCAGTGCGACGGCGGTGGCGCTGGGGTCGGCGATGGCCACGATCGAGCGCGACGGCCGCCCCTGGCTGACCGTCGACTGCGGCGGCGAAGGCCTGACCGCGTTCCTCGAACACTATGGCGAATGGCCGCAGGCGCTGTTCGTGACCCATGTGCACCTGGATCATGTGGCCGGCTTCGAGCGCCTGTTCGTCGGCCACTATTTCGAGCCTTCGCGCCGGGGCCGCGTACGCCTGTACGTGCCCGCGCCGGTGGTGCCACTGCTGCACCAGCGCGTGGGCGAGTATCCCAACGTGCTGGCCGAGGGCGGCGCCAATTTCTGGGACGCGTTCCAGCTGATTCCGGTCGGCGGCGCGTTCTGGCACGAGGGTGTGCGGCTGGAGGCATTTCCGGTGCGCCACCACTGGCCGGAGACCGCGTTCGGCCTGCGCCTGCCCGGCAGCCTGGTGTGGACCGGCGACACCCGGCCGATTCCGGAGATGCTGGCACGCTTCGCCGATGCCGATGAAGTGATCGCGCACGATTGCGCGCTGCACGGCAATCCCTCGCACAGCGGGATCGAGGATCTGGAACGCGAGTACCCGCCGGCGTTGCTGGCGCGCTGCGTGCTGTACCACTACGCCAGCGCCGCCGATGGCGCGGCGATGCGCGGGCGTGGTCACCAGGTCGCCGAACCCGGGCAGACGCTGTCGTTGAAGCCGCCGCGCGATGGGATGGAAGCGCGGTGAACGCGATCCCGCCGCCGCCGGAAGATCGCCTGGGCCGGCCGTTGCGCGACCTGCGCCTGTCGGTGATCGAAGCGTGCAACTTCCGTTGCGGCTATTGCATGCCGGCCGACCGGGTGCCGGACGACTATGGGCTGGACGCCGCCTCGCGGCTGTCCTTCGACCAGATCGAAACGCTGGTGCGTGCCTTCATTTCGCTGGGCGTCACCAAGCTGCGCCTCACCGGCGGCGAGCCGCTGCTGCGCAAGGGCCTGCCGGATCTGGTCGCCCGCCTGACCCGCCTGCCGGGCCTGGACGACGTGGCGCTGACCACCAACGGCACGCTGCTGCGCGCGCAGGCGGCGGCATTGAAGCAGGCCGGCCTGCGTCGCCTGACCGTCAGCCTGGATGCGCTGGATCCGGACGTGTTCGCAGCCATGTCCGGCGGCCGCGGCCGCGTGCAGGACGTGCTGGCCGGCATCGACGCGGCGGTGGCGGCCGGATTCGAGCGGCTCAAGATCAACTGCGTGGTCCAGCGCGGCCTCAACGAGCGGCAGGTGCTGCCGCTGCTGGAACACTTCCGCGGCAGCGGCCACGTGGTGCGCTTCATCGAGTACATGGACGTGGGCACCCGCAACGGCTGGCGGCGCGACCAGATGGTGCCGTCGGCGGAACTGCGCGATCGCATCGCCGCGCGCTGGCCGCTGCATCCGGTGCAGGCCAACTACCGCGGCGAGGTGGCCGAGCGACACGCCTTTGACGACGGCCAGGGCGAAATCGGTTTCGTCAGTTCGGTCAGCGCGCCGTTCTGCGGCGACTGCCACCGGGCGCGGGTGTCGGCCGACGGCCACCTGTATACCTGCCTGTTCGCCAGCGAGGGCGCCGACCTGCGCCCGGCGCTGGCACGGGGCGAGCACGAGCTGACGACGCACGTGGCCTCGCTGTGGCGCTCGCGCGAGGACCGCTACAGCGAGCAGCGCGGCCAGGCCGGCGCCCGCCATGGCCGGCCGGTCGAGATGTACCTGATCGGCGGCTGATCCCGGATGTGCGCCGCCCGCGCCGGACGCTACCATGTGCGGCCTGGACCGCATGCCGACCCATGAAGAAACCGACCCCCGCGTTGACGCATCTCGACGCCGCCGGACGCCCGGCGATGGTGGACGTGTCCGCCAAGCCGGCGACCGCGCGCGAGGCGAGCGCGGAATGCCGGGTGAAGTTTCCGGCCGCCGTCGCGCAGCAACTGCGCGCCAATGGCCTGCGCAGCGCCAAGGGCGGCATCGTCGATACCGCCATCATCGCCGGCACCATGGCGGTCAAGCGCACGCACGAACTGATTCCGTTCTGCCATCCGCTGCCCATCGACGGCTGCCGCATCGCCATCGACTGGCATGACGAGCGCAGCCTGGACATCCGCTGCTCGGTGCGCACCATCCATCGCACCGGCGTGGAGATGGAGGCGTTGACCGGCGCCACCGTGGCCGCGCTGACCGTGTACGACATGTGCAAGGCGCTGTCACACGCCATCGTGCTGGGACCGGCGCGGCTGCTCGGCAAGCGCGGCGGCAAACGCGACGTGGGGACGCTGGCATGAGCCGGCGGCTGATCGTGCGTTACTTCGCCAGCCTGCGCGATGCCGCCGGCGTGGCCGAGGAAACCCTGATCACCGGCGCGCCGGATCTGCGCGGCGTCTACGCCGAGTTGCAGGCGCGCCACGGCTTCCGTCTGCCCGTCGCCCACCTGCGCGTGGCGGTGGACGGGGATTTCGCCCGTTGGGAGGACGCACCGCGCGAAGGCAGCGAGGTCGCGTTCATTCCGCCGGTGAGCGGAGGCTGAGCCATGCCGCGTTTTGCCCTGAGCGACATTCCGTTCGATCCGGCGCCGTTGCGCTCGGCGTTGCTGGACGAGCGCGCCGGCGCGTTCGCCGCCTTCGAAGGCTGGGTACGCAACCACAACGATGGCCGCGCCGTGAACGGCTTGCGTTATGAAGCCTATGTGGAACTGGCGGAGAAGGAAGGCGAGCGGATCCTGGCCGAAGCCTGCGAACGGTTCGCCATCCACGACGCGCGCTGCGTGCACCGGATCGGCGAACTGGCCATCGGCGACCTCGCGGTCTGGGTCGGAGTGAACGCCGGCCATCGCGACGCGGCCTTCGCCGCCTGCCGCTGGATCATCGACGAAGTGAAATCGCGCGTGCCGATCTGGAAGCACGAACGCTATGTGGCCGGCGATGCCGGCTGGTTGCACCCGACACCAACAACGGATTGAGGAAAGGATGCTTACGCGGAACAGGGGACAGGGACGTTTGCTGTTGTGGTTGGCGTTGTGCGCGCCGTTGTCCGGATGGTGCGCGGATCTGCTGGTCAGCAACCAGTCCGCCGACAGCGTCTGGCGGTTGTCCGCGCAGGACGGTCGCAAGCGCGGGGAATACCGCACCGGCGATTCGCCGCATGAAATCGCGATCTCGCCGGACGGCCGCACCGCGGTGGTCAGCAACTACGGCAGCGAAGTGTCCGGCAGTACGCTGTCGGTGCTGGACCTGCACGCAGGCCGCCCGACCCGCACCATCGATCTGGGCACCCATGGCGCGCCGCACGGCATCCGTTTCCTGGACGCCGGGCGCGTGGTGGTCACCGCCGAGGGCAGCGCCAGCCTGCTGCTGGTGGACGTGGACGAAGGCAAGGTGACCCGCGCCATCGATATCGGCGACGGCATCGGCCACATGCTGGCCGTCAGCGCGGATCGTCGCCATGCCTACGTCAGCAAGCTGGGACGCGGCACGGTCAGCCGCGTCGATCTGGTGGCGGGCAAGCTCCTGCTGGAGCGACCGGCGGGCAAGGGCGCCGAAGGCATCGCCCTGCGCCCGGATGGCCTGGAACTGTGGGTCGCCAATCGCGACGAGGGCACCGTGACCGTGCACGATCCCAACACGCTGGCGGTGCGGCGGCGCATGTCCAGCCGCGGCTTTCCGTTGCGCGTGGCGTTCACCTCCGATGGGCGCCATGCCTGCGTGGTCAACGCCCGCAACGCCGAACTCCAGGTCTTCGACGCCCGCACCAAGCTCGCGCTGACCCGCGTGCCGCTGACGCGCGAAGGCATGGACATCCGCGACACCGCCCTGGGCCGAGGTGCACTGCCGATCGGCATCACCGTCGATCCGGTGAAACCTCGCGCCTACATCGCGCTCAGTGGCGGTGATCGCATCGCCGTGGTGGACACCCAGAAATGGCAGGTCATCGATTACTGGGTCACCGGCCGCGAACCCGGCGCGGTGGTCCTGTTCCCGTAGAGCGGAGCTCGCTCCGCTTGAACGGTCCGAGTACCGGTGACCTTCTGCCGTCGAGCAAGCTCGGCGCTACAGGAATCTCCACGCCCCGTAGAGCGGAGCTTGCTCCGCTTGAACGGTCCGAATACCGGTGACCTTCCGCCGCCGAGCAAGCTCGGCGCTACAGGAATCTCCACGCGCCGTAGAGCGGAGCTTGCTCCGCTTGAACGGTCCGCATACCGGTGACCTTCCGCCGCCGAGCAAGCTCGGCGCTACAGGAATCTCCACGCCCGTAGAGCGGAGCTTGCTCCGCTTGAACGGTCCGAATACCGGTGACCTTGCGTCGCCGAGCAAGCTCGGCGCTACAGGAATCTCCACGCCCCGTAGAGCGGAGCTTGCTCCGCTTGAACGGTCCGAGTACCGGTGACCTTCCGCCGCCGAGCAAGCTCGGTGCTACAGGGTCGGAAAAGGCGATGACCCCGCCGGTTGACCTCGGCGCCCGCATCAGTCGATACCGTTGCTGCCTTCCGGCCCTGGCGGGGTTTTCAACCTAGCGTCGCGAGGGACCGACGGGGTCACCATAGACGAGGGCCGCGCTGCGCGCGGCCCGTGTATTGCTCGAAATCTGGCGGAGAGAGGGGGATTCACTCGGCGCTGCGCACCTCGCCCTGCGGGCGGCTTCGCCGTGCAAACCGCTGCGCGGTTTGTCGAACCCGGGGTTCTCACCCCCTCTCCAAGTCCCGGCGAAACATCACGGACATGGAGCCTTCACTACGTCATTCAATCTGGCGGAGAGAGGGGGATTCGAACCCCCGAAGCGCGGTTTAGACGCTTACACACTTTCCAGGCGTGCTCCTTCAACCACTCGGACACCTCTCCGGGTCCCCAGGGACCGGCCGGTCCGCGGGGAGTCGGGCATTCTACGGAATTTCCCCGGGCAGGGCAAAAACATCCGGAGGGTTCACCGGGCCTCGCACTGGACGTCGTAGGCGGAGACGGTGGGCGGCTCGTCGCCGAGCGTGGTCACGTGCAGTTGCGCGCCGTCGGCACGTTCATAGTTCACCGCGCAGAAGCCATAGCCGGTGCCGGAGCAGGTCTCGAATTCGGTCAGGCCCTTGGCGCGATAACCCGCGGCGGCGTCGAAGCGGTCTTCCTCGTCCGTCGCCGCTGGCGGAGCCGGGTGCCAGCCCGCCTTGGCCAGGACCTTTCGGGTTTCCGGGATGTCCATGCCACGGAGATTGGGAATCACCAGGTTGCCGCAGAATGTTTCCCGTTCAGCCACCGCCACCACTTCAATGGCGTCCGCGCTGAAGCGGAGGTCGGCCTGGGCCAGGTTGGGGGGCGTCCGGTCGGTGATCCGGACCCGATCCGGCAACGTCGTCCCGGCGACGCCACCAATCGGACCGCCCACATATTCGTCCTCGGCCGGATCGCCATACACGATGGCCGCCAGCGCCGGGCCGCGGAACACGAACACGTTGCCGTCGGCGATCAAGCAGGTGCCGCTGGTGCCTTCGCCCCCGCGGCTGAAGGCGCCCACGCTGGTATACCCGCCGCCCTGGACCTCGCTGGTGACGTACCAGCCGCGCGCGGCGACGGCGCGGCCGGCCGTGGTCTTCGGTTCGGTGACCTGCATCCGGCAGAAATGGCCTTCCTCCAGCACCTGCGGCTTGCGTGGCGCGGGCAGCGCGTCGCGGGCGGCGATATGCAGGCCCTTGACCTCGCTGCGGACCGCCGGCGCGGCGGCGCTGGCCGAAAACACGGTGAACAGCAGGCAGCAGGCGGCCGGAACGGCCCGAAAACGATGGAACATGCGGATCCCTGTCATGGACGCGTCCGGCGTCCGTCCTGGCCGGCAGTGTATCCATCGGTTCCGGCCTTGACCGCGACCGGGTGTGGCAAAATCCACCGATGAGCTATCTCGTCCTCGCCCGCAAGTGGCGTCCGAAGCGCTTCGCCGAACTGGTGGGGCAGGAACACGTGGTCCGCGCGCTCAGCAACGCGCTGGACACCGGCCGCGTCCATCACGCCTTCCTGTTCACCGGTACCCGCGGCGTCGGCAAGACCACGATCGCCCGCATCTTCGCCAAGTCGCTGAATTGCGAGAAGGGCACCAGTGCCGATCCCTGCGGCCAGTGTGCGGCCTGCCTGGACATCGACGCCGGCCGCTACATCGATCTGCTGGAAATCGACGCCGCGTCCAACACCGGCGTGGACGACGTCCGCGAGGTGATCGAGAACGCGCAATACATGCCCTCGCGCGGCAAGTTCAAGGTCTACCTGATCGACGAAGTGCACATGCTGTCGAAGGCGGCGTTCAACGCGCTGCTGAAGACGCTGGAAGAGCCGCCGGAACACGTCAAGTTCCTGCTCGCCACCACCGATCCGCAGAAGCTGCCGGTGACGGTGCTGTCGCGCTGCCTGCAGTTCAACCTCAAGCGGCTGGAAGAGCCGCAGATCGCCGGCCAGATCGCCAAGATCCTGGGTGCCGAAGGCATCGAGGCCGACGACGGCGCGATCCGCCAGATCGCCAAGGCCGCCGACGGCAGCCTGCGCGACGGCCTGTCGCTGCTGGATCAGGCCATCGCCTATGCCGGCGGCGCGTTGCGCGACGAGGGCGTGCGCACCATGCTCGGCACGGTCGATCGCACCCAGGTCGGCGCGATGCTGGAGGCGCTGGCCGAAGGTGATGGCGAACGCCTGTTGCAGGTGGTCGCCGCGCTGGCCGATTTCTCGCCCGACTGGGATGGCGTGCTGGAAGCGCTCGCCGAAGCGCTGCATCGCATCCAGGTGCGCCAACTGGTGCCCGGCGCCGGCGCGGACGGCGAGGGCGTGGATGCGGATAGATTCGCATCGCAACTGCGGCCGGAAGTGGTGCAGCTGTGGTACCAGATGGCGCTTGGCGGACGTCGCGATCTGCCGCTGGCGCCCAGCGCCCGCGCCGGTTTCGAAATGAGCGTGCTGCGCATGCTGGCGTTCCGCCCGGCGCCCGCGACGGGCGAGGGCAAGGGCGAAGCCGTGCCGACGACGCGGCAAGCGGCGTCGATGCCCGCCGCGACGACGAGCGCCGCTTCCAAACCTTCGGAAACCGCGCCCGTGCGCGCGGTGGCCGACCAGGCAGCCCCCGCCGCCACACCGCGACCCGCTGCCGCGCCGATGCCCGCGCCGGCCGCCGATGACGACACGCCGCCGTGGCCGGTCGAACCGTCGCGCGCCGTGTCTTCCGCGCCGGCGGCGATTGCGCCTTCCCAGGCGATGGCACCGCCACCATCGGCACCGGCCCCGGTCGCCGCAACCCCGACATCGACGCCGAAGCAGGAAGCCCATCCCGCCGATCGCGACTTCGCCTTTTCCTCCGACATCGGCATCACCAACGCCGATGTATGGATGCACTTCGCCAGCAACAGCGAACTGAAGGGCGCCACCCGCCAACTGGTCGAGAACGCGGCGTTCGTCGGCTACGACAGCGGCGTGCTGCAGCTGTCGCTGGATCCGGGCTTCGACTACCTGCGCTCGGAGCGTTCCGTCCGCGATCTCGGCGACGCCATCGCCCAGCGCTACGGCACCGCGCCGAAGATCGTGTTCCAGGCCGCGCCGGCGGGCTCGGAAACGCTGCGCCAGCGCACCGACCGTGAACGCGGCGAACAGCAGATCGCCGCCGAGCAGGATTTCATGAACCACCCGGACGTGCAGCGCCTGATCGAGCAACACGGCGCGAAGGTCGTACCGGATTCCATCCGTCCATTCGAAGAGTAAGCACACATGCGTGGAAACATCGCCCAACTCATGCAGCAGGCGCAGAAGATGCAGGAAAACCTGCAACGCGCCCAGGAAGAGATCGCCAAGCTGGAAATCACCGGCAACGCCGGCGGCGGCATGGTCAGCGTGACCCTCACCGGCGCCAAGGAGTGCCGCAAGGTCCGCATCGATCCGTCGCTGCTCGGTGACCAGGAAATGCTGGAGGATCTGGTGGCCGCCGCCTTCAACGACGCCTCCAACAAGATCGACGCCGAATCCAAGTCGCGCATGGGCGCGCTGACCGCCGGCATGCCGATGCCGCCGGGCATGAAGCTGCCGTTCTGAGCCCACGGGTGGACGACGTGCCGACGGGTTTCGATGAACGCCCGCCGCGCGTGAACCGCTTCCGACGGATGCATGCCATGCCGCCCGCCGCGCCGGGCGGCTTCTTTTCCTTCGCACGTCCATGTCCCTGTCCCTGCTCGAACAACTGATCGAATCCCTGCGCGTGCTGCCGGGCGTGGGCCAGAAGACCGCCCAGCGCATGGCCTACCACCTGCTGGAGCGCGAACGCGAGGGCGGCA
The DNA here is from genome assembly GCF_014851695.1 of Pseudoxanthomonas sp. PXM04. Lineage (NCBI taxonomy): Bacteria > Pseudomonadati > Pseudomonadota > Gammaproteobacteria > Lysobacterales > Lysobacteraceae > Pseudoxanthomonas > Pseudoxanthomonas sp. PXM04. The sequence goes on from NZ_JACVAG010000005.1 coordinate 66,554, forward strand.
AGCACCTGGCCGAGACCTTGTCCGTGGCGCTGGAGCGGATCGGGCATTGCAGCCAGTGCCGCGATTTCACCGAGGGCGAGATCTGCGCGATCTGCGCCAGCGGCAGCCGCGATCGGCACCTGCTGTGCGCGGTGGAATCGCCCGCCGATCGACTCGCCATCGAGCAGGCCACCGGCTATCGCGGGGTGTACTTCATCCTGCAGGGCCGGCTGTCGCCGCTGGACGGCATCGGCCCGCGCGAACTGGGCCTGGAACAGCTCGGCGAACGCCTGAAGCAGGGCGAGATCAGCGAGCTGATCATCGCCACCAATCCCACCGTGGAAGGCGAGGCCACCGCGCACTACCTCGCGCAGCTGGCCCGCCAGCACAACGTCAAACCCAGCCGCCTGGCCCACGGCGTGCCGCTGGGTGGCGAACTGGAATACGTGGATCGCGGCACCCTCTCGCACGCCTTCGGCTCGCGCAGCGAGATGCCCTGAAGCACTTCCACCCTGTCTTGTGGGAGCGACGTAAGTCGCGATAGCTCTGGTCGGTTTCGTCTGTTCAACCCGCCATCGCGACTCACGTCGCTCCCACAATGCATCGATGTCGACCGCCAGGCACTATGCTTGCACCCACCCCATCCCGGACCGCGCCATGACCCAGAACGACACCCTGTTCGGCAAGATCCTCCGCCGCGAGATTCCCGCCACCATCGTCTACGAAGACGATGAGGTGCTCGGTTTCAAGGACATCGCGCCGCAGGCACCGGTGCACGTGCTGTTCATTCCGAAGCAGCTGCTGATTCCCACCATGGACGACCTGTTGCCGGAACAGGCCGCGCTGGTCGGCAAGCTGGTGCTGGCGGCGGCCGAATACGCGCGCCGCGAAGGCTTCGCCCAGGACGGCTACCGGGTGGTGATGAACTGCCGCGAACACGCCGGGCAGACCGTGTTCCACCTGCATCTGCACCTGCTGGCCGGCGCCCCGCTGGGCCACTTCGGCGTCCCCGGCCGCTGATCTTCCACGCGGTGCCCACCGCAAGCCGTCATTCCAGCGCAAGCTGGAATCCATGTCCGCGCGATGCCCGGACACTCGGCGTGGTTCCCCCTCCCGGGAAAATGGATTCCGTCATTCGCCGGAATGACGAGGAAAGGGGCAGTCCAGTGATGTGGGACACGACCAAAGAAAAACGCCGCTCGATGAGCGGCGTTTTGCATCCGGCCAATCCTCAGGCCACGGAGGCGATCACCACCAGCCCCAATAACCCCAGCGCGGTCCCCAGTAGGGACCCCAGAACGGGTCATAGAACGGCGACGGACGCACTTCGACCTCGCGGACTTCCGGCCACAGGTAGACCACGTCGGCGTCCACCCTCGGCAGGCGGTAGTCGTACTCGCCGATGCGGGTGTTCTCGTAGCTGTTGATGCGGCCGACGAAAGTCACTTCGCGGCCCGGCGCGAACACGGCCGGATCGTAGAAGCCGGAGCGGCAGGCGAGGAAGCGGCCGTCGGTCGCGTCCGGCGCCGATTCCATCGGCCGGCCGGTGGCGTTCAGCGGACGCGAGACCAGCTGGAAGCAGGTGCTGTCCTGGCCTGGCTTGGTTTCGATGATGCGGCCGCCCCAGCGCACCTGCGAACCCACCTGCGCGCCGGCGACGGCATCGCGCGGCGTGACCGGGGTGAAGGTGCCTTGCAGTGGTTGCGGGGCGGTGGCGCAGGCGGCGAGGGCCGCGACGGCGCCGGCTAGCATGAGGTGACGAAGTTTCATGGAAATCTCCTTCAGGGCCGATGGCGGCGCAGGTCGCGAACCAGCGCGGGAATGTCGCTCACGGCGGCAGCGTAGCGCGCCTCGGCGAAACGTTGGCTGAGCGGCACCAGCACCGCGCCGGCGGCCGGATGGCTGGCGGCGACCCGTCGCGCCCAGTCCAGCGCCGGCTCGTGGGGCTGGCGGCCCAGTCCGATCCGCGCGTAGCGCGCGCCCAGCGCGTGCCAGGCCCGCAGCAAGGGATCGCGCTCGCGTTCGCCGCGGGCCAGCAACCAGGCCATCGCACCCACGGCAAGCAGCGCGGCCAGCGCGAACAACGCGCCCAGCCGGCTGGCGTCCAGCGGGGGAAGACCCAGCGCCCTGAGCATGTGCTGCTGGCGGCGGGCGTCGAAACCCAGCACCAGATCGTTCCAGCCGCGCCGCAGCCAGTCGCCGGCGTCGAACAGCGGATTGCGCTGGAACACCGCGCCGGTGTCCGCGCCCAGGCGATCTTCCAGCGTGTCGAAGATCCGCTCCGGCGCCACCGCGGCGGTGGGGTCCACACGCACCCAGCCGCGCTGCGGCAGCCACACCTCGCTCCAGGCATGCGCATCCATCTTGCGCACGATCCAGTAGTCGCCGAAACGGTTGCGATAGCCGCCGGCGTAACCCACCACGACCCGCGCCGGAATGCCCGAGGCGCGCATCAGCGTGGTGAACGCGGAACTGAAATGCTCGCAGTACCCGCGCTGCTGGTCGAACAGGAACTCGTCGACCGCGTCGCGTCCGGGCAGCGGCGTATCCAGGGTGTAGCCGAAGTCGCGCCGGATCCATTCCAGCGCGCGCCGCACGATGGCCGGATCGTCGCCGCCGGCTTCGCGCCGCCACTGCTGCGCCAGTGCATGGGTCCGCGGATTCAGGCCGGCCGGCAACGCCAGGGCACGTTCGCGCAATGGCGCAGGCAGTCGGGTGTCGAAGCGCGACGGCGGCGCCGAAGCCACGCGCCAACGGGTGACGCCGTTCATGGGCTGCGTGGCCACCAGCGCCCGATCCCGATCCAGTTGCGCATCGGCGGGGGTGGACACCGGCAGATCCAGCGCCACCAGCCAGCGCTGCTCGGTCGGTTCCACCATCATCTCGTAGTCCCAGCGCGGTGCCTGTGCCGACACCGCCGGCGCCGCCGGCAAGGTCGCGATCCACGGCGAGCGCGTCCACTCGCGACCGTCGTAGTCCCACAGCACCAGTCCGCGCCAGTACATCTCCTCCGGCCTCGGCACCGCGCCGAAGAACTGCACGCGCAGGGCCGGGTTGTCGTCGGCCATCAGGTCCAGCCAGCCGCCCGGCGACATCCGATCGGACAATCCCGGCTGGGCCAGCGCGCGCTCGGGTACACCCCACAGCGGGGAAGGAAAGCGCGGGAAGAACCAGAACGTCGCCAGCATCAGCGGCAATCCGATCAGCAGCAACCGGCCCACCCGCCACAGGCGCTGGCGCAGGGACACGCGCGGCATCGGCGCATCGGCTTCCGCGTCGGCCAGTTGCGACAGCGCCAGCAGGCCCGCCGCCACGCCGAGCGCGGCCAGCAGCAGGGTGAGCGGTCCCTGGTCCAGCAGGAACGCCGAGAACGGCGCGAACAGCGCGAATCCCAGCAGGCTGCGCGCATCGCGCAGGCTCACCGTCTCCGCCGGCTTCAGCGCCAGCATCGCCGCCAGCAGCGCGCATCCGGTGTCGCGGCCGAAGCGCATGCCCATCACCGCCAGCACCGCGCCGATGATCAGCAGTGCCAGCAGCAACCGCAGCGGGCCGGGCAGCGCGCGCCGCCAGGACAGCGCGGTCGTCGCCACCGCCAGCGCGCCGATGCCGGCCGCCACTCCGGCCGGCAACTGGATCAACAGCGCCAGCAGGCACAGCCCGGTCGCAAGCAGCGCCCACAGGCGACTGCCGGCGTCCAGCGTCCCGGCGCGGGGCGTGGCGGCCTTAGCCATGCGGCAACAACGCCAGTGCGCGCAGGCAGGCATGCCGGTGCGCGGGGCCGCGCGAGGGGCCCAGCGCGACGTCGCCGGGCAACCGGAGCCGGTAGCGGCGGCCCTCGCGCTCGGCCAGATCCACCCAGTGGGCGAGCCGGCGGATGCGTTGTTCGCCCGGCAGCGCGGCCAGCGCCGACCACGCCAGATCCACTTCCAGGCCCACCGGCTGTTCGAACTCGCGCACCAGCAGGTGCTCGCGCCGCGCGGAGGGCTTCCAGGCAATCGCGCGCAACGGATCCCCGGCGCGGTAGGCGCGCAGATGGTGCACGTCGTCGCCGCTGGCCTGGCGCCGGGCGCGGCTGCCGCCACCCTCCGAGTCGGGCAGGGGAGGACCGTTCGGTTCCGGCGACGGATACACCAGCAGCCACTGGCGCGGCCAGAACCAGGCCCAGGCGCGCGCCAGGCCAAGCGGTTGCGTGGTCCAGATCTCCAGCCGATCCGGATCCAGCCAGCCGCGGCGCGTCGTGGGCACGATCAGTTCCGCCACCACCGCGTCTCCGGTGATCACCGGCACGCCGCCGGCGATCTCCAGGCACGAGAGCCGCAGTCCGCGGCGCTCGCGCTGATCGCGCGTGGACAGCGCGACCTGCACCCGCAGCGGTTGCCCGGCCGGCACCGGTTCGGCGGACACCGCGTCCAGCTGCAGGCCGGACAGTTGCAGGTGCGCGGCGATCAGGCTGGCCAGCCCGGCCGAGGCCAGCAACAGCGCCAGCAGCAACGCCGGGTTGTTGTTGTAGTTGAGCGCGCCGACCAGCATGGCGGTCACCAGCACCGCATAGAACAGCCCGAAACGCGTGGGCAGCACATACACCCGGCGACGGTCCAGCCGGGCCGGCAGGGGCTCGGACTGGCGCGGCCGCGCGAACCGCGACAGGCGCCGGCGCAACCGTTGCCGCAGCGTGTCCGCCATCGACTCAGTCCACCGCCACCGCGTGCAGGATCGCCTTGGCCAGCGCGGCGGTCGAATCGGCTTCCGCCTCGGCGACCAGCCGGTGCGCGGCCACCACGCCGAACAGCGCCTGGATGTCTTCCGGCAGCACATGCGCGCGGCCGAGCAGCAGCGCATGCGCGCGTGCCGCGCGCAGCAGCGCGATGCCCGCGCGCGGCGACAGGCCCACGCGCACGCCCGGATGATGGCGGCTGCGCGCCAGCAGCGCCTGCACGTAGACGATCAGCGCGTCGCTGGCGTGCACCTGGTTCACCGCCGCGCGCAGCGCCAGCACGTCGTCCGAACTCAGCACCGGCAGGGTCTGCGCGATCAGCGCGCGCCGATCCTCGCCGGCCAGCAGCGCGCGTTCGGCATCCGCGCCGGGATAGCCCAGCGCCAGCCGCAGCAGGAAACGATCCAGCTGCGAGTCGGGCAGGGGATAGGTGCCCGACAGATCCACCGGATTCTGGGTGGCGATCACGAAGAACGGATCCGGCAATCCATGGGTCACGCCGTCCAGCGTCACCTGGTGCTCGGCCATCGCTTCCAGCAGCGCGCTCTGCGTGCGCGGCGGCGCACGGTTGATTTCATCGGCCAGCAGCACCTGGGTGAACACCGGGCCGGGATGGAACTGGAATTGCCGCGCCGCGCCGTCGTAGATCGACACGCCCAGCACGTCGGCCGGCAACAGATCCGAGGTGAACTGCACGCGCTGGAAGCCCAATCCGAGCGTGGCCGCCAGCGCATGCGCCAGCGTGGTCTTGCCCAGGCCCGGCAGATCCTCGATCAACAGATGCCCGTCGGACAGCAGCGCCACGAACGCCAGCCGCACCTCGTATGCCTTGCCCAGCACCAGTGCGTTGACTTGTTCCTGCGCGCGCTTGAGGGCATCGCGAAGGGCATCGGATAGCATAGGCGGCGTGGGCGTGGTGGGCATCGCGTGCTCGGGACCTGACCGTTGGGATGAAGAGGAAGTGTAGCGGCATGCAGGACGTGGCAAGCGCAAGGAAAACCTTTCTGGCGGTCTGGCTGATCGCATCCGTGATCAAGGTCGTGATCGCGGCCCGCCTGCCGCTGTTCGTCGACGAGGCGTTCTACTGGCAGGAAGGCCGCCACCTGGCCGCCGCCTATTCGGATCTGCCCGGCCTCACCGCCTGGCTGACCCGGCTGGGCACCGAACTGGGCGGTCAGCACCGCCTGGCCCTGCGCGCGCCGTTCCTGATCATGGCCGCGCTCATTCCCTGGCTCATCGCCCACATCACGCGCCGCTGGTTCGACGAGGCCGCCGGCTGGCAGGCCGGCACCCTGACCGTGCTGATGCCGCTGTCGGGCACGCTGGGCTTGCTGGCCCTGCCGGACGTGCCGATGGCGCTGGCGGCGGTGCTGTGCCTGGATGCGGGTGCGCGCCTGCTGCGCGAGATCGACGCCACCTCCGCCGCCGAACTCGCGCTCGGACTGGCCATCGGCGCGCTCAGCCATTACCGCTTCCTCGGCGTGATCGGCGTGGGTTTCGTCGCCCTGCTGTGCCTGCCGGAAGGACGCCGCATCCTGCGCGACCCGCGCATCTGGATCGCGCTGGCGGTCGGCGTCGCCGCGTGGGCGCCGCTGCTGGCATGGAACCTGGAATATGCCGACGCCGGTCTGCGCTTCCAGTTGGTCGATCGCCATCCGTGGTCGTTCCAGCCCACCGGCGCCTGGTTCGTGATCATCCAGGCGTTGATGGTCACGCCACTGCTGTTCGCCGCATTGATGATCGCGGGTTTCCGTGCCAGCCGCGGGGCCGCCGGCGTGCCCTCGCAATGGCGCTACTTCGGCCTGCTCGGCATGGCCTCCACGCTGGGCTTCTTCGCGCTGGGTTTCTTTGCCGACGTCGAGCGGGTGAGTTTCCACTGGCCGCTGCCCGGCTACCTGGCGCTGATCCTGGCGGTGCCCGCGCTGATCGCCGGCTGGCCGCGATTCTGGCGGCGCGCGCTGTGGATACTGGCCGGCGTGGGCATGATGGCGATGCTGGGGTATTACCTGGTGGCCTCGGTGCCGTCATGGCGCGAGCGCTTCGCGGCGGAGAAGTACTACCCCTACAACTTCGCCGGCTGGTCGCACCTGGCCCGCGCCGTACGCGAGGAACGCGCGCGCCTGCCGGCCGACACCACGCTGCTGGCCGGCAGCTTCAAGGTGGGCGCGGAACTGGGCTTCGCGCTCGACGATCCGGACATCCGCGTGCTCGATCATCCGCTCAACCGCAAGCATGGCCGCGCGCCGCAATTGCAGCTCTGGAAACTGCAGGACGACGGCACCCGCGACACGCCGGTGTTGCTGGTGATAGGCCATGGCGACGTGCAGTACAAGCACCTGCTGGACTACTACCACACGCTGTGCGGGCAGGTCGGGCCGCTGCCGCGGCCGCGCGTGGTCAACATCGACCACGGTCACCAGCGTTTCCTGCTGTTCGCCTTGCCGAAGGAAAAAGCAAAGGGCGCCTGCGTGGCCCCGGCGATGGCCTGGATCGACGCGCCGGTGTCGCGCGCCGGCGTGTCCGCGCGCTTCCCCGTGCAGGGCTGGGCGTTCAAGGAAGGCGTGGGCCTGAAGGGCGTCGAAGTGCTGATCGACGGCAAACCGGTGGCCAAGGCCGAATACGGCAGGCCCGAGCCGGGCGTGGCCGCGTTCTGGCGCATCTCCAACGATCCGCAGCACCCGCGGGTCGGGTTCCGCGCGGACGTGGATGCGTCGGCCCTGCCGCCCGGACGGCACTGGCTGGGTCTGCGCCTGCACGGCAACGACGGCAGCGTCGAGGACTGGGAAGAGCAGCCGATCGATATCGAGCCGTGACTGGGCGGATTGCGAGAGCGGGCCGAGGCCCGCGCTACAAGGGGGACCCGGTCAGGGCAACTGGAATCCCGCCTCGCGCAGCAGGCGCGACAGCGCGATCAGCGGCAGGCCGATCAGGGCGGTCGGATCCTGCGAGTCGATGGCCTCGAACAGGGTGATGCCCAGGCCCTCGCTCTTGAAGCTGCCGGCGCAGTCGAATGGCTGCTCGGCGTCCACATAGCGTTCGATTTCCTCCGCCGACAGCGTGCGGAACCGCACCGTGGTCACATCGCTGGCCTCATGCCGGCTCTGGTCCCGCAACAGGCACAGCGCGGTGTGGAAACGGATGGCCCGGCCGGACATGGCGGTCAGCTGGGTGATGGCCGCCTCGCGGTGGCCGGGCTTGCCGATGGCCTGGCCGTCCACCTCGGCCACTTGGTCGGCCCCGATCACCCAGGCCTCGGGGTGGTGGGCGGCGATCGCAGCGGCCTTGAGACTGGCCAGTCGGGCCGCCAGCGCGGCCGGAGCCTCGCCGGGCGCGGTCGCCTCGTCCACGTCCGGGCGGGCCACATGGAAGGGCAAACGCAGCCGTTCCAGCAGTTCGCGGCGGTAGCGGGAGGTCGAGGCGAGCAGCAGGGGCATCATGGCGGGCCGGGAGACGGGGGCGGGCAGTCTGCCGAGCGGGGCCGCGTCCGGCAATCCCTTATCCTGTGACCGTTGGACAGGTTTGACAGCTCGGCGCGCAGTCCTTAACATTCAGCGGCTTATGTCCGCGAATACGCCCGAGATGTTGGATGCTTGGCGCATGGTCGCGGCACGGCGCAGTTTTGAAGGTCGCCTGCCGCTGTCGTCCATGACGCGCTTGCAGGGTCTGCTGAACGATACCGATGGCGAAGCACGCTACACGATCGAATTCGATCAAGACGCGCTGCGGGTGCCTTACGTGGAGTTGAGGATCGAGGCGCAGTTGCCGCTGGTGTGCCAGCGCAGCCTGCAACGATTCCTGCTTCCGGTCAGTCTCGTGCAGCGGCTGGGCCTGGTGCGCGACGAGGCCGACGAGGCCGCGTTGCCCCCGGACTACGAAGCGCTGCTGGTGCCGGAGGACGGCATGCTGCACCCGGCGGATCTGGTGGAGGACGAACTGGTCCTCGCCGTTCCGGTGGTTCCGGTCAATCCGGAATCGGACGCGGTGGAACGTGACTGGCCGGCGCAGGAAGAGGAATTGGCAAAGGCCAACCCGTTCGCGGCGCTGGCCTCGCTGAAAAAGAACTAGCCGCTTCGGCGGTCTGGCAATACGAATCGCAGATTCATTTCAAGGTTTATAGCTGGAGCAATCCCATGGCTGTGCAGAAATCCCGAGTCACCCCGTCCCGCCGTGGTCAGCGCCGTTCGCACGACGCCCTGACCGCCAAGCAACTGTCCACCGATCCGACCTCCGGTGAGACCCACCTGCGTCACCACGTGACCGCCGACGGCTACTACCGCGGCAAGAAGGTCATCGCGACCAAGACCTCGGCCGTCGAAGAAGATTGATGCGCTCCCGGCGCGTCCGCTTAATCGCGGACGCGCCCGCCATCATCGTCGTGGTATCCAGGGCCCCGTTGCGGGCCAGCAACGGGAGCAGGCATGAGCCAGCAATCCAACGGGCGTATTTACGCGCGTATCGCCGGAACCGGCAGCTACCTGCCTGAGAAGGTCCTGACCAACGACGACCTGGCCAAGCTGGTCGACACCAGCGACGAATGGATTCAGACCCGCACCGGCATCCGCGAGCGCCACATCGCCGCGGAAGGCCAGACCGCGGGCGATCTCGGCTACCAAGCCGCCCTGCGCGCGATGGAAGCCGCCGGCGTCGAGGCCTCCGAGATCGACATGATCGTGGTGGGCACCACCACCCCCGATCTGATTTTCCCGTCCACCGCCTGCCTCATCCAGGCCCGCCTGGGCGCCGAAGGCTGCGCCGCGATGGACGTCAATGCCGCCTGCTCGGGCTTCCTGTACGCCCTGAGCGTGGCCGACAAGTTCATCCGTTCCGGTGACGTCAAGACCGCCCTGGTCATCGGCACCGAAACCCTCAGCCGCATCGTCGACTGGACCGAGCGCACCACCTGCGTGCTGTTCGGCGATGGCGCCGGCGCCGCCGTGCTCAAGGCCGACACCGAAACCGGCATCCTCAGCACCCACCTGCATGCCGACGGCAGCAAGAAGGAACTGCTGTGGAACCCGGTCGGCGTGTCCGCCGGTTTCGACAACAATGCGCCGAACAACGGCAGCCGCATCCACATGAAGGGCAACGACGTGTTCAAGTACGCCGTCAAGGCGCTGGACTCGGTCGTGGACGAAACCCTGGAAGCCAACGGCCTGGACAAGCACGATCTGGACTGGCTGATTCCGCACCAGGCCAACCTGCGCATCATCGAGGCGACCGCCAAGCGCCTGGAGATGTCGATGGACAACGTCATCGTCACCGTCGACAAGCACGGCAACACCTCCTCCGGCTCGGTGCCGCTGGCGCTGGACGAAGCGATTCGCTCCGGTCGCGTGCAGCGCGGCCAGCTGGTGCTGCTGGAAGCCTTCGGCGGCGGTTTCACCTGGGGCTCGGCGCTGCTGCGTTACTGATCGCAGGCGACGTTCTCATCCGCGATATCGCAAAGGGCGCTCTTCGGAGCGCCTTTTGTTTTCGGGGAGAGGCAAGTCGCCGTGCGCGAAAACACCGCGTCATCTCGCACCCTGTCGCGCGTGTTTCGCATCCGCGAATTCGCCATCGTTACAAGCGGGCGAGGTGGCCGCCATCGAGTGACGTCATTGGGTGCGCAGGGTTCGCGCTGGAAGCTCGCGACTGACGTCGCTCCCACAGGAAGCAGGTGTGGGGGCGATGGTTCCGGAGGCGTGGGGAGGGGCCGCAATACGCCTGGGTACAGACAATCCGGCGCTTTCGCACGTATCATCCCCGCTCGTTTTTTTCACCGGACCCCCGCGTGACCTCCACCCCGCTCGCATTCGTTTTCCCCGGCCAGGGCTCGCAGTCGCTCGGCATGCTGGCCGAACTGTCGGAGCTGCATCCGATCGTGCGCGAAGCGTTCGCCGAGGCCTCCGACGGCGCCGGCGTGGATCTGTGGGCGCTCTCGCAGGGCGGCCCGGAAGAAATGCTCAACCGCACCGAATACACCCAGCCGGCGCTGCTCGCCGCGGGCGTGGCGGTGTGGCGCGCGTGGCAGCAGCAGGGCGGTGCCCAACCGGCCGTGCTCGCCGGCCACAGCCTGGGTGAATACACCGCGCTGGTCGCCGCCGGCGCGCTGTCGCTGCGCGATGGCGCGCACCTGGTGCGCCTGCGCGGCCAGCTGATGCAGGAAGCCGCGCCCGAAGGCGTCGGCGCGATGGCCGCCGTGCTCGGCGCCGAGGATGCCGTGGTCGCCGAAGTCTGCGAACAGGCCTCCAACTCGCGCGTGGTCGTGCCGGCCAACTACAACTCGCCCGGACAGATCGTGATCGGCGGCGACACCGAAGCCGTGGAACGCGCCATCGCCCTGCTGGGCGAGCGCGGCGTGCGCAAGGTGGTCAAGCTGGCCGTCAGCGTGCCCTCGCACACCCCTTTGATGCGCGAAGCCGCCAACCGCCTGGCCGACGTCATGGCCGGCTTGAGCTGGCATACCCCGGCGCTGCCGGTGGTGCAGAATGTCGACGCGCGGGTGCATGCGGATCTGGACGGCCTGCGCGATGCGCTGGTGCGCCAGCTGTACCTGCCGGTGCGCTGGACCGAATGCGTGCAGGCGCTGGCCGGGCAGGGCGTCGTCCGGGTGGCCGAATGCGGCCCCGGCAAGGTGCTGACCGGCCTGGTCAAGCGCATCGACAAGGCGCTGGACGCGCGCGCCATCGGCGGCGTTGGCGACTTTGAGGCCGCGCTGGCGGAGTGGGCCGTCTGAGCCCCGCCGACCCATCCTTCCGGCGCGCGCACCGCGCGCGCCCCTGATTCCGAGGACCCCGCAATGAGCAAACCCCTGCAAGGCGAAATCGCCCTCGTCACCGGCGCCAGCCGCGGCATCGGCGCGGCCATCGCCGATGAGCTCGCCGCCCAGGGCGCGACCGTCATCGGCACCGCCACCACCGCCGGCGGCGCGCAGGCCATCGGCGAGCGCCTGGCCGAGCGCGGCGGCCACGGCCGCGAACTCAACGTCACCGATGCGGCCGCCGTCGAGGCGCTGATCGAGGACATCGCCAAGCAGTTCGGTCCGGTCTCGATCCTGGTCAACAACGCCGGCATCACCCGCGACAACCTGCTCATGCGCATGAAGGACGAGGACTGGCAGGCCATCCTCGACACCAACCTCACCAGCGTCTACCGCACCTCCAAGGCGGTGATGCGCGGCATGATGAAGGCGCGCAAGGGCCGCATCGTCAACATCGCCTCGGTCATCGGCGTCACCGGCAACGCGGGGCAGGCCAACTACGCCGCCGCCAAGGCCGGCATCATCGCCTTCTCCAAGTCGCTGGCCAAGGAAATCGGCAGCCGCGGCGTCACCGTCAATGTGGTCGCGCCCGGCTTCATCGACACCGACATGACCAAGTCGCTGCCGGAAGACGCCAAGAACGCCATGCTCGGCCAGATCGCGCTCGGACGCTTCGGCGAACCGGCCGACATCGCCCGCGCGGTCGCGTTCCTGGCCGGCCCCTCGGCCGGCTACATCACCGGCGAGACCTTGCACGTCAACGGCGGCATGTACATGCCGTAACAAAAAATAGCGGTAAGTGGTTGATTTGGTGACGGATCCGGGCATCTGCCCGCCGCCGCCGGTTTCCACTACACTATCCCCCGGTTTGCCATCGCCAAGCGTGGCAATATCAACTAGTCACCCAATCTCCGTCTGGAGCGATATCCAATGAGCAGCATCGAAGAACGCGTCAAGAAAATCGTCGTCGAACAACTCGGCGTGAAGGAAGAAGAAGTCACCAACAGCGCATCGTTCGTCGATGACCTGGGCGCCGACTCGCTGGACACCGTTGAACTGGTGATGGCGCTGGAAGAAGAGTTCGAGTGCGAAATTCCGGACGAAGAAGCCGAAAAGATCACTTCGGTGCAGCAGGCCATCGACTACGTCAAGGCCCACGTCAAGGCGTAAGCCCGGCGTTCTGAAGTCTTCGTGTCGGGGCCGCGAATGCGGCCCCGCGCGTGTCCGGGGTTGCACCGCCCGGCAAGCAAAACGGGCGTACCGAAACAAATGCATTTGAGGAGCGTGTTATGAGCCGGCGTCGCGTCGTCATTACGGGAATGGGTTTGGTGTCGCCGCTGGGCAACGACATGGCCACCAGTTGGGATGGCATCGTCAACGGCCGTTCCGGCATCGGTCCGGTCACCTCGTTCGATGTTTCGGCCTACACCACCCAGATCGCGGGTGAAATCCGCAACTTCGATCCCACCACCTTCGTCTCCGCCAAGGACGCGAAGAAGATGGATCCGTTCATCCACTACGGCATCGCCGCCTCGTTCATGGCGCTGGATGATTCCGGACTGGAAATCACCGAAGCCAACGGCGAGCGTATCGGCGCCATCATCGGCTCGGGCATCGGCGGCATCCACGGCATCGAGGAACAGACCATCAAGCTGCACGAAGGCGGCCCGCGCAAGGTCTCGCCGTTCTACGTGCCCAGCACCATCATCAACATGCTGCCCGGCCAGCTGTCGATCCTGAAGGGCATCAAGGGCCCGAGTTTCTCGGTCGTCTCGGCCTGCGCCACCTCCAACCACTCCATCGGCGTGGCCATGCGCGCCATCCAGTACGGCGATGCCGACGTGATGGTCGCCGGCGGCGCCGAACTCGGCTCCTCGCCGACCTCCATGGCCGGCTTCTGCACCATGAAGGCCATGTCCACCCGCAATGACGACCCCACCCGCGCTTCGCGCCCGTGGGATCGCGATCGCGACGGCTTCGTGCTGGGCGATGGCGCCGGCGTGCTGATCCTGGAAGAGTACGAACACGCCAAGGCGCGCGGCGCGCGCATCTACGCGGAACTGGCCGGCTTCGGCGCCAGCTCCGACGCCCACCACATGACCGCCCCCAGCGAAAACGGCGAAGGCCCGGCCCGCTGCCTGGTCGCGGCCATGAAGGACGCCGGCATCACCGCCGAACAGGTCGAATACCTCAACGCGCACGGCACCTCCACCCCGCAGGGCGACCTCGCCGAAACCCTGGCCATCAAGCGCGCGCTGGGCGACCACGCGTACAAGATCATGGTCAGCTCCACCAAGTCGATGACCGGCCACCTGCTGGGCGCGGCCGGCGGCGCGGAAGCCATCTTCTCCGTGCTGGCGATCCACCACGGCATCATTCCGCCGACCATCAACCTGGACAACCCGAGCGAAGGCTGCGACCTGGACTACGTCCCGCACACCGCGCGCGAGAAGAAGATCGACATCGCGGTGTCCAATGGTTTCGGCTTCGGCGGAACGAACGGCACGCTGGTGTTCAAGCGGATCTGACGCCGGGCGATGTTGCGCGATATACGAAACCCCTCGCTGGAAGGCGAGGGGTTTTTGTTTGTCTGGTAGGAAAAGCGCCCCCATCCGCCCTTCGGGCACCTTCCCCCGCAGGCGGGGGAAGGGCGATGTATCAACATCTTCTTGATCCCAACGAAAGTCCCTTCCCCCGCGTTGCGGGGGAAGGTGCCCGAAGGGCGGATGGGGGCAAGCCCGCAATGCCAGAACCCCCACCACATCCGGCACAATGCACCCTGCTTCCCCGCGCCCCCGCAAGACGATGATCGAAACCCGCGCGCTGTCCCCCGACACCGATCTGCTCGCCCTGCACTGGCGCGATCCAGCGCGCTATCCGGTGCTGCTGGAATCGGTCGCCTCCGGCACCGTGCAGGGACGCTGGGACCTGCTGCTGATGGCCGCCGAAGGCGAAGGCTTCACCCTGCATCACGACGGCCGCGTGCGCGATCTGCACGGCATGCAACAGGACACCAACTTCCTCGACACCCTCGACGCCCACTGGCAAGCCGCGCGCATCGATCGCGAAGAACCGCGCTGGCCGTTCCGCGGCGGCTGGGCCTTGCTGCTGGCCTACGAACTGGCCGGCGAAGTCGAACCCGTCCTGCAACTGCCCCCGCGCGATGACGACGCGCGCATGCCGATTGCCGTCGCCCTGCGTTGCCCCGCCGCGATCCTGCGCGATCGCGGCACCGGCGACTGCGTGGCGATTGCCGAACAGGGCCACGCCGCATTGCTCGAACGCATCGCCGCCGACCTCGCGTCACCCGCACCGGCGTTGCCCGCCTGGCACCCGCCGCTGCGCATCGACGAGGACGCCCCCGAACGCTTCACCGACGGCGTCGTCCGCATCCTCGACTACCTTGCCGCCGGCGACGTCTTCCAGGTCAACCTCTCGCGCGCCTGGAAGGCGTGGTTCGATGGCACCCTGGAACCTTCAACGCTGTACGCGCGCCTGCGCACCGCCAATCCCGCACCGTTCGCCGGCCTGTTCGCAGGGCAGGGCTGGGCCGTGGTCAGCTCCTCGCCCGAACGCCTCGTCTCCGTGCGCGGCGACGTGGTCGAAACCCGCCCCATCGCCGGCACCCGCCCGCGCTTTCCCGGCGACGATGACGCCGCCCGCATCCGCGAACTCGTCGGCCATCCCAAGGAACGCGCCGAACACGTCATGCTCATCGATCTGGAACGCAACGACCTGGGCCGCGTCTGCCTGCCCGGCAGCGTACAGGTCGACGAACTGATGACGGTCGAAAGCTACGCCCACGTCCACCACATCGTCAGCAACGTGCGCGGCCACCTAAAACCCGACGCCACGCCCGGCCAGGTCATCCGCGCCACCTTCCCCGGCGGCACCATCACCGGCTGCCCCAAGGTGCGCTGCATGCAGATCATCGCCGAACTGGAACAGGTCGCCCGCGGCGCCTACACCGGCGCCTTCGGCTGGCTCAACCGCGACGGCGACCTGGACCTCAACATTCTCATCCGCAGCGCCGAAGTCCTCCCGCGCGAAGGCGGCACCGAAGTCCGCTTCCGCACCGGCGCCGGCATCGTCGCCGACTCCGTCCCCGACCGCGAACTCGACGAAACCCGCGCCAAGGCCCGCGGCGTACTGAAAGCCCTGGAAGCCTGACCGACTCTCTTATCCCGCTTTGCAGGGAAGAGATTTGCGTAGGGATTTTTGGCCGTCATTCCGGCGCAAGCCGGTAAGTGGGGTGGCGCGGAGCGTGCCCCCATCCGCCCTTCGGGCACCTTCCCCCGCGTTGCGGGGGAAGGGACTCGCCTCGTGATTTTCGAGGCGTGCCGCCCCCGCATATCCGCAAAGCAAACTCCTTCCCCCGCAACGCGGGGGAAGGTGCCCCAACGGGGCGGATGGGGGCAGCCTTCCCGCGACTCACCCACAGCCCCTTTCGTCATCCCAACGAACGCCCGGACCCATCTCCGCGAACCTCGCCCAAATGCATCCCGGCCCCCACCGAAATGACAACCCAAAACCCCAACGAAACTCCCTTCCCCCGCAACGCGGGGGAAGGTGCCCCAACGGGGCGGATGGGGGCGCCTTCCCGCGACTCACCCACAGCCCCCTTTCGTCATCCCGACGAACGCCCGGACCCATCTCCGCGAACCTCGCCCAAATGCATCCCGGCCCCCACCGAAATAACAACCCAAAACCCCAACGAAAGTCCCTTCCCCCGCAAAGCGGGGGAAGGTGCCCGAAGGGCGGATGGGGGCAGCCTTTCCCCACACCCTCAACCCCACCTGTCAACCCATCGCCCCCTTAACACCGAGCGGTTATCCTCCTCAGCTTCCGTCCCATTCCGAGACCTACGTGGCTTCAGGTTGCAAAAGCGGCTGCCGCAACATCGTCATCGTCCTGATTGTGCTGCTGCTGGCTGCGGCCGCCGGTGGCGCCTGGCTGTACCAGCGCTACCACGGCTTCGCCGATGAACCGCTCACCGGCCTCAAGGGCGATCAGGTCATCGAAGTCGCCAGCGGCGACGCCTTCGGCACCGTCCTGCGCAAGCTGCGCGACCAGGGCGTGACCGACGGCCAGAACATCGAATGGCAACTGCTCGCCCGCGAACTCGACGTCGCCGGCAAGCTCAAGGTCGGCGAATACGCCCTGCAACCCGGCACCACCCCGCGCGACCTGCTCACCCGCATGCGCGACGGCAAGACCGTGCAGTACCGCTTCACGATTGTGGAGGGCTGGAACATCCGCCAACTGCGCAACGCGCTCAAGGCCGCCACCCCGCTCAAGCAGGAAACCGCCCAGCTCGACGACGCAGCGCTGATGAAGGCGCTCGGCCACCCCGGCCAGCACCCCGAAGGCCGCTTCCTGCCCGAGACCTACGTCTACACCCGCCGCGAAACCGACCTCGACGTGCTCAAGCGCGCCTACGCCGCCATGGACAAGGCGCTCGCCAGCGCCTGGGCCGAACGCGACCCGCAGGCGCCGCTGGCCTCGCCGGAGGAAGCGCTCATCCTGGCCTCCATCGTCGAAAAGGAAACCGGCATCGCCTCCGAGCGCCCGGCCATCGCCGGCGTATTCGCCCGCCGCCTGAAAATCGGTATGCGCCTGCAGACCGATCCCACCGTCATCTACGGCCTGGGCAGTGGCTACGACGGCAACATCCGCAAGCGCGACCTGCTGGCCGATACGCCCTACAACACCTACACCCGCGCCGGCTTGCCGCCCACGCCCATCGCCATGCCCGGCGTGGACGCCCTGCGTGCGGTGGCCAAGCCCGAAGCCGGCGACGCGCTGTACTTCGTCGCCGTCGGCGACGGCAGCGGCAAGCACGTGTTCTCCGCCTCGCTGGACCAGCACAACGCCGCCGTCGCCCGTTACCTCGTCACCCGCCGGGAGACCCTCGACAAGGCGGCGCAACAATGACGCAATCCGTCCTCAGCCATCCGCACTTCATCAGCCTGGAAGGCGGCGAGGGCGCCGGCAAGACCAGCGCCATCACCGCCCTGCGCGATCTGTTGCAGGCGCGCGGCCACGAAGTCGTGCTCACCCGCGAACCCGGCGGCACCCCGCTGGCCGAACGCATCCGCGAACTCGTCCTCAACCCGCGCGACGAACCGTTGCATGCCGACACCGAACTGCTGCTCGTGTTCGCCGCCCGCGCCCAGCACGTGCGCCAGGTCATCCGCCCGGCGCTGCAACGCGGCGCCTTCGTCGTCAGCGATCGCTTCACCGATTCCAGCTACGCCTACCAGGGCGCCGGCCGCGGCCTGGACGCGCGCTGGATTGCCGAACTGGAACGCCAGGCCGTCGGCATCAAGCCCGGCCTGACCCTGCTGCTGGATCTGGACGTGCGCGAAGGCCGCGCCCGCGCCGCCGGCCGCGACCTCTGGCCCGATCGCATCGAAAGCGAACAGGACGACTTCTTCGAACGCGTGCGCCAGGGCTTCCGCCAGCGCGCCGCCGAGGAACCGCAGCGCTTCCGCCTGATCGACGCCAGCCAGACCCCGGCCCAGGTCGGCGCCGCCGTGCGCGACGCCCTCTGGCAATGGCTGGAAACCCTCGAAACCCTGGAATGATGTGGAAGTGACCCCGGAATGACCGAGTTCTCGCCCTGGCAGCAACGCGCCTACGACCACGCCGTCGCCGCGCTGGACGGTGGCCGCATGGGCCACGGCCTGCTCATCTGCGGACCGGCCGGACTGGGCAAGCGCGCCGTCGCCGAGCGGCTGGCCTTGCACGTCTTGTCCGGTGGCAATGCCGCCCACGCCCAACGCGCCGCCGCGCTGATGGCCGCCGGCACCCATCCGGATTTGCAGGTGGTGTCCTTTGGCTTGACCAAGGACGGCAGCAAGCTGCGCACCGAGATCGTCATCGACCAGATTCGCGACCTCTCGCAGAAGCTCGCGCTCACCCCCCAATACGGCACCGCCCAGGTCGCCCTCATCGACCCGGCCGACGCCGTCAACCGCTCGGCCTGCAACGCCCTGCTCAAGACCCTGGAAGAACCCGCGCCCGGCCGCTACCTGTGGCTGCTCAGCGCCCAGCCCGCGCGCCTGCCGGCCACCATCCGCAGCCGCTGCCAGCGACTGGAATTCCGCCTGCCGCCACGCGCGGAGGCCCTGGAGTGGCTGCAAGGGCAGGGGCACTCGGCCGCCGCCGCGCAGGAAGCCCTGGACGCCGCCCGCGGCCATCCCGGCCTGGCCGACCAGTGGCTGCGCGAGGACGGCCTGGCCCTGCGCAAGCAGATCGCCAGCGACCTGGACAAGCTCGCCCGCGGCCAACTGGGCGTGGTGGAAACCGCGCAGAAGTGGGCCAACGACGAACTGGCCGACGCCCGCCTGCGCCACGCCGCCGATCTGGTCCTGGCCCGCGCCAGCGACGCCGGCTTGACCGACACCGCCCGATTGACCAAGCTGGCCGCGTGGTTCGACGCCGCCAACCGGACAAGGGATTTGCTGCGTACCACCGTCCGGGGGGATCTGGCGGTGGCCGAACTGCTGCTGCTGTGGACGCGACAGATGGGCGAACCGCGCCCCACCCGCGCCGCACGCGGCTGACGTCACAAGGAGCAAGGGGACACCGATGAACACACCCGCCGCCACCGGTCGCCAGGGCATCCTGTCGCTGGCCGTCAAGGACAAGGCCGCCCTCTACAACGCCTACATGCCCTTCATGAAGGGCGGCGGCATCTTCGTCCCCACCCCCAAGCGCTACTTCCTGGGCGACGAAGTCTTCCTCCTGCTCACCCTCCCCGAATCCACCGAACGCCTGCCCGTCGCCGGCAAGGTGGTGTGGGTGACCCCCGCCGGCGCCCAGGGCGCCCGCACCGCCGGCATCGGCGTGCAATTCCCGGACAACAGTGATGGCGAAGCCATCAAGAACCGCATCGAGACCATCCTGGCCGGCACGCTGAACGCGGATAAGCCGACGCATACGATGTAGTAAAAGCTAACTAGTGAGGCTTAGTGAGTGTCGCTGCCGCTCACTTGACTGGCGTCAAATTTGCGTGAAATATTCGCCAACTCTTTACGCGTTAGGCAAGGGAACTGCCAGCACTATGCGGGAATGGTCCGGCGTTGCGCCGGACAGCAAAGAATTGTCTGGGTTTATCGCCCCGTACAGCCGGATTGGTCTCACCGCTCCGGCCCTTCGTACCTCCGCGGTAAGCCCAATCCGGCTGTACGGGGCGTTTTTGGGGTAAAGAGTGCATGTCAGAAGTACCAGATCCGAGGGATGTCTTTCTATCTCGGATTGATATCTCAGCCACCCGAGTTAAGAAGTTCAACGGCTTTCTATTCCTGTGTGGCGGCCCACGCGGTACGGATGAAGCCAAGCTTGAGTCTGTCAGACAGCTACTTTATTCAGAGCTGACTTCCGGGAAGTATTCTGATTTGGCTAAGAAGCTAAAGCTCGCGGAAGATATTCAAGATTGGTTTCGCGATGGAAAGTATGCCGATCTCGTTACTTTCGAAGAACATTTGGCCTGCCTATCTTCAGTCATTCTTCTGGTCGTAGAAAGCGCGGGAGCTATCGCAGAGCTAGGCGCATTCTCAGTTACCAAAGCCATCAACGAACGACTCGTCACGTTGGTTGCCGAGCATCATTTCAATGATGACTCGTTCATAAGACTTGGACCTATTATGCGGCTGGAAAAAGAAACTGGCCGCCAAGTTCTTGTTCATGACTGGCAAGAGCAGGATGCGTTAGGTCGAAGAAAGGATAATTTTGAGAAAGTTAGGCCCGAATGTGCCGCAATATTTGAAGAGGTCAGGAAAGTTGCCTCCTCTAGTGTTGGTGAGCACGTTTTTAAGGATCTTGATCCCGGGCACGTGATGCTGCTGATTTGCGAAATGTGCGATCTATTTGGTGCTTTGCAGGAAAGCGAAATAAAGGCTTATCTCAGTGCTCTCAGTGAAAAAATAAAGGGAGCTGAAGTCGAGCAGTATCTGTTTTTATTAAAAAAATGTGGAATCCTTGAGATAAAAGCCAAAGGGCATGGCCGGTACTACTATGCACCAAGTTGGGAGAGCCACATTGTTTTTGGTTTGAAAGACAGTCAGCGCATCGATAGAGACCGCTTGAGGGTAGATGTTTTTGATTTCTACAAGGAGAAGTTGAAGTCTCGCTCCGAGGTGGTTAAAGCGATAAGGAAAACAGCATGACGCTTGGATTGATTAGCGCCATCGCCAGCGAGGCTGGCATATCCAAGGGTTCGGCACTGCGAGTCGCTGTTTCCGCATACAAGAGATATAAAGTATTCAAAATAAAGAAGAGATCCGGTGATGGCACTAGAACTGTTGCACAGCCGGCCAGAGAGGTGAAGGCGATACAGCGAGCCATTGTGCAGTTTCTTTCCTCGCGACTGCCTGTTCACGACGCAGCTACCGCTTATGTCGGCGGGTCTTCGATCTACGCTAATGCGAATTTTCACGCGGGAGCTCGATATCTCCTAAAGATGGATTTCTCGAATTTCTTCCCGTCGATCCGTCCACTTGATATTGAACGTCATCTTCTTAGGCATCTAGGGAGTGAAATTTCTCCGGCAGAAGTATCTTTCGTTATTCAGGCGTGCATTTGGAGAGATCCCGAGATGGGTGGTTTTGGTCTATGCATTGGTGCGCCCAGTTCGCCATTTATTTCAAATACGATTCTGCATGAGTTTGATACTTCGGTGCGAAGTGTCTGTGATGAATATCTCGCCAAATACACGCGATACTCTGATGACATGACTTTTTCGGCTGACGGGCCAGATGTTTTGGCTGAAGTTGAAAGGCGCGTTCGTGCGGTAGTAAAAGAAATGCGATCCCCGGTTCTTCTCTTAAATGAAAATAAGCGGGTGGCTGTCTCACGTTCCGCGGCATTTCGGGTCACGGGGCTAACGCTGCCAAATCAGGGAGGGGTAAGTGTCGGGCGTAAACGAAAGCGTGGTGTCCGGGCTGGTGTTCACAAATTTGTGCTCGGGCAATTAGATGCGAAGGGTGTGGAAAAGCTCAAGGGAGAGCTTGCATTCGTTCTTAGCATCGAGCCGGAGTTTAGATATGTCCTTGTGGAGACGTATGGCGGTGCAATTCACCAGTTGCTCCCGGGCAAATGGCATTAGAGTTTTCGCCCTGCTGCTGCGCTATCTCTCTGTATGAGCTGCCAGTTCAATGTTAGTCGACTCCACACCCACCCTGTAGCAGACTCCTTCCTCGGAGTTTAGAAGCTCCAGTACAGCGGCAAGCCACCACCGAAACGCGGTGGCTTTTCCGTATTGCGTGTCACAATACGGACCGACGCAAAGCTCCGCGTCGGGAGGGCGGCTAATACAACACCCGCCAGGGAAATACGCCCACCGTTCTGTACGCGGCTTCTAACCTCCCGACAACCACGTACATCCCGTGCGTGGAGAGCAGAAGGAGTGTTTGCATGAACGGAAAGAAGCCCGCCACCCCCAGGCCCGATCGCGGCTACCTGATCACCGAGGACAGCCAACGCCAACTCCGGCGCATGGCCGAGCAGTTCCAATTGGCCGCCGTCCTCATCGCCCCCCGCAGCGCCCAGGACGACACCATCCGCATCCCCGTCCACGTCCTCCCGGTCACCGAACTCCTCTACGACCACGCCCGCCACCTGCGACGCATCCTCAACACCGCCCACCACATCTTCCTGGACGGCAAACAGCGCTAACGCAACCCCGGGACTGGCCGCGCCAACGCGTGGGCGCGGCTGGCTCCAACTTGTAGAAATCCATCTCGTGGCAACCACGATCCACGGCTGCGCGACATTCTTACATGAACCCCGTCTGCCGCATTTCAGAAGAATCTGATGGCGGCGCGGTGGAAGCGCGCGTCTGATTGGCTCGGCGGGAGGGGCTTCCGCCACAAAGCCGAATCTTTCAAGGAGAAATATATGCGTGAACTTTCCATGGCGGAATTGAACTATGTGAGCGGTGGCATGAGCAATCAATGCTATTTCGAGGGCGCGCTGAACTATGGGGTGACTGCCGCCGCGATTGGAGTAACCCTGGTGACCGGAGGAATTGCAGGATTTGGGGCCCTTGCAGGAGCAGCCTTGAGTTGGTCAAGTTGGTATCGCAATTGTGGACCGGCTGCAAACTACGGCGTACCACGCAATTGAAGAGGCTGGCGGCACTGGCATTTCTTGCCTCCGGCGGCTGGAACCTCTATCAGGGAATCATGGCCACACCGGAAGGCGAGATCGATTCGCTGCGCTGCTGGGCAGGCGGTGTCTGTGTACTGGCGGCGGTATTGATAGAGAAGTCGCGACGTCGCCCGCAACGCCGCTAATGGAGATCCCTTCCCCGCCCGTGCCTGGGCGGGGAAGGGCGGAACGACGATGAAATAGGCGGGGCAACGGCTACAGACTCGTTGCATGGAAACCTGTGGAGCGCTGGCATAAGGAGCTCACCAGAATGGCTGCCAATAGAAAAATCGCGGCGCTGGCTGTGACGGCATTGCTCGTTGGAACCGCTTGCTTGTACTTCTTTGGCAGGGGCACTGAGCGGGAAAATCAGAATGCCTTCGCGCCTGAGAAGGAGTTCGGGCAAAAAAAAGCAGCCGCGCTAATGCCGGTACCTCCAGCTACAAGTGCCACGACACCCACGGCTCCTTCCAGCGTTTTCCAGCACTGTCAATGCCCGTCGGACACAGAGGATTGCGAGCGCAATCCCAACGTGGCCGCCACGCCGGAGGAAGCCCGATGGCTATTGACGCACGGCTATCCCACGGTCAAACAGATTCAGGATCTTCGCACGCGGTCCACGGCGGACTATCGGGAAGAGTACCAGCGGACCGGCAGCAAGGTAGCCCAGTCGCTCTATGCGATGAGCCTGGCGCTGGACGGTGAGGCGAGGACGGCGATTGGCCTGCTTTGGCAGGGAGCAGCCCAGGGGAATGTCTACGCGTTTCACTTGTTGTCCGATCTGTATCGTCGTACGGAGGAATTGGCAAACCTGATCACCAGCGCTGCATATCTGCGTGCGGCCTATCTGGCCGGTGACTCCCGCGCGGCGGACCGATACGCCTACCAATTCGGCATGCTTTCGCCGCCTGAAAACCTGCTCGCCGACAAGGAGGCGTTCCGGCTTTTCACGACCTACGGGCAGGGACGCAACTATCCGCGTCCTTGAGAATGGCGTCAGCCGAAGTGCCCTCGACCGACCATACAAACGGATTGGAGTATCCGGTGACTGGTGGACTGGTGGAGGGCGTATCAGGCAATTGAAGAGGGCTGCGGCACTGACGTTTGGATGCCCTGTTCAGTCCGCTAAGCCCGGGGTGACCAATAACCCCAACGGACATAAGTTGATGATTCATGGTGGCCCCGGTAAGCTGGGGGCATGAATACCCTGAGCGCTCCAACTGGCGCCAGCCGCGGGCCGGCTACTCATGACATTCGCGACCAGATTGTCGTGGCGGCGACTGAGCACTTCAGCCACTACGGCTACGAGAAGACCACTGTTTCCGATCTGGCCAAGGCGATCGGCTTCTCAAAGGCTTACGTCTACAAATTCTTCGAGTCGAAGCAGGCCATTGGCGAGATGATCTGCGCCAACTGCCTGGCGGAACTCGAACAGGAAATCCATCAGGCCATTGATGGCGTGGAGCAGCCCGCAGAGCGGCTGAGGAAGTTTTTCAAGGCTTCCACGGAGGCGCACCAGCGACTCTTCTCCCAGGATCGAAAGCTCTACGAAATAGCGCAGTCGGCCGCCGCCGAGCGGTGGCAATCCGTGTCGGGATACGAGGAGAGACTACGCGCGCTGCTTCAGGAAATCCTCCAGCAGGGCCGGGATTCGGGCGATTTCGAGCGCAAGACGCCGCTGGATGAAACCACCAATGCCGTCTATCTGGTATTGCGCCCGTATTTGAATCCACTTTTGTTGCCGCATAGCCTCGACTACAGCGGGCAAGCGCCCATGCTGCTTTGCAGCCTCGTGTTGCGGAGCCTGTCTCCTTAGGAAATTCGTTGTGACTATTGACTATTTTGGTCACTAGGTTCAGAGTCCCGTCCAGATTGGACCGACGGGACTCCCATGCGTCATTTTGTTAAAAATTCATTAGCCGTTGCTCTCCTGGTTTTTCTGGCGGGATGCGGCGCCGAAGCACCGTCTGACCCCAGAACAAAGGCGCCTTTCGTACGCACGGCGACGGTGGTGGGGGATGGCGCGCCAGCTCGCGCATTTACAGGAACGGTGGCGGCGAGAGTCCAGAGCGATCTCGGATTCCGTGTTCCAGGCAAGGTGTCGCAGCGGCTGGTGGATGCGGGGCAAAAGGTCCGGCGCGGGCAGATCCTGATGCGCATCGACCCGGCCGACCTTCAGTTGTCGGCGCAGGCGCAACAGCAGGCGGTCGTGGCCGCGCAAGCCCAAGCCAGACAGGCGATCGCCGATGAGGCCAGGTATCGGGCCCTGCTCGGCACGGGCGCCGTCTCCGCCTCCTCGTACGACCAGAGCAAGGCCGCGGCCGATGCGGCGCGCGCCCAGCTCAGTGCCGCCAGAGCGCAGGCACAGGTGGCCAGCAACGCCAATCGCTACGCGGAGCTTCTCGCCGATGCTGACGGCACTGTGATGGAAACGCTGGCCGAACCCGGCCAGGTGGTGAGCGCCGGCCAGCCCGTCGTGCGGCTTGCGCGAACCGGAGAGCGCGAAGCCATCGTGCAGCTTCCCGAGACCCTGCGCCCGGCACTGGGCTCGGTAGGCCAGGCCAGGCTGTACGGCGATCGCCGGGACCCGGTGCCCGCCAGGCTCAGGCAGCTCTCTGACGCGGCGGATCCGCTGACACGCACCTACGAGGCCAGGTATGTCCTGGACGGCGCGCTCGCGGAGGCCCCTCTGGGCGCCACCGTCACGCTCGAAATCGCCGATGGCCTGCCCGTCACGGCCGCACTTCAGGTCCCGATTGGCGCGCTGTTCGACGCAGGGAAGGGGACCGGTGTCTGGGCGCTGGAGGGCACGCCCGTCAAAGCCGTCTGGCGCCCCGTGCAGGTAATGGGACTTTCGGACGATATGGCGCAGGTCAAAGGCCGCCTGAAGTCGGGCGAGAGGGTTGTTTCGCTCGGTGCGCACCTGATCAAGAACGGCCAGATCGTCAAGCCGCTGGGCGAAGGCAAGGAAACGCGCTCCGGAGCTCAGCGATGAGTGAGGGGCGCTTCAATCTTTCGTCGCTCGCGGTTCGCGAGCGCTCCGTAACCGTCTTCCTCCTGTTCTTGATCTCGGTGGCGGGCGTCCTTGCGTTCTTCCAACTGGGCCGCGCCGAGGACCCTCCGTTCACGATCAAACAGATGACGGTCGTCACTGCATGGCCGGGAGCGACGGCGCAAGAGATGCAGGACCTGGTGGCCGAACCATTGGAAAAGCGGCTGCAGGAACTGCGGTGGTACGACCGCTCCGAGACCTACACGCGGCCAGGCCTGGCCTTCACGATGGTGTCATTGCGCGACGCAACGCCACCCTCCCAGGTGCAGGACGAGTTCTATCAGGCCCGCAAGAAACTGGGAGACGAGGCAAAGAGGTTGCCCGCTGGCGTCATCGGGCCGATTCTCAATGACGAATACGCTGACGTGACCTTCGCGCTCTTCGCGCTCAAGGCGAAAGGGGAGCCGCAACGACTGCTGGTGCGTGACGCCGAAATGCTGCGCCAACAGTTGCTGCATGTGCCCGGGGTCAAGAAGGTCAACATCATCGGCGAGCAGCCGGAGCGCATCTTTGTATCCTTTTCGCACGATCGGCTGGCGACGGTAGGCGTCAGCCCGCAGGACATTTTCACCGCACTCAACAGCCAGAACGTGCTGACGCCAGCCGGGTCCATCGAGACCCGTGGGCCGCAGGTGTTCGTGCGCGTGGAGGGCGCCTTCGATAGCCTGGAGAAGATCCGCCAGACGCCGATCGTGGCGCGCGGACGCACGCTGAAGCTCTCCGACGTGGCCACCGTCGATCGGGGTTATGAGGATCCGGCCACCTTCCTCGTTCGCAACAACGGCGAACCCGCGCTCCTGCTGGGCGTCGTCATGCGCGATGACTGGAACGGGCTGGATCTCGGCAAGGCGCTGGAATCGGAAGTCAGCAAGATCAATGCGCAACTGCCTTTGGGCATGTCGCTTGCCAAAGTCACCGACCAGGCCGTGAACATCAGTTCGGCGGTCGACGAGTTCATGGTCAAATTCTTCGTCGCGCTGCTTGTGGTGATGCTGGTGTGCTTCCTCAGCATGGGCTGGCGGGTAGGCATGGTGGTCGCCGCGGCCGTACCCCTGACCCTGGCCGCGGTGTTCGTCGTCATGGCGGCCACGGGCAAGAATTTCGATCGCATCACGCTGGGCTCGCTCATCCTGGCATTGGGGCTGCTGGTGGACGACGCCATCATCGCCATCGAGATGATGGTGGTGAAGATGGAAGAAGGCTACAGCCGCGTGGCCGCCTCGGCCTATGCCTGGAGCCATACGGCCGCGCCGATGCTGTCCGGAACGCTGGTCACCGCCATCGGATTCATGCCCAACGGTTTCGCGCGATCCACCGCGGGTGAATACACCGGCAACATGTTCTGGATTGTCGGCATCGCGCTCATCGTGTCCTGGGTGGTGGCCGTGGTGTTCACTCCCTACCTGGGCGTGAAGCTGCTGCCGGACATCAAGAAGGTGGAAGGCGGACATCAGGCGATCTACGACACCCGCAACTACAATCGCTTCCGGGAACTGCTGGCGCGGGTGATCGCGCGCAAATGGTGGGTCGCCGGCGCGGTGGTGGGGCTGTTCGCGCTGGCCGTCGTTGGCATGGGCGCGGTCAAGAAGCAGTTCTTTCCCACCTCCGATCGACCGGAGGTGCTGGTCGAGGTGCAGATGCCCTACGGCACGTCCATCCAGCAGACCAGCGCCGCCGCGGCCAAAGTCGAAGCCTGGCTCGCCAGGCAGGAAGAGGCGCGCATTGTGACGACGTACGTCGGACAGGGCGCTCCTCGCTTCTTCCTGGCGATGGCCCCGGAACTGCCGGATCCGTCGTTCGCCAAGATTGTGGTACTGGCAGGCGATGACAAGGAGCGGGAAGCGTTGAAATTCCGGCTGCGCGAGGCGATCGCCGACGGACTGGCGCCCGAAGCGCAGGTGCGTGTCACCCAAATCGTGTTCGGTCCGCCATCCCCGTTCCCGGTGGCTTATCGGATCATGGGGCCGGACACGGAAAAACTGCGCGAGATCGCCGGGGAGGTCGGCAACGTCATGCGGGCGAACCCGATGATGCGAACGGTCAACTCCGACTGGGGACCCCGCGTGCCCACGCTGCACTTTGCACTGGATCAGGACCGCCTCAACGCCGTGGGCCTGACCTCGAACTCGGTGGCGACGCAATTGCAGTTCCTGCTCAGCGGTGCGCCGCTCACGGACGTACGCGAAGACATCCGTTCCGTGCAGGTGGTAGGTCGCGCGGCGGGCGATACGCGTCTGGATCCGCAGAAGATTGCGGACTTCACGTTGGTCGGAAGTGCTGGTCAACGTATCCCGCTCTCCCAGGTGGGGACCGTGGAGGTGCGCATGGAAGATCCCATCCTGCGCCGACGCGACCGTACGCCCACCATCACCGTCCGCGGCGATATCGCCGAAGGCCTGCAGCCGCCAGATGTCTCCACGGCGGTGCTGAAGGATCTGCAGCCGCTGATCGAGCGGCTCCCGGCGGGCTACCGCATCGAGCAGGCCGGTGCGATCGAAGAGTCCGGCAAGGCCACGGCGGCGATGCTCCCGCTGTTCCCGATCATGATCGCGCTCACGTTGCTTGTCATCATCCTGCAGGTTCGCTCCATCGCCGCGATGGTCATGGTGTTCGCCACCAGCCCACTGGGGCTCATCGGTGTGGTGCCGACCCTGCTGGTCTTCCAGCAGCCATTTGGCATCAACGCACTGGTCGGACTGATCGCGCTGTCAGGCATCCTGATGCGTAACACCCTGATATTGATCGGCCAGATTCACCATAACGCGCAGGAAGGCCTGGGTCCTTTCGATGCCGTTGTTGAAGCGACCGTGCAGCGGGCGCGGCCCGTCATCCTGACCGCGCTGGCCGCGATTCTGGCCTTCATACCGCTGACGCACTCCGTGTTCTGGGGGACGCTGGCATACACGTTGATCGGGGGAACGCTGGCGGGAACCGTCCTCACACTGGTCTTCCTGCCGGCGATGTATGCAATCTGGTTCAAGATAAAACCGTCTTCACCCGATGAAACGGCCCAACCCGTGCTTGCCCCTGCACACTGAGCGTGGTCCGACGCATGAATGCCGAGTCTTTTGCACCGTTTGACGGGACGAGCGCCGACGCGATGCTGAGCCTGTTTCATCGGGCTCTTTCCGGGCCGCCTCTGCCGCACATGCATGGCGCTGTTTCTGACCGAGGTTCCAGTTCCGGGCCCTTCGAGCGCGTATCGCTGGACAATGCGCACCTGGCCCCAGCCCAACCCCAACCCTTCCACCCACAACGCGGAGCCCATCACCATGGATGACGTCATCATCATCGGCGGCAGCTTTGCCGGTCTCGCTGCCGCCCTGCAACTCGGCCGTGCCCGCCGCAAGGTGACCGTTCTCGATACGGGGCTGCCGCGCAATCGCTTCGCCGGCCACTCGCATGGCCTGCTCGGCCACGATCACAAGCCACCGCTGGACATCCTGGCCGAAGCGCGGCGGCAGCTGGCGCGCTATCCCACCGTCAGGCTGGTCAATGCCCGGGCCGACAGCATTTCCGGCGCCATAGATGATTTCACCGTTCTCACCGGGGACGGCGAAAGCCTTGGGGCGCGCCGCCTGATCCTGAGCTATGGCGTCGTTGACCAGATGCCTGATGTTCCGGGCTTTGCGGAAGGTTGGGGGACAGCCATTGTGCCTTGCCCCTATTGCGACGGCTTTGAAGTCGCCGACCAGCATTGGGGCCTCGTCTGGTCCGGTCCGCAGTCGCACAATCATGTCAGGCTGTTCCACGATTGGACCGACAGGTTGACGCTCTTCGCCGACGGTCACGACATTGCGCCCGACGTCCGGGCCGATCTGGCGCGTCGCCGCATTCCTGTCGTCGCTGGCCGGATCACCGAGATCGCCCATCACGGGGACCATAACGCCATCGTCAAGCTCGATACCGATCCCGATGTCGCGGTCGACATCCTGTTCGCGCACCCGCGCAACAAGCCGTCCGCAAGCCTGCATGAATCATTGGGCCTGGCCACGGTCGATACGCCCCTTGGCATCGTTCTGAAGGTCGACGAGCGCCGCGAAACAAGCATGCCCGGCATCTACGCCGCCGGCGACCTCGCCAACCCCCTCATGCCCTCGGTCACCACGGCATCATCACAGGGCGCGATGGCGGGTATCTTCGCCCAGCAGTCGATGCTGGTTTGAATGGCCGCCTCCAACCAGTGCGGGACATCCGGCGCACCTTGTCCGCGTCCTTGCCACTGGCCGTCGATGTCACTTCCGGGATTGGCTGCGGAGAGCGGGCAACGTCCTTCAAAATGCCCGCTATCGATCCGAAGCCGGCATTACGCGCAGGGATGCGGTAGCGGCGCGGGGGAGACCCTGTCGACCGCGCGGACGCATGGGGGCCGCGGTTTTGATGGAGATGAAGGGATCCAGGCCGCAACGCCCGCGGATTGCCGCATCTTCACAGCCCATCTACATACGCCAATGTCGGCTGAAGGCTGCTGATGACTCCGGCAAAAAGACCGCTATATTTCGAGCTCCCAGACGAAGGAGGTTGGAATGTTCATGACCCAGAAGCATCTGAAAATTGCACGTACGCTCGGCGTGGCGATCGTCGCCCTGAGCCTTGGCGCCTGCGCCACCTACAAGGACGAGTTCGCGACGATCAACTCGCGCCTCGATCAGCTCGACACGAAGGTGCAGGGCGCGGCTCAAAGCGCCGAATCCGCCAATCAGTCCGCGCAGCAGGCCAACCAGCGGTTGGATCAGATGGAAGGCCGCCTGCAGCGGCTCGAAAGCGCGCCGCGCCGCTCGCCGCGCGGTTGATCGTTCTGCATCATTTGTGACGAACGGTTTGAACCCGGGACCCGGCGGCCTTGCTGGCCGCCGGTCTCCTTTCTTCATCCAGTCTTCGTTTTGAGGAACCGTCCCATCCGTACTTATCTGCACCCCGCGATCCGGACCGCCACTGGCGCGCTGGCGCTGACGCTGGCGCTCGCGAGTGTCGGCGTGGCCACCGCGAAGGATGCCACCGCGCAACCGGTATCCGCCGTCGACCAACTGCCGCGAGGACAGGAAGTGTCCGATACGGTGATTGAGCTCGCGGGCTGGGTGGTCGCAAGCAAGGACAACCTGGGCTATCCGTTCGCGGTCCTGGACAAGGCCGCCGCACAGATCCTGGTGTTCGGCGGTGACGGCCGGCTTCGCGGCGCGGCGCCCGGGCTCTTTGGCTCGGCCATCGGCGATCACACGGCCCCAGGCATCGCCGGCCTCGCGCTTCGCGAAATTCCGGGCCGGGACCGCACGACGCCGGCCGGGCGCTTTGTGGGCGGCTTCGGCCCGTCCATCGACGCGGGGCGCGTGCTGTGGGTGGACTACGAATCCGCGGTCTCCATCCACCCGACCGCGACGGGTGTCCCGGCCGAGAAGCGCCCCGAACGCCTGGCGTCGCCATCGCCGGACGACAACCGCGTCACGCATGGCTGCATCAACGTCTCGCCCGAGTTTTACGAGCAGATCATCCAGCCGACGTTCGAGCGGGGCGGGGTGTTCTACATCCTGCCGGACAAGGCGTCGATGGCGGAGACCTTCCCGGAGTTCGCGCAGAGTCGCCAGACGGCGCGTGGCAACGACGGAAAACGCTCGCGGCGCGCCAACAAGTGACGGACGCGTAGGCGTATTGCCCGGGGTGCGCGGAGCATGCGTCCTCGACCCCGGCATCCGTCGCCCGGCAGCCGATGCTGGTTTGAATGGCCGCTCCAATCAATGCGGCACATCCGGCGCCATGATCAAACAGCGCCGCAAGGCTCGAACGGATTGTCAGGCGGCGCCTGCGGGTGGCATCGCGATGACAACCTTGCCCCTTGCCCGGCCCCATTCCACGTAGGCAATCGCCTCGAGTGTCTCGTCGAACCCGAACTTGCGGCCGAGGATCGGACGCAGCGCGCCAGCATCATGGAGCGCGGAGAGTGTCCGCAGTTGTTGACCATCGGCACGCCCATGCGGAGGCATTCTCCTGTCGCGCGCCTGCCCGGATGACTCACCCCTGGTGGACGAGATCCTGGAGACGTGCCGCGGGCGGATTCTTGCGTCACTAACCACCCAAGACGACGCGGAGAGGGGAACTTCGCGCGGAAAGCGGCCCGGCGATTCGTTCTGACCGAGCGTTGCTTCGTAGGGCGGCAATCCAGGGTTCGCATCGAACAGCCAAGGCCAACGGCCAACCCGTGGGCTGACGAACAGCCATCTCGCCAACCATGCGTTCAGCAGGGCATCCCGGCCATAGGCTTCTCTATTGCGGCAATCCTATGCGTGCGAGCGCGATCGATTGCGCGAACGTGTCGCGGGTCAGTTCGCGTTTTTTTTAAGACGATTCCTAAAGAAATCGCCATTCGGTCTCTTCAAGAATCAATGGCAACGAAAGTTAGCATCGCTAGCTTTCATGGGAGCCCGTCCCGGGAGACCGAGCGCTCTTTCCCGTTCGTGCGGTATGCGTTGAGCAGTCTCTGGTCGCCGAGGCATGCCTGTCTGTCTCCCCCGTGGGGATCGTCATTCGAGCGTGGCCATGCGTCATGCAGGGAGTTCATAGAAGCACCATGAATTACATTGTCCGAATCCTGCTGGCAGCTTCGCTGTGTGTGTTGGCGCATGAGAGCCATGCGATGGTCTGCGTAAAAGATCGGCCCCCGACAGGTGGAGGGACTGTCACCTACAAGCAGGGCATCGGTACCACGGTCGCAGTACCCAGAGTGCTGCCTGCGGGCACGGTCTTGTGGCGATCGCCCACCTATACCTTCGTCATCACCTGCTTTCATGATCGCGATGCCGGTGCCGAGAACGTCTACTTCTACATGAGTCCCGACGACCCGAATTTGAGCGAATTGGGGAGGGATGTGGAAATAGGGATCGGACTGGTAGGTCCTGCCGATGGTAGCGGTCCGGGCGACAAGCGCTGTTCCGCCATCGGCGGGGGACAGGGGGGAGGAAACTGCAAGATCAAGCTCGATGCTGTCGTCCCCGCTTGCTGGGGAACGCAGGGCCGGGGATGTGGCGGCACCCGGTTCATGGTCAAGTTCACGCTGACCTTCAACTTCTTCCTGGCAAAGCGCTCGGGACCCGGCGGCGGTCAGGACGGCCCGCTGACCGGCATACGCGGCGAGTATCCCATCTTCCAGTTGGACGGCGCGCAGGCGCTCAACAACGTGCCAGACCGGAACCTGCGCAT
The DNA here is from genome assembly GCF_014851695.1 of Pseudoxanthomonas sp. PXM04. Taxonomy (NCBI): domain Bacteria; kingdom Pseudomonadati; phylum Pseudomonadota; class Gammaproteobacteria; order Lysobacterales; family Lysobacteraceae; genus Pseudoxanthomonas; species Pseudoxanthomonas sp. PXM04. The sequence goes on from NZ_JACVAG010000005.1 coordinate 99,383, forward strand.
GATCGTGACCGGCCTGGACAAGCTGCACTACGTTGCCTGCGCCTCCACCCTGTCCATCGAACCCGGAACCATTCGGTTTGGTGGCATCCATTCGATGTACGCCGAGCGGGACAAGATCGCCAAGGTCGTGCCTTTCAGCATCACCGCCAGGAAACCCTGCACCAGCGTGTACGCGCTGACTGCCCTGATGAAACCCCTCAACGGCACCATTCAGCCCGGCAATCATGTGCTGGTGCCGAACGACAACCCGTCGGTGGGCATCACCCTGCGGCGTGCGGAAGACGAAAGCGCCGTTCCCTTCAATCAGGAGTTTGACCTGATTCCTCGCACCGGTGACATGGTGGTGGCGAAGAAGTTCTTCGCCCAGCTCAAATGGCTGACTGACAAACCCACCCTCGGCCCCTTCAGTACCGGCGCGACGATTGATGTCTACTACAAGTGACGAGGGATGCCCTCCGCAGTCATGCATGACAACGCGTCAGAAAATCCCGCACCAACGGCAGCGCTTCGTCAAAATGGGTTTCCAGCAGCCAATGGCCGGCATCCTCGATGAGGTGCAATTCGGCCTGCGGCAGGTCGCGCAGGTAGGCCCGTGCGGATTCGGCCGGCATATAGCCATCCTCCGGACCCCAGACAATCAGGGCAGGGGGGTGATGCTCGCGCAGATAGGTCTGATAGCGGGGGAACCACGCCAGGTTGGCCTCCAGCTTTTCCATCAGGCCGACGGCAACCTGCCGGCGCACCGGCGTATCCATCAGCGGCCAATGCAGCTTCCATAGATCCGGTGGCACGCGCTTGGCGACGGTTTCATTCACTTCCCCGACGAATTCGTGCCGGAAGCCTTCCTCGCTGACCGCTTCCTCCAGCGGTCGATGCGCTTCCGGCGTCTTGTTTCGCCAGTACGCCTGGATGGCTTCGTATTTGGGGCCGAGCACATCCTCGTAGATATCCCCGTTCTGGATGATCAGGGCCGCGATGCGGTCCGGATGGGCGATGGCATGGCGCAACCCGATCTGCGAACCGTAGTCGTGCAGCCACAAGGCGTAGCGCTCCAGACCCAGATGATCGGCCACCGCCGTCAGCACACCCTCGTAGGCGTCGAAGTCGTAACCGAACTCTCCCGCAGCCGGCGTATCGCTGTAGCCAAACCCGGGCCAGTCGAACGCCACCGTCCGCCAGCGGTCGGACAGCGCCGGCATCAGCCGCCGGAACTGGAAAGAAGAGCAGGGATAGCCATGGGGCAGGAGCAGCACCGGCGTACCGGGCGGCCCGGCCTCGCGAAGGAAGAGGTCGTGGCCGCCGATTCGAGCCCATTGATGTCGTGTCGCTTGTACTTGCATGGTGCTGGTCCCGCACCCAGTTGACTTCTCAGAACTCTATATGGCCCCGCATCCCTGCCAGGTGACGGTCAAACCGAACCCATCTTCAACATTGCTATCGATCCGAAGTGGTCGTTCAAGGCACACTGATCCGCACCGGCGTTTATGGGTTTGTCAGGAATAATCATCAGTTTCGACAACAAGGAGGCGGGAATGAACTGGTTGAAATCGCTTTTTGGTTCCAGGAGTACAGTCAAACCTGCATCGGCTGCGCCGCCACCGGATGTCGCTCCGGTCGCGGTTCCCTGGGAGACCCTGGAGGTGCCGGGAGCCGAGGCGTTCTCCACGGTCCTCGCCTTGCGTAATCGCGAACCTTCCGTCACTCCTGTCGTACTCGGAGACGAAGAGGACATCGAGCGGGTGCTCGAGGCGTTCGAATATGCCGAGTCGTCCGTGGACGAAATCATTTCGGCGGGAGAAGCCCTGGATGTTCCAGGCTGGATAGAGGAGCGCATCGCTGCGGATCCCGAGTACTACCATGAGGCGCCGTCGGAATCTGCCACAACCGGCGAGCCGGAACAGGCCCAACCTCTCTCGCTCGCGTTCGATGTTCTCAGCGGCGAGCCAAAGCGACTCGTCCACATTGCCTTGATTCCCACGGCCAAGTCATGGGAGGTTCCCGCGCACCTGAAGTTGGGTAGCTGGAACGAATGTCCGGCTACCGAGGTGCATGTGGCCTTTTTCAAGTCATGGTTCGAACGATATGGCGCTGTCGTGACCGCGATAGGCCCTGACACGGTGGAGTTCAGCGTCGCGAATCCACCAAAGACCATGGAAGAAGCCCGCATCCTCGCCCGCGAGCAGTTTGTCTATTGCGCAGATATCGTTTTTCAGGGCGTTCAGTCCGTGGAGAATCTCGCCAAGGTCCTCGTCAATGGCGGCAACTGGTACTTCTGGTGGGACTGACGGCCACAGCATTGCCAGTGGCAGGCGAGGGTGGATCCCACTGCCTCGCTGTCAGATAGTTGGCTGGCTTGGTTTTGACGGTTGGACCAGGTGCCTTCCGACCCGTAGTAGACTTTGCGGACGCTCCGGTGTCGAACTGCCGAACGGACAGGAGAGGGCAATTGATCGAGCTTCCCATAAGAGACCCTTGTGATCTGTGTGAAACGGCAGGGCGCGAAGACAGATGGGCGGTCATCGATGAGGGCGAACATACGCTCACCGTGATCAATCCGTGGCAATTCGAAGCCGGCCAGTGTTGCGTCATCACACGCCGGCATGTCGCCACGCTGCTCGATCTTTCCCGCCAGGAATGCGAGGAAGTACTGGTGTCGGCCAAGCGGCTCGCGGAGGCGCTGGTCAGGACATATCAGCCCCTTGGAATACTGACGTTCCAGAACAACGGGGTCTACAGCGGACAGGAAACACCGCACTTCCATTTCCATGTCGTGCCCCGGCAGAAGGGCAGCGACTGGGGCATCGGACCGCCCCAACTCGCGACCTTCGATGGCGCCGGCCGTCAACGGGGGACGCCGCACGATCCGAGCGGGAATGCGCAGCGCCTGGCCAGGGTTCGCGTTCCTACTACCCAACTGGCGGAAACCGCGCGCCTGATTCGCGCGAATCTGCCTGGGTAACCGGATTTGCTGCCGGAGTTCGTCTCGCAGGAAGGAAAGGCCAGCACGGGCATTGGACATGGTCCTTCCCCAACGCCGACATGAGTTTTGCCGAGGCATCCGTGGCCCGCTCAGGCGGCGGGCGCGTCGCGCTTCTCGACCAGAAAGTCCAGGAAGGCACAGAGTTTCAGCGGCAAATGTCTTCTCCGACGTTGCCCCCGCACTAACGCCGTACGAGTGGAGATACCAAGCTAGCCGCCTGTGCAGCCATCATTGGAGGCAGACGGCAATCGGCAACAGCCTGACGGACACCGCATCCTTGGCCAAATAACAGCACCGGCGACTGACTCCATCGGGAGATAGCTAGATCGCCACACCCATCATGGTTGAGGTCGCCTGTTGCGAAGTAGTTGAGCCGACCATGAAATTGGTAGGCATCAATGAGGGTCTCGGGTGTGAAGCCAGTACCTGCCTGAAGGTAATATCCGACGTAGCTCCATCCGGTGTGCGCGATCGCCAAATCGGTCCGGCCATCGCGGTCGAGGTCGGTGGCGAGCAGCGATCCGCTACCTCTGTTCCTGGGGATGTCGACACTCGATAATGGGAGATTACCTTGCGGATCCTGGAAATACAGGTGCAGATCTGCGTAGTCCTTCGCTTCCTCCCACGCCAGGTCGCCGCGACCATCAGAGTTGAAATCGCCGACCGCGAGTGACCCTGCGTGGTTGGAGCCGTTTGGCCGATAGATCACCACCGGCGCTGCGTAGCCTCCTGATGCCAGTGCCCGGTAAACATGAAATTCCTGCAGCGGCCTGTTGAAGATTGTGGCAAGGATGAGATCATCCAGGCCGTCGCCAGTGACGTCGCCTGTCGTGCGAACCGCGGAGGAGGGCAAGGGCAGCGTCGAGGTGCGCGCGATACCGCCATGGCCGTCGCCATGGACGACGGTGGCTGATGTGTTGCTCGAGTCGACGAGGACATCGAGGTGACCGTCGCGATCTACGTCGGTCACCACCAAGTCGTAAGGGTCACCGGCCACCGCGGTACTCGACGTAAAGGTGCCATCCGCATTCGACCGGAGCACCTTTACCCCACCCAGGGTGGCGGTAACAATGTCCCCTACACCGTCCCGGTCCATATCGGCCACCAGGAGCTGGTATGCGAGATTGTTGCCCGTCTCACCGATCTTGACGGCCGCATCGAGGCGACCATCGACGCGCTGGTAAGCGGCGTAAATGTCCGTACGGTAATTCGCCGGGTCTTGTGCGGGGTACTGGGATAGGAACACGAGGTCGTCCCTTCCGTCGCCGGAAACGTCGCCCACGGCAATGGAGTTCGCCCGGGCGGTCGCTGGATCCGAGAGGAACTCAGGCGCAGACATCGAGTAGCCCTGTTGCTTCAGGGACACCGGTGACATCGACGGGAAGGCGGTGCCTGCCTGGCGGTGCGCGCCTGCCGTAGCGCTGGTCCATGCGCTGGAGGAACGGTAAGCAAAAAGCGGCTGGCGGCCGGCGAGCGGCTGGCGAGCAACGGCCAGTCGCCTGCCAGCGCGCGTGTCGGACAGCGCGCCAGCCGGAATATCTGACCGGGAAGAGGGCCGGCGAATGAAGTCGGCCAAACTCTGCGAAGCCCAGAGCAAGCCAGCGCATATACCGCCGGCCACCATCACCAGCACCACACCCGATCGCTTGCGCACGTCCATTCTCCCCCTATCTCCCGAGCGGAGTATATCAGTGGGTGATGAGGCGGCGGCCTCCATGGCTGTCCTCGCTTTTTCCAGTTTCGGGATCTGCGCTGCCGCCGTCCCGGCGCTCGCATGACTCGGCCGCTGTCGGATGTTCGCGAGTGATCCGGAGAAACTATCGAATCCTCTCAGCTTCAGCCGGAAACCCTTGCAATCACCTTGATCTCGAAATCGAAGCCCGCCAGCCAGTTGACGCCGACCGCGGTCCAGTTGGGATAGGGCGTTTCTGGAAAGACTTCGTTCTTGATCTGCATGACGGTGTCGAACTGGTGCTCCGGATCGGTATGGAAAGTGATCACGTCGACGATGTCGTCCAGCCCGCAGCCACCGGCCTTCAGGGTTGCTTCCAGATTGGCGAACGCCAGTCGGACCTGCGCCTCGAAATCCGGCTCCGGCGAGCCGTCCTCGCGGCTGCCGACCTGCCCGGACACGAACAGGAAACCGTTGGAACGCACCGCCGGGGAATAGCGGTTGCGCTCGTACAGGGCACGGCGGCCCGGGGGAAAGACGACATCACGGGTACTCATGGAAATCTCCTGATGGGGCGGCGCCCGGTTTCTGCCGCTCACTCTAGGTAGCCGCCCTGGAGGGATAAACACGCCGAACGCGGGATCACTGTTTGTAGAATCCAAACAATCCCAACGTCCGGAACCCCCATGGACCGTCTCGATGCGATGCAGGCCTTCGTCCGCGTGGTGGAAACCGGCAGTTTTACCAAGGCGGCCGAGACCTTGCAGTCCAGCAAGACCCGCGTCACCCAACTGGTGCAGCAACTGGAAACCCATCTGCGGGTCAAGCTGCTGAACCGCACCACGCGCAAGGTCAATGTCACCGCCGACGGCGCCGCCTACTACGAGCGGGTGGTGCGCCTGCTGGGCGACCTGGACGACGCCGAGACCAGTCTGTCCGCTGCTTCCGCATCGCCGCGCGGGCGCCTGCGCGTGGACGTGCCCGCACCGCTGGCCAGTCTGGTGCTGGTGCCGGCGCTTCCGGATTTCCACGCGCGCTATCCGGATATCCAACTCGATCTGGGCGCGAGCGATCGCAAGGTGGATTTGATCGACGAGAACGTGGACTGCGTGGTGCGCGGCGGCGAACTCGCCGACCCGTCACTGCGCGCCCGCCATGTCGCCGATCTGCCACTCGGCGTCTATGCCGCACCGGCCTACCTCGCGCGCAACGGCACGCCGGCGCATCCGCAGGCACTGGAAGACGGCCGGCACCGCATCGTCGGCTACCGCAGCTCGCGCATCCGCAGTGCCTTGATGTCTCCCCTGCGCCAGGGCGGGGAAGAGGTGCGCGTGCAGGGACGCCACGTATTGTCGGTGGATGACGGCAATGCCTATCTGGCCGCCGGGGTGGCCGGCCTGGGGGTGATTTGGCTGCCGCAATACATGGCCAATGGACCGACGGCGCGCGGCGAGTTGGTGCGGCTGTTCGAGGACTGGCAACTCGACGCGATGCCGTTGTATCTGGCGTTCCCGCCCAGCCGGCACGTCAGCCGCAAGCTGCGGGTGTTCATCGACTGGGTGGTGGAACTGATGGCGCGGCATGCGCCGGCCATCCAGCCGCCGGGGACGCCGGCGTCGCGATGAGACGCCGTGGCTGGATGCCCTCAGCTGATTGCATTCAACAAGCCCATCAACCGGTACGGCTTGGGAATGAACTCGAAGCGTTCCGGCAGTTGCGGCAGATGCCCCAGCTGATGGCCGGAGGCGACGATGATTTTCGCGGCGGGATTGAGCCGCGCGGCCTCGTGGGCCACGTCGATACCGGACACGCCGTCCGGCATGCTCACATCGGTAATCACCGAATCGAACGGGATGCCGGTATGGAGCAGTTCCAGTGCATCGCGGCCGTTGGCGGCCACGCAGACCTCGAACCCTTCCGAAGACAGGGCGTCGGCCACGACTTCCGCGATGTCGGGCTCGTCTTCAACGAACAGGACCCTGCGAACCTTCTCCATCGTCTTTCTCCATGCCTGCGGGCAACCAGATGCGGAACGTGGCGCCTTGACCGGGACTGCTGGCGAGTTGGACAAATCCACCGGACTGGGAAGCCAGGCCGAACACCTGGCTGAGACCGAGGCCACTTCCCTTTCCTACTTCCTTGGTTGTGAAGAAGGGGTCGAATACCCTGGCTTGCAGCTCGACGGGAATGCCGGGCCCGTCATCGCTGACCTCGGCGCAGACGTGCAGCGAGGGTTCGCTGTCGGGCTGCAGGGGATTGTTCATCAGGGCGGCGGACGTCCGCACGACGATGCTGCCGTTCCCGGACAGGGCGTCGCGGCTGTTGCAGACGAGGTTGAGGATGGCCGCTTCCAACTGGGCCCGATCCACCAGCACGGGCGGGAGATGATCGGACAGCTCGAAGCGCAGGCTGACCTGATCCGCGCAGGCACGCTCGAACAGGTCGGCCGACTTGCGAATGAGTTCGCTCAGGTGGGTAGGTTGTGAAAGCAGGTTCTGCCCGCGTCCGAAGGTCAGCAATTGGCGGGTGAGCAGGGCGCCACGGTCGCAGGCGCGGATGGCGGCCTTCAGCGGCGAGGCGATGTTGTCGTTGCCGACCGTCCTGGCCGCGATCACGTCCAGGCTGTTGAGGATGACCGTGAGCAGGTTGTTGAAGTCGTGCGCCAGCCCCAGGGTGAGCTTGCCGATGGCCTCCATCTTCTGCGCCTGCAGCAGGGCGTCGCGCGCTTCCTCCAGTCGCTTCTGCGCCGAATACCGCTCGGTCACGTCGCGCGTGACCTTGGCGAATCCGATCAAATCGCCATCCTCCCAGATGGGTTCGATGACGATGCTGGCCAGGAACCGGCTGCCGTCCTTGCGCACGCGCCAGCCTTCGGCGGAGAGGCCGCCGTTTTCGGCGGCGGCGCGGAGATTGTTGCGCGGAACCTCGGCGGCGATGTCCTCGGGCGTGTAGAAGCGGGAGAAATGCTCGCCGATGATTTCCCGCGCGGAATAACCCTTGATGCGCTGGCCGCCCGGATTCCAGGAGCAGATGTAGCCTTCGGGATCGAGCATGTAGATGGCGTAGTCCGTGACGCTCTTGATGAGCAAAGACAACTGCCTGGATTCGTCCTCCAGTGTCTTGGGTTGGCTGAGTCTGAGCATGTGAATGTCTCGTGGCCCCATGCCTGAAAACTAGGATGCTGTTTGTTAAAAAGGAGTGAGTTCGGCCCCTCGATTCTTGCAGGACCCGTCCCGAGAGCGTATATGTGTAGGACTTGCTGAGCGGCAGCTCATTCTCGCCATCCATCCAAGGCGACCACACTTCCTTTCGGCACACACTCATGGCCTTGTGGCCAAGGATGCATCGTGTCCCGAGGTCGTCGTCAGGTGTTTGTCCTGCATGTGGGCGCCGCGCAGTCCGTCGGTCCGGACGAGTTGCGGGTCATGTGGGCGACTGCCTGCGGTTCGCTGGATATCAACGTGACGCGGCAGGCGCGCGGTGGCGAGCACCCGGGACGCCCGAGCTACGGACTCTGGGTGGGCGAGACGTTCGACCGGCACGGCGCGGAAGCCCGGATGCGGGATCTGCTCATGGCGCGCGGCTATTTGTTCACTCTCAGAAGTACGGCCCAGTAGGAGGTTGCATGGCGTTCGACATTGGAATCGGGAAGTGCCGTTCGATCACGAACGATACGGTGGATGTGTGGGTGGACAGTTCCGTGGTCCGCCGGATTCTCCCCGATGTGGCGTGGAAGCAGGCCGGCATCAGCGTGCTGCGGATTCCGCAGACGGTGTGCAGCACGGTCCGACCGCTGGTCGTTGGCGAGGAAGTGTTTCTGGGCAGCGACGCACTGAACGCGAAGAGCTTCGGCCAGCTCGACTTCCACGGCACCGGGGATTTCAGCCGTGTTGGCCTGGGAAAGCTGGTGCCCGTCCTCGACGAAAGCCAGCCGCCGCCGCCGAGCCGGAAGAACAGCTGGCGCTGAAGCGTCGCCCGCCAAGGCTGTTCACCCGGAAAAGGTCGCCACTGCTGCGGATTGTCCGCCCGTTCCAGCTCGGCTAAAGTGCCGCGACCGGCGGGGGACGGGCGATGACAGGGAAGTTGGACCAATGGATCATGGGAGTGGCCTGGTTGCTGGCCGGCCTGTGCGGCACGGCTTCGGCGCAGTCGCTGGACCGCATCACCCTCAACGCGCCCGAGCTGTCAGCCGGCGCCTATACCTGGGACGCACCCGGCGCGCGCATCGAAGAAAGCCTGGAACCGGGCGATGAAATCTACGGCGGTACCCTGAATCTGACGCCCAGGGGCGGACCGGGTGGCGAGTACCGCGTGCGTGTGCAGTTTGAAACCAGCCTGGGCATCAGCGGAGAAGGTCCGCATGTGGACCTGATCGACTTCCGCCATTGCGTATCGGAATGGCATGTCGCCAGCAGCGCCGACGGGCGCCGTTTCACCGTGCCAACACCGACCGACGAGGAATCCGGATGTGTTCCCCGGGCCACTCCCGATGAAATCCGCGTCGCCGCCCGCGAGGCATTGGCCGGTTGGAGCGACACGCAGGAGACCACGGAGCATTGGCTAGGCCTCATCAAGGACATCAAGTCACCGGCCGACTCGCCGATGTATTCGACCATCAGCGAAATCAGAATCCAGGTGGAAGCGCGTGTGGACGGTCGCTGGAAACCGGTGACGCGACTGGTGTTTGCGGTGCCGATGGGATGTTGAATGGCGCAACACGGGCGCCCGGAACGACAGGACCTTGGGAGGGGGAATGTACGAGGAACGCGTGGAAATCTATTCCGACCGCACCAACGCGGTCGTGCTGCGCCATCACGGTCGCAAGCATCCCGGCGTGCTGGTGCAGGGCGATGCATTGTTCATGATGTTCCAGTGTGCCGATGCGGCGTGCGAGGCCGCGCGTGGCGTGCTTCCTGCGGAAGCACAGGATGAACTCACCGACTTGCGCGATACGTTGCTGGCCTATCTGGATCACTACAAGACCGTGCTGGATGAGCACGGACTTGTTCCACCATTTCACGAACACGCGTAGGAGAGTGAGCACGCCCCACCGTCATCTTTGGACCGGAAGCGGAGAGGTGAGCAGAGAACAGACGCCCACCTTCGACGGGCAAAGAATTGGCGGACTGGGACCGGTCCATGGCAAGGAGGTGTTCGATGCGATTCCTGAGAGAAGGCTTGGCGCTGCTCGCCGGTGTCGTGGGCTTCGTCCTGGGGGCTTTGGGATCCTTGGCTGTGTTGATGCGCCTGCTCATCCCGGACGGCGATTGCCAATCACCCTGCGATGGGCCTGCCTACATCGCCATGTGGATAGGCGTTTTTGTCGCGCCGGTGGTGGGGGTCATTTGCGGAGGACTGGCTTACTGTGGAATGGCATATTGGAACAAGCGTCAATGACCTCAGGCGAACCACGATTATGAAGCGAACAAGGAGGAAGAATGCGGATTGAGTCACCACACCACTTCTGGGATGCAGGAAGGTGGTTTCTGATTGCGTTCGCCACTGCGGGCGCAATCGCGGTGGTCCTGGAAAGAAATGGGCATGGACCCGGATTCTCTATCCTCCTGGCCTGGGGCATCAATCTTGTCGTAGCCTGGAAACTGGGTAGGGCGCACGCGGTGCGCGGTGTACGCCGATGGGCGGTGACCTGTGCGGCGGCGCTGGGTCCCCCGCTGTCGTTTTTCCTGCTCTTTCGGATGTGGCCGACAATCGCGCAGGCATGACCTGGGTATGCTTTGACCCACCCTAAGAGGACGGCGGGGTCTTCTGGCGCCACAGCCAGATCGCCAGCGGCACGAAGCTCAGATAGACCAGCGGCAGGTAGAGCGTGCCGTAGAGCGCGTCGAACTTCGGTCCGATGAGGTAGCTGTCGATCATCCGCAGGAACAGTCGCACGGCATTCAGGCCGAAGGCCCACAGCGCCAGCCAGTGCATGCGGTCGCGGCCCAGCGCGAGGCATGCCAGCACGCTGCCCAGCAGCCACGACAGGCCCAGCGGGAAGTACAGCGCGTACTGCACCGACTGGAAGCTGCCCTGCGCGGCCAGGATGCGTGCGTGTTCGGCCGTGTCGGTGGTGGCCCGGTATTGCTCCGGCAGGGCCAGGTAGACATGGAACAGCTCCACCGCGCGCAAATGGACTTCCAGCAGGCAGAACACGAAGAAGCCGAGGAACGCCAACACCGCCAGTGCAGGATTGCGCCGCCAGGCGATACCGCAGGCCACCAGGAACAGATAGGCCAGCCCGAAGAACGACAGCAGCATGCTGGTCGCGCGCGCCAGGTTGAGCGGATGTGGCCCCTGCAGCAGTTGCTGCACCGGATCGCCGGCTTCCGGCAGATGCCCGAACACGTACCACTGGAAAGATTGCACGGCGACGTAAATCAAGGCGACGACGGCGGCGATGCGACGGTGCCGAGGGGTATCGAACATGCGGACTCCCGGAACGGGGACGGGAACGAACGGCGCAAGCGTACCCGAATCGGAGCGCCGGGCGAGGGCTGGCCTCCGTTTTCTGCATGCGTCTTTTCTGTTGATAGTGGTTTGACGCGCAGGCCACTGATGCCTGTCAAAGTCCCTTCCCCCGCGCTGCGGGGGAAGGTGCCCGAAGGGCGGATGGGGGCGCTCCTTCGCCCTGCCGTCCCGGCTCGTTCGCCACCCTGTGAAAGCCGAGCACGGACTGGTGTGACCCGGCAGGCCGCGGATACTTCACCCGTCCCGCGAAACCCGCAGACGGATGCCTCTCAACCGTCCAGCATCGCTTGCGCCAGATCGGCGACGGCGAAGTCCGAGGCGATGCCCTGTTCGTCCTCATCCTCCAGGAACCATGCCGCCGACAGGCCGGCGAAGGCGACCACCCAACGCAGCAGGCGTTGCGGCTCCAACCGCGCAGCCTCGGCAATCACATCGAATTGACGATGGAAGCGTTCGGGCCGGGTGACGGTGGGCAGGTCCGGATTGGTCAGCAGGTTGGCGTAGTCGAAGCCGCGTTCGCCGGTGACGCATTTGGGATCGATGGCGAGCCAGCCGCGCTCGTCGAAGTCCAACACGTTGCGGTGATGCATGTCGCCGTGCAGGACCACTGGATCCTGCGGGTGTTCCAGCAGTGCCCGGGCGGTAGCCCAGGAGCGGGCGAAGCGCGTGTTTTCTCCCGACGCCGCTTCCAGCGAACGAAACCACGGCCGCAGCGGCACCAGGTGCGCTGGCGGCGGAGCGGCGCGTGGCGCATACAGGCGGGCGAGGGTGGCGCAGAGGATGCGGCTGGCTTCATCGTCCCGGCCGTCCAGCGCCATCGCGAACAGATCGCGCGTGCCGGTGGCGCGTTCCATCAGCAGGGTGTCGTCTTCATGCCCATACACGTGCGCGGCGCCGTCGCCGTTCCACCAGCGCATCAGTGCACCGCCGGATTTTTCCTCCGCGGTCAGTGCCCGCTTGAGCATGGCGGGGCGGCCCCGCCAGCGTACCGGCAGCAATTGGCTGCCGGGCGTGGCGAAGGCGTCGCCATCAACGGTGAGTTGCCATTGATCGAGCAGGGGCTGCCAGTCGGAGGAGGGAGGCTTCATGCGACCGGATCATAGCCAACCTCGTCGACATTATCGGATCCTGGGCCGGCATCCCTGTGGGAGCGACGTCAGTCGCGAACCTGTCAATCCGGATCGACGCTCGTCAGGACGCGTTTGGCATCGCGAATCGCGACTGACGTCGCTCCCACAAGAGGAGGTTCAAAAGAAAAAGGCCGCATCGCGGCCTTTTCTTTTGACTCACGCGGCGGGTTGCCGCAGCGCTTCCGAATCCCAGCCGGGACGCGGGGCGAAGCGATCGCCGTGGCGCGCTTGCAGGGCCTTGAGCCTGGCCAGCAGCGTGTCGGCGCCGGTGCTGCGGATGTACTGGATGGGGCCGCCACGGAACGGCGCGAAACCGGTGCCGAAGATCACGCCGGCATCCAGCAGATCGCCGTCGGACACCACGCCATCGTGCAGGCAGGCCACCGCTTCATTGAGCAGCGGCAGGATCAGGCGGTCCTCCAGATCCTCCGGCGCCTTGTAGTCCTGCGGCACCTCCGGCTTGACCGGCTTGCCGTTCTCCCACTTGTACAGACCCTGGCCGTCCTTCTTGCCGCGCTTGCCGGATTCCACGTTGCCCAGGGCGGCGGGAACCGTGAGGCCGAGGAACGGAGCCAGTTCCATGCCTACGCCGGCGGCCACGTCCAGGCCGACGGTGTCGATCAGTTCGATCGGTCCCATCGGCATGCCGAACTTCACCGCCGCCTTGTCGATGACCGGGCCGGGAATGCCTTCGGCATACGCGTTGGCCGCTTCCAGCATGTACGGGAACAGCACGCGGTTGACCAGGAAGCCGGGCGTGCCGGCGACCGGCACCGGCAGCTTGTCGATGGCCTTGCAGAACGCCGCCAGGCGCTTTTCGGTCTCCGGCGCCATCGCGTCGTGGCGGATGATTTCCACCAGCGGCATCAACGCGACCGGATTGAAGTAGTGCAGGCCGGCGAACTGCGCCGGTCGCTGGATGTGCTCGCGCAGCTCGGTCAACGGAATGGACGAGGTGTTGGTGGTCAGCAGCGCGTCGGGTTTCAGGCGCGGCTCGACCGACTGGTACAGATCACGCTTGGCTTCCGGGTTCTCGATGATCGCCTCGATCACCAGATCCGCTTCCGGCACGCCGTCGCCGGCCAGGTCGCTCTTCAGCCGCGCGGCCACCGCCGGACGCTTGGCCTCGTCCTTCACCCGCTTGGCGAACAGTTCCTGCGCGCGGGTCATCGCGCCGTCGATGAAGCGCTGCTCGCGATCCTGCAGGGTGACTTCGAAACCCTTGTAGGCCGACCACGCGGCGATGTCGCCGCCCATCACGCCGGCGCCGACCACGTGCACGCGCTGGATGCCATGGTCCTTGCCACCCAGGCCCTTGAGCCGCTCGGTCAGGAAGAAAATCCGCACCAGGTTGCGCGCGGTCGGAGTGGATGCCAGCTTGACCACCGCCTTGCGCTCGGCGTCCAGACGGCCCTGGATGCCCTTGCCGCCGGATTGCAGCCAGGTGTTGATGAGCGCGTAGGGCGCGGGATAGTGCGCGCGCGGCGCCTTGCGGGCGACCTGCTTGGTCATCTGCGGCGCCAGGATCTTGCGCGCGATCCAGGTGTTGCTGATCCAGCCCAGGAAGCGCTGCTGGAACGGACGCTGCACGCCGTTCTGGATCAGGCCGATGGCGGTGTCCAGCAATACCGCCGGTTCCACCACCTTGTCCACCAGGCCCATCGCGCGGGCGGCGCTGGCCGACAACGTGCGGCCGGTGAGCATCATGTCCATCGCCTTGGGCGAGCCGATCAGCCGCGGCAGGCGCGCGCTGCCGCCCCAGCCCGGGAAGATGCCCAGCTTCACCTCCGGCAGGCCGATGCGGGTGGACGCGTCACTGGAGGCCACGCGATAGCGGCAGGCCAGCGAAATCTCGGTGCCGCCGCCCATGCAGAAGCCGTGGATGGCCGAGACGGTCGGGCAGGGCAGTTCGGCCAGCTTCTGGAACACGGTCTGGCCGCGACGGATGGCGTCGTTGACGGTGCCGCGGCGATCGAATTCCTGGAACTCCTTCAGGTCCGCGCCGGCGATGAAACCGGAGCTCTTGGCCGAGCGCAGCACCAACCCCTTGGGCGGGTCGATGGCGAGGCGTTCGAGCAGATCGGACAGCTCGATCAACGCGTCCTGGGAGAACGCGTTGACGCTGGCACCCTGGCGGTCGAAGCTGAGGACGACGATGCCGTCGCTGCGCAGTTCGGTCTGCCAGTGACTGAATCGAAGCCCATCGAAGTTTGCGGCCATGATCGGACCATCCGTTTACGTATGGACAAGACCGCTATCATCCCGAGGTTGTTTAACCCGCGTCAAATCCGCATATCCGGGAGAGGGGTTGATCGACGGCCGGGGAAATGATCCCGCGCCGGCGGTTAAATTCTTGATATCCCGCCGGTTTTTCCCGGCTGGCATGCCGGTTCCGGGCGTTGTTGCCCGGAGCCGCGCGATGGCCCGGCCCGGAGCGCCGGCGGGATGGGAAACGGGGCCGGTCAGGCCCGCGACCCACCCGTGAACTTTTTTCCGCGGATGCGGTCACATTGCCCGGCTGATGGCCGAGCTCACAGGAGTGCAGCCCGGCATGGCCGGAACCGATTCAACACAGGAGTTGGACCTCGAACTGGTCAAGCGGGTGCAGCGCGGCGACAGCGCGGCCTTCGATCTGCTGGTGCGCAAGTACCAGCATCGGGTGGTGGCCCTGATCGGGCGCTACATCCATGACTGGAGCGAATGCCAGGACGTGGCCCAGGAAACCTTCCTGCGCGCTTATCGCGCGCTGGGGAACTTCCGCGGCGATGCCCAGTTCTATACGTGGCTTCATCGGATTGCAGTGAATACCGCCAAGAACCACCTTGTAGCGCACAACCGCAGGCCGCCGACGGATGACGTCGACGCCGCCGACGCCGAGCAGTACGACGCCGGCAGTCGCCTTCGCGACACGGATACCCCCGAACGCGAATTGATGCGCCAGGAACTGGAGCGCACGGTCATGAAGGCCGTGGACGCGCTGCCCGAGGAATTGAGGACCGCCATCACCCTGCGCGAGGTGGAAGGTCTGAGCTATGAGGAAATCGCGCAGAAGATGGATTGCCCCATCGGCACCGTGCGTTCCCGCATTTTCCGTGCGCGTGAAGCCATCGATGCCGAGTTGCGACCCTTGCTCGATACAGAAAGTGCCACCCGGGAGCGTAGCCGCCCATGACCGTAGAACTCGACAAACTGGACATCCACAACCGCCAGCAGCTTTCGGCGTTGATGGACGGCGAGTTGTCGCCCGATGAAGCCCGTTTCCTGCTGCGCCGCCTGCAGCACGACGGCGAACTGAACGCTTGCTGGGAACGCTGGCAGCTGTGCGGCGACGTGCTGCGTGGCCAGGCCCAGGCGCCGGCACCGGAAGGTTTCGCCGCCCGGGTGGCGCTGGCCGTGGCCGCCGAGGCCCGCCAACCGGCCGCCAACCAGGAAGCGACCGGCGCGCCGCGCGGCCGGCTGGCACGCTGGGGCGGCGGTGCATTGGCCGCCTCGGTCGCACTGGTCGCCTTGTTCATGGTTCGCCAGCAGGCCCCGCAGGAGGACGCCGCTTCCGCCGCACCGTCGGTGGCCGCGGTGCCAGCCGCGCCGGCCGAAGACGCGGGTGTTCCCGCCACCGTCGCCGATACCGGCACCCTGGCCGATGGCGCCGGAGCGGCCGAACAGGCCCTGGCTTCGGCGGCGACCGCCGCGGTGGCCGTGGCCAGCGTGCCGCGTCGTGCCGATGCCGCTTCCCGCCGCAGCGCCACCCGCACCCAGCAGGCGGCCCGCAGCGCCGCGGGCCGGGTGATGCGCGAGCCGGTCCGGGCCGTGGCCCGCGCCACGCCGCCGGTCGCGGTGCCCGCCGTCGCCAACAACGCACCTGTCCTGCCGGCATCCGCGTCCCCGGCGAGCGCGATCGCCCGCAATGGCGATCCGTTCTCGCCGGGACCGGCCGCCCCGCAGGCCCGGCCGTGGCCGCGCTCGACGCTGTCGCAGTACCCGGCCAGCGGCGCCTTCAACGCTGGTTTCTCCAGCGACGCGGGCGCCCGTACGTTCTATCCGTTCGAGCCTTCCACCGAGGCCTCGCCGGTACCGCCGGTCGAACCGGCCCGCGCGCCGCAGCGCTGAATCGCGGCCGCACCGTCATTCCCCGGCGCGGGACCGCGCCGGGTTTCCCACCCCAAGAACCGTCATCCGCAATCGAGGCCCGCATTCGATGAGTCTGAGTGCCCGTTCCAACGTGTTGTCCCTGCTGATCCTCACCGTGCCGCTGGCCGCCTGCGCGCGCCCGGCCGATCCCGCGCCGGCGACGCCGGTCGCCGCGTCGGTGCCCGCGGTGGCGCAATCGTCCGCGCCGCAGCTGGTGAGCGGCCTGCCGGATTTCACCAACCTGGTCGAACAGGTCGGTCCCGGCGTGGTCAACATCGAAGCCCAGATCGGCAGCCGCCGGACCGCCGACGCCGGCGAGGCGATGGGCGAGGACGAGATTCCCGAATTCTTCCGCCGCATGCTGCCGCCGGGCTTCCAGATGCCGGGCCCGGGGGATCGCGGCCGTGGCCCGCGCGGCGTCTCCGCCGGTTCGGGCTTCATCATTTCCGCCGACGGCTACGTGCTGACCAACCACCACGTGATCGACGGCGCCGACGAGGTGAAGGTGAAGCTGCCGGATCGCCGCGAGTTCACCGCCAAGGTGATCGGCAGCGACCAGCAGTACGACGTGGCGCTGCTGAAAATCGAGGCCAAGGGCCTGCCGGTGGTGCGCCTGGGTGATTCCAGGACGCTCAAGCCGGGCCAGTGGGTGGTGGCGATCGGTTCGCCGTTCGGCCTGGACCATTCGGTCACCGCCGGCGTGGTCAGCGCGGTCGGTCGCAGCACCGGCGGCCAGGAACAGCGCTACGTACCCTTCATCCAGACCGACGTGGCCATCAACCAGGGCAACTCCGGTGGGCCGCTGCTCAACACCCGCGGTGAAGTGGTCGGCATCAACTCGCAGATCTTCTCCGCCTCCGGCGGCTACATGGGCATCAGCTTCGCGATTCCGATCGATCTGGCGATGGGCGCGGTGGACCAGCTGAAGGCGACCGGCAAGGTCAGCCGTGGGCAGTTGGGCGTGGTCGTCGAGCCGCTGACGACGGAAAAGGCACGTGGCATGGGGGCTGCCGATACCCGCGGTGCCCTGGTCAATCAGGTCCTGGAGGACAGCCCGGCGGCGAAGGCCGGCCTGGTGCCTGGCGACATCATCACCGGCTTCAACGGTGCGCGTATCAACGATTCCTCGGATCTGCCGCCACTGGTGGGCGCGCTGACCCCGGGCACCAAGGCCACCATCACGGTGATCCGTGATGGCAAGCCCAAGGACCTGAGTGTGACCCTGACCGAGCTCAGCGAGGAATCGGCTTCCGCCAGTGGCCTGCCGGCCGTCCCGGGCAAGCCGGCCCAGACCTCCGGCAACAATCCGCTGGGTATCGTCGGCCAGGATCTGGACGCGAATGCCCGCAAGCAGATGGGCCTGAAGGCAGGCGAGGGCGTGTTGATCTCGCGCATCAATGGCAGCGCCGCCCGTGAAGCCGGGTTGGCGCCGGGCATGGTGGTGCTGCAGGTCGGGCGCACGCCGGTCGGTTCGGCCGCCGCGCTCAACGGCCAGCTCAAGGACGTCAAGGCGGGTCAGACCGTGATGTTGCTGGTCCGGCAGGGCGGCGTGACGCGCTTCCTGGCGGTGACCGCCGACGACGCCAAGCCGTAAGCCTGCTTCCACGGCTGCTTTCGGACGCCCGCCGGAGGTCCCGGCGGGCGTTCATGTTTGTGGGGCACAGGTAGGGATTGCCTCCGGCCATGCGATAATGCCCCGTTATCCTGACGACGGCCGTGGCCGCCGCCCCCACATGTCCTCTGATTCCATGCGGAACATCCGCAATTTCTCCATCATCGCGCACGTCGACCACGGCAAGTCGACCCTGGCCGATCGCATCATCCAGCTTTGCGGCGGCCTCCAGGCCCGCGAAATGGAAGCGCAGGTGCTCGACTCCAATCCGATCGAGCGCGAGCGCGGCATCACCATCAAGGCACAGTCCGTATCCCTGCCGTACAAGGCCAAGGACGGGCAGACCTATTTCCTGAACTTCATCGACACCCCCGGCCACGTCGACTTCAGTTATGAAGTCTCGCGTTCGCTGGCGGCCTGCGAGGGCGCGCTGCTGGTGGTCGATGCCGCCCAGGGCGTGGAAGCGCAGTCGGTCGCCAATTGCTACACCGCGGTGGAGCAGGGGCTGGAAGTGGTGCCGGTGCTGAACAAGATCGACCTGCCCACGGCCGACATCGAGCGTGCCAAGAGCGAGATCGAGGCGGTCATCGGCATCGACGCCGAGGACGCGGTGCCGGTCAGCGCCAAGACCGGCCTGAACGTGGATCTGGTGCTGGAAGCCATCGTCCAGCGCATCCCGCCGCCGCAGCCGCGCGACACCGACAAGCTGCAGGCGCTGATCATCGATTCCTGGTTCGACAACTACCTGGGCGTGGTCTCGCTGGTGCGGGTCATGCAGGGCGACATCGTTCCGGGCAGCAAGATCCTGGTGATGTCGACCGGCCGTACCCACCAGGTCGACAGCGTCGGCGTGTTCACCCCCAAGCGCAAGGTGCTGTCGAAGCTGGGCGCGGGCGAGGTGGGCTGGATCACCGCGTCCATCAAGGACGTGCACGGCGCGCCGGTCGGCGACACCCTGACCCTGGCCAGCGACCCGGCGCCCAAGCCGCTGCCCGGCTTCCAGGAAATGCAGCCGCGCGTGTTCGCCGGCCTGTTCCCTGTGGATGCCGAGGACTACCCGGCGCTGCGCGAGGCGCTGGAGAAGTTGCGCCTGAACGATGCGGCGCTGCGCTTCGAGCCGGAAAGCTCCGAGGCGATGGGCTTCGGTTTCCGCTGCGGCTTCCTGGGCATGCTGCACATGGAAATCGTGCAGGAGCGCCTGGAGCGCGAGTACGACCTGAACCTGATCAGCACCGCGCCGACGGTGGTGTACGAAATCCTGAAGACCGATGACACGGTGATGCCGCTGGACAACCCGGCCAAGCTGCCGCCGGTGAACCAGATCGAGGAGATCCGCGAACCGATCATCCGCGCCAACATCCTGACCCCGCCGGACTACGTGGGCAGCGTGATCACGCTGTGCGAGGAGAAGCGTGGCAGCCAGATCGGCATCACCTACATGGGTAGCCAGGTGCAGATCAGCTACGAACTGCCGATGGCCGAAGTCGTGCTGGATTTCTTCGACAAGCTCAAATCGGTGAGTCGCGGTTACGCTTCGCTGGACTACCACTTCCTGCGCTTCCAGGCCGGCCCGTTCGTACGGGTGGACACCCTGATCAACGGCGACAAGGTCGATGCGCTGTCGCTGATCGTCCACCGCGGCCAGGCCGATCGCCGCGGCCGCGAGCTGACCGAGAAGATGCGCGAACTGATTCCGCGGCAGATGTTCGACGTGGCCATCCAGGCCGCGGTGGGCTCGCAGATCATCGCCCGCAGCACGGTCAAGGCCATGCGCAAGAACGTGTTGGCCAAATGCTATGGTGGCGACATCACCCGCAAGAAGAAGTTGCTGGAGAAGCAGAAGGAAGGCAAGAAGCGGATGAAGCAGGTCGGCCGGGTGGAAATCCCGCAGGAAGCCTTCCTGGCGGTGCTGCAGGTCGACAACAAGTAAGCTGGGCGTCGGGATTGCGGCGAGGAACCGGGCCGATGATGGCCCCGCTCCAGACGAATCCCCACTCCCGAATCCCCAATCCCGTTCCGAAGGAACACTAGATGGTCTGGTTCGAAACTATTCTGGTCGTGTTGACGCTGCTCACCGGCGTTATCTGGCTGCTCGACAAGCTGTTCTTCGCCAAGCGCCGTGCCGCGCGCGGCGGGTTGCTGGACGAGGAACCGGTGCTGGTGGACTACTCGCGGGCGTTCTTCCCGGTGCTGGCGATCGTGCTGGTGCTGCGCAGCTTCGTCGCCGAGCCGTACAAGATCCCGTCCAGCTCGATGATGCCGAACCTGCTGATCGGCGACTTCATCCTGGTCAACAAGTTCGCCTATGGCCTGCGCCTGCCGATCAACAACCGCAAGTTCGTCGCCATCGGCGAACCCAAGCGTGGCGACGTGGTGGTGTTCAAGCCGCCGCACGACCCGGAGAACAACTGGATCAAGCGCGTGATCGGCCTGCCGGGCGACCGCATCGGCTTCCAGGGCAATACGGTTTCCATCAACGGCCAGCCGCTGGCCTACCAGACCCTGGGCACCTACGCCGGCCGTGGCCTGCCGATGGGTGCCGAGAGCGCGACCCTGCTGGAGGAACAGCTCCCGGGCCGCCCGCACAAGGTGCTGGAAGTGCTGGAGCGGGCCACCGGCGAGGGCGAGTGGATCGTGCCGCCGGGCCACTATTTCGTGATGGGCGACAATCGTGATAATAGCGAGGACGGCCGGCTGTGGACCCAGACCCACTTCCTGCCGGAAGAGAACCTGCGCGGCAAGGCCTTCCTGATCTGGCTGAACTGCGAGGACTGGTTCTGCAAGGGGAGCTTCGAACCGTCCCGGATCGGCAACCGCATCCAGTGACGGCAACATCATCCAGGGCGTGTTCAACGGGGGACTGGCAATGAATCACAAGCATCAGAGTGGCATCACCTTGATTGGCTTCCTGGTCGTGCTCGCGGTGGTGGGGTTCGCCGCGTTCATCGCCATGAAGCTGTTCCCGATGTACCAGGAGTACTACTCGGTACGGACCGCGATGCGCGGCCTGGCCGCCGAACCCGGCATCGCCGACATGGATCCGCAGCGCATCCAGGACAAGTTCTTCCGTCACCTGGCGATCGACTACACCGAGAACGTCAAGCCGGCCAACGTCAACTTCGAACGCACCGATGGCGGCTGGCTGATGAAGGTCAATTACGAAGTGCGCCGCTCGATGGTCGGCAACCTCGACGTGGTCGGCAAGTTCGACACCACCGAGGAACTGACCCGCCGCGGCGGTTCGGAATAAGGTTTGAGCGTACTCCGGCTCACGCATGAGTTCGTCAATCAGGGTTTGCTGGGGCAGGCCCTGACCCATCGCAGCGCCGGGGCGCCGCACAACGAACGGCTGGAATTCCTCGGCGACGGCATCGTCAACCTGCTGGTCGCCGAGGCGCTGTTCCAGCGCTGGCCCAAGGCCGATGAAGGCGCGTTGACCCGCGCGCGCGCCGAACTGGTGCGCGAGGCGTCGCTGGCCACCATCGCCCGGCGCATGGAACTGGGCGCGCGGTTGACGATGGGGCCGGGAGAAATGAAGTCCGGCGGACATCGTCGCGACTCGATCCTCGCCGACGCGCTGGAAGCGCTGGTGGCCGCCATCTACCTGGACGCCGGTTTCGAGGCGTGCCGGGCGGTGGTGCTGCCGTGGTTCGAGGATTCGCTGGCCGCGCTGCCCGTCGGCAAACCCGAAAAGGATGCCAAGACCCGCCTGCAGGAATGGCTGCAGGCGCGCCAGCGGCCGTTGCCGCTGTACGAACTGGTGTCCGAGAGCGGCGACGACCACGCCAAGCAGTTCGTGGCCCGTTGCAGCATCCAGGAACCACCGCTGTCGGCCGAGGGCGAGGGCACCTCACGGCGCATCGCCGAGCAGGCCGCCGCCGCGGCGCTGCTGGATCAACTGGCAGAGACCAAACGGAACACCGTCGAATGAGCGACACCCCCCAAACGCATAGCGGCAGCGTTGCCGTGATTGGCCGCCCCAACGTGGGCAAGTCGACCCTGACCAATGCGCTGGTCGGCGCCAAGGTCAGCATCGTGTCCAGCCGGCCACAGACCACCCGCCATCGCCTGCTGGGCATCGCGACTTTCCCGGCCGGGCAGATCGTGTTGGTCGACACGCCCGGCTTGCACAAGCAGCAGGGCAAGTTCTCCGCCTCGGCGATGAGCCGGGTGATGAACCGTGCCGCGCGCGGCGCGCTGGAAGGCGTGGACGCGGGCCTGCTGGTGATCGAGGCCGGCCGTTGGGAAGACGAGGACACCCTGGCCTACAACGTGCTCAGCGACGCCGGCATCCCGGTGGTGCTGGTGATCAACAAGGTGGACCGACTGCGCGAGAAGAGCGCGCTGCTGCCGTTCCTGGCGCAGGTTTCCGAGGGGCGCAAGTTCGCCGCCGTGCATCCGATCTCCGCGCTCAAGCGCAATGGCCTGGAAGCACTGGTGAAGGACGTGCTGGCGCTGCTGCCGGAAGCGCCGCCGATGTTCGGCGAGGACGAAATCACCGATCGCAGCGAACGCTTCCTGGCCGGCGAACTGATCCGCGAGCAGCTGATGCGCCAGCTCGGTGCGGAACTCCCATACGCCACCACCGTGGAAATCGAACGCTTCACCGAGGAAACCTCGCCCAAGCAGGGCGAACTGCTGCGCATCGGCGCGGTGGTGTGGGTCGAGCGCGAAAGCCAGAAGGCGATCGTGATCGGCAAGGGGGGCGCGCGACTGAAGGAAATCGGCAGCAAGGCGCGCATGCAGATGGAACACCTGTTCGGTCGCAAGGTCTTCCTGGAAACCTGGGTACGCGTGCGCGAAGGCTGGTCCGACGACGAAACCGCCCTCAAGGCGTTCGGCTATGAGTAAGTCGGGGCGACGCGAGCAGGCAAGTCCCGATTCGTGTCCCTCCGCTTTCGCGAATCCCCAATCCCCAATCCCGAATCCCGGCCGCTGAAATGCACCTCACCGGCGAACACGCGTTCGTCCTGCATGCGCGGCCCTGGCGCGAGACCAGCCTGCTGGTGGAAGTGCTGAGCGAGGACCGTGGCCGGCTGGGACTGGTGGCGCGCGGCGTGACCGGACCGAAGAAGCAGGCGCTGCGTGCCGCACTGCAACCGCTGCAGTACATCCGGCTCGATGCCGAACTGCGCGGCGAACTGGCCCGGCTGGTGGCCGCCGAGGCGCTGGACACCGCGCCGAGGCTGGGCGGCGACGCGATGCTGGCGGGCTTCTATCTCAATGAACTGGTGCTGCGGCTGGCGCCCCGCCACGATCCGCTGCCGGACCTGTTCCATGCCTATGCCGCCGCGCGCGAACGGGTTCGCGGCGGCCAGCCGCTGGCGTGGACATTGCGGCGGTTCGAACGGGATTTGCTGGACGCACTGGGGTTCGGCTTCTCGCTGGAACATGACAGCGACGGCCGCGTGATCGATCCGGCCGCGCGTTACCAGCTGGATCCGGAACAGGGACCGCGCCGGTTGCTCAGCGATCGTGGACACAGCGACCGCAGCGCCGCCGCGACCGGCCGCGCGCTGCTGGCGCTGGCGGCCAACCAGGCGCCTCCGGCCGAGGATCTGGCCAGCCTGCGGCTGGCCCTGCGCGGCGTCCTGGCGCATCACCTGGGGCCGCGCGGCCTCAAGTCCTGGGAACTGATCAGCGAACTGGGCCGGCTGAAGCCGCGCGCCTGAGGCGCGGAAAGCACTGCATCAGTCGCGGAGCGCGTCGGCCGCGGCGCGGAAATCCATCAGCGCTTCCAGCGAACCGGGCGCGTGATGCAGTCGCTGCGCGGCCGTCGCCAGGCGGCTGGCGCCGACGAAGCCACAGCTGGCGCGCAGCTTGTGCAGGACGGCGCGCAGGGCTTCCTGGTTGCCATCGCGGAAGGACTGTTCGACCGCGCCGACGCTGGCGGGCAACTCGTCCAGGAACAGTCGACGCAAGGTCGCCACGTGTTCCCGGTTGCCATTGAGCGCCTTCAGCGCGGCCGACTCGTCCCAGTCGTGCGTGGTCGACGCACCCGCCGGCAGATGCCGACGCACGGCCGCTTGCAGGTCCGCCGCGGACAGCGGCTTGACCAGCACCGTCGCGAAGCCGGCCGCGAGCAGGGATTCGCGCCGCTCGGAGGAAGGATCGGCGGTATGGGCCAGCGCCACCGTGCGCGCATGCAGCCGGCGCAGGCCATCGAGCAGTTGCGCGCCGCTGCCGTCGGGCAGGTTCGCGTCGATGAGCCAGAGATCGTGTTGATCTTCCCGCCGCAGGGCGTCGGCGACCGAATCGGCGCTGTCGACCTGGGCGGGCAGCGCCTGCAGCGCGGCCAGCATGAAGGCGTGGCTGATCGGGTCGTCCTCGACCAGCAGCAGGCGTGGCTTCATTCCTTCGTCCCCGGACATCGTTATGCTGCCCCCATGTGCGTTCGCATGTTAACGCTGCTGGTGCTGATCGGGTTGACACCGCTGTTCCCGGCGCAGGCCCGCGTCGCCAGCGTGCATATCGCGCGGGTGAGCACGCCGGTGGCGGTGCTGGAGGACGTGCACGTGCGCCTGGCCTGGCCGGCGGCCGCCGACACCGGCGAGCTGTCCCTGCGGGCACGTGGCCTGCGGGCGGACGATCTGGGCTATCGCTGGCACGACGTTCATTGGAGCTGTCCGTTGCGGCGCGAGGCCGGGGAACGGTGGCGGTGCGACGGAAGGGTGACCCAGGCCGGCGGTTCGCCGCTGCGGCTGGACGTGGCCATCGACCTGACCCATACCCATGCCCGGCTGGCCGGCGGTCCCGCGTCGCTGGCGATGGAGCGCAACGCGGCCGCGCCGGATCTCACCCGGATCAATCTGGTGCAGGTGCCCGTGAGCTGGGCGCAGGCGCTGGTCGCGCAGGGCTGGGCGGATGCGCGCCTGAAAGGCGGGCGCCTGGATGGCAGGCTGGACCTGCGGGTGCCCGAACGCGGTCCATTGCAGGTCTCAGGGCCGCTCCGGCTCGGCGGACTCTCGCTGGACACGCCGGACGGCAGCATTGCCGCCGAAGGCCTGTCGGCCGCCTTGCGGATCGACTACCGGCAGTTTCCGCGGCAGAGGCTGGTCACCCTGGACGGCGAGCTGCGTGGCGGCGAACTGCTCGCGGGCAACGCCTACATCGCCTTGCCGGATACGCCGGTGGGGGTGAACGTGGCCGCGCGGCGCTGGCCGGACGGGCGCTGGGAATTGCCGACGCTGGCCTGGGACGACGGCGCGGCCCTGCAGGTGACCGGCGGTCTGAGCCTGGATCCCGCCTTGAACCTGAGCGATGCCGCGCTGCGGATGCGCAGCGACGACCTGGCACCGTTGCAGGCGCGCTACCTGTCCGGCTGGCTGGGCCTGGCCGGCCTGTCGGATCTGCGCATGGGCGGGGCGTTGGCGGCGCGGGTGGATCTGCAAGCCGGCGCGCTGCGCGAGGCGGAGATGGAGCTGCGCGATGTCGATCTGATCGATGGTCGCGATCGTTTCCGCCTGCTGGGCGTGCAGGGCAATCCGGTGCTGTCCGGCGGCAACCGGCGCGACAGTGTCCTGCGCTGGGGCGGCGGCGCCCTGCACGGACTGCCGTTTGGCGCGGCCGAGTTCCCATTGCGCAGCGGCGACGGGGCACTCGCGTTGCGCGAAGCGGTCACCGTGCCCGCGCTGGGCGGCGGCATGACCTTCGAAGCCCTGAACCTGCATCCGCCGCGGGCGTCGGGCGGGCTGTCGTTCGACTTCGGCCTGAGCGTGAAGGACCTGGACATCGGCCGGCTCGCCACGGCGATGCACTGGCCCGCGTTCCAGGGCAACCTCAGCGGACGCATTCCACGCGTGCGCTATGCCGAGGATCGCCTCGACTTCGACGGCGTCCTGACCGCGCACATGTTCGGCGGCAGCGTGGAAGTTTCCGGCCTGTCGATGGAACGTCCGTTCGGCACCGCGCCCACGCTGTCGGCGGACATCGCGCTGGATGATCTGGATCTGCAGGCGCTCACCGGCGTGTTCGGCTTCGGCGAGATCACCGGCGCGCTGGATGGCCACATTCGTGATCTGCGCCTGGTGGATTGGAGTCCGCAGGGATTCGACGCCGACCTGCATACCGATCCGCAGTGGCGCGGGCGCCAGCGGATCAGCCAGCGCGCCGTGCAGGATCTGTCCAGCGTGGGCGGCGGCCAGGGTCTGGGCAGCAGCCTGCAGGCGCAGGCGCTCAAACTGTTCGACGACTTCGGCTATCGCCGCATCGGCATCCGTTGCCGCCTGTCCGAGGAGGTCTGCCGGATGGACGGGCTGGGTTCAGCCGGAGCCGGTTTTATCATTGTCGAAGGCCAGGGACTGCCGCGCCTGACCGTGGTGGGCTACAACCACCAGGTCGACTGGCCGACCCTGGTCAAGCGCCTGGGCGACGTGACCCGCGGCGAAAGCAAACCGGTATTCCAGTAGCCATCCAGGAGAGACACACATGCATCGTTGGTTGGGAACCTCTGTCGCCGCCGCGTTGCTGCTGACCGCATGCGTCACCATCAACGTCTATTTCCCGGCCGCCGAAGCCAAGGAGGCCGCGCGCGAGTTCGTCGAGAAGGTGATCGGCGACGACGCCAAGTCGCCCACCACGCCGGAGGCCAAGCCCGATTCCAGCGCGCCGACCACCCCGGGCGGCAGCGCATCGCTGATGCCGGTCTCGCGCCGCGGTTTCGATTGGCTGTCGCTGGTCGGCATTGCCAGCGCGCACGCGCAGGAAAGCGCGGACATCAACATCAAGACCCCGGCCATCCAGGCCAT
The DNA here is from genome assembly GCF_014851695.1 of Pseudoxanthomonas sp. PXM04. NCBI lineage: Bacteria > Pseudomonadati > Pseudomonadota > Gammaproteobacteria > Lysobacterales > Lysobacteraceae > Pseudoxanthomonas > Pseudoxanthomonas sp. PXM04. The sequence continues at coordinate 126,123 of NZ_JACVAG010000005.1, forward strand.
CCAGGGCCGCATGGCCACCCGCTTCCGCAACCAGTTGCAGGCTGGTTTCGATGCCGGTGCGCTCGGACTGACCCGCGACGGCATGATCGAAGTGCGCGACGCCGGCAAGCTGGCGCTCAAGGACCGGGTGGCGATCACCCAGGCGGTGGCCGACGACAATCGCGACCGCAAGGCCGTATATCGCGAGATCGCGGTGGCCAACGGTCACCCGGAGTGGGAAGCGCAGATCCGCCAGACCTTCGCCCAGCAGTGGATCGCCAGCGCCCGGGGGGGCTGGTGGTACCAGGATGCGGGCGGGTGGAAGCAGAAGTAGGACGCCGGAGGCTGAAGAGCAAATCCCGCTCGGTCTCCCTTTTGCGCTTCAACAGCCGAATGGCTGGCCAAGGGGAGGCAAAAGCCAGGTTTTCTTGAGCATCTCGAACGCATCGGAGCTGGGAGATTGCTTTCTAGCCCCCTTTGAAAAAGGGGGCGGGCGGCCGCGCAGCGGGCGACGGGGGATTTGCTTTTGGCGGGGGGGGGGCGGGAGAGGCCCGCCCCCGCTCATGCGACAATGGCGCCCCGTAGTCCGCACGCAGCTTTCGCCACGTGGCCCGCAGCCGTTCCCCCCGCATCGACAAGACCCCTTTTGAAGCCCAGATCCTCGACCTGACCCACGACGGCCGGGGCGTCGCCCGCCGGCCCGCCGCGCCGGGCGAGAGCGGCAAGGCCGTGTTCGTGGCCGGCGCGCTGCCGGGCGAGCGGGTGATGGCCGAGCAGACCGCCAAGAACCGCCATTTCGACGAAGCGCGCACGCTGGACGTGCTGCAGGCCTCGCCGGATCGGGTCGCGCCGCGCTGCGCGCATTTCGGTACCTGCGGCGGCTGCGTGCTCCAGCACCTGGACGAGGACAAGCAGATCCACGCCAAGCAGCGGGTGCTGATGGAAAACCTGGAGCGCATCGGCCACGTCGCTCCCGGCAGCGTGCTGGCGCCGCTGGTGGATGCGAGCTGGGGCTATCGGCGCAAGGGCCGCTTCTCGGTGCGCCGGGTCGACAAGAAGGACAAGACCCTGGTTGGATTCCGCGAGCAGGATCCACGCTTCGTCGCCGATCTGTCCGAATGCCATACCGTCATCCCCGAGATCGGCGGACGCATCACCGCGCTGGCGGCGCTGGTCGATGGCCTGGACGCGCGCGCCGACATTCCGCAGATCGAATTCATCGCCGGCGATGCCACCGCGGCGGAGTTCGGCGGCATCGCCCTGGTGTTCCGGCATCTGAGGCCGCTGGGCGATGCCGACCGCGCCGCGCTGGTCGCGTTCGGGCAACAGCATTCGTTCGCCATCTTCCTGCAGCCGGGCGGCGTGGACAGCGTGCATCCGCTGTGGCCGGAAGCGCCGGCGCTGGCCTTCGTGCTGCCGCAGTGGAACGTCGAATTGGCGTTCCGTCCGCTGGACTTCATCCAGGTCAACGCCGGGCTGAACCAGAAGATGATCGCGCGGACCTTCGAGTTGCTGGATCCGCAACCGCGGGATCGGGTGCTGGATCTGTTCTGCGGCCTGGGCAACTTCACCCTGCCGATGGCCCGGCTGGTCGGCGAGGTGGTGGGCGTGGAAGGCGATGCCGGCCTGGTGGCGCGGGCGCGCGAGAACGCGCAGCGCAACGGACTGGCGAACGCGCAGTTCCATGCCGCCGACCTGACCCAGGATCAACGCGGCACCGGCTGGATGCGGCAGGGCTTCGACAAGCTGCTGCTGGACCCGCCGCGCTCGGGCGCCATCGAAGTGCTGCAACAGCTGCCGCTGAAACAATTCAACCGTATCGTCTACGTCAGCTGCCACCCCGGCTCGCTGGCACGCGACGCCGGCTTCCTGGTCAACGAACAAGGCTACGAACTGAAGGCGGCCGGGGTGATGGACATGTTCCCCCACACCGCCCACGTCGAATCGATTGCGTTGTTTGAGCGGAAGCGGTGATTCGGGATTGGGGATTGGGGATTCGCAAGAGCCCTTTCCCCAGTCTCCCGATGCCTGCATTTGCCAATCCCGAATCCCGAATCCCGAATCCCGAATCCCGAATCCCGAATCCCCAATCCCCAATCCCATGCCTGTAGAAATCGAACGCAAATTCCTGGTCACCGGTGACGGCTGGCGCGAGGCGGCGCACGAGGTGGTGCCGATGGCGCAGGGCTACATCAACGACATGGCGGCGATGGACGAGGGCCGGCAGAAGGCGTCGGTGCGCGTGCGCATCCAGGGCGACGAGGCTTATCTCAACCTCAAGTCGCGCGAGCTCGGCCATACCCGCCAGGAGTTCGACTATCCCATCCCGGTGGAAGAGGCGCGCGCGCTGCTGGACCTGTGCGTGGGCGGGCTGATCGACAAACGCCGCCACCATGTCCGCCATGCCGGGCACCTGTGGGAGGTGGACGAGTTCCTGGGCGAGAACGCCGGCCTGGTGGTGGCCGAGATTGAACTGGCCAGCGCCGATGAAGCCTTCGTGAAACCGGACTGGATCGGCAGGCAGGTCACCGACAGCCTGCGCTATTACAATCTGGCCCTGGCGTCGCGCCCGTACTCGCAGTGGTCCGCGGCCGAACGCGACGCCAGCGACCTTCCCTGAGGATTCCACCATGCTCGTCATCGGCATCGCCGGCACCGAACTCAGCGCCCAGGAGCGCGACTGGCTGCAGCACGACGCCGTCGCCGGCGTCATCCTGTTCACCCGCAACTTCGCCTCGCGCGCGCAGGTCACCGACCTGTCCGCCGCCATCCGCGACGCGGCGCCGCGCCCGCAGCTGATCTGCGTGGACCAGGAAGGGGGCCGCGTGCAGCGCTTCCGCGAGGGCTACAGCGCGCTGCCGCCACTGGAAGGCTTCGGCAAGCGCTACGCCGAGGACCCGCAGGGCGCCCTGCAACTGGCGCAGGAACACGCCTGGCTGATGGCCAGCGAGATCCGCGCCAGCGGCATCGACCTGAGCTTTGCTCCGGTGGTGGATCTGGCGCGCGGCAACCGTGCCATCGGTGATCGCGCGTTCGACGCGGATCCGACGGTGGTCGCCGCGTTCACCCGCGCCTACGTGCAGGGCATGCACAGCGTCGGCATGCCGGCCACCCTCAAGCATTTCCCCGGCCACGGCACGGTGCTGGAAGACACGCACTTCGACGACGCGGCCGATCCGCGTACGCTGGAGGAACTGCGCGGGCAGGATCTGCTGCCGTTCGTGGCCGGCATCGAGGCCGGCGCGGACGCGGTGATGATGGCGCACGTGAAATACCCGGCGGTGGCGCCGGAGCCGGCCGGCTACTCGCCGCGCTGGATCCAGGACATCCTGCGCGCGGAAATGGGTTTCCGCGGCGTGGTGTTCTCCGACGACATTGGCATGGCCGCGGCGTTCTCCGCCGGCGGCGTGAAGGCGCGCATCGACCTGCACCTGGACGCGGGCTGCGACGTGGTGCTGGTGTGTTCGCCGAAGCTGGTGGAGGAATCGCTCAAGGCGGTGGAAGGGCGCGCCCTGAGCACCGCGGCGCTGCTGGGCCTGATTGGCCGCGGCGCGCTGGGCTGGGACGGCCTGCTGGCCGATCAACGTTATGGGCAGGCGCAGGCGCGCGTGCTCGGCAATACAGGAGTGGTGTGATGAGCAAACTGGGAACGACGCGGCCGCCGTTGGCCGATGCACTGGCCAACGCGGATCTGCTGGTGGACCGCGCCACCCTCGACCAGGCGATCGCGCGCATGGCCGAACCGATCGCGCGCGACTACGCCGGCGAAGTGCCGGTGTACCTGACCATCATGCATGGCGCGCTGCCGTTCTCCGGCCAGTTGGCGCTGGAACTGGGCGCGCGCGGGCTGGACCTGGAATTCGACTACCTGCACGCCACCCGCTATCGCGGCGAGACCGCCGGCGGCGAACTGGTGTGGAAGCATCGTCCGGCCACCGCGCTGTACGGCCGCCGCGTGCTGCTGGTCGACGACATCCTCGACGAAGGGCATACCCTGTTGGCGGTGCGCCAGTGGTGCCTGGAGCAGGGCGCCACCGACGTGCGCATCGCCGCGCTCAGCGTCAAGCGCCACGACCGCTGCGTCGAAGGCGTGCAGGCCGACTACATGGGCGTGGAAGTCGCCGATCGCTACGTGTTCGGTTTCGGCATGGACTACTACGAGCAGGGTCGCAACCTGCCGGCCATCTACGCGCTGAAGGAAGAGGCATGAGCGGCATCGCGCTGGCCGTGATCGGCGGCACCGGCGTCTATCGCCTGGCCGCGCTGGCCGACGTCGAAACGCGCGAAGTGGATACCCGCTTCGGCAAACCGTCCGGGCCGATCCGCCTCGGTCACCTGCTGGGGCAGAAGGTGGCGTTCCTGGCCCGCCATGGCGAAGGCCATTCGGTGCCGCCGCACCAGGTGAACTACCGCGCCAACCTGGCCGCGCTGAAGGACATCGGCGCCACCCGTGTGCTGGCGCTCAATACGGTCGGCGGCATTACCGAACGGTTCGGGCCGCGCGTGCTGGCTTGCCCGGATCAGATCATCGATTACACCTGGGGGCGCATCTCCACGATCTGCGAGGAGCCCGGCAGCGAAGTGCTGCACGTGGATTTCGGCGAGCCCTACACGCCTTTGCTGCGGCACAAGATCGTCGCGGCCGCGCGCGTGACCGGCGTCAAACTTGTGGATGGCGGCTGTTATGGCGCCACCCAGGGCCCGCGCCTGGAAACCAAGGCGGAGATCGCGCGGATGCGTCGCGACGGCTGCGATCTGGTGGGCATGACCGGCATGCCGGAAGCCGGCTTGGCGCGCGAACTGGGGCTGGATTACGCCTGCCTGGCGATCGTCGCCAACTGGGCGGCCGGTTGCGGCACCGGCGAGGAGATCACGATGGCCGAGGTGCTGGCCAACGTCGAAGCGGCCTCGTCGGGACTGCCGGAACTGATTGGCGAACTCGCGCGCGGGTGATTGTCAACGCGGCAAAGCCTTTGCATACTCGGCGGGTGCGGTTGTCGCCGCACGTCAACCACCCGCACCTTACAAAGGAAACGCAAGCGCTATGCCGTACGGTACCGTGAAATGGTTCAACGATGCCAAGGGCTTCGGATTCATCGCGCCAGAAGATGGCAGCGCCGATGTCTTCGTGCATCACTCAGCGATCAACTCCAAGGGCTTCCGCAGCCTGAAAGAAGGCCAGCGGGTAACCTATGAAGTGACCCAGGGCCCGAAGGGCGCACAGGCCGGCAGCGTCACGCCGTCCGACTGATTGCAACGCTGCGAGATTTCTCGAACCCCGCTTCGGCGGGGTTTTTTATGAAGGAAGGGGAGACCCACACGGATGCGGAAACAACACATCGCCATCGTCGGATACGGCACCGCCGGCCAGGCCCTGGCCCTGCTGCTGTCGCGCGACGGACATGCGGTGGAGGTGTTCGAACGCGCACCGCAACTGGGGCCGGTGGGAGCAGGATTCCTGCTGCAGCCGACCGGCCTGCAGGTGCTGTGGGAGCTGGGATTGCTGGAGGCCGCGCTGGCGCACGGACGGCGCGTGCGCCGGTTGTACGGGGAGACGCCCTGCGGTCGCGCGGTGATGGACATGCGCTATGCGCGGCTGGACGTGGGGCTGTTCGGCCTGGGCATGCAACGCGGCGCGCTGTTCGCGCTGCTGGCCGACGCCTGGCCGGGACGGACCGAAGTGCGCCAGGGCGTGTCCATCGAGGAGGTCGAGGAAGACACACGCTGGCTGCGCGATCACACCGGCGCCCGTCATGGCCCCTACGATCTGATCATCGCCGCCGATGGTTCGGCCTCGCGGCTGCGCCGGCACACCGGCGCGGTCAGGCTGGATGCGCCGTATCCCTGGGGCGCGCTGTGGTGCCTGGTGCCGCAGGGGGAATGGCCATGGCCGGACGAACTGCGCCAGCGCTATGTCGCCGCGCGCAAGATGATCGGCATGCTGCCGGTGGGCACGCGGCCGGATGACGGCACGCCGAGGCTGAGTTTCTTCTGGAGCCTGCCGACCGCCACGTTCGAGCAGTGGCACGGTCAGGGTGTCGAAGGCTGGCGGCGCGAAGTGGCGGCGATCTGGCCCGGGATCGAAGCGCAACTGGCGGGATTGGTGGAGCCGGCGCAACTGGCGCGCGCGAGCTACCGCGAAGCCGCGCTGACCCGCTGGTCGCGTGGCCGGCTGGTGATGGCCGGTGACGCGGCCCATTCGATGAGCCCGCAGCTCGGGCAGGGCGTGAACATGGCGCTGATGGATGCGTTGGCGCTGCGTGACGCGCTGCGCGCGGAAACCGAAGTCGAGGCCGCGCTGGCGCGCTACCAGCGCGAGCGCGAGGCGCACGTGCGCATCTACCAGTTCTGGAGCCGCTGGCTGACGCCGATCTTCCAGTCCGAGCACGACTGGATCGCGCATGCGCGCGATGTCGCGTTCCTGCCCCTGGGACGCCTGCCATGGGGAAGCCGGCACATGCTGCGCGTGCTCAGCGGTACCCAGCACGGCGTGTTCGGCAAGCTTCCGCTGCAGCCGGCGTTCCTGCAGGCGCTCGCCGGCCTGGGCTGAACCGGCGGGCCCGACGCCCACATCCGGCGCGCTTTTGGGGGAGAATCCAGGCGCATGCCGTGATGGAGTCCACGCGATGAACGGATTGCCGCCCTTCGAAACCCATCGGGTCGAAAACCAGCCACCCGCGTTCGAGCCGCGCGATCTGTGGGCCGACGACATCGCCCTGCGCGAGGCGGTCGACCGCGAAGGCGGTGCGGCGTTCGCGGCGCGGCTGGCCGTGTATGGCGCGCTGGCGGGCGACGAGCTGTACCGCATCGGTTTCGACGCCAACCGCGATCGCCCGCGCCTGCGCACGCATGATCGCTTCGGTCATCGCATCGACGCGGTGGAATTCCATCCGGCCTATCACCGGCTGATGGAGGCGGCCAAGACGCATGGCGTGGCTGGCCTGTCCTGGCATGACCCGCAACCGGGCGCGCACGTGGCGAGGGCGGCGCTGAGCTATCTGCACTACCAGGCCGACGCCGGCACCAGTTGTCCGTTGACCATGACCCACGCGGCGGTGCCGGTACTGCGGCGCGAACCGGCGCTGGCGGCCTGGGCGGAAGCGGCCGCCGCGCCGCTGTACGACCCGCGCGATCTGCCGCTGGCCGACAAGGCGGGCATCACCCTGGGCATGGGCATGACCGAGAAGCAGGGCGGCTCGGACGTGCGCGCCAACACCACCACCGCGACGCCGGACGGCGAGGGCTACCGGCTGGTCGGGCACAAGTGGTTCTTCTCCGCGCCGATGTGCGATGGCTTTCTGGTGCTGGCGCAGGCGCCGGGCGGGCTGACCTGTCTGCTGATGCCGCGTCGTCTGCCCGATGGCGAACGCAACGGCTTCGCGCTGATGCGCCTGAAGGACAAACTGGGCGACTGGTCCAACGCCTCCAGCGAAGTGGAATTCCGCAACGCATTGGCTTGGCGGGTGGGCGAGGAAGGACGCGGCGTGGCGACCATCATCGAGATGGTGATGCTCACCCGGCTCGACTGCATGCTCGGCTCGGCGGCGGAAATGCGCATGGCGCTGGCGCAGGCGCTGCACCATGCGCGTCACCGTCGCACGTTCGGCAAGGCGCTTGTCGACCATCCGCTGATGGCGAACGTACTGGCGGATCTGGCGATCGAATCCGAGGCGGCCACGGCCTTCGCGCTGCGGGTGGCGCGCGCCGTCGACCGCGCGCCGCGCGATGCGGGCGAGGCGGCTTTCGCCCGCATCGCCACCGCCATCGGCAAATACTGGATCTGCAAGCGCACGCCCGCCTTCGTCAACGAGGCGCAGGAGTGCCTGGGGGGCGCGGGTTACGTGGAGGAATCCATCCTGCCGCGGCTGTACCGGCAGGCGCCGCTCAATTCCATCTGGGAAGGCAGCGGCAACATCCAGTGCCTGGACGTCCTGCGCGCGCTGGCGCGCGAGCCGGACACCCGCGCGGCGCTGGCGGCCGAACTGGAATCCGTGGCGGGCAGGGAGCCGGCTTTCGACAGCTTCGTCGCGACGCTGATGACGGATCTGGCGCACGCCAGCGAAGCCGGCGCGCGCAACCTGACCGAACGGCTCGCACTGGCCCTGCAGGCGACCGTGTTGCTGCGCGCCGGCAGCCCTGCCGCCGGTGCCTTCATCCGCGGTCGGCTCGCCGCCGGACAGGGATGGGCCTTCGGCAGCCGCCCGGGCATCGACGCCGCCGATAGCCTGCTCGCACGCGCGCTACCCGCGTAGACGCCAATTCATCACCATCCGGTAGGAGCGCCGTCCCCGGCGCGAGCTTTTTGCGCGGTGGTTCGGCAAAGCGGAAGAGCTCGCGACCGGAGGCCGCTCCTACTGCGTGGTGAGGGGCAAGGGGGTAGGAGCGCCGTCCCCGGCGCGAGCTTTTTGCGCGGTGGTTCGGCAAGGCGGAAGACCTCGCGACCGGAGGCCGCTCCTACCGCGTGGTGAGGGGCAAGGGGGTAGGAGCGCCGTCCCCGGCGCGAGCTTTTTGCGCGGTGATTCGGCAAGGCGGAAGAGCTCGCGACCGGAGGCCGCTCCTACCGCGTGGTGAGGGGCAAGGGGGTAGGAGCGCAGTCCCGGCGCGAGCTTTCTTGGCGGATGGTTCGGCAAAGCGGAAGAGCTCGCGGCCGGAGGCCGCTCCTACCGGAATCTTCCGAGACGGGAAGGCGGTGTCGTCCGATATCCAATCACCAATAATGTCGTTTGAATGAGGCGGACATTCCTGGATATGAATCATCCGCATGTCACCTGCTGCCTGTCGCTTGCGACATGGACGAGCTTCCGTTCCTTCGTCCTACTACCTGCTGACCATCTGCTGTCATCGGCGGCAACCGTGGCTTAGGAAATCAGAGGCGGCGAAGCTCGTCATTGATGCGGCACGATGGCTGGAGATACGCAACAGAATTGAACTCGAAGCAATCATGGTGATGCCGGATCACGTCCACATGGTCGTGCAGCTACGAACCGGAACATTGGCCGGATTGATGCACGGCTACAAAGGCTACACGGCTCATGCCCTGAATCGCGTGCTTTCCCGACAGGGGCGGCTCTGGCAGGCGGGCTATCACGACAGTGCTCTCCAGACCGAGGAAGCCCTGCATCAGGCCATATCGTATTGCCTGCAAAACCCGATGCGTGCACGGCTGGTGGAGGATTTCAGGGACTATCCCCATTGGTGGTGCCGCTGGCCGGTCTGAGAGCGGAGGCTTGGCGGATGCCGCGGCAAAGCGGAAGAGCTCGCGGCCGGAGGCCGCTCCTACCGCGTGGTGAGGGGCAAGGGGGTAGGAGCGCCGTCCCGGCGCGAGCTTTTGGCGGATGGTTCGGCAAAGCGGAAGAGCTCGCGGCCGGAGGCCGCTCCTGCCGCGAGGTGGGGGACAAGGGGTAGGAGCGCCGTCCCCGGCGCGGGCTTTAGCTAGTCGAAAGCGGACCAGTCGCAGGACTGGGTGAGCTGGCGTGCCGGGGAGGTCAGGGTGCCGTGGGCGCCGTGTGTGCGCAGTTCCAGCACATTGTCGCGCGGGGTGTCGCTGCTGCGGGCGCGCAGTCTGAGAACATGCGCGTGGTAGTTCAGGCGGGCGTGCTCCACGCGCCACGTTTCGGTGGGTCTGAGCGCGGGATGATCGATGCGCAGGCCATGAACGCCATCGCCCGCGGCCTCCTGCGTCAGGCTGATCGCGACCGTGATTTCGGCACCCGTGGCGGTGTCGCGGCAGACGATGGTCTCGGTCGCTTCCGCATGCAGGGGCAGCCAGGAAAGCGACACTAGCACGATGGGCACGATGGAAGCGGACATCTTCATCGCGCCATTGATGTCCGCGCTATCCATGAAATGCAATCGCGGCGGTTTCAACTGGCAGGGCACGCAAAGCGAGCGGGTGGGCCGGCCGTACGTGACGGCCGATGGGCTGCGCTACGATGGCGCGCATGATGGCATCGATTCGGAAGGGTCGCCCGCGCGCCGGCCTGGGTGGCTATGCGGGATGGTGGCTGTGGGCACTGCTAGTACTCGCCGGTGGCGCATGGGCCGGCGAGCCGCCGGACCTGCTGCCCGTCGCGCAGCGGGCCGATGCCATCCAGGTCTACAAGGCGCAAAGGCGCATGGAGCTGCTGCGGGCCGGCCGGGTCATCGCCACCTACCGGATCGCCCTGGGCGACGCGCCGGTCGGACACAAGCGCCAGCAGGGCGACGAGAAGACGCCGGAAGGCGATTACCGCATCACCTACCGCAACCCGCGCAGCCGTTTCCACCTGTCGCTGCGCGTTTCCTATCCCAACGAGGCGGATCGCCGGCAGGCACGCGCGCGTGGCGTGGATCCGGGCGGCGACATCATGATCCATGGCGCGACGCCGCCGGGTTACCGCGGCGACTGGACCGATGGCTGCATCGCGGTAACCAATGCGGAAATGGACGAGATATGGCGGCGAGTGCCGGTCGGCACGCCGATCCGAATAATCCCCTGAGCCGCGCCCTGAGCGGCGAGGTCAGCGGCCGGCGGCGAGGGCGCGTGAGCCGGTGATGATCATGCGCACCATTTGCGAGACCTGATCGATCAGTTCCGGATCTTTTTCCGGCGGCAGATCCATCGCGGTGGCGCCCATCGCGAACACCAGGCGGGTGATGGCCTTGGAGACGAGCGCCGGCTCGTGCAGCGGTGCGTTGTCGCGGATCGCCAGCCGGATCAGGTCGATGCGCAGTTCTTCCTCGAAGAATTCCAGTTCACGGTCCACCGCCTGCTTGAAGGCGTCGGAACCGACCGTGCCCTCGCGCAGCAGCACGTGCAGCAGCTTGTCGTCGGCGCGCAACTGTTCGATGAAGGCTTCCACCGAACTGCGCACCACGCTGCGATCACTGCTGGCCGCGCGCTGGCGGGCCTCGCCGATGATCTTGCGCAGCGAACTGCCGGCCACGTCGATCAGCGCCACCGCCAGTTCGTCCATGTCGCGGAACTGCCGGTAGAAGCTGTTCGGGGCGATGCCGGCCTCGCGCGCGACCTCGCGCAGGCTGAGGGTGGAGACGCTGCGGTGCGGTCCGAGCAGCTTCAGCGCCGCCGCCAGCAGGTCCTCCCGGGAGATCGTCGCCTTGCGGCCGGGGCCGTGGTCGTCGTGCGGGAGGAGGGAGGTGGACATGGATGGAAGCGTACGGGGCTGAATGGAAAGGGACTGGCCGGCATCATAGCGGCAAGAATTAATATACGGTTGTATACACGACTGTATTGACACCGGTATAGTGCCCCCATGAACGCCCGTGTCCTTCCCGCCGCCCGCCGCCCATCGGGTGCGCTGCGGCGGCTGATCAGCCCGCTGGTCGCGCCCGATGTCTTCGATTTCTGGGCCGGCAGGCTCAACCGCAACTGGACCTGGGACCGCCCGCGCGCGCGTCTGGTGGCCCGCGAGGACGCAGCGAAGGGCGCGGTGACACTCTGGCTCAGGCCCAACCGGCACTGGGCCGGATTCCGGCCGGGACAGCACGTCAACCTGGGCGTGGACATCGGCGGCGTCCGCCATACCCGCAGCTACAGCCTGACCGAACCGCCGCGCGCGGACGGCCTGCTGGCGATCACCGTCAAGGCGATCGAGGCGGGGCGGGTCAGCCAGTATCTGTACGGCCAGGCCCGGGCGGGCGAAGTGTTCGAACTGAGTCCGGCGTTCGGCGAACTGTGCCTGCCGGCGCACCCCGAGGGCGGCTGGCTGTTTCTCGCGGCCGGCAGCGGCATCACCCCGCTGATGGCGCTGACCCGGCAACTGGCGGCCCAAGGCATGCCGGTGGATCTGGATCTCGCTTACTGGGCGCGCACCCGCGAGGAGCTGTGCTTCCTGGATGAGCTGCGTGCATTGGCGATCCGCCATCCGCGTTTCCGCGTGCATCTCGGCCTGACCGGCGAGGCCGCGCGGGAGGCCGACGAGCAGGCCGGCCGCATTGATGGCGATTGGCTGGACGCGCGGATTCCCGCGCTGGCCGGACGGCGGGCGATGGCCTGCGGTCCCGGCGGTTTCGTCGAGACCGCGCGGCGGTTGCTGGAAGGCCGCGTCGCCGGCTTCCAGGCCGAGGCGTTCAGCCCGCCGCCGAATGCCATCGAAGACAGCGGCGAAGTCGAAGTCCATCTGACCCGCAGTGGCCGCCGCCTGCAGGTGGCGCGCGGCCAATCGCTGCTGGTGGCATTGGAGGAGGCCGGGCTGAAACCCGAATCCGGCTGCCGCATGGGCATCTGCAATACCTGCGCCTGCGGCAAGGCCACCGGCGCCACCCGTCATCTGCCCAGCGGCGCGCTGGCGCAGGACCCCACCCAGGCGCTGAAGCTGTGCATCAACAGCGCCGTGACCGATCTGGAACTGGATCTCTGATGAGCGCTGCACGCAACCGGGCCCTGACCTCCACCGAACTGGATCGCTTCGGCGAAGAACTGGACGCGCTGCGCGCACGCACGGTGGCCACGGTGGGCGAGCGCGACGCACGCTACATCCGCCGCATCATCGCCGCGGTCCGCTATACCGAAGTGGCCGCGCGCACGCTGCTGTTCGCTTCCGCCCTGCTGGGCGGCCTGCTGGCGGCGGGACAGGCCTGGGCGTGGTTGTTCTGGCCCACCTGGATCCTCGGCGCGCTGCTGCTGGGCGGGGCCAAGATCCTGGAGAACATGGAACTGGGCCACAACGTCATCCACGGCCAGTACGACTGGATGGGCGACCCGCAGATCAACGGCCGGACCTACGAGTGGGACATCGTCGCCACCAGCGAGAACTGGCGGCATACACACAACTTCCGCCATCACACCTACACCAACATCCGCGGCCTGGACGACGACATCGGTTACGGCCTGCTGCGGATCTTTCCCGAGCAGAAGTGGAAGCCGTTCTACCTGGTGCAGCCGCTCGTCGCGATCGTCTTCGCGCTGTATTTCCAGTGGGGCGTGGCCATCCAGGATCTCAAGCTGGGCCGCTGGTGGCACGGCAAGATGACCGCCGCGCAGCTGCGACGCAAGGCGCGTCCGGTGCTGCGCAAGATGTCGCGCCAGTTGATCAAGGACTACCTGGTGTTCCCGGCCCTGGCGGGCCCGTTCTTCCTGCCGGTGCTGCTGGGCAACCTGGTTGCCAACGGCATGCGCAACGTATGGACCTACGTGATCATCTTCTGCGGACATTTCACCGCCGATGCCGAGACCTTCCCGAAGGAATGCATCAAGAACGAATCGCGTGGCCACTGGTACCTGCGCCAGCTGCGCGGATCCTCCAACATTGGCGGCGGCCGGTGGATGAACGTGATGTCGGGCAACCTGAGCCACCAGATCGAACACCATTTCTACCCCGATATCCCGGCCAACCGCTACGCGGAAATGGCGGTGGAAGTGCGCGAAATCTGCGCGCGTTATGGCCAGCACTACAATACCGGCTCGCTGCCACGCCAGTTCGGCCAGGTGGCCTGGCGGATCCTGCGGCATGCGTTCCCGAGCCGCGCCCGCATCAAGGTGCCGCTGGTGTTGCCGGAGCCGGAGCCCGCGCCGGAAGCGGCGTGATCCGTCACCGGTTCAGTCGAACAAAAGCGTTGCAACGGGGCCGCCGAGCCCTTTCCGGACGCCGTCAGTCGCGACGCCAGGGCTGGCCGCGGTACCACGCCTCGTGCGCCAGGGCGAGCATCGCGTGATCCTCGTGGGTGTCGCCGTAGGCGTGGATGCGCTCGTAGCGTGACAGGTCGTAGCGTTCGCGGATGCGGCGCGCCTTTTCCTCGCCCACGCACTGCGTGCCGCGATAGCGCCCGGTCATCCGGCCGTCGCGGCTTTCCAACTGCGAACAGAGCAGTTCCAGTCCCTGTGCCTGGCACCAGTGCGACAGGTAGACCTCCAGGCCGCCGGACACCACCACCACGGTGTCGCCGCGATCGCGGTGCCAGTGCAGGCGTTCCATTGCGTCCACGCGCAGCACGCCGGGCAATACCTGATCGGCAAACGCCTTGCCGGCGTCGCGCAGGCGGCTTTCGGCGACCCGGCGGAAACCGAAATCCACAATGGTCGCGCGCACCCGGTGGCCCGACACCCAGCCGGCGCGATAACCGAGCACCATCGGTGCCAGCACCACCTGGCCCACGGCCAGGCGCACCGGCGGAACCGCGGCGCGCATGAAGTCCGGCATCATTTCGCGGACCGTGAGGGTGCCGTCGAAATCGAACAGGGCCAGGTTCATCGCCGCCTGTGCCCGGGAGTGGACATGTCCGACGCCGTTCGACTGCCGTGCGTGATCAACGGCACGCGTAGACGGGCTTTTCCGGGGTGGAGTTGGAGCGGCAGGCCGGACACCAGGACTGCACGATTTCCTGGCCATCGGCCATCGTGCGCATGCCGAAGTGGCCGACCGGATGGAAGACATGCCGACCCGCCTGGCTGGAACAGCGCGGGCAACTCTTGAGGTGCTGTCCGCCCCGTTCCATGTACTGGGAATCGTTGAGGGGATGTTCGCAGCTGCAGTCGGTCATGGCAGGTCCTTCGCAATGGAATCCGGTGGAACCGGGATGTTAACCGGGGCGCACGACCGATGGCATCCTCAGTCGAGGAACTGCAGGCGCGCCAGTTCCGCGTACAGGCCATCCTGTGCCAGCAGTTCCTCGTGCGTGCCCTGCGCGACGATGCGGCCGCGATCCATCACCACGATGCGATCGGCCTTGAGCACGGTAGCCAGGCGATGGGCGATGACCAGGGTGGTGCGGCCCTGCATGAGTCGTTCCAGCGCATGCTGCACGGCGCGTTCGCTCTGCGCGTCGAGCGCGCTGGTGGCCTCGTCCAGCAACAGGATAGGCGCGTCCTTCAGCAATGCGCGCGCAATCGCGATGCGCTGCTGCTGGCCGCCGGACAGACGCGCGCCGCGTTCGCCCAATTGGCTGTCGAAGCCGTCGGGAAGCTCGCGCAGGAAATCGTCGGCCTCGGCCGCCTCGGCGGCGGCGCGTACCTGCTCGTCGCTGGCGTCGAGTCGACCGTAGCGGATGTTGTCGGCCGCGCTGGCGGCGAAGATGGTTGGCTGCTGGGGAACCAGCGCGATCTGTTCGCGCAGGCCGGTGGGATCCAGCTCGCGCACATCGACGCCGTCCACGCGGATCGCGCCGGACTGCACGTCATGGAAGCGCAGCAGCATGGAGAACACGGTGCTCTTGCCGGCGCCCGACGGACCGACCAGCGCGACCGTCTCGCCGGGCCTCACCGCCAGGTCGAAGCCATCGAGCGCGGGCAGGTCCGGGCGGGACGGGTAGTGGAACACCACCTGCTCGAAACGGATCTCGCCATGCAGCGGCTCGGGCAGCGCACGCGGCTGCGCGGGCACGGCGATGCGCGGCGTTTCCTCGAACAGTTCGGCGATGCGGCCCATGCCGCCGGCCGCGCGCTGCAGCTCGTTCCAGACTTCCGCCAGCGCGCCGACCGAACCACCGCCGATCAGGGCGTAGAGGACGAACTGGGCCAGCGTGCCGGCAGTCATCGCGCCCTCGGCCACGTCGTGCGCGCCCATCCACAGGACCAGCACGATGGTGCCGAAGATCAGGGTGATGGCCGTCGCGGTCACCCAGGCCTGGGCGCGGATGCGCCGGCGCGAAGTGTCCACTGCCACCGACAGCGCGGCGTCGAAGCGGCCGCGTTCGTAGCTTTCACGCGCGTGCGACTGCACGGTGCGCACCGCGCCCAGGGTTTCGCTGGCCAGCGTGTTGGCATCGGCCACCCGGTCCTGGCTGGCGCGCGAGGCTTTGCCCAGCCGGCGCGAGCCCAGCACGATCGGCAGCACCGCCAGGGGGATGCCCAGCAGCGCGAATCCGGCCAGGCGCGGGCTGGTGACGAACAGCATCACCAGGCTGCCGATCACGGTCACGCTGCTGCGCAGGGCCACCGACATGCTGCTGGCGACCACGCTGCGCAGCAGTTCACTGTCGGCCGACAGCCGCGAGATCAGCTCGCCGCTGCGGGTGCGGTCGTGGAATTCCGCATCCAGGCCGATCAGGTGCGCGTACAGGCGCTGGCGCAGATCCGCCACCACCTTCTCGCCCAGCAGCGAGACGAAATAGAAGCGCGCCGCGCTGGCCAGTGCCAGCACCACCACCACCACGAACATCGCGCCGAAGGCCTGGTTGATGCCGGCACCGCCGGCGCCGAAGCCCTGGTCGATCATCTGCTTGAAGGCGGTCGGCAGGCTCAGGGTGGCCGCCGAGGCGACCGCGAGGGCGACCAGCCAGGCGGTGAACAGGCCGGCGTGCTGGCGGATGAAGGGCCACAACGCGCGCAGGCTGCCCAGCTTGGCCTTGGGGCGGGCCGCGCGGGCATCGTCGGTGCCGGCGTCGGCCGGCGCTTGGGCAGCACTCATGAAGGTTCCATAGGAAACGCTGTGGAAGCGGTCCGGCGCCGGGCCGCTTCCACAATTCTTCCGGATTGGATTCGCCCGTGACCGGTGTCTTCCGGATCAGGCATCCCGATCAGGCATCCGGCTCCGGCCCGGACCAGCGCACCCGGTTACGGGTGGCGTCGCGCAGGTGGATTTTCAAGGCGTCCCCCTGTTCGGCCGGCAGGCGCAGGCGCAGGCGGGCACCGTGTTCGTCGAAGGACTCGTCCAGTTTCTCCGCGCCGAATCCGGCCAGGGCGGCATGCACGGCCCCCAGGTCCTCGAACGGCGCGGCCAGTTCCAGCGTCCGCATCACGATCAGCGGCCTGCGTTCGGCCAGCCGCAGGCATTCGGCGGCCGCGCCACCGTACGCGCGGACCAGGCCACCGGCACCCAGCTTGATGCCGCCGTACCAACGGGTCACCACCACCATCACCTGGTCGTAGCCCTGGCCGTCGATCGCGGCCAGGATGGGGCGTCCCGCGGTGCCGGCGGGTTCGCCGTCGTCGCTGGAGCGGTACTCGGCGCCGATCCGGTAGGCCCAGCAGTTGTGGGTGGCGGCGGGGTCGGCGACGTCGGCCAGAAACGCCAACGCATCCTCCGGGCTGGTCACCGGCGCGGCGGCGACCAGGAACCGGCTGTGCTTGACCTCCAGCAGGTGCGAGGCCTGGGCGGCCAGGGTGTGGCTCATTCGCCCAGCAGTTCCTTCAGATCGTCGGGAACCTTCTGGAAGGGATGGTTCTGCTTGAAGCGCATCAGGCTGTCGGTCGCGCTGGCGCGATCGCCCAGGTCCCGGCGCAGGCGGATGCGTTCCAGCCAGTCTTCCGGCGGCAGCTTGGTGTCTTCGATGACCGGCAACTGCAGGTCGGTGCGCTTGAGCGCGTTGCGGGTGGCGCTGGCGGGGGCCGGCGCGACCGGGGCCGAGGTGGTGATCGCGGGTGGGGGCGGCGCGGGCTGGGTGGCGGGCTTGGGCGCGACGAGTCCGCGCCGCACGCGCGCCTCCGCGCCGCCACGGGCGGCCTCGGCCGCGTCGGCGGCATCGCGGGCCTGTTCGGCGCGCGCCTTTTCGCGACTGGCGGCAATCGCCGCGGTGGTTTCCGGATCGGCGACGAAGCCCGGGCGGTCGGCGCTGCTGGCATTTCCATAGGCCTGCACGGACGCAGGTGGCATGGCGACGCTGTCCAGGGTGGTGGCATCGGCGCGGGCTGTCGCGGCGACAGGCGGGGGTGGCGCGGGCGGCGCGGCCAGCGGGCGGCCGTATTCGACGGCGGGTACGGATGCCGGCTCGGCCGCGGCTTGCGGAGCGGGAGCCTGCCGTCTGGCGGGCGGGATGGCTTCGCGCGTGGCCACGCGTTCGGCCGGGGCGCGACGGGGCATGGCCATCGGCTTGGCAACCGCGGGTGGCTGCACGACCGAGGCCGGTGCCGGCGGGGCGACTTGCCGGGCGGATGCGGGCGGGGCGTCGGCCGGCGCGGCGGCCGCGGCGTCCGCGGCGTCCGCCGCCTGGGGGTCGTCGGCGATCACGAGGCGAGCCTCGGGCAGCGCGGTCTGCTCCGCCGAGGGGATTTCGTCGACCGGCCGAAGCTGCCAGGCGATGCCCACCGCGAGCAGGGCGCTGGCGGCCAGGCCCATCGCCACGGGCCAGCGCGGTTTGCGCCGCGCGGCCGGACGGGCCACCACCGCGTCGTGCGCGGCCGCCAGGATGCGGGCATCGAGGGTGGGCGAGGGTTCGCCGTGCGGCCCCAGCCGCGCCAGCTGATCGGCCAGCTGGCGTTCTTCGGCATTCAACGGTTCGGGGGGACGGCGGTTCATTCGTTCAGTCTCGCGCGCAACTTGTCCATCGCGTAGCGCAGCCGCGATTTGACGGTTTCCCGACCCACGCCGGTGATGTCGCCGATTTCCTCCAGGCTCAGTTCCTGCTCCAGCCGCAACTGCACCACCTGGCGCTGGTCCTCGGGAAGTTCGGACAACGCCATCTGCAGGCGCCGCCGCTGCTCGAACTCGGAGAGCTGCCGCTCGGGCGTGTCCGGATCCGGCACCCGCGCGGTGCGCTCGTCCGCGTCCTCGGGGGCCGCCGGGCGATGGCGGGCGGCCCGCCAATGGTCGTTCAGGCGATTGTGGGCGATCCGGAACAGCCAGGTGGTGAAGGCCGCCTCCGGTTTCCAGCCCTGGCGCGCACTGATGACCCGCTGCCAGACATCCTGGAAAAACTCGTCCGCCAGCGCGCCGTCGCGCAGGTTGCGCAGCAGGAACCGGTACAGCGGTCCCCGGTGGCGGGCGTAGAGCCGCTCGAAAGCCGATGCATCGCCGGCGGCGTAGGCCAGCATCAATGCTTCATCGGCGGGTTCGGCGGCGTCGTTCACTGCGATCAGCGTAAGGGCTTCGCGCTTTTCCGGGAAGCGGCCGAGCGTCAGGTTGCTGAACGAAAATGCATCCGGCACGGGGCGGGGCGCATCGAAAAGCAGGGCGGGGACCGGAACGAAATGCATGTCCGTGAAAACGGATGGACGGCCATTGCGGGGTTCGCACCGGAGTTTGTGGCGCGGGTTGCCGTTCACGGACCGCATTGGCGTTATGCTCGGCACGGGGAACTTTCATTTTGAAGCCAATGCTGTCCGGAACCGGGGTGCCCAGCCAGAACGAGCGTGTCGGCACCTTGCCCGGCGAAGGAGAGGCGGTGGCACCCGAACGGATCCTGGGCGTGCTGCTGGAAGGCCTGCCGCCAGGCGCCGAACTGGCGATCAGCTGGCGCGACTGGGCGCTGGGCGCGGGCGGCGTCGCCACGGCCGAAGCCTCCGCCGGCCTGCGCCGGCGCGCCGAACACGCGCTGGGCGAGGGTTCGCCGGTCGACCCGGAGGATGGCTGGCTGCTGGCCTGGGAAAACGCGGACGGCAACGCGCGGATGGCGTTGGCGGTGGCATTGCCGCAACCGGTGCCCGAGGCGAGGCGTGACTCCTGGTGCCGGCTGGCCAAGGCGATGATCGGCGCGACCCTGGACACGGCGCGCGCGCATGCCCGGATCGTTTCGCTGGAAAAATCCAAGCGCCTGCAGCAGGCGCTGTACGAAATCGCCGATCTGGCCGGCACCGGGCTGGAGATGAGCGAGATGCTCCGCCGCATCCACGCGGTGGTGAATTCGCTGATGTACGCGGAGAACTGCTACATCGTTTCCTACGACGACCAGCGCCGGACCATCCGCTTCCTGTATTTCGCCGACCAGAAGGACGCCTACGTCGCCGAGCCGGAGCGCGAGTTCACCGAAGAGGAAATGGCCAACAGCATGACCTTCGCGCTGCTGCGCCACGGCCAGCCGTTGCGCGGACCTTCGGCGGTGATCCGGCAGAAACTGGGGGTCATCCGCGATCCCAGCCACGGCCCGGACAGCCTGGACTGGCTGGGCGTGCCGATGCGCCGCGACGATCGCGTGTGCGGCGCCATCGTGGTGCAGAGCTACGACACTCCGGCCAGCTACGCCGACGAGGATCGCGCGCTGCTGGGCTACGTGGCCCAGCACATCCTCACCGCGCTGGATCGCAAGCACGCGCACGCGGACCTGGAGCACCGGGTGGAAGCGCGCACCCACGAACTGCAGCGCGCCAACCGCGAGCTGCAAGCCGAAATCATCGAGCGCAAGCGCGCGGAGAAACTGCAGAGCGCGCTGTTCCGGATCGCCGATCTCGCCATCACTTCCGAGAGCCTGGAGCGCTTCTACGCGGACGTGCACGCGGTGGTGGACGAGTTGATCGACGCGCGCAATTTCTACATCGCGCTGCTCAGCGAGGACAGGCAGACCCTGACGTTCCCCTACTCGATCGACGAGCGCGACCCACTGCGGCGCTCGCGCCGGATCGGCAACGGCCTGACCGAGTACGTCATCGAGACCGGAAAGCCGCTATTGGCCGACCGCGCCGTCATCGCCCAACTCAGCGGCGAGGGCAAGGTCGTCCAGCACGGACCGCCGGCCCACAGCTGGCTGGGCGTGCCGCTGTTCCAGGGCGACGATGTGCAGGGCGTGGTGGTGGTGCAGAGTTATTCGCCGGAGGTGAAGTTCACCCAGCACGACCAGAGCCTGCTGAACTTCGTCGCCCACAACATCGGCAACGGCCTGGGCCGGCAGCGCGCGCAGGAGAACCTGCGCGCCGCGCACGCCGAGCTGGAACGGCGGGTGGAGGAACGGACCCGCGAACTGGCCGACGCCAACACCCAGTTGCGCGCCCAGATCAACGAACGCCTGCGCGCCGAACAACGCCTGACCTACCAGGCCACCCACGACGCGCTCACCGGACTGCCGAACCGGCCGCACCTGCTGGATCGGCTGTCCGCGGCCATCGAACGTGCCCGCCATGGCGACGGCCAGGCGTTCGCGGTGCTGTTCCTCGATCTGGATCGCTTCAAGCTGGTCAACGACAGCATCGGCCACGCGGCCGGCGACGAACTGCTGATCGAGGTGGCACGCCGCATCACCATGACCGTGCGCGGCAGCGACGTGGTCTCGCGTCTGGGCGGCGACGAGTTCGCCATCCTGATGGAGTACGCCGACGGCGAGGAGAACATCCGCGAGCTGGCGCAGCGGCTGCTGGCCGTGCTGAGCCGGCCGATGTGGGTGGCCGGGCGCGAGCTGTATCCCTCGGCAAGCCTGGGCATCGCGGTCTGGCACCCGCGCTACCGCAATGGCGAGGAACTGCTGCGCGACGCCGACGCGGCGATGTACCGGGCCAAGGAGCAGGGACGTGATCGCTGCGCGATGTTCGACGAGGCCATGCGCGAGGCGGCGATGCACAGCCTGGACCTGCAGGCGGACCTGCGGCGCGCGATCAACAACCGCGATTTCGTGCCGTACTACCAGCCGATCCTGCGGCTGGACGACGGCGAGGTGGTCGGCTACGAGGCGCTGCTGCGCTGGCAGCACGAGCGGCGCGGATTGCTGGCGCCGGCCGAGTTCATCAGCCTGGGCGAGGACAGCGGACTGATCGAACAGGTCGACTGGCTGATCTACGAACAGGTGGTGAACCAGATTGCGCGCGGCGGCGAGGGCTACGTGTCGGTCAATGTGTCGCCACGGCATTTCCGCTCGCCGGATTTCGCCGACCGCCTGCTGGCGCTGTTCGAGGCCCAGGGCGCGGATCCGGCGCGGTTGCGGGTGGAAATCACGGAGGTGGCGCTGCTCGACGACGCGCCGCGCACCCTGCGCATCCTCAGCACGTTGCGCGAGCACGGCATCCTGGCGCAGCTCGACGACTTCGGCACCGGTTTCTCGGCGCTGTCGTACCTGCACCGTTTTCCGATCTCGGTACTGAAGATCGATCGCAGCTTCGTGGCGGGCATCGGCGACGAAACCCGGCCCGAGAGTCCCGGCCTGGTCCGCGCCATCCTCGCGCTGGCCAGCACCCTGGGCATCGACACCATCGCCGAGGGCATCGAGACCGAGGAGCAACGCGGCGCCTTGCTGGAACTGGGCTGCAACTTCGGCCAGGGCTACCTGCTGGGACGGCCTGCCGCGCACATGGGCGCGCGCTGAACGGCGGACGGCGCCGTCCACCGCCAGGATTGAATCAAGCCATTCGCTTCGCCGTCCCGGGAGAGCTCGCGCCGGGACGGCGCTCCTGACCAGCGGGATGTTTTTCCCTATTCGCCGGCGGCGATGGCGGGGGTGTCCGTCGCCTGCGCCGTGGCGAGTTGCCGGGCCTGTTCCACCATGCCGGTGAATTCGCGGCGAAGGCCGAACCGATCCGAACCTTCGGCACCGCGCGCGGCGGCCAGCACCTGGGCCCAGCTCCAGTTGTCGATGTGCTGCCCGCCGCGCAGCAGATCGGCGTACGCCGCCACCGCGGTGGCGAAGCGGAAGCCTTCGCTGGGTTTCTGGCTGAGGGCATCGGCCCGGATTGGCGTCGCGATCAGGCGGCTGGTCTCCTGGCCCGGCGGTTTGTAGCGCAGTTGCAGGTGGGCGATCTCGCCACCGGCCACGCCACGCGATGCGGCTGCGGAACCGGCCTGGCCATAGCGCAGCGGCGGCAGGCGATCGGCGCCGGAACCGGCGGGTGTGATCTCGTACAGCGCGGTGACTTCGTGGCCCGCGCCGATATCGCCGGCGTCGACCTTGTCGTTGGCGAAGTCCTCGCGCTTGAGCAGGCGGTTTTCGTAACCGATCAGGCGGTACTCGGAGACGTAGGCCGGATTGAACTCGATCTGGATCTTCACGTCGCGGGCGATGGTCAGCAGGGTGGACTGCATTTCCTCCACCAGCACCTTGCGCGCCTCTTGCAGGGTATCGATGTAGGCGTGGTTGCCGTCGCCCACGTCGGCCAGGCGCTCGGCCATCGCGTCGTTGTAATTGCCCTGGCCGAAGCCCAGCGTGGTCAGCGCGATGCCCGACTTGCGCTGGTCGCCGACCAGCGTCTCCAGTGCGCCTTGGTCCACGGTACCGACGTTGAAATCGCCATCGGTGGCCAGGATCACCCGGTTGACGCCGTCCTTCACGAACGCCTGCTTGGCCATCGCGTAGGCCAGCCGGATGCCGTCGCCGCCGTTGGTCGAACCGCCGGCCTGCAGGCGATCCAGCGCGCCGAGGATCTCGTCGTGGCGGTCGCCCGGGGTAGGCGGCAGCACCAGTCCCGCGGAGCCGGCATAGACCACCACCGACACGCGATCCTGCGCGCGCAGCTGCGGCACCAGTTGCGCGAACGCCTGCTTCAGCAGCGGCAGCTTGTCCGGCGAATCCATCGAGCCGGAGGTGTCGATCAGGAACACCAGGTTGGCGGGCGGCAGGGTCGCCTTGGGCACGTCGTAGCCCTTGATGCCGACCATCAGGATCTGGCGCTTGCCGTTCCATGGCGCGGCGGCGAGTTCGGTGGTCACCCGGAACGGGATGTCGCGGTTGGCCGGCGCCGGATGGTGATAGTCGAAGTAGTTGATGAACTCCTCCGCGCGCACCGCGTCGGCGGGAGGGCGGACGCCGTCGCGCAGCATCCGCCGCACGTTGCTGTAGCTGCCGGTGTCCACGTCGATGGAGAAGGTCGACACTGGCTGCTCGCTGGCGCGGTGGACCGGGTTGTCGTCGCGCGCGGCGTAGCGTTCGGTGTTGGCCGGCTCTGACGAGGAGACAAGCCCGGGGCTTCGCAACGCCACGTACCCGGTACTCATTTTCATCGCGGCGGGCGGGGGAGGCGCGGCGGCCGCGCTGGGGATGGGGCGACCGTACTCGGTTCGCGGCCGGGCACCGGCCTGTTGACGGACCCGGACCGTGTCCAGGGTGGCGCTGGTGGCCGCCGCGTCGGCGGCGGCAGACGCCTCGGCCTCGGCCAGGTTCGCGGTGATGTCGGCGTTACCGGGGGAGGAGGCGGACGACGGGGACTCCGCCACCGGCTGCGACTGGCAGGCGGCGAGCAGGGCGACGGCGAGCAGGGTGAGGCTGGGACGAGCGTGGCGCATGGCGATTCTCCCGATGGGTCGGGAAGGTCAAACGCACGCGGAAGAAAAACGGGGTTGAGGCCGATTGGCGGAACGGGAAGACAGTGGGGTGGGCAGACCCAAGGCCGGCCCGGCCAACGCCGCGGACCAGGCGCGCTACTCGACGCGCAGTTTCAGATCACCATCGGCCAGGCGGGCCTGCACGGTATCGCCCGGCTGTACCTGCGCGACCGAGCGCACCAGCGCACCGTCGTCCCGGGTGACGATGGCGTAACCGCGTGCCACCGTCGCCAGCGGACTTACCGCTTCCAGCGAACGGGCCAGTCCGCGCAACCGCAGGGCGTCGCGCTGCAACTGGCGGGCCACCGCGGCTTGCGGGCGAACGCGCAGCGCTTCCAGCCGCGCGCGCAGTTGCGCCAGTTGGCGCTGCGGTTGCGCGGCGCGCAGGACGGCCGCGGCATGGCGCAATCGTGCGCGCTTCTGTTCGGAACGTTCGCGCCACAGTGCCTGCAGGCGCCGCATCGCCTCGTCCTGGCGGCGGCGGATCAGCGCCAGGCGTGCCTGCGGGCGCAGCGCGTTCAGGCGCAGCGCGGCGCGGTCGGCGCGCTGCATGGCCTGGCGCAGGTGGTGGCGTTGCAAATCGTGCAGGCGTCGCTGCAAGGTGCGCAGGCGGGTCGCGAGATCGCGGACGTCCGGCACCAACAGTTCGGCCGCGACCGACGGCGTAGGTGCGCGCAGATCGGCTGCGAAGTCGGCCAGGGTGAAGTCGGTCTCGTGGCCGACCGCGGACACCACCGGTACGGGGGATGCGGCGATCGCGCGCGCCAACTGTTCGTCGTTGAAGGCCCACAGGTCCTCCAGCGAACCCCCGCCGCGGGTCACGAGGACCGTGTCGTAGCGGCCACTGTCGGCCGCGCGCTGGAGCATCGATACGATCTGCGCGGGCGCGGCCTCGCCCTGGACCTGCACCGGCAGGATGTCCACTTCCAGCAACGGAAAGCGCCGGCCCAGCACGCTCAGCACGTCGCGCACCGCCGCGCCGCTGGGCGAGGTGATGACCGCCAGCCGGCGCGGGTGCGCGGGCAGGGCGCGTTTTCGGCCTTCATCGAACAGCCCCTCGGCCGCGAGCCTGGCCTTCAGTGCTTCGAACGCCCGCCGCAGTGCGCCTTCGCCGGCTTCTTCCAGATGGTCGATGACCAATTGGTAATCGCCGCGTGCTTCGTACAGGGTCAACCGACCGCGCGCGAGCACCCGCAGCCCTTCGCGAGGAACGAACCGCAGCCACTGGCTCTTGGGCTTGAACATCGCGCAGCGGACCTGTGCGCGGGCATCCTTGAGGGTGAAGTACAGGTGTCCGGAGGCGGGACGGGTGACATTGCCGAGTTCGCCTTCCACCCAGATCAGCGGGAACGCGCCTTCGAGGAGGTCGCGGGCCAGGGTGTTGAGCTGGCTGGGGGTGAGGACGTCGCGGGCGGGGTCTTGCATGGGGCATACCGTAGCGCAGCAGCGCGGTTTCATAAACCCGGCGTGGAGCGGAGCCTGCTCCGCTGCGGTGGCTCGGTTTTTTGTCTTTCACCTTGTGCGCCACCAGTTTGCGCGCTGGCGCCCGATAGCCATTCCGGATGAAAGCGAAAGGCAAAAGCAAACACCAAGGCAGCGGAGCAAGCTCCGCTCTACTCGTCGACCTGTCGGCGTTCGGGGCCGGGGCGTTTCAGCAGCTTGCGCTGCAATGATCGCCGGTGCATGCCCAACAGACGCGCGGCGGCGGAAATATTGCCATCCGTCTCCGCCAGCGCCTGCTGGATATGCTCCCACTCCAGCCGGTGCAGCGGGGTCATGGTTTCCTCGGGCTCCAGCGGCTCGCTCTTCTGCTCGATGCCGAGCGCGCGCAGGATCGACGACAGCGAGGCCGGCTTGGGCAGATAGTCGTCGGCGCCACGCTTGATCGACTCCACCGCCGTGGCCACGCTCGCGTAGCCGGTCACCAGCAGGATCCGCATGTCCGGACGCAATGCGCGCAGCGGTTCGATCAGGGTCAGGCCGGATGATTCGCCCAGCTTCAGATCGACCAGGGCGAAGTCGGGCGCCTGCTCACGCGCCAGGCGCAGCGCCTCGCGGGGATCCAGGGCGATGCGGGTCTCGATGCCGCGCCGCGCGAGGCTGCGCTGGAGGGTGCGGGCGTACAGTTCGTCGTCGTCGATCAACAGGCCGTTCATGGGAAATCCTTGGTGCCGCGCAACGGCAGGCGGAACCTGACCCGCACGCCGCGTGGCGAGGCGGTCTGCAGGGTCAGCGAACCGCCCAGGCGTTCGACCGTCGCGTGCGAGAGCGCCAGTCCCACGCCCATGCCATCGGGCTTGGTGCTGCGGAACAGGGTATCGGATTGGAAGCGCAGGGTGTCCTGGAAGCCGTCGCCCTCGTCGCGCACTTCGCCGACCAGTTCGCCGCCATCGCAGCGCAAGCGCAGTTCCACCCGGGTGGAACCGGCCTGCTGGCTGGCGTCGGCGGCGTTGTTGAGCAGTGCCTGCAACAGGTGGCCGATCGAGGGATCCACCCGCAGCCGCGGCGGCAGTTCGCCCTCGCGTTGCAGTTCGATGGTCGGGCGTACCAGTTGCCAGCGGTGGATGACGCGCTCCAGGTCCGCGCCGGTGTTGCGGCCCATCTCGGCGGAGGCGGCCAGCTCGCGCACGCGGTCGCGGCAGATGTCCACCAGTTCGCGCAGGGTGGTGGCGTCTTCGCGGATGGCCTCGTCGTCGCACTGCTCGGCGATCTCCTCGCTCAGCAGGGTCATCGTCGCCAGCGGGGTGTTGAGTTCGTGCGCGACCGCCGCGGCGTGGGTGGCCAGGGCGACGATGCCTTCGTTGCGGGCGAAGCGTTCGCGCAGCACCGCCAGCTCGCGTTCGCGCTGGCGCAGCGCGGCCACCAGGCGGGTGGAGAAGTACAGCACCACGCCGACCGACAGCAGGAAGTTCACCGCCATGCCCCACAGGTGCAGGTTGAACGCATTGCCGTGGAAAGCCGGCAGGGGCCGGCCGAACACCGCCATCAGCGCATAGCCCACCAGCGAGGCGGCGGCGGTGGCCAGCACCCAGCGCAGCGGCAGGGCCAGCGCGGCCACCGCGATCAGCAACAGGAACATCGGGCTGAACGGGTTGGTGATGCCGCCGCTCCAGCCCACCAGCCAGGCCAGCACCGCCACGTCGACCAGCATGTGCAGGAACGCCACCCCGGCCGAATCCGGCGCCAGCCGGTGGCTGCGCCAGGTGGCGTAGACGTTGAACGCGGCCAGCAGGCCGATGCCGCCCCACAGCGGCGCGACCGGCAGCGGTATGTGCATCAGCTCGGTGGCGACCAGGACGGCCACGGCCTGGCCGATGATGGCGACCCAGCGCAGGTTGCACAGGGTCCGCAGGAAGCTGGGAGAGGAGATCGGCATGCCGACATGCTAGACGATGCCGCAAGCGCGGCCATCCGGTGGACGGCGGTCCGGAGCGCGTCGGGTGAACGGCAGCGTGCCGACGGGCGCTGCCCGACCCGGTTCCCGGTCTAAAATGGGCGTCATGCACGACGCCGTCAGCCGCCCCACGCCCCCCGCCAACGCCGCCGCCTGGCCCCGCCGCATCACCCATGCCGTCGATATCGGCGGAGTGAAGGTTGGTGGCGGGCAACCGGTGGTGGTGCAGTCGATGACCAACACCGACACCGCCGATATCGCCGGCAGCGTCCGCCAGGTGGCCGAGCTCTGGCGCGCCGGTTCGGAAATGGTCCGGCTGACCGTCAACAATCCCGAATCCGCCGCCGCCATCCCGCGCATCCGCGAGAAGCTGGAGATGATGGGGATTACGGTGCCGCTGATCGGCGATTTCCACTACAACGGCCACCAGTTGCTGGCCGGCGAACCTGCCTGCGCCGAGGCATTGGCCAAGTACCGCATCAATCCGGGCAACGTCGGCTTCGGCAAGAAGAAGGACACCCAGTTCGCCCAGTTGATCGAATTCGCCATCCGCTACGGCAAGCCGGTGCGGATCGGCGCCAACTGGGGATCCCTGGACCAGGCGCTGGCCGCGCAGCTGATGGACGAGAACCACCAGCGCGAGCAGCCTTGGGATGCCGGCCGGGTGCTGCGCGAAGCGCTGATCCGCTCGGCGGTGGATTCGGCCGAGCGCGCGGTGGAGCTGGGCCTGCCGCGTGATCGCATCGTGCTGTCGGCCAAGGTCAGTGGCGTGCAGGAACTGATTGCGGTGTATCGCGACATGTCGCAGCGCTCGGAGTTCGCCCTGCACCTGGGCCTGACCGAAGCCGGCATCGGCAGCAAGGGCATCGTCGCCTCGGCGGCGGCGCTGTCGGTGCTGCTGCAGGAGGGCATCGGCGACACCATCCGCATTTCGCTCACGCCCGAGCCGGGCCAGTCGCGCACGCAGGAAGTGATCGTCGCGCAGGAACTGCTGCAGACCACCGGCCAGCGCGCCTTCACCCCGATGGTCACCGCCTGCCCGGGCTGTGGCCGCACCACGTCGGAGTTCTTCCAGGAACTGGCCAAGGTGGTGCAGAACCATGTGCGCGGCAAGATGCCGGAATGGAAGATCAGCCACCCCGGCGCGGAGAACATGACCCTGGCGGTGATGGGCTGCGTGGTGAACGGTCCCGGCGAATCGCGCCACGCCAACATCGGCATTTCCCTGCCGGGCACCGGCGAGGCCCCGGCCGCGCCGGTGTTCATCGACGGCGAGAAGGCGGTGACCCTGCGCGGCGAGAACATCGCCCAGGAGTTCATCGCCCTGATCGACGGCTACGTCGAACGCAAGTACGCGCGTGGCGCCGTCTGAGGTCCTGGCCCAGGGGCTGAACGCCCTGCTCGAATTGTTGCGCGAGCGCGGCCTGCGGATGCTGCTGCTGTTCGCCGGTGTGCTGGCGCCGCTGTGGCTGTTCGTGGAACTGGCCGACGAAGTCCACGAACTGGAGAACTTCTTCTTCGACGATCCGCTGCTGTGGCGGATGCACGCGCTGGCGTCGCCGGCGCTGGATCGCTTCTTCGTCGGCGTGTCGGCGGCCGGCTACCAGTACGGGGTGATCCCGGTCGACATCGCTATCGTGCTGGGCCTGCTGGCCTGGCGGCGCTGGCGCGAGGCGTTGTTCGCGGCGTCCTCGTTCATCGGTTCGGCGCTGCTGAACCTGGCGACCAAGCAGTTCTTCCAGCGCGACCGGCCGTCGCTGTGGGACTCGATCGCGCCCGAGCACACCTTCAGTTTCCCGAGTGGGCATGCGATGGGGTCGATGACCCTGGCGATGGTGGTGTTCCTGCTGGCCTGGCGCACCCGCTGGCGCTGGCCGGCGGCGCTGGCCGCGCTCGCCTTCGTCCTGCTGGTCGGCCTGTCCCGGGTCTACCTGGGCGTGCATTACCCCTCGGACATCCTGGGTGGCTGGGCCGCGGGCATGGCCTGGGTGGCCGGCCTGTATATCGTGCTGTACCGCAACGGCGGGCCGTGGAAGCGCGTCGCTCAGGCGAACTCGTAGAACTGGAAGCACACCCCCGGCGGCACGATCAGGTGGAACTCGCGCCGGCCCCACGACTTCATTTCCAGTGGCCCGATCTGCGCGGGCAGATCGCGGTACTCCGCGTACAGCGCGTCCAGTCCGGCCACCCCGATGCTGAAGCTGGCGTTGCGCGCCCACAGCGGTTCGTTGTTGCGGACCAGGTGGAAGCCGATGCCGTCGCGTTCGATGCCGGCCATGTCGCCTTCCTGCCAGAGCGCGTGGAAGCCCATTCGGCCGACATAGAAATCCAGCGCTTCGGCCAGGGACGGCCCGGCCGGCACCAAGGGGGTGACGCTCGCGAATCGGCTGGTCATCGGCGCTCCCTCCCTGCTGACCGCCTCCAGACTAGGAGAACCGCTGGTGGCGTCGCAAGCCGGCGGGCGCAGAACGTAACGGATTGTTGCGATCCGCCCGGCTTGTGGTTGTCCGCGCGCGGCGGGAGGATGGCGGCCTGTGCAAATACCGCGTGGCGCGGATGGATACCGATATGCAGGAGCTGGTCGAGCGGTTCGGCGTCGGACTGGTGTTCGTCAACGTGCTGGCGCTGTCGCTGGGCTTGCCGGTGCCGGCGATGCCGACCCTGATCGTGGTGGGGGCGGGCATCGCCCTGCACGCGGATCCGGCGTGGCCGGCGCTGCTTGGCGTGCTCGCGGTCTCCGTCTCGGCCAGCCTGCTGGGCGACGCCGCGTGGTTCTTTGCCGGCCGCCGCTACGGCAACCGCACCCTGCAATCGCTGTGCCGGCTGTCGCTGTCGCGCGACAGTTGCATGAAGCAGACCGAACGCGTCTACGGCCGCTTTGGCATCCGCGTGCTGGCGGTGGCCAAGTTCGTGCCCGGCCTGTCGATGGTCGCGGTGCCGCTGGCCGGTGCGATGCAAGCGGGCCTGCCGCGGTTCCTGCGCTATGACGGGCTGGGCGCGGCGCTGTGGGCGACGGTGGGGCTGGCGCTGGGCGTGATCTTCTCCCGCCAGGTGGAAGGCGTGCTGCTGGCGCTATCGCAACTGGGCGTCGGCGCGCTGGCGCTGGTGGCGGCGGGGCTGGTCCTGTACGTCGGCTATCGCTGGTGGCGCCGGCGCGCGCTGTTCCGGATGCTGGAAGCCGCGCGCATCGAACCGGCCGCGCTGGACGCGCTGGTGCGCGCGGGGCAGGCACCGGCAATCCTGGACATCCGCGCGCCGGGTTTCCGCGATGTGGACCCCTTCATCATTCCCGGCGCGGTCTTCGCCGACGAGCGCAGGCTGGATGACATCGTGGCGACCGTGCCGCGTGATCGCAGGGTTGTCATCTACTGCGCCTGCCCGGACGAGGTGTCCGCGGCCTGGCTGGCCGGCCAGCTGCGCCGGCGCGGCTATCTCGACGCGGTTCCGCTGCGCGGTGGCATCGACGCCTGGCGCGCGGCGGGATTGCCGGTCGCGCCGATCGGCGGCGAGGGGACGTTTGGGATTGGGGATTCGAGATTGGGGATGACGGGATGACGGGACGACGGGATTGGAGATTCGGGATGACGGGACAGGGTAGGAGCGCCGTCCCCGGCGCGAGCTCTTGACCTCGGCGTCCCACGAAAAACCGGTACCCCCGAAAACTCAATACTGGATGCAGACCCGGTTGCGGCCTTCGCTCTTGGCCCGGTACAGCGCGGCGTCGGCCGCGGCCATCATCCGGCTGCAGGTATCGCGGCTGGGCGTGAGCGCGGCGATGCCGATGCTCACGGTGATCGACTGCTCGTCGCCGCCGGGCTTGAACACCGCCTCGGCCACCGCCTGGCGCAGGCGCTCGGCGAAACCGAACGCGGCGTCGCCGTCGCATTCGGGCAGCAGCACCGCGAACTCTTCGCCGCCGATGCGCGCGGCGGCATCGTCGTTGCGCACGTGCCTGCGCAGGATGCCGGCGATCTGGCGCAGCACGTTGTCACCGGAGATGTGCCCGTAGCGGTCGTTGATGGGCTTGAACAGATCGACGTCGATGATGCACATCGCCAGCGGACGCTGGTGGCGCATCGCGCGGGCGATTTCGCGCTCGACCGCCTCGATGAAGTGGCGGCGGTTGTAGAGATCGGTCAGCGCGTCGTGGGTGGCAAGCTGGTAGATCTCCTCGTGGTAGTGCGCCTCGACGCTGGCGTGGCTGATGAACTTCAGGATGCACTCGCCCAGGGTCAGGTGATCGCCATCGGTCAGCGTCGCCTCCTGGATCGGCTGGTCATTGAGGCGGGTGGGATTGGTCGCATCCAGATCGCACACGCGGTACTCGTCGCCTTCGCGCCAGATCCGGCAATGCAGGCGCGACACGCTGCGGTGCGGGATGTGCAGGTCGGCCTCGCGCGAACGCCCGACCACCACCGGCTGCGCGTCGATGTCGGCGCGCCGGCCCAGGCCCTCGCCCTGGATCACCACCACGCAGGCCGAGCGCGAGCCGGACGGACGCGGTCCGTCGCTCAGGATCGTGCGCTGGGTGGTCTCGTGATCGGGCGCCATGCTGCGGCCGCGGGGAGGGAAGGCGTTGAGTGTAGCGGGTCCGCGTGGCGGCTGCCGGCGCTTCCGCTACCATGGCGGCACTCCAGGGGGATGCGCCATGAATCCAGCACCGCCATCGGCGGACCCGGAAGCCACCGAGCTTCTGGCGACGCGCCTGTCCGGGCACATGCCCGCGGACGGCCAGACCTTCGCGCCGGGCGCGCGGCTGGGACGCTATCGGCTTGAGGGCCTGCTCGGACGTGGCGGCATGGGCGAGGTGTACCGGGCCGAACAACTGGAACCGGTGCGCCGGACCGTGGCGCTGAAGCTGTTGCGCGGTCATCGCGTGGAAGCGCGCCATCTGGCCTATTTCGAGATCGAACGGCAACTGCTGGCGCAGATGCGGCATCCGGCCATCGCCCAGATCTACGACGCCGGCGCCACCGACGACGGCGTGCCGTTCTTCGCCATGGAGTTCAGCGAGGGGCGGCCGGTCACCGTGTTCTGCGCGGAGGAGGGACTGGATCTGCGCGAACGGCTGGCATTGTTCATCCGCATCTGCGAAGGCGTCCAGCACGCCCATCACAAGGGCGTGATCCACCGGGATCTGAAACCCGGCAATATCCTGGTCGACCGCATCGACGGTCGCGCCGCGCCCAAGATCATCGACTTCGGCATCGCCACCGCCACCTCGCGCGCGCTGGCCGGCATGCAGGAGCGCGCCGGCACCCCGGACTACATGAGCCCGGAACAGGCCGAGGGCGACCTCGCCACGCTCGATACGCGCAGCGACGTCTACTCGCTGGGCGTGCTGCTGCACGAACTGCTGACCGGCAGCCGACCCGGCGTGCGCGACGGCGGCACCGCCGATGGCGGCGTCCTGCGCCTGCCGTCCGAGCAACTCGCCGCGCAGTCGACCGCGGCCACGCCGGCGGGCGATATCCACCGCCTGCGGCGCGCATTGCGCGAGGAACTGGACTGGGTGGTCGCCAAGGCGATGGCCCATGATCGCAATGCACGCTATGCATCGGTCGCCGAACTGGCCGCGGAACTGCAGCGGTTCCTGGAGGGCGCGCCGCTGGCGGCGGTGCCGCCGACCCGCCGCTACCGCTGGTCGCGCTTCTTCGCCCGCCACCGCACCGCGCTGGTGGCCGCGGCGGTGGTCGGGCTGGCGCTGCTGGGTGGTCTTGCGGTGTCGGTGTATGGCCTGATGCAGGCGCGTGCGCAACGGACGATTGCCGAACAGCGCAGCGCGGAACTGGAGAAGGTGGCCGCGTTCCAGCAATCGATGCTGGAAGGCATCGACATCGAAGCGATGGGGGGCGGCCTGGCCGGCGGCATGCGCGACCAGATCGCCGCAGCCGATCCGTCCGTCCGCGCCTCGCTGGAACAACTGCTGGCCGGGATCAACACCGCCGATCTGGCACGCGGCATGATCGATCGTGATCTGCTGGCCAGCGCCGAGGCCGCCATTGATCGCGACTTCGCCCGGCAACCGGCGCTGGCCGCCAACCTGCGTGAATCGGTCGCACGCGTCTATGCCGCCCTGGGCATGAGTCCGCAGGCCGCGCGGGAATTCGGCAAGGTCGCCGATTACCGCGCCGGCCAGTCCGGCGAAGCCGACCGGACGACGCTGGCCGCTCGCCTGGAGCAGGCCGAAGCGCTGCTCGGCGCGGCCGAGGTGGACGCCGCCGCGGCCATCATCGAACGCGCGCAACCGCTGGCGCGGCCGCTGCCGTTGAACGACCCCACCCGCGCCGGACTGGAGATCGCCCAGGCCAGCCTGCTGTCCGCGCGCGGCGAGCGCGAACGGGCCAAGACCCTGCTGCAGTCGCTGCACGAGCGGTTGGCGAAGCAGGCGGGCGATCGCGATCCCGCGGCGATGGACGCCCTCAACGCGCTGGCCGACATGCAACGCGCGGTCGGCGAGATGGCCGAGGCGCGGGCGAACATGGAAAAGCTGCTGCCGTTGCGGGTGGCGGTGCAGGGCGCCGAACACAAGGACACCCTGGCGGCCACCGGCAATCTGGCGGTGATGCGGATGATCACCGGCGAGAAGGAAGGCGCGGTCAAGTTGCAGCGCGAACTGCTGGCGATACAGACCCGCCGGCTCGGCAACGATCATCCGCTGACGCTGCATGCGCGCGGCACGCTGGCCAGCATGCTGGCGGACTCCAACGCCGCCGACGAAGCGTTGCCGATGATGAAGGCGGTGCTGGCCGGGCGCGAGCGCGTGCTCGGGCCGCTGCACCCGCAGACCATCCGCGCGCGGCTGAACCTGGCCACGACCTACGCGCGGCTGGACGACTACGCCGCCGCGCTGCCGCTGGAGCGGCAGGTGCTGGAGCAGCGGACCCGCTTGTTGGGCGCCAATCATCCGGACACCCTGTCGATCCTGATCAACCATGCCGGCACCCTGCTGCGCGACGGCCATCCGCAGCAGAGCCTGGCGCTGCTGCGCGACGGACTGCCACTGGCGCGCGATGTGCTGGGAATGAAGCACCCACAGGCCCAGCGCGCCTTGCTGATCCGTGGCGATGCGGCGCGCACGCTGGGCGATGCGCCGCTGGCGCTGGCGTCCTATCGCGAAGTGGTCGAGGTCCGCAGTCGCCTGCTCGGGGAACAACACCCGGAAACGCTGCATGCGATCTGGACGCTGGCCACCGCCGAAGCGGGCTTCGGCCACCGCGAACAGGCGCAGGCGCTGCGCCGGCAATACCTGGAGCCGCTGCTGGCGGCCAGCCCCGATACCCTGAGCGAGCCGCTGGCCGCGCTGGCCGATGCGATCCGCGAAGGGCGCCCGCCGACAGGATTCAAGTAAGGCGGGAGAGCATGCGCGTCGCGTCGTCGCGGACGCGCCTCACTCGCCCGGCTTGGCCGCCGAACTGGCCGCCTCGGAGGCGGCCTTGCGCGACAGCACCGCCTCGCGATGGGCGATGTAGGCGTTGGCGCCGAAAATGATCGCCGCGCCCAGCAGGGTCCAGCGATCCAGGCTTTCGTCGAACAGCCACCAGCCGAATACCGCCACGACCGGCAACTGCATGAAGCTGATCGGCGTGAGCGCGGAAACCTCGCCCAGCTTCAGCGCACGGGTCCACAGCATGTGCCCGCCGGTGCCCATCACGCCGGCGGCGATCACCCACAGCCAGGTGATGCCCTGCGGCCATTCCCACACGCTCAGCGCGGGTACCAGCGACATCGGAACCCACAGCAGGGTGGTGTAGAGGACGATGCGATCGGCCGGCTCGGTCTGCGACAACTGCTTGATCTGGATCGCCACTAGCGCGCTCATCACTGCTGCCAGCACCGCAATCATGGCGTCCATGCTGAACTCGGCGGTGCCGGGACGCACGATGATCAGCACGCCCAGGAAACCCAGCACCACCGCGGTCCAGCGGCGGGCGCGGACCTTTTCGTTGAGCATGGCCGCCGCGGCCAGGGTGACGAACAGCGGGGTGGAGTAGGACAGCGACACCGCCTGCGCCAACGGCAGGTGGCCGATGGCCCAGAAGCCGGCCAGCATCGAGCAGATACCGATCACGCAGCGGAACAGGTAGCGCGGGAAATGCTGGGTCTTCAGCAGCCCCGGCCCGTGCTTGACCAGCAGCGGCAGCGCCGCCAGCAGGCCGAAGAAATTGCGGAAGAACGCAATCTCGAAGGTGTGCAGGCTGGCCGAGGCCAGCCGGATCGCGACCACCATCATCGCGAAGAACATCGTGCTGGCCAGCATCAGCGCTGCGGCGCGGAAGTGGACGGGAATGGCGGGCATCAGGCTTCCACGAAGGCGGGGCACGCCGGGCCGAATGCCGGCATGCGCGGGAGAAAACGACGAAGGAAACACAGCCATCGCGCGGCGACGCGGTTTGGACGCCACGCGCGGATCCCGCCCCGCCCTCCGCTCCGCGCGCTCCGGGGGAGCGGGCGGGAACGACGCGGGGCGGGAGCGGTGACGCGCATGGCTACCAGCGCGCTCCGATGATGCGGGGCTCGGGTTCGATGGCGACGCCGAACCGCGTGGCGACCGAGTCGGCGATGCGGCGGGCGAGGGCGAGCAACTGGGCGCCGGTGGCGCCGCCATGGTTGACCAGGACCAGCGCGTGCGAGGCGGCCACGCCGGCATTGCCGTCGCGGTGCCCCTTCCAGCCGCAGGCGTCGATCATCCAGGCGGCGGAAATCTTGCGGGTGTCCGGCGCGTCGCCGCGGAACACCGGCAGGCCAGGATGCGCGGCCTGCAGGGTTTCGGCCAATGCCGCCGGCACGATCGGATTCTTGAAGAAGCTGCCGGCGTTGCCGATCACCACCGGGTCCGGCAGCTTGCGGCTGCGGATCGCGATCACCGCTTCGGCGACGTCGCGCGCATCCGGCCGGGCGATGCCCATCGTCGCCAGTTCCTCGCCGAGGCCGGCGTAGTCCAGCCGCAGCGCAGGCGCGCGCAGCAGGTCCAGCTCCACCGCGGTGACGATGTAGCGGTCCGGCTGGTGCTTGAACACGCTGTCGCGATAACCGAACGCGCAGGCGCTGCGGTCCAGCCGGCGCAGGACGCCTTCGTGGCGATCCCAGGCTTCCACCGCGTGGATGAATTCGCCGACTTCCACGCCATAGGCGCCGATGTTCTGGATCGGCGCGGCGCCGGCGGTGCCGGGAATCAGCGCGAGGTTTTCCAGCCCGCACAGCCCCTGTTGCAGCGACCACATCACCAGCGCGTGCCAGGGCACGCCCGCTTCGGTGCGCACGCGCGCGTGGGTGGCGTCCTGGGACAGCACGCGGGTCGCGGCGGCGGTCAGCGCCAGCACCGGTCCCTCGGCGTCGCCGGCGAACAACAGATTGCTGCCGCCGCCCAGCACCAGCAGGGATGTCTCGGCGATTTCCGGCCGCGCCAGCAGTTCCGGCAGCGCGGCGGTGTCGTCCAGTTCGATCAGCCAGGGCGCGCGCGCTTCCACCCCGAAGGTGTTGCGATTGCGCAGCGAGGCGTCGCGGATCAGGCGCCAGGGAAGACTCATTCCGGCGCCACCGCGCCACGGCTGGGTGCCTCGCGGCGGCGGCGGATGGCATCGACGCACTCGCCGATGAGTTCCGGCCCGCGATAGACCATGCCGGAATAGACCTGCACCAGCGAAGCGCCTGCGGCCATCTTGGCCACCGCATCGGCGCCCGAGAGGATGCCGCCCACGCCAATCAGCGGAATCCGGTCTGGCAGGCGGGTGCGCAGCCGGCGCAGCACCAGCGTCGACTGTCCCATCAGCGGCGCGCCGGACAGGCCGCCGGTCTCGTGGGCCAGCGGATCGTCCTGCACGCTGATGCGCGAGACGGTGGTGTTGGTGGCGATGACGCCGTCCACGCCCAGATCGCCGAGCACGCGTGCCACCGCGTCGATGTCGTCGTCGGACAGGTCCGGCGCGACCTTCACCAGCATCGGCACCCGTCGGCCGTGTTGTGCGGCCAGATCCTCCTGCGCCTCGCGCAGGCTGCCGATCAACTGGCGCAGTGCCTGTTCCTCCTGCAGCTCGCGCAGGCCGGCGGTGTTGGGCGATGAGATGTTGACGGTGATGTAGTCGGCCAGCGGATAGACCCGTTCCAGGCAATACAGGTAGTCCGAGGCGGCGCGTTCGTTGGAGGTGTCCTTGTTCTTGCCGATATTGATGCCGAGCACGCCGCTGCGGCGGCGGATCCGCTCGATATTGCGCACCAGCGCGTCGACGCCTTCGTTGTTGAAACCCAGCCGGTTGATCACCGCCTGGTGCGCGGGCAGCCGGAACATGCGCGGTTTCGGGTTGCCCGGCTGCGGGCGCGGCGTGACCGTGCCCACCTCTACGAAGCCAAAGCCCAGCCCGAACAGCGCCTCGACGTGGGCGCCGTTCTTGTCCAGGCCGGCGGCCAGGCCGACCGGGTTGGGGAAGGTCAGCCCCAGCAGCTTGGTCGGCAACGGCTGCGGCGGCCGTGCCAGCAGCGGGATCGTGCCGGTCCGGTAAGCCGTCTCGATGGCCTTCAGTCCGAGGCCGTGGGCGCGTTCGGCGTCAAAGCCGAACAGGAAGGGGCGAGCGAGTTTGTACATGGATCAGTGCAGGGTGCCCACGAACACACGGGTCAGGTAGTCGAAGTGGATCATGCCCTGTTCGGCGTGCGTATCGAATACCCGGTGCAATTCCGCCCGCATCGGCTCGTGCCGGGGATCCCCGGGCGGGGGTGTGGAGGAGGAGGAGCGCAGGCGGCCGTACAGGGCGTCGAAATCCAGCGGCTGGGCGTGCGGGAAGCGCGCCATCGCGCGGAAACCCGGCCCGAACCAGGCCTGCATGGCGTCGTCGTCGGGGTGGCGTTCGGCAACCCGCGCATAGTCCTCGCCGTGGGCGTGCAGCAGGGCCTCGTAGTCGCGCAGGAACGGCGAGGCGTCGGGGAGGCGGCTGTTCCAGAACACGCAGGCCAGGCCGTCCGGGCGCAGGATGCGCGCCCATTCGCGGCGGGTCGCATCCGGTTCGAACCAATGGAAGGCCTGGGCGCTGGATACCAGATCGATGCTGGCCGGCTCCAGTCCGGTAGCCTCGGCGCTGCCGTCGGTCGTGCCCAGGCCGGGCTCGCCGGCCAGATCCGCCACCAGCGCCTCGCGCATGGCGGCATTGGGTTCCACCGCGATCACCGGGTGGCCGCGCCGTAGCCAGGCGCGGGTGGCGATACCGGTGCCGGCGCCGATGTCTGCAACCCGCGCGCCGGGTGGCACGCCCTGTTCGCGGTGCAGCCAGTCGAACAGGGCGTCCGGGTAGCCGGGCCGGTAGCGGACATAGTCCGCGACCCGGTTGCTGAAGCGTAGTGCGCTGTCGCCGGCGCCGGTCACCGGGCCCGGCTCACTGGCTCAGCGTGCCCAGCCACACCAGGCCGCCGAAGAACAGCACGAACACCAGGATGCCGATGATCCACAGGACGACCGACAGCCAGCCCAGGATCAGCCCGGCCACCGCGAACCCGTCGCCGTCCAGGCGCTGCGGCTCGCGACGGATTTCGGCCCGCGCCATGTGGCCGGTGATGATCGCGCCGATGCTGCCCAGGAAGGGCAGCAGGCTCCAGCCGAGGATGCCGGCGATCAAGCTGATGATGGCCAGGGTGCTGGTCTGGCGGGCGGGTGCGTTCATCGGCGTCCTTTTCCTTTCTCGGGGCTCAGAGGTCGAACTTTATACCCTGCGCCAGCGGCAGCGAGTCGGAATAGTTGATGGTGTTGGTCTGGCGGCGCATGTAGACCTTCCACGCATCCGAACCGGATTCGCGGCCGCCGCCGGTTTCCTTCTCGCCGCCGAACGCGCCGCCGATCTCGGCGCCGCTGGTGCCGATGTTGACGTTGGCGATGCCGCAGTCCGAGCCGGCCGCCGACAGGAACTGCTCGGCCGCCTTCAGGTTCTGGGTGAAGATCGACGAGGACAGGCCCTGCGGCACGCCGTTCTGCATGTCGATGGCCTCGTCCAGGGTCTTGTACTTCATCACGTACAGGATCGGCGCGAAGGTCTCGTGCTGGACCACCTCGTCGGAGTTCTTCAGGCCGGTGACGATGGTCGGCAGGACGAAGTTGCCGGGGCGATCGATCGCGGTGCCGCCGGTCTCGACCTTGCCGCCGCTGGCCTTGGCCTTCTCGACCGAAGCGAGGAACTGCTGCACCGCGCCCTGGCTGTTGAGCGGTCCCATCAGGTTGGCCGGATCGGTCGGATCGCCGATCTTGCCCTCGACCTGCTTGTAGGCCTTGATGAGGGTGGACAGCACGGTGTCGTAGATGGATTCATGCACGATCAGGCGGCGGGTGGTGGTGCAGCGCTGGCCGGCGGTGCCGACCGCGCCGAACACGATGCCCGGGATCGCCAGCTTCAGGTCGGCGGTTTCGTCCAGGATGATCGCGTTGTTGCCGCCCAGTTCCAGCAGGCTGCGGCCCATGCGGCGGGCCACGCGCTCGCCGACGGTGCGGCCGACCTGGGTCGAACCGGTGAAGCTGATCAGCGGGATGCGCTTGTCGTCGACGAACTGCTGGGCCAGCTCGATGCCGGCGTCGTTGATCAGGAAGAAGATGTCCGGGAAGCCGCCGGCCTTCAGCGCGTCATTGCAGATCTTCATCGACGCGATCGCGGTCAGCGGGGTCTTGTTGGACGGCTTCCAGATGCATACGTCGCCGCAGATCGCGGCCAGGAACGAGTTCCACGACCACACCGCGACCGGGAAGTTGAACGCGCTGATGATGCCGACCAGGCCCAGCGGCTGGTACTGCTCGTACATCCGGTGGCCCGGGCGCTCGGAGTGCATGGTGTAGCCGTACAGCATGCGGCTCTGGCCGACCGCGAAGTCGGCGATGTCGATCATTTCCTGCACTTCGCCATCGCCTTCGGGCTTGCTCTTGCCCATTTCCAGCGCGACCAGCGAGCCCAGCGCGTCCTTGTGCTTGCGCAGCGCCTCGCCGCACAGGCGCACGGCTTCGCCGCGGCGCGGGGCCGGGGTGGTGCGCCAGACCTTGAAGGCTTCCTGCGCGCGCGCGACCACGGTCTCGTAGTCGGCCTGGCTGCTGGCATGGACCTCGGCAATCACCTCGTTGGTGGTCGGATTGATCGACTGCAACAGGCCGGCGTCGGTGGTCGTCGACCACTCGCCGCGGCCCAGGTAGGTGCCGGAGTTGGTCTTGCCAAGGCCGAGTGCCTTGAGGATGTCTGCGGGCATGGAGCGCTCCAGAAAAGATTCGAAAAAGGCGCGGCGCGACCTGCGCCGGCGGGCCGCCGATTTTAGCAGAGCGATCCCGTCGGCCCGCCTGGATCCGGGCCTTCCGTGGATGTGCTGAGCGGCTTGTTCGATTCGCCGAGTCCGCGGGCTTCCGGCAACCCGGATTTCGGCGATTCGCCGAGCGTGACGGCGCATCGATGGTGTCGCGATGCGGACCGGTGGCGCATGGCGGAGCGGCTACCTCGCCCCGGACCCGGCATGACCCGCCAGGATCGATGTCCTCGCGGCGGTGGCATCGAGTGGGGTGGCGGAAGGGGTTTCCTGCCCGTGGGCGCCGTGACCGCGCGAACTGCCGGCATCGCTGCGGCTCGCCCCGGCAGGGCCGGAAGGGCGCCGCTAAGTGCTTGAAAGATGGCGGCCCCGGCGCGATTCGAACGCACGACCTTCCCCTTAGGAGGGGGACGCTCTATCCAGCTGAGCTACGGGGCCATGGCCGGCATTCTCGCATGAAGGGGCGGATGGGGCGACCGGCCCCGGCATGGCGTGGCCGCGCCGCGCCGGCGGGCATTTCAGAAATGACGCCCAGCTTCGTCTCAATGCCGAGCGACTCCCCGACGGGAGGAGATGGGACGCACGCCGGGCACGGCCATCCGTGTCGTGGATGTCCGGATGTCATTTCTTCCTCATCCGGTGTCGCGACGTTTCCTCGCGCGAATGCGAAGTGCGGGAGCGGCTTTTCCGCCTCGCAGCGAACGAAAATTCGCTGCGAGGCGAAGTCGTGCCTGGACAAAAATTGACCACATCGAATTGTGCCGAATTCCGTGCGCAATCCCGTCATCGCCGACTAGATGTCGAATGCATGACAAAAAGAATATTGAAGACGGGGCAGCGCTGACAGCGCAGGAAACGCACCCGCCATGCGACGGAGCCCGGGATTCGTGAGCGGCTCCGGACGCGTTCCGTTTCTACATTCGATATTCCAGGAGAGAGTCGCCGTGGTATCCCTTTGCCATCCGCCATCAGGAACGCTTCGCCATGGACCGGCGCTTACCCGCATCGCCGTCGCACTGGCGGTCGCCATCGCGCCGCCATCGGCGCTGGCCCAGGCGGCCGACAACCCGCCCACGCCTGTTGACGCGCAAGCGGGTGTTGCCCGGGCCGCCGACGAGCAGGCCGTGGATCTCGGCTCCGTGACGGTCACCGCGCGCAAGCGCGACGAACGCAACCTGGACGTGCCGATCGCGGTGACCGCGATCACCGGCGAACAGATCGATGCGATGGGCATCGACAACGTCGGCGACGCGATTTCGTTCTCACCCGGCGCGGCGGCGTACGATGCCGGCGGCGCGTTCACCTACATCCAGATCCGCGGCGCGTCCGCGCGCCAGGGCAGCAACGAGAACGGCTACTACCTCGACGAAGTGCCGTTCAACGGCGTGACCGTGCCCTGGTATCCGGAAACCCGCTCGTTCGACATCGAGCGCATCGAGATCCTCAAGGGGCCGCAGGGCACCCTGTTCGGCGAGGGATCCATGGGCGGCACGGTGCGGGTCATCACCCGCAAGCCCGAGTTCAACAGCTTCCGCGCGGGCGTGGAAACCTCGTACAGCAACACCGAGGGCGGCACCGACGGCTGGGGTGTCAAGGCAATGGTGAACGTGCCGCTGGTGGACGACACCCTGGCGATGCGCTTCGGCGTCACCGACGAGTCCCTTTCGGGCTGGCTGAGAAACCGCCAGACCGGCGAGGAGAACATCAACGAACAGCGCATCAGGACCGGCCGCGCCAAGCTGCGCTTCGCGCCGAACGAGCGCTTCAACCTCGATCTTTCGTACTGGAAGTTCAAGGCGCATTCGCCGGGCGGATTCGAGGCGGCCTACGACGACATGAGCGTGGATTCCTACTACGACGTGCGCAACGAATGGGATTCCGGCAGCCTGACCGCCAGCTATGCCTTCGACGATTCGCAACTGCTGTACGTGTTCTCGGACGGCAGC
The DNA here is from genome assembly GCF_014851695.1 of Pseudoxanthomonas sp. PXM04. Taxonomy (NCBI): domain Bacteria; kingdom Pseudomonadati; phylum Pseudomonadota; class Gammaproteobacteria; order Lysobacterales; family Lysobacteraceae; genus Pseudoxanthomonas; species Pseudoxanthomonas sp. PXM04. The sequence continues at coordinate 168,527 of NZ_JACVAG010000005.1, forward strand.
CTGTGGCGCGGGCTGAGTGGAATGATCAACCCGACAACGGCCTATGCGGGCACGGTCGACATCGGCGTGCGCACCCATGAATTACGCTGGTCATCGACCGGCGAACGTGCGGTGGACTGGACGATGGGCTACTACCTGCGCAAGGCGATACGCCGGGATTCGTCCGCGATGACCGGCCTGTCGCCGACCCGGTCCTCGCAGACCAATGACTCGTTCTCGCTGTTCGGCGAAGCGACCTGGCACATCAACGAAAAATGGGCCGCGACCGCCGGCGTCCGCTACTTCGAGGACAAGGTCGACTCGATGGATGTCAGCGCGACCACGCGCAATACGCTGCAGAAGACCTTCACCAACACCAGTCCGCGGCTCAGCCTGTCCTATGCCATCGACGGGAATTCCACGCTCTACGCCAGCGCGGCCAGTGGCTATCGCTCCGGCCAGCTGCAGCCGATTACCTCAATCGAACTGGCCGAGCAGGCCGGGATCGACCTGCCGGTCGGCACCAAGCCCGACGCGATCTGGAGCTACGAATTGGGCTACAAGGCGGTGTTCGACGAGGGACGCCTGTTGCTGGAGACCGCGGTGTTCTACAGCGACTGGAAGGATGTGCCGGTCTACATGTCACTGGCCGACGGCCTGTACAGCGGCATCCTCAATTCCGCCGGCTCCACCCAGAAAGGCGTGGAACTGGGGATCACCTGGATGCCGAACCGGTCGTGGGCGTTCAATTTCGGCGGCAGCGTGATCGACGCGGTCTACAAGGAAGATCTGGAAGGCACCCAGTTCCACAAGGGCACGCCGGTGTTCAACGTGCCCAGGACCACGCTCAACGGCGGGGTGGCCTACAACTGGCCGGTCGGCGATTCGCTCAAGGGCATCGCCCGCAGCGACCTGATGTACCACTCGCGGCGCGAAACCTCGGCCACCGCCGGCACCGAAGGGGGCGATGCGATCACCCGGCTGGCCGCGCGGGTTGGCCTGGAATCGCCCAGTGGCTGGTCCGCCTACCTGTTCGGCGAGAACCTCACCGACGAGGATGGCGCCACCGATGCCCGCAGCATGACCGGCGCGGCGACCCGCCTGCGGCCGCGGACCTTCGGTGTCGAGTTCCGCTACAACTATTGAGGAAAGCCGCCCCTCCCGGCGTGGCCGGGAGGGGACAGGGCGGTCAGGAGCCATTGATGCAACGCAGCACTTGACAGCCTGCCCGCTCTTCGTGTCCCCTACGGGAATGCGCCCGAACGCCCCGTCCACCGTCGATTCCATACGCCCGGCCCCGTCGCCGGCGGTGGCTTCCGCCTGGGCCGGTGTCGCGTCGGCCGCCACCACTACCACCACCATTACCACCCCGATTAGCAGGGTGCGGCTGGTTGTGTTCGCGTAATTCGCAAACCACGGCCCCGCACCCGAATCAGGATGCGGGGGAGCCCAAAGCCTGATCCGTGTACCGGGCCTCCTATCGAGGTTCCGTCCATGTCGTCCAGCGTCGCCACTCCACCCCAGCTTCCGTCCAAAACGCCGCAGTCCGCCACGGTCGTGCACAAGTTCGGCGGCACTTCCGTGGCCGACGCGGAACGCTATCGCCATGTCGCCCAGTTGCTGCTGGCGCGCGAGGAGGTCCAGCAGATCACCGTGGTCTCGGCGATGAAGGGCGTCACCGACGCGCTCATCGCCCTGGCCGAACTGGCGTCCGGCAACCTGGCCGAATGGCGCGATCGCTGGCACGAACTGCGCGCGCGCCACCGCGGCGCGGCGGTCGCGCTGCTGGCCGAGGACGCTGGTCCCACCCTGGAATGGATGGACGCGCGCTTCGACGAACTGGCCGAAATCCTCGGCGCGCTGGCGGTGATCGGCGAGTTGCCGCGCGAGGTGCTGGATCGGGTGCAGGGCCTGGGCGAAGTGTTTTCCGCGCATCTGCTGGGCGAGTACCTGCGGGGGCGCGGCGAGGATTGCGCGGTGCTGGATGCGCGCGACGTACTGGTGGTGGACCGCGGCGATCTGGGCGTGGACGTGGATTGGCTGCAGAGCGCGCAGCGGTTGTCGGACTGGCGCGCCGGGCACCCGCAGCGGCGACTGGTGGTCACCGGTTTCGTCGCCCGCGATCGCTCCGGCCGCATCACCACCCTGGGCCGCAACGGCAGCGACTACAGCGGTGCGATTTTCGCGGCCCTGTTCAACGCCGACGAACTGCACATCTGGACCGACGTGGACGGCGTGCTGTCGGCGGATCCGCGAGTGGTGCCGGAAGCGGTGCAGCTCAGCGCGCTCAGCTACGACGAAGCCTGCGAACTGGCCTACTTCGGCGCCAAGGTCGTGCACCCGCAGACCATGTCGCCGGCCATCGAGCGCGGCCTGCCCATCGTCATCCGCAATACCTTCCATCCCGAGCATCCGGGTACGAGAATCACCGCCGCCAGCGATGCGCACGGCCCGGTGAAGGGCCTGACCCTGAGCCCGGATCTGGCGGTGCTGAACCTGGAAGGCACCGGCCTGATCGGCGTGCCTGGCACCGCCGAGCGCGTGTTCGCCGCACTGCGCGACGCGCGGGTGTCGGTGGTGATGATTTCGCAGGGGTCCTCGGAGCATTCGATCTGCTGCGTGGTCAAGAGCGCCGAGGCGCAACGGGCGCAGAACGCGCTGCTCAATGCGTTCGCCCATGAACTGACCATCGGCCAGGTCCAGCGCGTGCAGCGCACCGACGGGGTCAGCGTGCTGGCTGCGGTCGGCGACGGCATGGCCGGCCAGCCCGGCGTGGCCGCGCGCCTGTTCGAGGCGCTGGGACGAGCGCGGGTCAACATCCTGGCGATCGCCCAGGGTTCGTCGGAGCGCAACATCTCCGTGGCCATCGACAGCGCCGACGCGACCAAGGCCTTGCGCGCCGCGCACGCGGGATTCTGGCTGTCGCCGCAGACCTTCTCGGTCGGCGTGATCGGTCCGGGCAACGTCGGCGCCACCCTGATCGAACAATTGCGCGCGGCGCAGCCGCAATTGCTGGGCAAGGCCAACCTGGATCTGCGCCTGCGCGCGATTGCCTCCAGCCGCAAGATGCTGCTGGACGAGCGCGGCATCGGTGCCGACTGGCGCGAACGCTTCGAGGCCGGGACGCAGGAGGCCGATCTGGATCGCTTCACCGCCCATCTGCTGTCGGCGCACCTGCCGCACGCGGTGATCGTGGATTGCAGCGCCAGCCCGGAAGTGGCCGAACGCTACGCCGACTGGCTGGCCGCCGGCATCCACGTGGTCACCCCGAACAAGCAGGCCGGCGCCGGTCCGCTGGCCCGCTACGAGGCCATCCGCGAAGCCACCGCCGCCAGCGGCGCGCGCTTCCGCTACGAGGCCACGGTCGGCGCCGGCCTGCCGGTGATCTCGACCCTGCGCGATCTGCTCGATACCGGCGATGCGGTGGTGTCGGTCGAAGGCATCTTCTCCGGCACCCTGGCGTGGCTGTTCAACAAGTACGACGGCAGCGTGCCGTTCTCGCAACTGGTCACCGAGGCGCGCGGGCTGGGCTATACCGAGCCGGATCCACGCGACGACCTGTCCGGCACCGACGTCGGCCGCAAGCTGGTGATCCTGGCGCGCGAGGCCGGGCGCTCGCTGGCGCTGGAGGACGTGGCGATCGAGAGCCTGGTGCCGGAAGCGCTGCGCAACGCCAGCGTGGAGGATTTCATGGCGCGGCTGCCGGAGGTGGACGCCGTGTTCGCCGAGCGCCTGGCGCAGGCGAAGGCCGCCGGCCAGGTGCTGCGCTATGTCGCCCGGCTGGACGGCGAGGGCCGGGCGCGGGTCGGGCTGGTCGCGCTACCGGCGGCGCACGCGTTCGCCAACCTGCGCCTGACCGACAACATCGTGCAGTTCACCACCCGGCGTTACTGCGACAATCCGCTCATCGTGCAGGGGCCGGGCGCCGGTCCGGAAGTGACCGCGGCCGGCGTGTTCGCCGATCTGCTGCGGGTGGCCGCCGGACAGGGAGCCAGGCTGTGAAGGAGGAACAGGTGGGAGCAACGGCAATGACCGACACGGCGAGCGCGTTCTCGCCGGCTTCGGTGGGCAACGTGGGGGTGGGATTCGACATCCTGGGCCACGTGATCGAAGGCGCGGGCGATACCGTGCACGTACGGCGCATCGCCGCGCCGGAAGTGCGCATCGCCGACATCCGCGGCGCCACCGTGGATCTGCCGCGCGACGCGCCCGGCAATACCGCCGGCGCGGCGCTGATTTCGCTGCTGGAGGCGGAACATCCCGGCTTCGGTTTCGAAATCGAGATCGAAAAGGGCATCCCGCTGGGATCCGGCATGGGCGGTTCGGCCGCATCGTGCGTGGCCGCGCTGGTGGCCGCCAACGCGCTGCTGCCACGGCCGCTGTCGCGCGAGGCGCTGTATCCGCATGCGCTGGTCGGCGAAGCGGTGGCCAGCGGCGGACGCCATGGCGACAACCTCGGGCCGATGCTGCTGGGTGGCCTGGTGCTGTCGACCGCGGATCGGCTGGTGCCGATTCCGGTGCCCGAGGCGTGGCATTGCGTGCTGGTGCATCCGGACGCGGTGCTGGAAACCCGGCGCGCGCGTGCGGCGCTGGCCGGCGCCTACGAACTGAAGGAGTTCGTCGCCCAGAGCGCGCATCTGGCGCTGCTGCTGGCCGGCTGCCAGCGCGGCGATGCGACGCTGGTGCGCGAAGGGCTCAACGACGTGCTGATCGAACCGCGCCGCGCGCCGCTGATCGGCGGTTTCGACGCGGCCAAGGCGGCGGCGCTGGCGGCCGGTGCGATGGGCGCCAGCATTTCCGGCGCCGGACCCAGCGTATTCGCCTGGTTCGAGTCCCGCGCGCGGGCCGAAGCGGCGGCGCCAGGCATCCAGGCGGCGTTCGCGGCCGCGGGTTTCGACAGCCAGGCCTGGGTGTCGCCGATCGCGGCGCCGGCGGCGCGGTTGCTGTAGCGCGCGGATCTTTCGCGGGCGGCGCGGCCGGTGTTCAGCCGCCGACGCCCGCGATCACCGCCAACACGCGGTCGGCCACTTGGGCCACCGGCAATCCCTCCCCCTACGGAAAAACGATGAATTTCATCTCCACCCGCGATGCTTCCGAACCTGCCAGCCTGAGCGCGGCGATTGCCGCGGGCCTGGCGCCCGATGGCGGCCTGTATGTGCCCATGCGACTGCCTGCGTCGCGCACGCTGCGCGCCGGTGCGAACCTGGCCGATACCGCGACCGGGTTGCTGGCGCCATTTTTCGAAGGCGATGCGCTGGAACCGGAGCTGCCGGCGATCTGCCGCGAAGCTTTCGATTTCCCTGCGCCGTTGAAGCCGCTGGCCACCCCGGGCGATCACGTGCTGGAGCTGTTTCATGGCCCGACCGCCGCGTTCAAGGATTTCGGCGCGCGCTTCCTGGCCGCCTGCCTGGTCCGGCTGCGGCAAGAAGACGCGCAGCCGCTGACCATCCTGGTGGCGACCTCGGGCGACACCGGCGCCGCGGTCGCCGCAGCGTTCCATCGCCAGCCCGGCCTGCGCGTGGTGGTGCTGTATCCGGACGGACGGGTCTCGCCACGGCAGGCGCATCAGCTGGGATGTTTCGGCGACAACGTCAGCGCGCTGCGGGTGGCCGGCGCGTTCGACGATTGCCAGGCGTTGGTGAAGCGCGCCCTCAACGACGGTGCGTTGCAGGCACGGGTGCCGCTGAGTTCGGCCAACAGCATCAGCCTGGGCCGGCTGCTGCCGCAGATGAGCTACTACGCCGACGCGGCGCTGCGCCACCAGGCGTCAACCGGCGAATTGCTCAACCTGGTGATTCCGACCGGCAACCTCGGCAACGCGCTGGCCGCGATCCTGGCGCGCGCGCTGGGCGTGCCGCTGGGCCGGATCGTGCTGGCGACCAACGCCAACCGGGTACTGCCGGCTTACTTCGGCGGCGGCGACTACGCGCCGCAGGCGAGCGTGGTGACGATCGCCAACGCGATGGACGTTGGCGCGCCGAGCAATTTCGAGCGGTTGCGCTGGCTTTATCGTGGCGATGACGCCGCATTGCGCGCCGCATTCACCGCGCGCAGCGTGGGCGATGCCGCGATTCGCGAAACCATTGCGCGCCGGCATGCCGATTTCGGCGAAGTGTTCTGCCCGCATACCGCCACCGCGGTGAACGTGCTGGAGCAATTGCGCGCGGCGGGCGAGGGCGGACATTGGGCGGTCGCCGCGACCGCGCATCCGGCCAAGTTCGAAAGCATCGTCGAGCCGTTGAGCGGCCGACCGGTCGAAGTCCCGTCGGCGTTGGCGAATCTGCTAGCGCGGCCGGCCCACGCCGATCCGATGCCGGCGGATTACGACGCCTTGCGTGATCGGTTGGCGGCCCTATCCTGAGCGGCATGAAGAAAAACCTCGTCATCTCCCTGGCCCTGGGCATCGCCCTCGGCCTGGCCACCACCGCCAGCGCCCAGACCGCGCAGGATGCCAGCCGGCTGAAGCCGGGCGAATACATCTGGGCGCCGCAGGTCGCGCCGGAAGGTCCGGTGGTGCTGGTGGTCAGCCTGGACGAGCAGCGCGCCTACGTGTATCGCAACGGCATCGCGATTGGCGTGTCCACGATCAGCTCCGGCAAGCCAGGCAAGGACACGCCGACCGGCGTGTTCACCATCCTGCAGAAGAACAAGGATCACCGCTCCAACCTCTACAACAACGCGCCGATGCCCTACATGCAGCGGCTGACCTGGGACGGCATCGCCCTGCATGGGGGGCATCTGCCCGGTTATCCGGCCTCGCATGGCTGCGTGCGCCTGCCGCAGGCGTTCGCCGAACAACTGTTCGGCATCACCCAGCGCGGCGACACCGTGGTGGTAGCCAACGCCAAGGCCGCTCCGGCCAGCGTGGTGCACCCGGCGGTGCTGGCGCCGGTCACCCGCAGCGGCCAGGCGGTGGCGGCGCCGTTGGGCGAGTTCGAGGTCTATTGGAACGAGGCGGCGGCGCCGCAGGGGCCGGTCAGCATCCTGGTCAGCCTGTACGACCGGCGGGTATCGGTGCTGCGCGACGGCGTCCTGATCGGGTCGGCGCCGCTGCAGCGGGTTGGCGATCTGGAACTGAACGGCACCGTGCTGTTCGTGATGACCACGGAGATGGAAGACATTCCCAGCCTGCTGGATCCGCAGCGGCACCAGCACCGCTGGGTCGCCCACCGGGTGCTGGGCGAGGATGGCGCGGCGATGCCCACGTTGCAGGCGCTGGGCCAATCCTTCTGGGTACCGGAGGCGTTCTCGCGCCGCCTGTATGGCATCCTGCAGCCCGGTACCACCGTGCTGGTCTCGGATCTGCCCGGGGTGCGCGCAACGCCGGCCGAACAGCCGGCCGAGCCCGTCTTGGAATCGGATCCCGGCGGCCCCATCCAGCCCTGACGCGATGGCCAGCGGAACGGCGCTCGCTACTTTCCTCCGTTGCCTCGTGGTTCCGTATGCCGCCCCGTTTCCGCCTGCTTTCCCTCGCCAGTCTGCTCGCCAGCGTCGCCTTGCCGGGGCACGCGCAGAACGCACCCGCCACGGGCCTGGTCGACCAGCTCGCGCGCACCGCGCCGAAACTGGATCGCAAGGTGCTTTCGCTCGCCACCCAGGCGATGTCCTGCGCACTGCGCGGCACCGCGCTGCCGCCAACCCTGAGCGTGATCGACTATTCGCGCCCGTCCACCCAGCCGCGCCTGTGGGTGTTCGATCTGGCGCGGCAGCGCTTGCTGTTCGAGGAGTGGGTGGCGCATGGCCGCAACACCGGCGAAAACCTGGCCAGTCGATTCTCCAATGAAAACGGCAGCTACATGTCCAGCCTGGGCGCCTTCCGCACCCAGGAAGCCTACGTGGGCGGCAATGGCTATTCGCTGCGCCTGGAAGGGCTGGAACCGGGCATCAACGACCGCGCGCGCGAACGCGCCATCGTCATCCACGGCGCGCCCTATGTCAGCGAAACCCTGATCCGCCAGCAGGGGAGGCTTGGCCGCAGCCTGGGCTGCCCGGCGGTGCGCACGGCGGTGGCGCGGCCGCTGATCGACACCATCCGCAACGGTTCGTTCGTATTTGCCTACTATCCCGACCAGGACTGGCTGCGTCATTCTCAGTTGCTCGGCGCGGCCTGCGAAGGCGGCACGGCCGGCACCACCGCCGCGCGCGCCCAACCCTGATGTCCTTCCGGAGCCCTTTCGATGAGCGAGAACCCGCGCCTGACCGTCACCCTGCACCAGGAGCAGGATTTCCAGTTCCGGGTCCGTTTCGACGGCACCGCCATTCCCGAATTGCTGACCGATGAATCCGAGCCGCTCGGGCAGGGCGCCGGTCCCAGCCCGACGCTGATGCTGACCACCGCGATTGCCAACTGCCTGTCGGCCAGCCTGTTGTTCGCGATGCGCAAGTTCAAGAACCAGCCGGGACCGCTGGTGACCACCGCGACCACCGAACTGGCGCGCAATGAACAGGGCCGGTTGCGGGTCGGCCACGTGCAGGTGGACATCCAGTTGGCCGAGGCGGCCGAGGCGTATCAGTCGCTGGAACGGTTGCTGGCCCAGTTCGAGAACTTCTGCACGGTGACCGAGAGCGTCCGCCAGGGCGTGGAGGTTTCGGTCAGCGTCCGCGATGCCGATGGCGTGCAGTTGCACGGCATCGAGGTGCCGGCCGGCGCCTGAACACCGCCGGCGCATCGGCCGGAACCCGCCGCGAACGCTTATCCGCCGGCCTGCGCTGCCGCCGGCGCGGCCACGTGGCATGATGCGGGGGTATGCCGAACATGCCCCGTCCCTCGTGATCGCTCCCATCAAAGGCAAGGCCACGTCGCTGGACATCGCCCATTTGGCGGGCGTGTCGCAGCCGACCGTGTCGCGCGCGCTGCGCGGCAGCCCGATGGTCAACGAGGAAACCCGCAAACGCATCCAGGCGATCGCTGCGGAACTGAACTACAAGGTCGACAAGAACGCCTCCAACCTGCGCCGCCAGCACTCCGGCACCATCGCGCTGTTGTTCTTCGAGGACCCGACCCCCGACGATTCCCAAATCAATCCGTTCTTCCTGTCGATGCTGGGCTCGATCACCCGCGCCTGCGCGCTGCAGTCCTACGACCTGCTGATCTCGTTCCAGCAGCTGTCGACCAACTGGCAGGCCGACTACGAGGACAGCAACAAGGCCGATGGCCTGATCCTGCTGGGCTATGGCGATTACCTGGAAGCGCAGTCGCGGCTGGAGCAACTGGTCCAGCAGGGCACCCATTTCGTGCGCTGGGGCGCGGTGCTGCCCGGACAGCCCGGCGTCTCGATTGGCTGCGACAACTTCCGGGGCGGCCACGACATCACCGTGCACTTGATCGGGCAGGAGCGGCGCGATATCGCCTTCCTCGGCCATGCCTCCAACCATTACCCGGAGTTCTTCGAGCGCTATCGCGGTTACGCGCAGGCGCTGCAGGCCGCCGGCAGTCCCGCGCAGCCGTCATTGCAGGTGGACGCGGTGACCAGCGAGCAGTCCGGCTACGAGGCGGTGCAGGAACTGCTCAGGCGCAAGGTCCGTTTCGATGCCATCTTCGCCGCCAGCGACCTGATCGCGATCGGCGCGATGAAGGCGCTTCACGAACACGGTCGACGGATTCCGCAGGACGTGGCGGTGGCCGGTTTCGACGACATCCCGCTGGCCGCCTTCGTCACCCCGGGCCTGTCGACCGTGCAGCAGGACACCAAGCGCGCGGGCCAGATCCTGGTCGACAGCCTGCTCCGGCTGATCAATGGCGATGCGGTGGAAAGCCAGTCGATTCCCGCGCGGGTGATCCTGCGCGGATCCACCGGCGCCTGATCACCAGCGGCTTCGCGCGCGCCACGCGGCCGTCAATCCGCTTTCGGTGTCTTGCGCTGCATCAGTTCGCGCAGGCGCTGGCGGGTGTCGGCGCGGGTGATGGCGCCATCGTGGAAGAACACGCGGACGCCGTGGGCGGGCACCTCGGCGCGCAGTGCTTCCCCTACCTGCTGGCGATCGCCGGTAAACGCGTCGCGCCATTCGCCGGGTTGCAGGTAGTCGCCCACCTTCATCGTCGCCGGCCGGTCCGCCTTGTTCAGCAGCACCAGCGCGGTCTGGCGCTGGCCGCCGTGATCGTAGACACGGTAGAACACGGCCTCATCGCCCTTGAGCGTCACGTTCAACTGCAGGCCGCGTTGCAAGGCGATGGAATCGCGGCGCAGTGTGGCGATGCGTTTCAGTGCGGCATGGATGGGATGTGCCGGTGCGGCGTCGATGCGTTCCTGGCCGAAGTAGTTGCGGTTGCCCGCGTGTTCAGCGCGCCCGCGCATGAAGCCGGTTTCCGAGCCGTAGTAGATCACCGGGATGCCGCGCGCGGTGAACAGCCAGTTGTGCGCATCGATGAAACCGCTGTCGGTGGCGTTCATGCGCGCCATGTCGTGGTTGTCGTAGAAGGTCATCAGATCGTACGGGTTGGCGTACGGACCGTCTTCCAGGTACAGCGCCTTGCCCAGTTCGGCGAAATCGCTGCCAGGCTTTTCGAACACTTCCGTCAGCTTCGCCTTCAGCGGGAAGTCGAGCACGCTGTAGCCGCCGTTGCGACGCCAGGTATGCCCGGCGATGCTGGCGGCGTCGTAGTTGAAGTTCTCGCCGAACATGAAGAACCCGGGCCGTTTGGCGCGGATGCGGTCGGCGAACCGCTTCCAGAACTCGTGTGGCATCCAGGCGATGGTGTCGACCCGGAACGCGGCCGCGCCCTGATCGATCCACTGTTCATAGGCGCCCACCAGATAGTCGAGCACTGCGGGATTGTCCTGGTCGAAGTCGGACAACTGGGCCAGGCCGCCACCGGTGTTGTAGAAGGCATGCAGCGGATTGCCGGCCGGATCCAGATCTTCCGGTCGCAGGTTCTGGTGATCGGCGACCAGCCGGCCGTCGCGGTCCCACAGCCTGCCGTACTGCGCCTGCGGCGTGGGCATGGTGTAGGACGGCGAGCCGTGGTTGGCGACGATGTCCAGCACCACGTCCAGTTGCTGATCTTTCATCGCGCGGGTAAAGCCGGCGAAATCCAGGCCCGGGCTCGGAAGATGTTCATCCAGCCGATAGAAGTTGATGCCCCAGTAGCCGTGATAGCCGGTCTTGCCGCGATCGGTGAAGGCGCCGTTCCAGATCACCGCATCGCCGCCGGTGAACGCCTCGTCGGGATTGTCGACGATCGGCGTGACCCACACCGAAGTGAAGCCGAGATCGCGGATGTAGCCGGCGTTGTCCAGCACGCCCTTGAAATCGCCACCCAGGTAGCCGACGTTGTCGGACTCGCCGGCCGGCGCGCCCGGTGTCGGCAGGTCGAAGCTGCGATGGGCGCCGCCCTGGTCGCGGTGATCGTTGCCGGGATCGCCGTTGACGAACCGGTCGGTCAGTACGAAGTACACCGCCTCGCGGGCGAAGGGTTCGGTGGTGCCGTGGAAATCGTCCGCGCGGACCGTGCCGGAAAACGACAGGGCGGGCAGCAGCGTCGCCAGCAGCGCGCATGCGGGATGTCGCATCAATGCACCTGGGGAGAAAAGGAGGCGGAGTCCGCGGGAGCAGTGTGTTCCTGCACGCGCAGCAGCGACAGCGCCGCCAGCAGCAGGCTGGCGCCGCTGATCACCAGCGCGAAGATCGGCTGGTTGCCGAAGAACGCACGCAGCACCGGGCCCAGCAGGGTGGCCGCGACGATCTGCGGGATCACGATGAACATGTTGAAGATGCCCATGTAGATGCCCATCCGGTCCGCCGGCACGTGGCTGGACAGCAGCGCGTAGGGCATCGACAGGATGCTGGCCCAGGCCACGCCGACCAGCGCGAAGGACAGGATCAGCCAGCCCGGCTGCGGCACGAACCACATCGACAGGAAGCCCAGGCCGCCCAGGACCAGCGAGCCGGCATGGACCGCCCTGCGGTTCAGCGGCAGGCGCGCGGCATACAGCGACAGCAGCAGCGCCACCAGCATCGACGACAGGCCGTAATAACCCATGTAGGAACCGACCAGGTCGGCCGCGTCCTGGAACGCGGCGTTGGCGCTCTGGAAGGCGGCGGCCTGCGCGGGGACGGCCATGTCGAACGCGGCCGGATCCGGTGCCGGTGCCTTGAACACATGCTCGGTCAGGCCGGGCGTGGCCATGCTCCACATCGCGAAGAAGGCCAGCCAGCTGAAGAACTGGACCGCGCCGAGGCGGCGCATCTGCGCCGGCATGTGGATCACGTGGTGCACGACTTCGGCGACCAGTCCTCCCTGGGCGTTTCGATTGGCCCGGAACCCTGCTTCGTCCTCAGGCGGATATTCCCGTGTGCTCAGTACCGTGACCAGGATGCTGGCGAGGAACACGAACGCGCCGATCGCGAAGGCGATCTTCACCGATGGCGGCACCACGCCCGGACCGGCCTCGTTGGGAACGCCCAGGTGGGCCACCAGCCACGGCAGGTTGCTGGCCAGCCAGGTGCCGATGCCGATGATCAGGGTCTGCAGGACGAAGCCGTAGGAGCGCTGGCTGTCCGGCAGCTTGTCGGCCACCAGCGCGCGGAACGGCTCCATGCTGACGTTGATCGAGGCATCCAGCACCCACAGCAGGCCCGCCGCCACCCACAGGGCAGGCGAGTGCGGCATGAACACCAGCGCGATCGAACTGAGGATCGCGCCGGCGAGGAAGTAGGGCCGGCGCCGGCCCAGCCGCGGATGCCAGGTGCGGTCGCTGAAGTAGCCGATCACCGGCTGCACCAGCAGGCCGGTCAGCGGCGCGGCGATCCAGAGCAGCGGCAGCGAATCCTTCTCCGCGCCCAGGGTCTGGAAGATGCGCGACATGAAACCGCCCTGCAGGGCAAATCCGAACTGGATGCCGAGGAAGCCGAACGACATGTTCCAGATCTGCCAGAAGGACAGGCGCGGCTTCGGGGTCATGCGGGATTCCTGTGCGGGAACGGTGGTCGCATCGCCGGCGGCGTGCGTTTCTGGTGCGGCGATTCTTGCAGCATCGCCCGCCGGTTCCATGCTGCACTGCAAACAGGAAATGGCGCTGGCGGAGACTTCCGGATGGCGCGACGCGTGCGCTAGGGAGTTGCAGGAAACAGCTTGTTTTCAGCGGCCTGGTGCGTATGAAAGAGCAGTCTTTCCGCGAGCGGGCTCGCCCGGTAGAGGTCCGCCGCGGTGCATCCATGCATACGTATTCATGCCGGTCCCGGCGCGTGCCGGCGCAACGCCGATGCGCGGACGTGGAATAGTGGCGCCCGTTGCGTGACCGGCCGGCACGCCGAAACCACGAGTTCCGGGGAAGCGATGGACAACAAGCATTGGTGGCGTGGCGCGGTGATCTACCAGATCTATCCACGCAGCTTCCTGGACACCGATGGCGACGGCGTGGGCGATCTGCCCGGCATCGTCGATCGGTTGGACTACATCGCCCGGCTGGGCGTGGACGCGATCTGGATTTCGCCGTTCTTCAAGTCGCCGATGGCCGATTTCGGCTACGACATCGCAGATTATCGCGACGTGGATCCGCTGTTCGGCACGCTGGCCGACTTCGATCGCCTGCTGGACAAGGCGCACTCGCTCGGCATCAAGGTGATGATCGACCAGGTGCTGAGCCACTGCTCGGCCGAGCACGCCTGGTTCAGGGAAAGCCGCGAGAGTCGCGACAATCCCAAGGCCGACTGGTATGTCTGGGCCGACCCGAAAGAAGACGGTACCGCCCCCAACAACTGGATGTCGCTGTTCGGCGGCGTGGCCTGGCGCTGGGAACCGCGCCGCGAGCAGTACTACCTGCACAACTTCCTGGCCGCGCAGCCGGATTTGAATTTCCACAATCCTGACGTGCGCGCCGCGACCCTGGACAACGTGAAGTTCTGGCTGGACAAGGGCGTGGACGGCCTGCGCCTGGATGCGATCAATTTCTGCTTCCACGACCGCCAACTGCGCGACAACCCACCCAAGCCCAAGGAGAAGCGGGTGGGGCGTGGTTTCAGCGCCGACAATCCCTACGCTTACCAGTATCACTACTACAACAATACCCAGCCGGAGAACGTCGCGTTCCTGGAGGAACTGCGCGCGCTGATGGATCGCTATCCGGACGTGGCCGCGCTGGGCGAGATTTCGTCGGAGGATTCGCTGGCGACGACCGCCGAGTACGTCAGCGAGCACAGGCTCCACATGGGCTACAGCTTCGAACTGTTGACCGACGACCACAGTGCCGGCTACATCCGCGGAACGGTCGAGCGGCTGGAAGCGGCGATGACCGAGGGCTGGCCCTGCTGGGCGGTGTCCAACCACGACGTGCAGCGGGCGGTGACGCGCTGGGGGCAGGGCGATGCCTCGCCCGGACTGGCGGCCCAACTGGTGGCGCTGGTGTGTTCGCTGCGCGGTTCGGTGTGCCTGTACCAGGGCGAGGAACTTGGACTGCCGGAAGCCGATGTGCCCTATGCGGATCTCCAGGACCCCTACGGCAAGACCTTCTGGCCGAATTTCAAGGGACGCGATGGCTGCCGCACGCCGATGCCCTGGACCACGCAGGAAAGCGCCGGTTTCAGCGATGGCCGGCCGTGGTTGCCGATTCCCGCCGGGCATCGCGCGATCAGTGTCGCCGCGCAGGAAGCCGATCCGTCATCCGTGCTCAACCGGGTGCGCGCCTTCCTGGCGTGGCGCCGCGGGCAACCGGCGTTGACGGCCGGTTCCATCACCTTCCTGGATGCACCGGAACCGGTGCTCGCTTTCCGTCGCGACGGCGAAGGACAGTCGCTGCTGGCGGTGTTCAATCTGTCCGCGCAGCCCGTGCACTGGTCCTTGCCGGATGGTCTTGCGGTGCGGCCCATCGATGGACCGGGCGTGATCCCGGGCCAGCTGGCGCAGGGCCGGATCACGCTGCCCGCGCGCGGCGTGTTCTACGCGCGCATCGACTGACAAGGACAAATCCGATTTCCCCGCGAGATCCACGGCGTCGCTCATTCAGGTGAGCGGCGTTCGCGCACGCATGCGTCGTTCCCGCGCCATTCCATGGAACCCCGGTTACACGCGTCGGAAAACGCGATGAATACGTATGCAGGCCGATTTGTGCGGGCTTTCCGGCCACTACCATTGCCGCACGTTCCGGTGCGTTCACCGCGTCGGCGCGCCAGACCCGGACGATCGCCCGCGACGCATCCGGTTCATCGCATACAACGTCCTTGGAGAGGGGAACATGTTGCAACACAAGCGCAATCTGCTGAGCGCGGCGCTGGCTTCCGCCATCGCACTGGCCGCGACCGGCGTACAGGCCCAGACCACCACCACCGGCCAGGATCCGCAAGCCGAGGCCACCGAGCTCGATACGGTCACCGTCACCGGCATCCGCCGCGGCATCGAGGAAGCGATCTCGGTCAAGCGCGATTCCACCTCGATCGTCGAGGCGATCTCCGCCGAGGACATCGGCAAGCTGCCCGACATCAGCATCGCCGAGTCGCTGGCGCGCCTGCCCGGTCTGGCCGCGCAGCGTGTCGCCGGCCGTGCCCAGGTGATCAGCGTGCGCGGCCTGTCGCCCGACTTCTCCACCACGCTGCTCAACGGTCGCGAGATGGTCAGCACCGGCGACAACCGCAGCGTCGAGTTCGACCAGTATCCGTCCGAGTTGATGAGCGGCGTCACCGTCTACAAGACACCCGACGCGGGGCTGGTCGGGCAGGGCCTGTCCGGCACGCTGGACATGCAGACCGTGCGCCCGCTGAGTTTCGACGAGCCGGTCGGTGCGATCGGTTTCCGTGGCCAGCGCAACTCGCTGGGCAAGGCGGCGGACGCGTCGGCCTACGGCGAACGCATCAACGCCAGCTACATCACCCAGTCCAAGGACCGTCGCTTCGGTTTCGCGATTGGCTATTCGCACTCCAAGACCCCGATCCAGGAAAACCAGGTCGGCCTGTACGAGCCGTGGCAGGCGATTGGAGACAACTGGCGTCCGGGCGTGCCGGCCGGCACATTCTATTCGGACGGCATCAAGGCGCTGCGCCGTACCGGCGAGACCAAGCGCGATGGCGTGATGGCGACCCTGCAGTTCCGCCCGTCCAATGCCTGGACCAGCACGCTGGACCTGTTCCACTCCGAGGCCGAACAGGTCAACACGGCGAACCAGTTCGAAGTGCATATCGGCGATTACAACGGCGGCTACGGGCGGTTGAACGTCACCAACCCGGTCATCAACGGCAACAATACCTTCACCGGTGGCACCGCCAACAACGTGTACCCGCTGGTCCGCGGCATGTACAACTACCGCGAGGACGAGATCAACGCGTTCGGCTGGAACAACGAATTCAACGTGGGGCAGGTTCGCCTGGTCGCGGATATCAGCTATTCCAAGACCAAGCGCGACGAGATCAATCTCGAGAACAACACCCAGTTGCTGCCGGCGCCGCAACTGGATTCGATCGCGCTGGCCTATCGCCAGAACAACTTCTCCCAGCTCAACCCGGGCCTGGATTATTCCAATCCCGAAACGCTGTTCCTGACCAACACCATCTATGGCTCCGGCTACGGCAAGACCCCGAAGGTCGAGGATGAACTGAAGGCCATCAAGCTGGCGGCATCGCTGCCGCTGCCCGAATCCTGGGGCTGGTTCTCCGATCTCGACGTGGGCGTGAACTACGCCGATCGCCACAAGTTCAAGCGCCAGCCCGAAGGCAACATCAACCTCGGTGCGCAGGGCGTCACCGCGATCGGTTCGGATCTACAGTACGGCCTGGTGGATCTGAACTTCGCCGGCGTCGGTTACATCCCGTCCTGGAACGTGCCGGCCGCGGTCGCGCGCTACATGGTGTTCAACCCGGTCGACAACCTGTCCTACCTGATTCCAAAGGCGTGGGACGTGGACGAGGAAATCTCCACCGCGTTCGTCCGCGCCAACATCGATACCGAATGGGGCGGGGTGCCGGTGCGCGGCAATATCGGCGTGCAGGTCCAGCACGTCGACCAGGCCTCGCAGGCGCGCTACTGGGACAGCACCCAGCCGGCCGGCAGCAACATCCAGCCGCTGGATGGCGGCAAGAGCTATGCCGACGTGCTGCCCAGCCTGAACCTGGCGTTTTCCTTCCCGAACGAGCAGACCCTGCGCGTGGGCCTGGCCAAGCAGGTGGCGCGTCCGCGCGTGGACGAGCTGCGTTCCTCGCTGGAGTTCGGCGTCAACACCGCCACCGGCGAACCGGGCGCGAGCGGCGGCAATCCGAACCTGGATCCGTGGCGCGCCTACGCGTTCGATCTGTCCTACGAGAAGTACTTCGGCACCAAGGCGTATGTCTCGGCTGCGTTCTTCTACAAGGATCTGCGCACTTACATCTTCACCGAGAAGCGCTACGGCTACGACTTCACCGATTTCCTGGTGGACTACGTGCCCGGCCCGAACGAGCCGCCGACCCAGACCACCGGTCCGTTCACCGCGCCGTACAACGGCACGGGCGGCACCCTGAAGGGCCTGGAACTGACCGCCTCGCTGCCGCTGGATCTGTTCAGCGATGCGCTGCAGGGCTTCGGCATCATCGCCAGCGCCGGCTTCAACGACAGCGACATCACCATCCCGCCGCCGCCGAACGCGCAGAGCAGCGTGGGCAGCCAGAACATCATGCTGCCGGGCCTGTCCAAGCGGGTGTACAACCTGACCGCGTACTACGAGCGCAATGGTTTCGAGGCGCGGGTCAGCCAGCGTCGCCGTTCCGACTTCATCGGCGAAATCGGCAACTTCGATGGTGACCGCTCGCTGCGCTATGTGGTGGGCGAGGACATCACCGACGCGCAGATCGCCTACAACTTCGGTGACGGCAGCGCGCTGTCCGGCCTGAGCATCCTGTTCCAGGTCAGCAACCTGACCAACTCGCCGTACCAGACCTACGCCGGCAGCAAGGACCGGCCGCTGGAATACATCGAGTGGGGCCGCACCTACCTGTTCGGTGTGAACTACCGGTTCTGATGCCGGCACGCATCGAGGGAAACGGAGACTGCCGGCGCAAGCCGGCAGTTTCTTTTTGTGCGGTGCCGAAACGACCCGGTTTCATTGGGACAGGTGTGGTCAAATTTTCGCCAACCACCTTGACAGCCTTGCGGGGACTGGGCGCGCGCGGGTTATCCACATCTTTGTGCAGATTTCATCCACACCGGTTGTGGACAAGCGGAACGGCCGCGTCGTGAGCGGCAGGTCGGCAAGCGGCAGGCACGAACACCGACGCGCGAACGAAGAGCGCAAAAAGAAAGGGCCAGGCTCGCGCCTGGCCCTTCCGATATTTTGGTGGAGAGGATGGGGATCGAACCCACGACCTCGTCATTGCGAACGACGCGCTCTCCCAGCTGAGCTACCCCCCCACGAGGGTGAGACAAGTCTAGCGCCTCGCGCTCCGGTTGCCAACCGGGAGGGGATTCAGCCCAAGTCGCGGGCGATTGCTGCCTGCAGCCGCATCAGGATGTGGAACCGCGCCGCGTCGGATGCGTCATCCGGCCGTGATGGCGGCTTCGTCGCGCTCAAGCAGCGGTTCCAGCTCGGCCCGGCGCCAGCCGGACAGGGCGCCGGGCCATTGTCCGGATTCCAGCAGGACTTCCAGGTAGCGACGCGAGGCCAGCACGCCGTCGGGCAGGCCCAGTTCCGCGCTGCGGCGGGCCACCGCGTCCTGCAGCTTGCGCAGCGCGGCCTTGTCGCGATCGGTGGCGGCGCGGGCCAGCGGTGCTTCGGCCTCGTCCGCCAGCGGAGTGGACAAGCCCTCCCAGAGTGCGTCGGCCAGCTTGCGTGGCGCCTTGGGCTGGGCGTCCAGCCAGCGACCCAGCGCGGCGCGATCGGCCGGCGGCGTGCGTGCCAGCGCCACCGCCATTTCATTGTCCAGAATCCAACTGCGTGGCTTGTCGCTGCGACGGGCGGCGGCATCGCGCCAGCGCAGCAACCGCAGCAGGCGATGCTGGGCGGACGCATCCAGGAACTGCGCGCTGCGCATGGCCAGGTGCGGCCAGCGATCGCCTTCTTCCTGGGTCGCGTTTTCCAGCAGGCGCCGGCTGTCCTCGACCAGCCATTCGCTGCGTCCGCTTTCATGCAGCCGGGCGGCGAGGTCGTCGTGCAGCGCGAACAGGTAATGCACGTCGTCGGCGGCGTACTTGAGTTGCGATTCGCTGAGTGGACGGCGCAGCCAGTCCGACCGAGTTTCACCCTTGGCCAGGGCGACGCCGGTGATCTGTTCGACCAGCTTCTGGTAGCCGATGCCGGCGGCGACGCCGGCCAGGGCGGCGGCGATCTGGGTGTCGAACAGCGGTTGCGGCACGGCGCCGCAGGTGTAGCCCAAGGCGACCAGGTCCTCGCTGGCGCTGTGCATGACCTTGAGAATGCGGGTATCGCCGAGGATCGTCGCCAGCGCCTGCGGCATGCCGGGTTGCAGCGGATCGATCAGGAGGATTTCCTCGCCCACGGCCATCTGGACCAGCGCCAGCTGGGGCCAGAAGGTGCGCTCGCGGACGAACTCCGTGTCCAGGCCGATGCGGGCCGGGGGCGTGGCGAAGAACGCGGCGAGGGCGTCCGGGGTTTGAATCCAATGGGGCACGAAATCTCCGCTGAATGCATTGGTTGCCGAGTCGGGAGACAATAGCCTACCGTCGCGGGACGGATTTCGGTGAGTGTGGAGGGCGGTTTGCGCGCGTTTGGCCTGCTGGTGCTGACCGGTCTGGTGCTGTGCGGTTGCTCGCGCGAGCCCGCGGCGTCGCGCAATGCACGCGGCGATGCGGCCGATGTGCGCATGCCCCGGATTACCGTCACCGGTGACGACAGCGTCAACGCCGCCCTCAACTGGCAGCCTCCGGTGGTCCTGCTGGCGCAGGAGGGCGTCGCCGATGCGCGCAGGCGCGCGGCGCGGGCGCTGGAAGAAGGACGCCTGTATGCCGGTCCCGACGATGCGATTCCGCTCTACCTGGCCATCCGCCGGCTCGACCCGGAGGACGCCGTGGCCCGCAAGGGTCTGGACCAGGCCCTGGATCGCCTGCTCGAACGCGGCGAACGGGTGCTGAAAACCGCCGAGGACCGCGACGAGGACGCGCGCGAGGCGGCCCAGATCGCCGCCGTGGCGCGTGCCATCGATCCGGACGACGAGGCCGTGCTGGCCTATCTGTCGCGGGTGGATGAAGTCGAACAGTTGACCCGTCTCAACCTGGCCAGCGAGCGCGCGCTCAACGGCGGGCGGTTGGGCGAGCAGGGTGGCGGCGCGCTGGCGGGCTTTCGCGAAGTGCTGAAGTGGAAACCGGGCCAGGCACGTGCGCTGCAGGGCGTGGCGGCGGTGGAGAGCGCGCTGATCCGGCGCGCCGAGGATGCGGCGCTGGCCGGCGATTTCGACGGCGCGCGCAACTGGCTGGCGCATGCGGGCAAGGTTCGCGGCGGCGACGAGTCCGTGACGGTCGCCGACGCGCGCCAGCGGGTCGAAGCGATCCGCACGGTGCGCATCGCCGGGTTGCGCGAATCGGGCGTGCAGGATCTGCAGTCGCCGCTGGGCCTGAAGGCCGCGCGCGAAAAGCTCGCGGAAGTGCTGCGCATCGCACCGCCCGGCGATCCGGTCGCGGCCGATTTCCGCCAGCGGATCGAACTGGCCACCCACTACGGGCTCTTCCGTCCCGGCCAGGCCTTCACCGACGCGCTCGGCAACGGCGGCCGCGGGCCGGAAATGGTGATCGTGCCGCACGGTGCGTTCCGCATGGGCGCGGACGACAACGAACTGGGCTCCGCCGATGCGGAAAAACCGGCCCACTATGTCCGCTTCGACCGCGGTTTCGCGATGGCGCGCAATGCGGTGACCGTCGGCGAATTCCGTCGCTTCGTGCAGGCGACCAGCTATCGCCCGCGCGCGACCCGGCGCGGGCATTCCATCGTCTACGACGAGCGGAGCGGCAACTTCGTCCGCCGCAGCGGCGTGGACTGGCAATCCGACCATAGCGGGGCGCCGGCGCGCGAGGACATGCCGGTGCTGCACGTCAGCGTCTACGACGCCGAGGCCTACGCCGACTGGTTGACTCGCCAGACCGGGCATGGCTATCGCCTGCCCAGCGAGGCGGAGTTCGAGTACGCCCTGCGCGCGGGCGTGCAGGGCCGCTACCCTTGGGGCAACGGGGTGCCACCGGCCAAGGTGGAGAACCTGACCGGCGGCAACGACGCCTCGCCCAGCGGCCGCCATTGGAACAACGCCTTCGTCGGCTACGGCGACGGTTACTGGGGACCGGCGCCGGTGGGCAGCTTCCGGCCCAATGCCTGGGGGCTGCACGACATGGGCGGCAACACCAGCGAGTGGGTGGCCGATTGCTGGCACGCCAGCTACCGGCGGGCGCCGGCCGACGGCGCCGCCTGGTTCAATCCCGGTTGCCGTTCGCGGGTGGTGCGGGGCGGTTCCTGGGCCAGTGCGCCGGTGCAGGCGCGTGCGGCATGGCGTTCCTCCTCGGATTCGGATATGACTAATGCGCGGGTGGGCTTCCGCGTGGTGCGTGGCATCTAGCCGGCAACTGGGAGAAGGCGATGAGGAACGATCCGTTCGGGCAGGGACAGTACGAACAGGGTGGCGCGCCCCGGCGGCGCGGCCTGTTCGGCAACGTGCGCTGGCTGATCCTGCTGGGGTTCGCGGGCTATGCCGCGTTCTACTGGTTCTCCAACCGCGTCGTGGACCCCTACACCGGCGAGAAGGTGCTGATCGACAGCTCGATCAGCGTGGAGGAGGAAAAGGCGCTGGGCCTGCAGGCCTACCAGGAAATCCTCTCGCAGGAACGCCCGGTCGATCCCGATTCGCAGATTGCCCAGCAGGTGCGCGCCATCGCGCAGCGCCTGATCGAAAAGATCCCCGAAGTCGAAGCGGCCATCGCCCAGGAGCGGGGCACCCAGGCCAGTGGCAACTGGCGCACCTTCGACTGGGACGTCAACGTCATCCAGTCCGACCAGGCCAATGCGTTCTGCCTGCCCGGCGGCAAGATGGCCGTCTACACCGGGCTGATCCCGGTCGCCAAGAATGCCGATGCGGTGGCGGTGGTGATGGGCCACGAGATCGCGCATGCCCTGTTGCGTCATGGCGCCCAGCGCATGTCCCAGCAGAAACTGACCCAGATCGGCCAGATGGCCGGCGCGATGAGCGGCATGGATCCGCAACAGCAGCAGATGGTGATGGCGGCGATGGGCTACGGCTACCTGTTGCCTTACGCGCGCACGCATGAAACCCAGGCCGACGAAGTCGGGCTGATGCTCGCCGCCGCGGCCTGCTTCAATCCGCAGGAAGCGGTGCCGCTGTGGGAGCGCATGAGCGAGGCCAGCGGTGGGCAGGCGCCGCCCGAGTTCTCCTCCACCCATCCCAACCCCGGCACCCGCATCCAGAACCTGACCGCGCTGATGCCCAAGGCGATGGAATACCGCAACCGGTACTGCAAAGAGGCGGCGGCGCAATGATCGCGCGCCGGTGGGCGGCGATGCTGCTGGCCGGCGGACTGGCGGTGTCGGCGCAGGCGGCGGTCAAGGACCAGGCCGCCAACGGCTTCACCGTCGAGAACAGCCAATGGGTGCCGGTGACGCCGGAAGCGGCATGGAAGGGATTGGCCGAGATCGGGCAGTGGTGGCCGAAGGATCACACCTGGTGGGGTGACGCCTCACGCCTGAGCCTGGAGCCGCGCGCCGGCGGCTGCTTCTGCGAAATCGACGGCCTGCGCCAGGCCCGGCACATGACGGTGGTGTTCGCCGAGCCAGACAAGCTCCTGCGCCTGACCGGCGGTCTTGGACCGCTGCAGGGAATGGGATTGTCGGGGGCGATGGAATGGCGCCTGGCCGAGGAGAACGGCGGCACCCGTATCACGCTGTGGTATCGCGCCGGCGGTTACACGCCGGACGACCTGCGCACCCTGGCCCCGGTGGTGGACCGGGTGCAGGCGCAGCAACTGGCTGGATTGGCGGAGTATCTGCGCAAGGGCGGGTAAACGCTCGCCGCCGGCGACTGGAATCGGAACCGCGTAGAGCGGAGCTTGCTCCGCTGCTTTTTGGGGTGTTGCAACGTTATCTGCCTTCGTTTCCAGCCTTCGACAGCTTGTGCTTCAGCGTCCGATACCGATGACGCATGAGAAACCAAAACCAAGGCAGCGGAGCGAGCTCCGCTCTACCTCAGAGCTTGCTGAAAACCGTCGCCGCCACCAGCAACCCGAATCCCGCCACCACCAGCCAGAACGCATGCGGCGCCAGCACCGGGATGTAGCCGAAACGCGCGGCGATGCCGCCGCTGCCGAGCAGCAGTGCGATGAGCCAGACGCCGAAAGTGGGAGGAGTGAGTTTCATCCGGTTTCCTTGGTTGTGCGATCATGCAATGGAATGCGCAGCATAGCCGCGGCTCAGAAGCTCATGAAGAGGCCGCCGTTGACCGGCAGGTTGGCGCCGGTGATGTAGCCGGACGCATCGTCGGCCAGGAACGCCACCGCGCGGGCGATGTCCTCCGGCGCACCGATCCGGCCGACCGGGACCGAGGCGATGGTGCGCGACCGCACGTCCTCCGGCATCGCGCGGGTCATCGGCGTTTCGATGTAGCCGGGCGACACGCTGTTGACGGTGATGCCCTTGGCAGCGACTTCGCGCGCGAGCGACATGGTGAAGCCGTGCAGACCGGCCTTGGCCGCCGCGTAGTTGGTCTGGCCGAAGTTGCCGGTCTGGCCACTGACCGAGCTGATGTTGATGACCCGGCCGAAGCCGCGCGCCTGCATGCCATCGATGGCGTGGCGCGAGAGGTTGAACACGCTGCCCAGGTTGACGTCTATGACCGCTTCCCACTGCGACTCGTCCATCTTGCGCAGGGTGGAGTCGCGGGTGATGCCGGCGTTGTTGACCAGGATGTCCAGCCCGCCGTGCGCGTCCTGCACATCGCGCACGAACGCGCCGCAGGCGGAAAAGTCGCTGACATCCAACGGCATGAAATGGACGTCCAGCCCGGTGGTGGCGTCGGCGAAGGATGCCCGGCGCGCATCGTCGGCGGGCAGGTCGGCGGCGATGACAGTATGGCCGGCGCCGGCCAATTGCTTGCAGATGGCGGTGCCCAGACCGCCGATGCCGCCGGTGACGACCGCGACGCGTTTGCTCATGGAGGGGATCCTCGGAAATCGGATGGCATGAAAAAGCCCGCGCCACGGGGCGCGGGCTCGTTCACGGAAACGGGATTCAGCGGGCGCGGGTCTTCGGCGTCTCGCGCGGGGCTTCCTTCGGCTTGGCGGTGGCCGGACGGCCCAAGCCGCCGCCGCTGAGGTTGCGCTGGAATTCCTGCCACAGCTCCAGGTTGCGCTCGGTCAGCTGGTTCATCATGGTCCAGGGCGTCTGTCCCAGCAGGTTGCCCATCTGGCTGCGGAACTGCTGCTGCTGCTCCATGAAGATCTGCATGCTGCGCTCCAGGTAGTTGCCCATGAAGCCCTGCAGCGAATCGCCGTAGAAGCGGATGATCTGGCTCAGCAGCTGGGTGGACAGCACCGGTTCGCCATCCTGTTCCTGCTCGCTGATGATCTGCAGCAGGACGGTGCGGGTCAGGTCCTCGCCGCTCTTGGCGTCGCGGACCTCGAAGTCCTCGCCATCGACGATCAGCTGGCGGACGTCCTCGATGGTGATGTAACTGGAAATCTCGGTGTCGTAGAGACGGCGGTTCGGGTACTTCTTGATGATGCGGATCGCAGCCATGAAGCAATCACTCTAAAACGCAGTGCCGGGCAGCATGACGCAGCGCAGCAGCCCTTGCAACAGGCCGCAGGTCAGGGGTGCCCTGTTCAGGAACAACGCCGGGCAAAAAAATGCTGCGGGCCGGACCCGCAGCATTTTTGGATCGTGGCGGGCGCCGGAACCGGTCACCAACCCATGTGGTGGCCGCCGTTGATGTCCAGGTTGGAACCGGTGATCCAGCCGGCCTCGTCGGCGACCAGGAACGCCACCGCATAGGCGATCTCGTCCGGGTTGCCCAGGCGGCCGGTCGGGATGTCCGCGGCGATCTTGGCGCGCACTTCCTCCGGCACCGCCATCACCATGTCGGTGGCGACGTAGCCCGGCGACACCGTGTTGACGGTGATGCCGAGCTTGGCGTTCTCGCGGGCCAGCGAAATGGTGAAGCCGTGCATGCCGGCCTTGGCGGCGGCGTAGTTGGCCTGTCCGTACTGGCCCTTGAGGCCGTTGATGGAACTGATCTGGATGATCCGGCCCCACTTGCGATCGCGCATGCCCTCGATCACCGGGCGGGTCATGTTGAACACCGAATTGAGGTTGGTGTTGATGACCTCGTTCCACTGCAGTGAACTCATGCGGTGGAAGGTGGTGTCGCGGGTGATGCCGGCGTTGTTGATCAGGATTTCCACCGGGCCGAGTTCGGCCTCGACCTTGCGCACGAGGGATTCGGCTTCCTCGGCGGAAGTGACGTCGCCGGGGAACAGCGCGACATCGTAGCCGTCGGCCTTCATCTGCTGCTGCCAGGCCTTGGCCTTTTCCTCGTTGCGGTAATTGGTGGCTACGCGATGGCCCATGCCGGCCAACTTCTTG
Organism: Pseudoxanthomonas sp. PXM04; assembly: GCF_014851695.1. Taxonomy (NCBI): domain Bacteria; kingdom Pseudomonadati; phylum Pseudomonadota; class Gammaproteobacteria; order Lysobacterales; family Lysobacteraceae; genus Pseudoxanthomonas; species Pseudoxanthomonas sp. PXM04. The sequence continues at coordinate 193,990 of NZ_JACVAG010000005.1, forward strand.
CAGATGGCGGTTCCGATGCCGCCGGTGCCGCCGGTGACCAGCGCGACGCGAGAACTCATGTGGGGCTTCTCCTGTGGGGACCGCCCGCAAAAGGCGGTTGCTCCGGATTCTAGACAGCGTGCGCGTCAGGCGCGTTGTGCGGCGCAGCGAATGGGATGCGCGCCTGGCGGGGAAGGCGTTCCGGAACGAACTCATCGGCCGCCGTCCGCAGCAGTCCGGTCACCCCGCCACTGGCCGGCAGGCGATCCGCTGGCTGTCCGAGCGCGGCCCAGGCGACGCGCAGCGCGGGCAGGGGATCGGTGGCGTCGATCGGCAGCGCGGCCATCGATTTGGACAGCTTCTGGCCTTCCCCGCCCACGACCAGCGGCAAGTGCAGGTAGCGTGGCGTTGGCAAGCCAAGGGCACGCTGCAGATGGATCTGCCGGGGCGTGGAATCCAGCAGATCGGCGCCGCGCACGATGTCGGTGAAGCCCTGGGCGGCATCGTCCACCACCACCGCCAGTTGATAGGCCCAGTAACCGTCGGCCCGGCGCAGCACCACGTCGCCGGCTTCAGCATGGACATCCTGTTCGAAGTGTCCTTGCAGACCGTCCTCGAACCCGATCACGGTGCCGGTTCCGACCCGCAGCCGGACGGCCGGATGCGCGCGCGCTTCGGCCGCCACGCAGCGATGGTGGATGCCGCCGGCCGCGGCCAGCTCGCTGCGGCTGCAATGGCAGAAGAATGCCTGGCCCCGCTCCAGCAGTTCGTCCAGCGCGGCCTGGTACAGGACGCCGCGTTCGCTCTGCCGCACCACCGGGCCGTCGGAGACCAGGCCGAATGCGGCCAGCGTTGCCAATTGGAGATCGGCGGCACCGGCGACTTCGCGAGGCGGATCCAGATCCTCAACCCGCACCCACCATTCGCCGCCGGCATGGCGTGCCAGCAGCCAACTGCCCAGCGCGGCCAGCAGGGAGCCAAAGTGCAGCGGGCCGGTGGGCGAGGGCGCGAAGCGGCCCCGGTAGGGGCGCGCGGATTCAGGGTGTGCGGACATGCGTGCGGTGCGTTTCCAAAGCTGAATCGTCGGTCAGGAACGTGCTTGAATTCAACCGCGCACGGCCGCAGATTCGCTCAACATTTCACACCGAAAGCCTGCGGAGTCTCCCGTGTTCAGCCGTATCGCCCTGTTCCTCGCCACCAACCTGGCCGTGCTCGCCCTGGCGAGCGTCGTCATGTCGATACTCGGGGTCAATCCGAACCAGATGTCCGGGCTGCTGGTGATGGCCGCCATCTTCGGCTTCGGCGGATCGCTGATCTCGCTGCTGCTGTCCAAGACCATGGCCCTGCGCGCGACCGGTGCGCAGGTGATCGAGCAGCCGCGCAACGAGGCCGAGCAGTGGCTGCTGGCCACCGTGCAGCGCCAGGCCCAGGGCGCCGGCATCGGCATGCCGCAGGTGGCGATCTACGACGCGCCGGAAATCAATGCCTTCGCCACCGGCGCCAACCGCAACAACGCGCTGGTGGCGGTGTCCACCGGCCTGCTGCGGGCGATGAACCGCGACGAAGCCGAAGCCGTGCTCGGCCACGAGGTCAGCCACGTCGCCAACGGCGACATGGTGACGATGGCGTTGCTGCAAGGCGTGCTGAACACCTTCGTAATCGTGCTGGCGCGCGTGGTCGGCGGCATCGTCGACAGTTTCCTGTCGGGCAATCGCGAGGGCGAGGGCCGCGGTTTCGGTTACTACATCATCGTGATGGTGCTGGAAGTGGTGTTCGGCCTGTTCGCCACGATGATCGCGATGTGGTTCTCGCGCCGGCGCGAGTTCCGCGCCGACGCCGGCGGCGCCAACCTGGCCGGCCGCCACAAGATGATCGCCGCGCTGGAGCGCCTGAACGCGCAGCATGCGCAGAGCACGCTGCCGGCGCAGGTGGAGGCGTTCGGCATCGCCGGCGGCATCGGCCAGGGCTTGAAGCGCCTGTTCCTGAGCCATCCGCCGCTGGAGGAGCGCATTGCCGCACTGCGGGCGGCACAGGGCACGTTTGCCTGAGACGACGTCGCAGGAGCATGCGAAACCCGCCGCAAGGCGGGTTTCTTTTTTCCGTTCCGTAGAGCGGAGCTTGCTCCGCTGCCCTCGCTCTGGCCTTTGCTTTTGCATCTCGCTTTCACGGGAAGCGGAAAACCAAGGCAAGGGCAGCGGAGCAAGCTCCGCTCCACGACGGAAAGTCGGGCGCGACGGGGAGGCCGGAAGACCCGCCCCATGCCTGAATCACGAGAAGTCGTAGCTCATCTGCGGTCCCGGCGGCGCCAGGAACTCGCCTTCCACATAGTCCACCATCGAAGTGAACAGGAAGCTCATCGTGGCCGCGTCGGCGACGTGATCGGCAATGGTCAGGATGCCCTGTGACTGCGCGCGCTCGGCGATCTCGCGGATCTTCAACTGGTGTTCCGGGGTCTTCGCCAGGTCGGCGCTGAACACGCGATCGATCTTCAGGAACGCCGGCTGGAAATGGGCCAGCAACTGGAACGAGTCCAGGCCGGCGCCGAAATGCTCCAGGCCGACCTTGCAGCCCAGCTTCGACGCGCCGGACTGGAACGTCTGGGCCTGGCGCAGGTGGGTGAACACCTTGGCCTCGGAGGCTTCCAGCCACAGGCAGTCGCCGGGCACGTCGTGCGCCGCCAGCTGTTTGGCGATGAGTTGCAGCAGGCGTTCGTCACCGAACGAGGTGGGGCTGACCTTGACCAGCAGGCGGGTCAGGTAGCCCTTGCGGCGGCGTTCGCCCAGCACCTCGATGGCGCGGTTGACCACCCAGCGGTCGATCGCATCGAGCAGGCCGTGTTCCTCGGCGATCCCCATGAACACGGGCGGCATCACCGTTTCACCGTTGGAATCCAGGCGCAGCAGCGCTTCGTAGAGTTCGCCGGCCTCGCCCTGCAGGCTGACCACCGGCTGGTAGTACAGCAGGAAATGATCGTTGGCCAGCGCGTCCTGCAGGCGCGCGATCCAGTTCTGCACCCGCTCTTCCTCGGCACGGTCGACCGCGCCGGGATCGAAGATCTCGATGCGGTTGCCCCCCAGGCTGGTCGCGGTCTGCAGGCTGTCGGTGGCGCGGGTGAGCACCAGGCCGACGCTGGCGATCTTCTCGCCGATCTGGACGCCGCCGATGCTGGCGGTGACCGCGGTGGAGCGATCGCCAGCGTTGAACACGTGCGAGGCGAAGGCCGCGCGCAGGGTCTCGGCCAAGGCCGACGTCTGCGCATGATTGCCCTTGAGCAGCACCGCGAAGGTGCGCTCGCCGAAGCGGGCAGCGGTGGTGCGGCTGTCCAGCTTCTCGGCCAGGCGTTGCGCCATCGCCGCGATCAGGGCGTCGGCCGAGTCGATGCCGATGTCCTGCAGCAGGCGCTGGTAGTGGTCCGGCTCCAGCAGCAGCAGCGAATAATGCTCGCCGCGCGCGACCTGGCTGACCGCTTCCTCCAGCGCCTGCAGGAAGGTCGGGCGGTTGAACAGGCCGGTGACCACGTCGCGCTGGCGCAGATCCTCGACCTCGCGCGCCAGCTCCGGATCGAATTCCTCGCGGCGGCGGAACACCACCTGCACGCAGGGTTCGCCCTCGTAGGTGGCAGTGGCGAACTCGAGCGTGGCGGGGAACTGGTCGCCGTCCAGGCTGCGCGCCTCCAGCTCGAAGCGCGGCGGCGGCGGCTCGCCCTTGCTCAGGTTCTTGAGCAGTTGCTTGAAATCGTTGACGTACTGCGGCGCCACCAGATCCAGCAGCGACAGGCCCTCGACCTCGTCGAAGGACTCGAAGCCGAGCATTTCCAGGTACGCCTCGTTGGCGCGGATGTGCATGCCTTCGTGGATGTAGGCGATCGGGTCGCGCGAGGAGGAGATGAGCGCGTCGCAGCGGCGCTCGATTTCGCGCAATTGCACGTCCAGCCGGCGGACCGCGCGGCGCGTCTCCAGATCCGACCATTCGCTGCGCAGGACGTGCAGCAGGTGTTCGGGACGGCCGCGCAGCACCATGCCGCGTGCTCCGCCGGACTGATCGCTCAGCCAGTCGGCTTCGCTGATGCCGTCGGCCAGCACGATGACGGGGATGTCCTTGCCGCTGGCATCGACCGTGGACAGGACCCCGGCCAGCGGAATTCCCCGGGCCGAACGGGCGGCCAGCACCAGATCCATGGGTTGCGCGGCCACCATCTGCGCCAGTTCGTCGGCGTCCAGCGGGCGCAGCGGCCGCACGGCGATGCCTCCATTCCGCAACGTACTGACAATCGCCTCGGCGTCCTCGCCGCTGTCATCGACGATCATCAAACGGAGGGTGGAGTCTTTGCCGATCTGCATGCAGCGGTTCCGCCTTGGGAGCGCGTTTAATACACGAAGGGGCCGGAAGCGTCCAATGCGGGCGTCGCAAAAAGGCGGGACGGGCGCTCCATCGCGGCCGGCTCAGAGCGGCCGCTTGCCGGTGTCGCCCGGGATCTCGCGGACCAGCCGCGGCACCAGGTAGCCGGACAGGCGGGCGCGCAGGCCGGCGTGCAGGGCCAGGGCCTGTTCGTCGGGAACCTCGAAATGGGCCACGCCCGCGACCCGGTCCAACTGGTGCAGGTAATAGGGCAGGACGCCGGCGGCGAAACTGCGCTCGCCCAGGGCGGCCAGCGCGTCCACGCTGTCGTTGACCCCGCGCAACAGCACGGCCTGGTTGAGCAGTTGCGCGCCGGCCCCGTGCAGGCGGCCCAGGGCGGCGTCGACGCCGGCATCGAACTCGTTGGCGTGGTTGGCGTGGATGACGAACGCGACCGGCCAGGGCAGCCCCGCCAGCCAGCGGACCAGGCCGTCGTCGACCCGTTCCGGCAGCACCACCGGCAGGCGGCTGTGGATGCGCAGGCGGCGAAGATGCGGGATACCGGCGAGCGCGTCGGTCAGTTCGACCAGCTTGGGCGTGGCCAGCGACAGCGGGTCGCCACCGGAGAGCAGGACCTCCTCGATGCCCTCATCGGCGCGGATGGCGTCCACGGCCTCGCGCCAGCCGTCGCGGGCGGCGGTTTCCTCGGCATAGGGGAAATGCCGGCGGAAGCAGTAGCGGCAGTGCACCGCGCAGCTGCCGGTGGCGACCAGCAGGGCACGGCCCCGGTACTTCTGCAGGACCCCGGTGGCGGTCCGGGCGGCCGCATCGCCGACCGCGTCCAGGCCGAAGCCCGGCACCGGCCGCATTTCCTCGTCCAGTGGCAGCACCTGGCGCAGCAGCGGGTCGTTCGCGTCGCCCGGCACCATGCGGGCGACGAAGCCGCGCGGCACCCGCAGTGGGAACTGGGCGGCGGCGCCTTCCGACAGGCGGCCGGCCAGGCCTTCCAGTCCCAGCATCGCCAGCAGCTCATGCGGGTCGCGCACGGCGTCGCGCCAGGCTTCCTGCCAGCGGGCGCGGGGCAGGGGGGCGGGCTGCATGGGGAGGGGGGCTGCGGTTATCATGTGCGGGTCTGAAAACAAAACGCCCGCCGGTCCCGGCGGGTTCCCCATTCTATCCGGCCAGCCGCCTCCCGCGGCGGGTTTGTCTTACCCCAAGGAGTACCCCATGGCCAGTTACGGCATGAACGACGTCAAGAACGGGATGAAGATCCTGGTCAACAACGAACCGTCCATCATCACCGACACCGAATACGTCAAGCCGGGCAAGGGCCAGGCCTTCACCCGCGTGAAGTACCGCCAGATCCGCACCGGCCGCGTGCAGGAAATCACCATGAAGAGCACGGACTCGGTCGAGGCCGCCGACGTGGTGGATACCGACATGCAGTACCTGTATTCGGATGGCGAGTACTGGCACTTCATGCAGCAGGAAACCTTCGAGCAGGTCCAGGCCGACAAGGCCGGCATGGCCGGCGCCGAGAAGTGGCTGAAGGGCGAGGAAGAGTGCGTGGTGACCCTGTTCAACGGCACCCCGATCCAGGTCACCCCGCCGAACTTCGTCGAGCTGAAGATCGTCGAGACCGATCCGGGCGTCCGTGGCGACACCTCCGGCGGCGGCGGCAAGCCGGCGACCCTGGAGACCGGCGCGGTCGTGCGCGTGCCGCTGTTCGTCGGCCAGGAAGAAATCATCAAGGTCGACACCCGCACCGGCGACTACGTCAGCCGCGTGAAGTGACGCGACGGCGCGCCCGCACGCGGGCGCGCCTGCCGTTGCGCCATTCCGGCGAAGGCCTGGCTCCATTTTGCTTGCGGTTGCTTTTGCGTTTGAAAGCCAGAAGCACAGGCAACATCAAGATGGAACCCGGTTTCCGCCGGGACGACGAGAGATTCCCGGTGGCGGCGAGGTGAGCGCACCGATGCGAGCTGAGCCTCCTCCGACCGGAAGCACCGACGCCGTGAATCGCTGGCCTGATTCCGGCTCCCCGCGGAACCACGGATACGAGGACGCATGACCCACGACACCCGCCCCGAAGCTTGTGATCTCCTCATTGAGGCCGGTTTCGTCATCCCGGTGATGCCACATGGGGTGGTGCTGGAAGACCATGCGGTGGCGGTGAAGGGCGGCGACATCCTCGCCATCCTGCCAATTGCCGACGCGCGCCAACGCTTCGTGCCGGAGCGGGTGGTGTCGCGACCGGATGCGGCGCTGCTGCCCGGTCTGGTCAACGCGCATACCCACAATCCGATGACGCTGCTGCGCGGCATCGCCGATGATCTGCCTCTCATGGAGTGGCTGCAGAAGCACATCTGGCCGGTGGAAGCGGCGGTGATCGGCCCGGAATTCGTCGCCGACGGTACCACCCTGGCGATCGCCGAGATGCTGCGCGGCGGCACCACCTGTGCCAACGAAAACTACTTCTTCCCCGATGTGCAGGCCGCGGTCTACAAGCGCCACGGCTTCCGCGCGCGGGTCGGCCTGCCGGTGATCGATTTCCCGACCGCCTGGGCCAAGACCAGCGACGAATATTTCGACCGCGCGGGCGAGGTCCATGATCAATGGCGCGGCGATTCGCTGGTCGACACCGCGTTCGCGCCGCACGCACCGTATACGGTCAGCGACGCCAACTTCGAGCGCGTGCGCATGCTCTCGGACCAGCTCGACGTGCCGGTGCACCTGCACACCCACGAGACCGCGCAGGAAATCGCCGATTCGCTGAAGCAGTATGGCCAGCGTCCACTGGCGCGCCTGGATCGCCTGGGCCTGGTCAACGACCGCCTGATCGCGGTGCACATGACCCAGCTGACCGAGGCCGAGATCCACCTGTGCGCCGAGCGCGGCGTGTCGGTGGTGCATTGCCCGGAATCCAACCTCAAGCTGGCCTCCGGTTTCTGCCCGGCCTGCGCGTTGCAACGCGCGGGCGTCAACCTGGCCATCGGCACCGACGGCTGCGCCAGCAACAACGACCTGGACATGTTCAGCGAGACCCGCACCGCGGCGCAGCTGGCCAAGGCGGTGGCGAACGACGCCACCGCGCTGGACGCCGCGACCGCGCTGCATGCGGCCACTCTCGGCGGCGCGCGCGCGCTGGGCTACGGCGATCGCATCGGTTCGATCGAACCGGGCAAGCAGGCCGACCTGATCTGCGTGGATCTGGGCGCGCTGGAAACCCAGCCGCTGCACCACGTCGTTTCCCAGCTCATCTACGCCACCGGCCGCCACCAGGTCAGCGACGTCTGGATCGCCGGCCAGCCGCGGCTGGTGCAGCGCGAACTGGTCGACATGGACACGGCCGGCCTGATCGCCAACGCGCGCCAATGGCGCGAGCGCATCCGCACGCTGCATGGCGGATGATGTCCGTTCCCCACCGATTCCCCTGCCGTGTGTCCGCACGCCGCGGCCACCGGCTCCTGCCGAGGTGACCCCATGACCTCCACCGCTTCATCCGCGCCCTCCGGCGACAACTTCGATCAGGCCGAACTGGACAAGTTCGGTGCGCTCGCCAATCGCTGGTGGGACGAGCAGGGTCCGCAGAAGGCGCTGCACGCGCTCAATCCGGTGCGCCTGGACTACGTGCGCCAGCGCGCGTCGCTGGCCGGCGCGCAGGCGCTGGACGTGGGCTGCGGCGGCGGCCTGCTCAGCGAAGCGCTGGCGAAGGCCGGAGCGCACGTCACCGCGATTGACCTGGCGCCGGAACTGATCAAGGTGGCGCGCCTGCACAAGCTCGAGTCCGGCGTGCAGGTCGACTACCAGCTGCGTCCGGTCGAATCGCTGGCCGAGGAGCGTCCCGGCAGCTTCGACGTGGTCACCTGCATGGAAATGCTGGAGCACGTGCCGGATCCGGCGGCGATCATCGAGGCGTGCGCGCGCCTGCTGAAACCCGGCGGCCGGCTGTTCCTGTCCACCCTCAACCGCACCCCGGCCGCGTTCGCCCTGGCCATCGTGGGCGCCGAATACGTCGCCCGCCTGCTGCCCACCGGCACCCATCACTACCAGGACTTCATCAAGCCGTCCGAACTGGCCGCCTGGCTGCGCCGGTCCGGCCTGCAGCTGGAGGACGTCAGCGGCCTGGCCTACGAGCCGTGGCGGCAGCGCGCGCGGTTGGCGCGCCGTACCGACGTCAATTACCTGGCCTGCGCGGTGAAGGCGGCATGAGCCGGCTGGATGGCGACGCCCCCAAGATCGGCGCCGGATTCCCGGCGGTGGCCCTGTTCGATCTCGACGGCACGCTGCTGGACAGCGCGCCGGATTTCGTCGCCACCGCCAACCGCATGCTCGCCGCGCGCGGCCGCGCGCCGGTGACCCTGGCCGACCTGCGTCCGCACGTGTCCAAGGGATCGCGGGCGATGGTGGGTGCGGCGTTCCCGGATCTGGACGTCGCCGCGCGCGACGCGCTGGTGCCGGAATTCCTGGTGATCTACCAGGAGGAACTGGGCCGCCACAGCCATCCTTTCGAAGGCGTGGAAGCGATGCTGGCCGCGCTGGAAGCCGCCGGCACGCGCTGGGGCATCGTCACCAACAAGCCCGAGTACCTCGCCCGCGACGTGCTGCCGGCCGAAGGCTGGCAGGAACGCTGCGCGGTGCTGATCGGCGGCGACACCCTGGCCGAGCGCAAGCCGCATCCGCTGCCGTTGCAGGTGGCCGCCGAGCGGCTGGGCGTGGCTTGCGGCGACTGTGTCTACGTTGGCGACGACGAACGCGACATCGTCGCGGCGCGCGCGGCAGGCATGCCGTCGATCGCGGCGCTGTGGGGCTACCGTCTCGATGGCGAGGATCCCGAAAGCTGGCAGGCCGAACGGATGTGCGACCAGCCTGCCGAACTGCTCGACCCGGACGCCTGGCCGACCGCGGTCGGCGCCTGAGCCATCTTCACGACCGACTTCCAGCACGTTCCCGTGTCCGATTCCTCCGCCCTCGAAAGCTTCCTCGACAAATGGCGCCAGCGCTGGCCGGAATGGCAGGTCGCCGAGATCTTCGTCGCGCCGGAACGACGCGCGCTGGCCGAAGCGTGGTTCTCGCTGCTGCAGGAATTCGACGACATCCTCAATATCGCAGGCGATCCGTTGCCGGCCGATGCCAAGTTGGCCTGGTGGGGCGAGGAATTGCGCAGTTGGGCGGATCGCCGCTCGCGTCATCCGTTGGGGCGGCGGCTGGAGCCCGTGCCTGCGCCGTGGGCGGAACTGGCCGATGCGCTGCCCGCGCTGATCGCGGCGCGCGATGCCGCCGCCGACGGCGACGACGCCTTCGCCCAACTGCGGGTTTACGGCGCGGCGGTGGCCGCGGTGGAAGCCGCGGTCCTGGGCGGAACGCCGGATGTCGCGGCGGTGATTGCCCGGACCCTGGCGACCCGCCTGGCCGACACCGCGACCGCGGCGCTGCCGCGGTCGGCCGCGGGCAATGACGATCGCACGCGGCTGCGTGACTGGGCGCGCACGCTGGACCGACGCTGGCCGGCGGCATCCGGCGCAAGCCGGGAGCGGCGCATCGCCGACGCCTTCGCCCACGCCCGCCTGCGCCGGTTCGCCAGGGCAGGGGAGGCCACCGCGCTGCCGTCCCGCCTGCGCCTGCTGCTGGGCGCCTGGAACGCCGCGCGCGGCTGAGCGGGAAGCCCGCGATGGACGCGAGCCATCGCTGCGATAGGCATGCGGATTCGCCGTAACGGACTGTTTCATCTGGCGATTCGGGGCTGGGGGTACAATGCGGGCCTGTTTTTCTCCCCCGTACCGACATGGCCTCCGTCCCTCCCGTGGCGCCACGCGCCGATCTTCCCGACGTCGCCCACCAGAGCGTGCCGTTGGCACGCGCGCTGGACTGGGTGGGCATGGAAGGCATCGCCCTGCCGGTGCGCATCGGCGATGGCGAGGGTGGGCAATTGCAGGTGCCGGCGAACATCGACGTGTTCGTCAACCTGACCAATCCGGACGCCCGCGGCATCCACATGTCGCGCCTGTACCTGCACCTGCAGGACGGGCTGTCGCGCGAGGCCATCACCCCGGCCGGGTTGCGCCACCTGTTACAGGAAGGCGTGGCTTCGCAGCAGGGGCTGGCGAACCAGGCCCGCATCCGCCTGCGCTATGACGCGCTGTTGCGCCGGCGCGCGCTGGAAAGCGAGTACTCGGGCTGGAAGCGCTATCCGGTCGAGATCGACGCCACCCTGGTCGACGGTCACCTGCATCTGGCGCTGTCGTTCTCGGTCGAATACTCCAGCACCTGCCCGGCCTCGGCGGCGCTGTCGCGCCAGGCCAACGCCGAGCGGTTCGCCGAGGACTTCGCCGCCGCGCACCCGCTGTCGGTCGGCGTGGTCCGCGACTGGCTGTCTTCCGAGCGCGGACTGGCGGCGACGCCGCACGCCCAGCGCAGCCGCGCCAGCCTGCGCGTCGAATTGCGTCCGCAGTTCGAGGAACTGCCGCTGGTGGCGTTGATCGACGCGATCGAGGCCGCCCTGGGCACGCCGGTGCAGACCGCGGTCAAGCGGGTCGACGAACAGGCTTTCGCGCGCCTGAACGCGGAGAACCTGATGTTCTGCGAGGATGCCGCGCGCCGCGTGGCCGCCGCGCTCTCGCAGGATCCGCACGTGGCGCGCTACGACGCCACCGTCGCCCATTTCGAAAGCCTGCACCCGCACGACGCGGTCGCCCGCGTCAGCGGCAGCAACGGCTGAGCCGTCTCCCGCGCAAACCGGGAAAAGCTCCCGACTCACGTCGCTCCCACAAAAAGCTTCCCCTGTAGGAGCGACGTCAGTCGCGACCGTAACCTGCGCGTTGCCCGTACCTGTCATCGGCGACGCCTGCCCGCCTCGCTTGCCATTACTCCATCGCAATCGGGCCGAAAAGCTCGCGACTTACGTCGCTCCTACAATGGGAATTCTTGTGGGAGCGACGTGAGTCGCGAAAGCCGGTGAACCCACAATCACTTCGCCGCAGCCGCCTGCGCGCGCTCCAGCACCAGCAGCGGATCGATGCGCACGTCGAACCAGTTCATGCCCCAGTGCAGGTGCGGGCCGGTGGCGCGTCCGGTGGCGCCGACCGCGCCGATGACCTGGCCCTGCTCGACGCGATCGCCCACCTTCACGTCGATGCGTGACAGGTGCAGGAAATTGGAGCTGACCCCGTAGCCGTGATCCAGCAACAGGGTGCCGCCGGTCAGGTACAGATCCGGGCCGGCGAAGGTCACCACGCCCGCCGCAGGCGCCTTGACCGGCGTGCCATTGGGTGCGGCGATGTCCATGCCCGAATGGCCGGAACCGGGTTGTCCGTTGTAGACGCGCGCGTTGCCGAAGCGGCCGCTGATGCGGCCCTGCACCGGCCAGATGAAGGACTGGGCGAAATCGGTGCGATCGTCGTCGCGCGCGCGCGCGGCGGTGACCTGCGCCTGCTCGCGCCGGATCCGCTCGGCGATCGCCGGTGGCGGATTGACTGTCTTCGGCGGCACGCCGTTGACCCGCTCCACTGGCCAGTCGCGCGGCGTCACCGTGATGCGCGCGGTTTCCCGGCGCCCGGAGGGCGTCGTCACCTCGACACTCAGCGGGCCCGCTTCATCGCGGCCGACCCCGAACACCACCGTGCCATAGCCGCTGGTGCGCAACGCGCGGTTGGCATAACGCACCTGGCTGCCGGGCGGCACCTTGCCGAACACCAGCGCGCCCTGCGAGACCTGCGGGGGAAACACCACGCGCTCGTCCTGCGCACCGGCGGACGCGGGGCCGTAGGTACCCTCGGACAGCACCTCCTGCGCCAGCGCAGGACGGGCGGGGGAGAACAGCAAGACCAGGCCCAGCGCGCAGGCCGCGCCGGCCAGGCGCGTCACCGATCGAACTCCAGCCGCTGGCCGTTGGGCGTGCCGACCAGATGCTCGCCGTTCCAGACCAGCCGGCCGTTGACCCAGGTCGCGCCGATGCGCGAACGGAAGGTGGTGCCCTCGAACGGCGACCAGCCGCACTTGGACAGCACGTCCTCGCGGCGCACGGTGAACTCGGCGTCGTCCACCAGTACCAGATCCGCCCAATAGCCTTCGCGCAGGAAGCCGCGCTCGTGCACGTCGAACAGCTGCGCCGGGGCGTGTGACACCTTCTGCACGATCTCGGTCATCGTGGCGCGGCCCTCGTGGACCAGTTCCAGCGCCGCCACCAGCGCGTACTGGACCAGCGGCAGGCCGGACGGCGCCTGCGCGTAGGGCTTGGACTTCTCCTCCAGCGTGTGCGGGGCGTGGTCGGTCGCCAGCACGTCGATGACATCGTCGGCCAGCGCCTTGATCAGCGCCTCGCGATCGCTGGCGTCCTTGATCGCCGGGTTGCACTTGATGAAGTTGCCCAGCCGCGCGTAGTCGGCGCGGTCGAAGCGCAGGAAATGGATGCAGGTCTCGGCGGTGATGCGCTTGCGCTTGCCGGACGCGTCGATCAGGGGGCCGGGCGTGAACAGGGCCAGTTCGTCGGCGGTGGAGATGTGCAGCACGTGCAGGCGGGTGTCGTGGCGGCGGGCCAGTTCCAGCGCCAGCCGGGTCGACTTGATGCAGGCTTCGCGGCTGCGGATGTCCGGGTGGTGCTCGGCGGTCAGCGCATCGCCGTAGCGGGCCTGGAACGCGGCCATGTTGGCATCGATGGTCGGCGTGTCCTCGCAGTGCGTGATGATCGGGGTCGGCGCCTCGCGGAAGATGGCGTCCAGGGTCTCCGGGTTGTCCACCAGCATGTTGCCGGTCGAGGCGCCCATGAACACCTTGATGCCCGGCGCGGTCTTCGGGTCGAGCGCGCGGATGGCCTCCAGGTTGTCGTTGCTGGCGCCCAGGTAGAAGCCGTAGTTGCCCCAGGCCCGGCCCGCCGCCCGCTGGTACTTGGCTTCCAGCGCGGCCGAATCGAGCGTCGGCGGCACCGTGTTGGGCATGTCCATGAAACTGGTCAGGCCACCGGCCACCGCGGCGGCCGATTCGGTGGCGATATCGCCCTTGTGCGGCATGCCAGGCTCGCGGAAGTGGACCTGGTCGTCGATCATGCCCGGCAGCAGCCAGCGGCCGGCGGCGTCGACGACCTTTTCATCCGCCCCGGCGGACAGGCCGCTGCCGATGCGGGCGATGCGACCGTTCTCGATGCGCAGGTCGCCTTCGAATTCGCGACCTTCGCTGGCCATCCGGGCATTGACGATGAGGGTGGAGGGCATTCAGTGCTTTCCTGTGCAGGGGGCGGAGGTTTCACCGGCGGGCGGCACCGGGTCGTGGCCGCCGGGATGCAGGGGATGGCAGCGGCCGATGCGGCGGGCGGCGAGCCAGCTGCCTTTCATCGGACCGAACCGGGCGATCGCTTCCATCGCGTATTCCGAACACGATGGCACGAAACGGCAGCGCGGCCCCAGCAGCGGGCTGATGAAGCGCTTGTACACCCGCAGGACAGCAATGAGTACCCGGCCGATCATGTCCGGATGATAACCGTGTTGGGTTGCCGCTGCCCGCCGGGTAGGCTATAAAGTCGCGCTTTCCCGATGCTCGGGAAGAACAAGGAAGCGCTGTTCGTGGCTGCTAAGAAACCTGCAAAGAAGGCCGCCAAGGCCGCCAAGAAAACCGCCAAGCCCGTCGCCAAGAAGCCTGTCGTGAAGAAGGCTGTCGCCAAGAAACCGGCCGCCAAGCCGGTGGCCAAGAAGGCGGCGCCCAAGCCCGTCGCCAAGAAAGCCGTGGCCAAGAAGCCGGCCGCAAAGCCGGCGGCCAGGAAGGCGGCGCCCAAGCCCGCGCCCGCCAAGGCAAAACCGGCCGCCAAGCCGGTGGCGAAGAAGGCCGTGGCCAAGAAGACCGCTCCCGTCGCAGCACCGAAGACCAAACCCGCACCGAAGCCCGCCCCCAAGCCGGCTCCGGCCAAGACTGCTCCCCCGAAGGCCCCCGCACCGCGCTCGACCGCTCCCGCCGCACCCCGGCAGGAGGCCAAGCCCGCGCCGGCTCCGGCGGCCAAGGCTCCATCCCCCGCAAAGCCAGTGCCCGCACCGAAACCGACCAGCAAGACAACCAATTCCGCCCCCGTGACCAGCAAGCCTGCCATCGCTCCCCGTTCCACCGGCAAGGTGGCCGTGGCCGTGGCCGCCAAGCCGCAGGCTCCCGTCGTCCGGGAAAAATTCAAAGTGGTGCCCTACAAGACCGATGACGCCACCGGTCGCCCGATCGTTCCCCAGGGCTACAAGCCGGCCGTGGACGAGGAGTACATGAGTCCGCTCCAGCTCGAATATTTCCGCCAGCGCCTGCTGCAGTGGCGTGCGGATCTGGTCGAGGAATCCAAGCAGACCATCGAGAACCTGAAGGACGAGGTCCGCGACATCGGCGACGAAGCCGAGCGCGCCACCCGCGAAACCGAGAACTCGCTGGAACTGCGTACCCGCGATCGCTACCGCAAGCTGATCGGCAAGATCGACAGCACGCTCAAGCGAGTGGATGCCGGCGACTACGGCTACTGCGTCGACACCGGCGAGGAAATCGGCCTGGAGCGCCTGGAGGCGCGCCTGACCGCCGAGCGCACCATCGATGCGCAGGAGCGCTGGGAACACATGCAGAAGCAGCAGGGCGACTGATTCCGCGCTCCTCGTTGCCATCCCCGCGAACCCCGCCCAGGCGGGGTTCGCTTTTTCCGCGACCCGCGACAGGAGGCGGCATGGATCACGAGCAGTTCATGCGCGAGGCAATCGCGCTCGCCAGGGCCAACATCGCCGACGGAGGCCGTCCATTCGGCGCGGTGCTGGTGCGGGACGGCGAAGTCGTCGCCCGCGCCGCCAACGGCATCCATCGCGACCACGATCCCACCGCGCACGCCGAACTGCTGGCCATCCGCCAGGCCGGCGCACGCCTGGGCACGCCGCGCCTGGACGGCTGCGTGATCTACGCCAGCGGCCACCCGTGCCCGATGTGCCTGGCCGCCATGCACCTGTGTGGCATCGGCGAGGCGTGGTTCGCCTATTCGAACGAAGACGGCGCGCCGTACGGCCTGTCCACCGCCGCCGTGTACGCCGAGATGGCGCTGCCGCCGGATGCGCACGCCACCTTGCGGCTGGCACGGCTGCGGCCGGCCGGCGAGGACGGCCTGTACCGGGAATGGCAAAAGTAGAGCCGAGCTTGCTCGGCTCTGCCGCCAACTTCGAACCGGGCCGCTACTGGATGGGAAAACGCGGTGCCGCCTACGGCCCGCCGGCCCGTTGGATATTGCGTTGCAACGTGCGCGGCCCCCGGCGTGTGCCTAGGCTGGCGCACGTACCCGACCGTATGCGCCGTGCCGGCCCGCCCACGGGCACCCGCCGGACGGAGGTCGGATTTCCTTTACTCAGGACGATCGCCAGACAGGGGATGCCGGTGTCCGAACCATCGCCTTTCGCCCAGGGTTCCCCTCGCATCGACGAGGGCAGCGACGGGCGCGACGACCTGCTGAACACCATTTCGCTGCGCTATCGCGCGCCGTTGCGCGGTTTCTTTGCCAAGCGGGTCCGGGATGCCAGCGAAGTCGACGACCTGACCCAGGAAGTGTTCCTGCACCTGCTGCGGCGCGCGCGCGGTGGCGCCATCGAGCATGTGGAGCAGTACGTGTTCCAGGTGGCGGCCAACGTCCTGCGCGACTGGGCACGCCGGCGCAAGGTCCGGGCGATGGATGTCCAGGAGTCGTTCGACGAGGATCTTCACCAGCCCGCTACGGATATTTCGCCGGAGCGCGTCTTACTGGGAGAGGAGGCGGTCCGGGTGATGACCGCCGTCCTGCGGAGCCTGCCCGAACGGACCCGCGACGTTTTCGTGCTGAGGACCATGGAAAAGCGCAAATACACTGAAATCTCGGTCATGCTGGGCATCTCCGTCCGGGCCGCCGAGAAACACATGGCCAAGGCGCTGGCCCGGTTGGGCGGCGCGCTGGGCGGGATGCCGGAGGGCGCATGACCCCGCCGGACAGGCACACGACAGAGGCTGGCGAAACGCACCCATGAACTCGCGGACTCCTCCAACGACCTGGGCGATGGACTTCGCGGCGGACAGCGCCGACGAGGCGGCCGCGCGCTGGAGCGAGATCCTGCGCGACGCGCCCGACCAGCCGCGCCTGCGCGAGGGCTTCGATGCCTGGCATGCGCGGTCGCCGGAGAACGCGGCGGCCTGGCGGCGCATCCAGGCCGCGAATCACTGGGTACGCACGCTGTCGGATTCACCGGAAATGCAGTCGCTGCGCCGCGAGACGCTGGCGCGCGTGGCCGAAGGCAGGCTGCGCTCCTCGCGGCGATGGCGGCGGCTGTCGATTGCCGCCTCGCTGCTGTTGCTCACCGGCGTGGGTCTCATCGCGCTGAGGCCGGAGGCCACCCGCGGGTTGTTCTCCGGCGCGGGCGACACCCTGGCCGGCAATGTCTACCAGACCGGCGTGGGCCAGCGCAGCGTGGTGACGATGGACGACGGTTCGGTGGTGACCCTCAACACCGACAGCCGGTTGTCGGTGCATTACCGCGCTGACGTCCGCGCGGTGACACTTGAACGTGGGCAGGCCCTGTTCAAGGTCGCCAAGGATCGTTCGCGACCGTTCGTGGTCACCGCGGATGGAAAGCGGGTTACCGCGCTGGGCACCGAGTTCGACGTGCGGGTCGGGGAACGCCTGTTCGAAGTCACCTTGCTGGAAGGCCGCGTGGGTGTCGCGCCGGCGCAGGGCGTCGCACCATCGCCGGCCAATGCGGCGACGCTGGCGGAATTGCATCCGGGCCAGCAGTTCGTCGCCGCCGACGGATCCCGGCCGGTGGTGCGGGTGGCCGACGTGGGGCGCGTGGTCAGCTGGCGCACCGGCCAGATCGTATTCGACAACGAGCGATTGGACGCCGCGATTGCCGAAGTGAACCGCTATTCGCGGAGAAAGGTGGTGCTGGGCGACCCACAGCTCGCTTCGCTGAAGATCAGCGGCGCGTTCAATGCCGGCGATACGCATACGTTCGTCGAGGCGTTGACGAATTACTTCCCCATCCAGCGCGATCCGCGCGAAGACGAACGCGTGGTGCTCGAGTCGCGCTCCCGGTGAGTGCACGCATATCCCCGCGCCATGGCGTGCGCGGAATGATCCCGGACTGACGCAGGCCTCCACCCGGCGATTCTTGTTGCGTCGCAAAACAGATCCCGCGGGTCCAGTATTCCAGTCGTGATCTTTTTTTCCGATCACGGTTCGGGTTTTGCGCGGGAGCGCGTCTGTATGGAAGTACGTCGCCATCACGACGTGGCCGCGTGACAAAAAAACTCGGGGAGGAAGCATGGGAGTTCGTTCGTCTCGATTCGCAAAGCACGTGCTCAGGCCTTGTGCCCTGGTACTGGCGCTGTCGCCGATACTCGCGGCGCAGGCGCGAGACGGCACCGACCCGCCCGCGCGTTTCGAGATACCCCAGCAGACCCTCAGTGCGGCCCTGTCCGACTATGCGCGCCAGAGCGGCAAGCAACTGTTGTATTCGCCCGAACTTGCGGTCGGGAGAAGCGGGCGCGCGGTGGTGGGCAGCAAGGCGCCGACACAGGCACTGGAAGAACTGCTCGAAGGCACCGGACTGACCTATACCGTCAGCCCTTCGGGGGCGATCCTGATCAGGGATCCCGCGCAGGCCGCCCGCGAAGCGGCGGCGAAGAAGGACAAGCCGGGCGGGCCGCAGGGAAACGGACAGGAGGTCGCCGCCCTGCAGTCGGCGACGACCTCCGGGACCGTGGCCCAGCAGACTGCAAGCGAAACCGCGACAAGAACTGCTGAAGCGCGCAACGAGACCACGCTGGATACCCTGGTGGTCACCGCGCAGAAGAAGGTGGAGAACATCCAGAAGGTTCCCATCGCCATCAGCGCCTTCAGTGGCGACGATCTCAATGATCGCAAGATCGAGACCGGTGGCGATCTGGTCACGGCGACGCCGAACGTCACCTTCTCCAAGACCAATTTCGCCAGCTACAACTTCCAGATCCGCGGCATCGGCACGCAGGCGCTGTCGGTGACCACCGACCCGGCGGTCGCGGTCAGCTTCAACAGCACGCCGATGATCCGCAACCGCCTGTTCGAGCAGGAATACCTGGACGTGGAGCGGGTGGAAGTGCTGCGCGGTCCGCAGGGGACGCTGTACGGGCGCAACGCCACCGCCGGCGTGGTCAACATGATCCCGAACCTGGCCGATCCGGAAGCCTTCGACGCCAGCGTCAAGACCGAGCTCGGCAACTACGAATCGCGCCGGGTCAACGCGATGATCAACGTCCCGTTGAGCGAGACCTTCGCTTTCCGCGTGGCCGCGCAGTACACCAAGCGCGATGGATACGATCACAACACGGTCACCGACAGGGATGTCAATGACCGTGACCTGATGACGACGCGGTTGTCGGCGACGTTCCGGCCCAGCGAACGCTTCAGTGCCAGTGTGGCCTGGGAGCATTTCCAGGAAGACGACATGCGCGCCCGCACCGGCAAGCAGATCTGCCACAACGATCCGGGGCCCGCCACGATCGGTGGCTACGAGCCGGTCTTCGGCAATGCCCGCAACTATCTCAGCCAGTCCTGCAAGGACGGCTCGCTTTACGGCAACGACGCGTTCGGCGTGCCCAATGCCGCGAGCCTGCCCTACATCCTGGGCGCGTCGCCGGTGAGCCTGGGGCTGCTGGTGGACGAGAACGGATTCCCGATCGGCGGATTGCCGCTGCTTCCGCTCGGCGTGGACCCTTACGCCGGACTGCGGCAATCGACCGACCTGCGCGAAATCGCCACCACCTACGACCCCCGTTTCGAGGCGAAGAACGACGTCGTGCAGATCAACCTCGATTTCGGCCTGACCGATCAGCTGAATCTGGTGTCGCAGACGCTGTACACGCGTGACCGTTACTACTCCACCCAGGACTACGGAAGGTTCCAGTCCAATCCGATCTTCAACGACAGCAATGATGCCCTGCAGTTCCTGCCGGACTTCACCCTGGGGCCGGCCTATCCGGCCACGCCGGGTGGCATCTTCTGCGACCCGCAGCTGGGTTGCTCGAACCGGCTGCTGAACGTCGATCTGGTCGATTCCTACAGCACGCAGTGGTCGCAGGAGTTCCGCCTGCAATCGGCGTTCGACGGCAAGTTCAATTTCAGCGTGGGCGCCAACTATCTGGAATACGAGGTTGACGAAAGCTACTACGTATTCAGCAACATGTTCAGTGCGCTGGCGCAGCTGTTCTTCAACGGCAACGGCAGCGGCACGGCGCCAGGGAATTGTCCCGCGGGAACCGCGACACGGTTCGATCCGAATCAGGGCATCGACGTGCCCTGCGTGTATATCGACCCCAATCCGCTACGCTCCATCAATGGGCAGGGACACAATTACTTCCGTAGCCGCAACGTCGCCAAGACGCGGTCGGCGGCGATCTTCGGTGAAGGCTACTGGCAGCTGTCCGATACGCTGCGGCTGACCGCCGGTGTGCGGCTCACCCGGGATCGCAAGATCACAACGCCGTACGCGAGCCAGACGCTGCTGGGCGATTCCACCGTGGGCGGCAACTCGTCGCTGTTCGGCGGGTACACCGGATATGGCTATCCCGCCGGCCCGGACATCCGGCAAACCTGGACCGAGCCGACCGGACGCCTGGTGCTGGATTGGTCGCCGGACCTGTCCTTCACCGACAGCACGCTGGTCTACGCATCGATATCGCGCGGCTACAAGGCAGGCGGTACCAATTCGCCAGGCGTGGGAGCCAATCCGGAGGCGCTCAGCTTCGAACAGCGCAACCCCGAGTTCCGGCCCGAGTACGTCAACGCGTTCGAGATCGGCACCAAGAACGTGATGGCCGGCGGCCAGCTGATGTTCAACGCCACTGCGTTCTACAACGACTACAAGGACTACCAGGTCTCGCAGATCCAGGACCGCGCCACCCTCAACGAGAATTTCGATGCGCGCACCTGGGGCGCGGAATTCGAACTGGTATGGAAGCCGACCGACGCCTTCCAGATCAGCGGCAACGTGGGCCTGCTGCGCAGCCGTATCGGCGCCAACCAGTACTCGATCGACGTGATGGACCGGACCGCGGGAAATCCCGAATGGACCACCGTGCGTCCATGGATGCAACTGGCGTCGAACTGCATCGCGCCGACCGCGCTGGTATCGATGGCGCTGGAGAACTACTTCGCCGATCCGTTCAACCAGATGTACAGCAATGCTGGCTTCCTCAACAGCTTCTGCACCGTCAACTACTACACGGCGATGGGTGGGTTCACGGCGGATCGCGGTTTCAATGGCGGCCCCGGGCCGTACGCCTATCTGTTGAATGGCGCCTACTACAACCCGGAAACCGACGCGCCCAACGGTGGTGCAGGCTTCGCCAAGAACGTCGGTGGAAATGAACTGCCGAACGCACCGCACATTACGGTCAGCCTGAGCCCGCAGTACACCTTCCTGCTGGCGGACAGCGAGCTGACCCTGCGCGCGGATCTCTACTACCAGGGCAAGAGCTGGGCGCGCATCTACCAGGACCGGATCGATCGGCTCAAGGAATGGGGCAACGTCAACCTGTCGCTGACCTGGTACAAGCCGGCCACCGATCTGACCGTGCAGCTGTACGTGAAAAACGCGCTGGATGAGGAGGCCATCACCGGCACCTTCCTCAACAGCGACGACACCGGCCTGACTTCCAATGTCTTCATCCAGGATCCCCGGATCATCGGGTTGTCCATCCGCAAGGGATTCTTCTGACCGACCGAACGGTCCGCGGATGGCGGATCGAGACAAACCAGACAACAGCAAGCGATGTTTCCGAGGACGCCATGGATGGCGTCCACCTCGGATGACCTCTCCGCTTCGAACACGAAAAAGCCATTTGGGTGCGTCCGCATTCAAATACACCAGCAACCCTCCATCGGAGAAAGGCACCATGTCAAAGTTCAAGGTAAGCTTGCTTGCAGCCGTGTCCGCCGTTGCGATGTTCGGCGCCGCATCGGCATCCGCCGCCACGTTCCAGGTCTGGAACGGCAGCAGTTGGGGCGATGGCACCACCCACTTCGTCGGGACCACGACGGCCTCGTATTTCGGCAACTCGCTCCCGTGCTCGTCCGCTGACTTCACCGTGGTGGTAACCAGCGGTGTGGCGCGCATCACCGCGGTCAGTTTCGGTGGCAGTGCCGCATGCGCGGCGATCGTCCCGCGCGGCCTGCCGTGGAAGGTCAGCATCACCGCCACCAGCGGTACCGGCGGTACGCTCACCATCGGCGACACCGCCAGCACGACGACCAATGTGGGTGGCGTGAACGTGTTCATCCCCGCGCCGCTGAACGCGAACTGCCCGAGCGCCGCCGGACGAGCGCCGTTGCCCAACGTGGCGATGACCAACGGTTCGTCCTCCACGGTCGCGAGCATCCAGTTCAGTGGAACGCTGGGCGGCTGCGCCGTCGCTTCGACCGCGCCCACCCATCTGCGTACCACCGGCTACCCGGCGGCGCGGGTGATTCCGTGATCTGAGCCTGTTCCATGCCAGGGGGCTGCCCAGGGGCGATGCCGTCCGTGGCGAGCCCCTCCCGCCACGGTCACACGCATCGAGGCAGCCCCCTGGGCACTTCATCCATCCCGTTGCCGACCCGGACACGCGTCCGGAACGCACATGCAGGAGTCCGTCATGTTGAAGACGTCGTTGTCCGTTGTCCTCGCGGGATTGGCGGCGATGGCCGCCATGCCCGCGGCCATCGCGGGTACGCCATCCGGTCCGTATGCGATGTTCAAGTATTGTCCGTACACGAATCCCAGCGTGGGTTCCTGCGTGATCAACACCACCGACTCGGGCGTGTTCGTCATCGGCAACACCACCTTGCCAATCGACAAGCCCATCGTGCTGCAGGGCGGGGTGGAGAATCTGGGACCGTCGCCGCTGTACCAGGCGGTGGGCGCACCGACGCTTTCGGCGCCGCCGGCCAAGGTGCCGGGTGGCCTGCTGGGCATCATGAACCCCGCCCCCAACTGGCCCGGCCCTCTGTGGACCGCATTCTGGGCGATCGTGGCCACGGTCAACGACGTCACCGCCACCATGGAGCCGGTCGCGTTGGCGCAGACGAACTTCGGCAACGCGCTGTTCCCGCCGACCGACGGCAGCGATCCCACCGCGGCGCAGCTGGCGGTGCGCGTGCACCTGCAGAATCCGTTCCTGGGCAACAACTGCTACATCGGTTCGCCGCAGAACCCGATCATCATCAAGCTGCAGACCGGTACCACCCAGCCGCCGCCGCCGAACCAGCCGATCGCGGGCAATCCCGGCACGGTCGAGACGATCATCACCGACGAAGAGAACTTCATCGGCTATCTGCAGGTGACCGACGCGACCTTCGTCGACAACTCGTTTGCGGTCCCGGCGGCGACCGGGTGCGGCAACATCGCGCTGGGCCTGCCGATCCTCACGCCAATCCTGGAATCGCTGGTTTCGGGCGCAGTCAACCTGAAAGTCGGACTGCCGTCGGCGGCTGGCAAGAACACCGCGGTGCTCAACAGCGATGCCGCGATCGCCGCTTCGGCGTTCGTGCTGGGGAGCGAGCAATAAACGGATGCACGCCGAGGTGAAACGGCGGGGCAGGATGCCAGGGCCAGGGACGGGCGGCGCGGGGTGGCCAGGGAAGGCCGCCTTGCGCGTATCCTGCTAATCCATGCGCAGCAACCGCCTCGTCATTCCCTTGATCGTGGTCGTCCTGGCCGCGCTCGCGGGCGCGTACTGGCTGGGGCGGTCGCAGCCACACGCATCGCAGGGCGATGCGGAATCTTCCGCGTTGGCCGTACCGGCTGATCGGCGAGCCAGATCCACGCAGCCGGGCCTGCGGAACGGATCTCGCGCACGGGGCTATTTCGCCGAATTGAAGATCGCCGCCGACGGCGGCGACCTGGCGGCGTCGACGCGCCTGTATCGCAACCTGGACCTGTGCCGTCGCCTGCGCTCGGCGGCCTGGAGCAATGCCGTGCTGGCCGGCGAGTTGCTCGACACGCAGACCCGCGGCATGAGCGCCGCGCAGTTGGAGAATTACCGGGCGCAACTGGATGGAATCGAATCGCGCCGGCAGAACGCGCGACGGATGAGCGAGCTTTGCGACGGCGCCGATGCGGCGACCCTGGACTCGCTGGTACCGAGCCTGCACCAGGCCGCACAACTGGGAGAACCGTACGCGCGTGCCTGCTATCTGGCGATGGGACCCGGGTTGGACATGCGCGCGCTCGCCAGGCATCCCGAATGGATCGATACCTATCGCACCAGCGTTCCGGGAATGGTCGAGGCCGGCCTGGCCGCCGGTGACTGGGCGATGGTGAATGTCCTGCGAACCGCCTTGCAGCCTGGTGCGGAGGGCTTGCTGGGCGGCGCGCTGGATGCCGATCCCGCGCAACACTTCCGTTATCTCAAGCTCTACCGGCTGGGCGCGGGAGCCGGCGACATCGCGGTGCTGGACCAGCAACTGGCGGTGGCCGCCGCGCGGCTGTCGCCGCAGCAGCGCGCCGAGGCCGAAACCTGGGCCGACACCACGTTCCGGCGCGACTTCGGCGGCCGTCCTTCGGCCGGTGCACCGGGACTGGACCGGGATCCCTGCGTGTTCCCGCATGAGTGAGGGGAACGGATGTACATCGACGAGGATTTGACCGTGGGACGATCCGGACAATGAAGTGGAAACACGCAATCATGGCCTGCACCGCGCTGGTGGCGGTCGCGGGCGTCTACGCGCTCGGCCGCTGGAGCGCCTTGCCGACGCCGGAAACCGCTTCGCGCGCCGCGCAAACGCACTCGGCCGGAGACGGGGCAGGCGGCGCGGACGCCGCACCGGCAACACCTGCGAAGGGCGGCGTCCTGCCGCCGGTCTCCGCATCGCTCGGCGCGACCTTCAGCGATTTGCAGGCCCGCGCGAACGCTGGCGACCTCGACGCCGCACGCCGGCTGGTTCGCGACCTCGACCGCTGCAGTCGCCTGCGCGCCAACGAGTGGCGCAACGCGGGCACCACCCAGGCGCTGCTGGATCGCAAGACCGATGGCATGAGCGCGGCGCAACTGCGGACCTACCAGGTGTTGCTGGACGCGATGGACGTGCGCCAGCAGACCGCGGGCAGGAACCGGGAAATGTGCGCCGGCGCGGACGACAAGATGCTCGCGACGCTGGTGGCCAACATCGCCCAGGCGGCGCGGCTGGGCGATGCCGACGCACGCGCGTGCTATCTCGGCCGGGGGCCGCTCTACGACGTGCGTGGCCTGATCGAGCACCCCGGCGTGCTGCAGGGCTATCGCCGCGATGCCACCGCGATGATCGACGCCGGTCTGGCGGCGGGCGACTGGCGGGTGGTGGATCTCCTGCAACGCGCCTATGAACCGGGCGCCGAGGGGCTGCTGGCCGGCATGCTGGGCCCCGATCCGGCGCAACACTATCGCTATCTCAAGCTGTACCGGCTGGGTGCGGAGCCCCATCGCGTGGCGCAACTCGATCGGCAGATCGCCGCGATTGCCGCCAGCCTGTCACCGGAACAGCGCTACGACGCCGACCGCTGGGCGCAGGGCACGTTCGAAGACAAGTTCAGCGGCAGCTCGACGACTTCGACGCCGCCAGGCTGGGAGGCGTGCAGCTTCTGATCGCGGATGAGAAACCCTGCGCTCAGTGCAGATCGTTCAAATCGAGCCGGCGCAGCCGCGGTGCCCGCCACGCGGTGGCGGCGACCACCACCAGGATCGCGCCGCCGCCCAGCAGTACCGCCGGAATCAATCCCAGCAGCCGCGCCATCGTGCCGGCGTAGAACGCTCCCAGCTCGTTGGACGAACTGATGAAGATGCCGTTGATCGAGGACACTCGCCCGCGCATCTCGTCCGGCGTCGACAGCTGCAGGATGGTCGAACGCACCACCACCGACACGCCGTCGCACATGCCATAGGCCAGCAGGATCAGCGCCGACAGCCAGAAACTGCGGGACAGCCCGAACGCGATCACGCACAGGCCGAAGCCCGCCACCGCGAACAGCAGTACCCGGCCGGCGTGCTGCTGCAACGGATGCCGCGCCAGCCACACGCCCACGCACACCGAACCCAGCGCTGGCGCCGCGCGCAGGATGCCCAGGCCTTCGGGACCGTAGCGGAGAATGTCGTGGATGAATGCCGGCAGCATCGCCACCACGCCACCCAGCAGTACCGAAAACATGTCCAGCGCCATCGCGCCCAGCATGATCTGGTTGCCCCAGACGAAGCGCGCGCCCTGGGCGATGCTGGCGAAGATCGGCAGGCTGGTTGCCGGCGGGCCGGGTTCCTCCACCCGCAGACGCGCGAGCACGCCGCCGGCCAGCACCGCCAGCACCGCCGCCACGGCATAGGACAGCGCGTTGCCGCCGAATCCCACCAGCAGACCACCGATGGCCGGACCGGTCACCATCGCCGCCTGGAAGATCACCGTGCCCAGGCCGGCGCCGCGGACGAAGTCCTCGCGTGCCAGCACCTTCGCGAACAGCGCGTTGTAGATGGGACTTAGGAACGAGCGCGCCATCCCGGTCAGCGCGATGGCGGCGTAGATCGGCCACAGCCGCGTGGTCGGCAACCATCCCGCCGCCGCAAGCACGAGGATCACCGCGGTCAGCGTCAACGCCGCGCAGGCCGCCACGCCCAGCTTGCGTCGCGGCAGGTGGTCGACCAGATAGCCGGCGAACGGCGCCACGCAGAAGAACGGCAGTACTTCGGCCAGGCCGATCAGGCCGAGCGAGAACGGATTGCGGGTGAGTTCATAGATGTGCCAGCCGACCGTCACCGCGACGATCTGGTAGGACAGCAGCGCCAGGATGCGGTAAGCCAGGACCGTGGTGAATCCGCGGTTGCGCAGCAGCGCCCTGACCGGAGAGGAGCTATTGGCCGCGCTCACCGGGCCGCCGCGGCGGTCTCGCGGATGAAGGCCAGCAGCGAGGCCAGTCCGTTGCTGCGGGTCGGCGAGAGATGCTTGGCCAGGCCGATATCGGCGATGTAGTCCGCTTCGGTGGCGAGGATTTCGCTGGCCGGACGGCCGGAGTAGACCCGCAACGCCAGGAAGATCAGCCCGGACACGATCGCCGAATCGCTGACAGCGCGGAAATCCAGCCGGCTGGCGTCACCCTGCGGCACGATCCAGACCAGCGACTGGCATCCGAGCAGGCGATGTTGCTCGGTCTTCCACTCCTCCGGGAACGGCGGCAGCTTGCGGCCCAGGTCGATCAGGTACTGATAGCGCTCGGCCCAATCACCGAAGAACGCGAATTCGTCCTTGATGGCGTGCTGGGCCTCGGCGGCAGTGGGTTCGAGCGGGAAGACGGTGTCGGTCATGGCGATTCGGAATGCGCCCTTCCGGGGAAGGGAGGCGGCGGCGCTCATCGGCCGCCTGTCCCGGCGCGGTCAGGCGCCGGGGCGGAGGGGAGGACTCAGGCCCGCTTCCAGCGGACGCCCTGCGGGGTATCTTCCAGCAGGATGCCTTCGCTGGCGAGCTGATCGCGGATGGCGTCGGAGCGGGCGAAGTCGCGGGCCCGCTTGGCGGCGGCGCGTTCCTCGATCAGGCCCTGGATGCGAACGTCGTCGTCGTTGGAGGCACCGCGCGCGAACCATTCGGCCGGCGCCTGCTGCAGCAGCCCCAGCGCGAAACCGGCGCCCAGCAGTTCCGCCTTCAGTCGCGCGCGGTCGTCGTCGGCGGCGGCCTTGCGGGCCTCGGCGGCGATGCGGGCCAGTTCGGCCAGCGCCAGTGGCGTGTTGAGGTCGTCGTCCAGCGCTTCCTCGATGGCGGCGGGAATCGAGTTGGCGGCGGAAGCCGGCGCATTGGCGTCGTGCAGATCCCGCAGCGTGCCGTACAGGCGATCCAGGGTTCGCACCGACTGCTCGATCAGCGCGTCCGACCAGTCCAGCGGCTGCCGGTAGTGTGCCGACAACAGGGCGTAGCGCAGCGCCTCGGGCGGGTGCTGTTCCAAAAGGTCGTGCACGCGTTCGATGTTGCCCAGCGACTTGCTCATCTTGGCGCCGCCGAAGTTGAGCATGCCGTTGTGCAGCCAGAACCGGGCGAAGGTCTTGCCGCCGTGGGCGCATTCGCTCTGCGCGATTTCGTTCTCGTGGTGCGGAAATTGCAGGTCCACGCCGCCGGCATGGATGTCGATGGTCTGGCCCAGGTGGGCCGCCGCCATCGCCGAGCATTCGATGTGCCAGCCGGGCCGGCCGCGGCCCCAGGGGGATTCCCAGCCCGGCAGTTCGTCGCTGGAGGGCTTCCACAGCACGAAATCGCCGGGATCACGCTTGTAGGGCGCCACGTCCACGCGCGCGCCGGCCAGCATTTCCTCCGGATCCCGGCGCGAGAGTTTGCCGTAGTCCGGGAACGAGGCCACCGCGAACAGTACGTGGCCCTCGGCCGCGTAAGCGTGCCCGCCGGCGATCAGGTCCTGGATCATCGCGACGATCTGCGGAATGTGGGCGGTCGCCTCGGGCTCGAGGTCCGGCGGGGCGACGCCCAGTCGCGCCATGTCCTGACGGTAGGCGGCGGCGAAACGGTCGGTGATGGCACTGATCGGCACGCTCTGTTCCAGGGCCGCCGCGTTGATCTTGTCGTCCACGTCGGTGATGTTGCGGGCGTACCGCAGCGCGCCATGGCGCCGGCGCAGCAGCGCCGCCAGCACCCCGAATACCACCGGGCCGCGGGCGTTGCCGATGTGGACGTAGTTGTAGACCGTGGGCCCGCACACATACAGGGTGGGGCAGGCGGGATCGAGGGGGACGAAGTCCTCGACCCGGCGGGTGAGGTTGTTGTGGAGGCGAAGGCTCATCAGGCTGCGGCGTGGGGAAGCACGGTGATTCTACAGCCTGGCGGGGTCCGGCCGGCCGCCGGCCGGGCGCAGGAGGGGATGGTTCAGCCCCTCTCCAGCCTGGTCGCCTACACTAGTGCGCAGGGATTTCCACCAACGGGTCGCATGGGTCGTTTCCGTCATTGCTTGCTGCCACTGCTGATGTTGCCGATCGCCATGGGCGCGATGGCGCAGGAGCGCGTGGTCCAGGCGGAGAACGTGCGGCTGGACTACGCCCAGGTGCTCAACGTCGAGCCGGTCTACCAGACCCTGCGGGCCAGCCGGACCGAGGAAGTCTGCGACGAACTGCCCACGCTGCCGACCACCACGGTCCATCCGACCCGGGAACAGAGCCGCTGGGCGCGGTTCCTGGACTCCATCAAGGGTGTGTTCTCCGGCGACGACGAGGCCAAGGCGGAAGACGCCGACGCGCAGGCCGGCCAATCCACCGAACCGGCCAAGCTCAATTGCCGCAGCGTGCCGGTCGAGCGCGAGTTCCGCCGCCCCATCGCCTACGACGTGGACTACGTCTACAAGGGCACCAAGTACCGTTCCCGCCTGGCCGAGGATCCGGGCAACCGGCTCCGGATCCGGATTTCGGTGATGCCCTACGTGCCGACCGTGCCCCCGGTCGAGGCGCCCGCGCCCTGAGCCTTGCGCTGCGCCGCAGCACGTGCGAGGATTCGCCCCCTATGAAGATGAACGCCCACGCCCATGCTGACAGCGCGGCCCGCCAGGCCTCGGGCATGACCTCGCGTGCGCGTCGACCGGAATCCTGCTCCTAGCTGGGTCGCCCGGACGTTTTCGCCTGTCTTGACGGAACCCAGCCAGAGGCTGGGTTTTTTCGTTTTCCGCCCCCGAATTTCCGCAACATTCCCGAACCAGGATGCCTTGATGAAGCACTTCTTGAACACGCAGGACTGGAGCCGCGCCGAGCTGGATGCCTTGCTGGCGAGCGCCAGGCACATGAAGCTGGATCAGAAAAGCCGGCTGGGCGAACTGCTCAAGGGGCGGCCGCTGGAAGGCAAATCGATCGCGCTGGTGTTCTTCAATCCCTCCATGCGCACCCGCACCAGTTTCGAGCTGGGCGCCTTCCAGTTGGGCGGGCATGCGGTGGTCCTGCAGCCGGGCAAGGACGCGTGGCCGATCGAGTTCAACCTGGGCACGGTGATGGACGGCGATACCGAGGAGCACATCGCCGAGGTGGCGAGGGTGCTGGGCCGCTATGTCGACCTGATCGGCGTGCGCGCGTTCCCGAAGTTCATCGACTGGGCCCATGACCGCGAGGACATCGTGCTGAAGTCGTTCGCCAGGTATTCGCCGGTGCCGGTGATCAACATGGAGACGATCACCCATCCCTGCCAGGAACTGGCGCACGCGTTGGCGCTGCAGGAACACTTCGGCACCACCGATCTGCGCGGCAAGAAGTACGTGCTGACCTGGACCTATCATCCCAAGCCGCTGAACACCGCGGTGGCCAACTCGGCGCTGACCATCGCCACCCGGCTGGGCATGGACGTGACCCTGCTGTGCCCGACCCCGGACTACATCCTGGACGAGCGCTACATGGGTTGGGCCGAGCAGAACGTGGCCGAGAGCGGCGGCTCGCTGGCCGTCAGCCATGACATCGAAAGCGCCTACCGCGGCGCCGACGTGGTCTACGCCAAGAGCTGGGGCGCGCTGCCGTTCTTCGGCAACTGGGAGCCGGAAAAACCCATCCGCGACCAGTACAAGCACTTCATCGTCGACGAGGCCAAGATGGCGCTGACCAACAACGGCGTTTTCTCGCATTGCCTGCCGTTGCGCCGCAACGTCAAGGCCACCGACGCGGTGATGGATTCGCCGCAGTGCATCGCCATCGACGAGGCGGAGAACCGCCTGCATGTGCAGAAGGCGATCATGGCCGCGCTGATGAGCAGCCGGGATTCGTGATTCGGGATTGGGGATTCGCATGAGCGAATCCGGCGTCCCTGACCAACTTCAACTAAGAGATACCCCCATGTCGCAATCGAACGCTTCCACGAATCCCCAATCCCCAACCCCCAATCCCGGCTCCAAGGACATCGTCCTCGCCTTCTCCGGCGGCCTCGACACCAGCTTCTGCATTCCCTATCTGCAGGAGCGCGGCTGGGCCGTGCATACCGTGTTCGCCGACACCGGCGGCGTGGATGCCGAGGAACGCGCCTATATCGAACAGCGTGCCGCCGAACTGGGCGCGGCCAGCCACGTCACCGTGGATGGCGGCCCGGCGATCTGGAACGGCTTCGTCAAGCCGTTCGTGTGGGCGGGCGAGGGCTACCAGGGCCAGTATCCGCTGCTGGTCTCCGACCGTTACCTGATCGTCGATGCCGCGCTCAAGCGCGCCGCCGAACTTGGCACCAACGCGATTGCCCACGGCTGCACCGGCATGGGCAACGATCAGGTCCGCTTCGACCTGGCGGTCAAGGCCTCGGGTGACTACCGCATTGTCGCGCCGATCC
This sequence comes from Pseudoxanthomonas sp. PXM04, assembly GCF_014851695.1. Classification (NCBI taxonomy): domain Bacteria; kingdom Pseudomonadati; phylum Pseudomonadota; class Gammaproteobacteria; order Lysobacterales; family Lysobacteraceae; genus Pseudoxanthomonas; species Pseudoxanthomonas sp. PXM04. Next base: position 224,573 of record NZ_JACVAG010000005.1, read on the forward strand.
GCGAAATCCAGAAAGAGCACACCCAGACCCGCGCCTACGAGCAGCAGTACCTGGAAGAGCGCGGTTTCGGCGTGCGCGCCAAGCAGAAGAGCTACACCATCAACGAGAACCTGCTGGGCGTGACCCTGTCCGGCGGCGAGATCGACAAGTGGGAAGCCCCGGGCGAAGGTGCACGCGGCTGGTGCGCGCCGCGCAGCGAGTGGCCGGAGCAGGCCCTGCGCGTGACCGTCGGCTTCAAGCAGGGCGAAGCGGTGAGCCTGGACGGCCAGGCGCTGGACGGCGCCCAACTGCTGGCGAAGTTGAACGCGCTGTTTGCCCCGTATGGCGTGGGTCGTGGCATGTACACCGGCGACACCACCATCGGCCTGAAGGGCCGCATCGTGTACGAAGCACCGGGCCTGATCGCCCTGCTGGCGGCGCACCGCGCGCTGGAGGAGGCGGTGCTGACCAAGCAGCAGAACCGCTTCAAGCCGGAAGTGGCGCGCAAGTGGGTGGAGGTGGTGTACGAAGGCTTCTTCCACGATCCGATCAAGACCGACCTGGAAGCCTTCCTGGCGTCCTCGCAGGCGACCGTCAATGGCGAGGTCGTGCTGGAAACCCGTGGCGCCCGCGTCGACGCGGTGGCGGTGAAGTCGCCGCACCTGCTCAATGCAAAGGGCGCGACCTACGCCCAGTCGGCCGACTGGGGCGTGGAGGAGGCGGAAGGCTTCATCAAGCTGTTCGGCATGAGCAGCACGCTGTGGGCCGAGATCAACCGCTGATCCGCTGACCATCCGGAATCCCCCGATCCTGTCCACTCCAAGAAAACCCGTCCCGTCATCCAGTGCAAGCTGGAATCCATTGGCTTCTCGTCACGAGGCGAAGAGGCAACCGCAAGATGGATCCCGGCCTTCGCCGGGATGACGACCGGGGCCGGTGCCGTAGTGGAAGAGGCATCTCTTCCGAATCCAGAACCATGACCCGTTGCAGAGCGACTCCCCATGCTTGACCAGGTTCTTCAGCATCTCGAACAGCTGGTGTCCCACGACACCCGCAATCCGCCGCGCGCCATCACCACCGGCGGCATCTTCGACTACATCCGCGCGCAGTTGCCGGACTTCAATGTCGAGGTGATCGACCATGGTGCCGGCGCGGTGTCGCTGTTCGCCGTGCGCGGGCAGCCGAAGCGGGTGTTCAACGTGCACCTGGACACGGTGCCTTCGTCGCCGGCGTGGACCGCCGATCCCCTGAAGCTGCGGGTCGAGGGCGACCGCGCCATTGGCCTGGGCGCCTGCGACATCAAGGGCGCCGCCGCCGGCCTGATCGCCGCCGCGCAGGTCACCTCGGGCGACGCCGCGTTCCTGTTCTCCAGCGACGAGGAAGCCAACGACCCGCGCTGCATTGCGGCGTTCCTCGCCCGCGATCATGGTTTCAGCGAAGCCATCATCGCCGAGCCCACCCAGGGCCAGGCGGTGCTGGCGCATCGCGGCATCAGCGCGGTGCGGATGGCGTTCAAGGGGCAGGCCGGGCACGCTTCGGCCGAGAACGCGTTGTCGCTGAGCGCGCTGCACAACGCGATGCGCTGGGGCACCACCGCGCTGGATCACGTGCAGGCCCAGCACCACCTGCGTTTCGGTGGTCTGACCGGACTGCGCTTCAACATCGGCCGGGTCGAGGGCGGCATCAAGGCCAACATGATCGCGCCCAGCGCCGAAGTGCGGTTCGGCTTCCGGCCGCTGCCGTCGCAGGACATGGACGCGTTGCACGCGCAGTTCCGCGCGTTCGCCAACCCCGATGCGCTGGCCGAGTACGAGGAGACCTTCCGCGGCCCATCGCTGCCTTCAGGCGACGTCGCCCGCGCCGAGGAGCGGCGCCTGGCCGCGCGCGATCTGGCCGACGAACTCGGCTTGCCGGTCGGCAACGCGGTGGACTTCTGGACCGAGGCCTCGCTGTTCTCGCAGGCCGGCCTGACCGCGCTGGTGTACGGCCCGGGCGACATCGCCCAGGCGCATACCGCCGACGAATGGGTCGCGCTCGACCAGCTTCAACACTACGCCGCCACCGTGCAGCGGATTTTCACCGCATAACCGAGACCCGCAGAAACGATGGAATCGAACAAGCAAACCCGGCAGACCATCATCCGGCTGCTCTCCAGCATGGCCAGCGCGAAGGAGATTTCGCAGTACGTCAAGCGCTTCTCGCAGCTGGACGCCAAGCGCTTCGCCGTGGTCAAGGTCGGCGGCGCGGTGCTGCGCGACGACCTGGAGGCGCTGACCTCCTCGCTGACCTTCCTGCAGGAGGTCGGCCTGACCCCGATCGTCGTGCACGGCGCCGGCCCGCAGCTGGACGAGGAGATGAACGCCGCCGGCATCGTCAAGCAGACCGTCAACGGCCTGCGCGTGACCACGCCGGAAGTGCTGGCGATCGTGCGCAAGGTGTTCCTGCAGCAGAACCTGGCGCTGGTGGAGGCCCTGCAGCAGGGCGGCGCGCGGGCGACCTCGATCGTGTCCGGCGTGTTCGAGGCCGAATACAAGGACCAGCCGACCTACGGCCTGGTCGGCGACGTCACCCGCATCAACCTGGCGCCGATCGAGGCCAGCCTGCACGCCGGCTCGATTCCGGTCATCGCCAGCATGGGCGAGACCGTCGGCGGGCAGATCCTCAACATCAACGCCGATTTCGCCGCCAACGAACTGGTGCAGGTGCTGCAACCCTACAAGATCATCTTCCTGACCGGCACCGGTGGCTTGCTGGGCGCTGACGGCAAGGTCATCGACTCGATCAACCTGTCCACCGAGTACGACGAGCTGATGGCGCAGCCGTGGATCAACGGCGGCATGCGGGTCAAGATCGAGCAGATCAAGGACCTGCTGGACAAGTTGCCGCTGACCTCGTCGGTGTCGATCACCAAGCCGGCGGAACTGGCCAAGGAACTGTTCACCCATCGCGGCTCCGGCACGCTGGTGCGGCGCGGCGAACGGGTGCTGCGCTTCGATTCCTGGGAAGGCGTGGATCGGCAGCGCCTGCGCGAGCTGATCGAATCGAGTTTCGGGCGGCGCCTGCTGCCGGACTATTTCGAGCACACCGCGCCGCATCGCGTCTACATCAGCGAGAACTATCGCACTGCGCTGATCCTGACCCACGAGGACGGCTTCGCCTACCTGGACAAGTTCGCGGTGCTCGACGACGCGCAGGGCGAAGGCCTCGGGCGTGCGGTCTGGCACGTGATGCGCGAGGAAAACCCGCAGCTGTTCTGGCGTTCGCGCCACAACAACCCGGTCAACATCTTCTACTACGCCGAGTCCGACGGCTGCTACAAGCAGGAGAAGTGGAAGGTGTTCTGGTATGGCATCGACAGCTTCGACGACATCGAGCGTTGCGTGGCCCATTGCCGCACGCGCCAGCCGACCCTGGTGGATTGAGATGACGACGGACACGACTGGCCTCTGGCAGCAGGTCCCCCGGCTGGAAGGACGCCACGCACGCCTGGAGTCGCTGCAGCGCGCACACGCGGACGGCCTGCGCGCGGCACTGGAAGGCGATGCCCTGGCCGCGCTCTGGTACACCAATGTGCCGCGCGTGGCCGAGGTCGACACCTACCTGGACGGCGTGTTCGCCACCCAGGCGCAGGGCAGGATCCTGCCGTTCGTGGTGCGGGATGCCGCCGGCGACATCGTCGGCAGTACGCGCTTCTATGATCTGGAACCCACGGTGCCGCGGCTCAGCATCGGCTACACCTGGTACGCGCCGCGGGTGCAGCGTACCGGCCTCAATACCGAAGCCAAACTCCTGCTCTTGACCCATGCGTTCGAAACGCTGGGCTGCATCAGCGTGGTGTTCGAGACCAGCTGGTTCAACCAGCGCTCGCGCGCGGCCATCGCCCGCCTGGGCGCGAAACAGGACGGCGTGCTGCGCAACCATCGGCGTCATGCCGATGGCAGCCCGCGCGATACCGTCATTTTCTCCATCCTCGACAACGAATGGCCGGCGGTGAAGCGCAACCTGCTTTCGCGCCTGGCCCAGCATGAGTCCTCCCCATGAAAACCGTCGGCATCGTCGGCGCGCGCGGACATACCGGCGCCGAACTGATCAAACTGATTGCCCGCCATCCGCAACTGGAACTGGCGTTCGTGTCCTCGCGCGAGCTGGACGGACAGAAAGTCAGCGACCACATCGCCGATTTCGCCGGCGGACTGCGCTACGAAAACCTCAGCCATGAACAGGTCGGCGGCAGGGGCGCCGACGCCGTGATCCTGGCGCTGCCCAACGGCAAGGCGGCCGAACTGGTCGCCGCCATCGATACGCAGGCGCCGGAGACGGTGGTGGTGGACCTGTCCGCCGATTATCGCTTCAACTCCGACTGGTACTACGGCCTGCCGGAACTGACGCGCGACGCCTATGCCGGGCAGAAACGCATCAGCAATCCAGGCTGCTATGCCACCGCGATGCAACTGGCGATCGCGCCGGTGCTGGACCAACTGGCAGGCCCCCCCCAGTGCTTTGGTGTTTCCGGCTACTCCGGCGCCGGCACCACGCCGTCGGACAAGAACAATGTCGAGCTGCTGCGCGACAACCTGATGCCGTACGCGCTGACCGATCACATGCACGAACGCGAGGTCAGCCGGCACCTGGGCGTGCCGGTGGAGTTCATGCCGCACGTGGCGCCGCATTTTCGCGGCATCACCATGACGGTCAACCTGTATCTGCAACAGGCGGTCAAGCGGGACGACATGCGCGATCTGTACGGGCAGCGTTACGCCGGCGAACCGCTCGTCCGCGTTACCGATGACGCGCCATGGGTGAGTCGCATCGCCGGCCGGCATGGTGTGGAAATCGGTGGATTCACCGTGGCGCCGGGTGGCAAGCGCATGGTGGTGGTGGCGACCCTGGACAACCTGCTGAAGGGCGCGGCGACCCAGGCAATGCAGAACCTCAACCGCGCCTTCGGCTTCGACGAACTGGAGAGCATTCCGGTGGACGCATTCCATCACGAGGAGGGCAGGGCATGAGCGACCTGTTGTGGCAGAAGCCCGGCGTCACGGTCGACGCGGAAATCCAGCGGTTCCTGGCCGGCGACGACGTGTTGCTGGATCGCGAATTCTTCCTGCACGACATCCAGGCCAGTACCGCGCATGCGGAGGGGCTGCAGCATATCGGCATCCTGTCGGCGGATGAACTGGCCGGGCTGAAGCGCGAGCTGGCTGCACTGGCCGAGGATTTCAGCATCGGCCGCTTCGTACTGGACGAGCGCTACGAGGACGGCCATTCCGCCATCGAGGCGCGGTTGACCGAGCGTCTGGGCGACGCCGGCCGCAAGATCCACACCGGCCGCAGCCGCAACGACCAGATCCTGGTCGCCACCCGCCTGTGGCTGAAGGAAAAGCTGGCGCGCACGGCGGCGCTGTGCCGCGAGGTCGCCAAGGTCGCCCTGGAGCGCGCGGTGGCCGAGCAATCGCTGCCGCTGCCCGGCTACACCCATATCCAGCGGGCGGTGGTGTCGTCGGCGGGCATGTGGTGGGCCGGCTGGACCGAGGCGTTCATCGACAACGCCATCCGTGCCGGCGATACCCTCAAACTGGTCGATGCCAATCCGCTGGGCACCGCGGCCGGCTATGGCGTCAATCTGAAGCTGGATCGCGAGCACACCACCGTGGCGCTCGGCTTCGAGCGCATGCAGATCAGCCCCATCTACGCGCAACTCTCGCGCGGAAAGTTCGAGATGGCCGCGCTGGAAGCACTCGGCGCCGCGACCCTGGACCTGCGCCGCATCGCCTGGGATCTGTCGCTGTTCACCAGCGCCGAATTCGGTTTCGTCGCGCTGCCTGCGCAGTACACCACCGGCAGTTCGATCATGCCGAACAAGCGCAACCCCGATGTGATCGAACTGATGCGCGCCACCCACGCCAGCGTGGCGGCGGCGCGCACCGAGATCGAACAGTTGCTGTCGCTGCCATCCGGCTACCACCGCGATCTGCAGGCCAGCAAGGGTGCCATCTTCCATGGCTTCAGTCGCGGCCTGCCGGCGCTGGAACTGTTGCCGGCGTTGCTGGCCAACCTGGAATGGCGCGAGGACCGGCTGCGCGCGGCGATCGATTCGGGCATGTACGCGACCGACGTGGCGGTGGAAGCTGCGGTGGCGGGCATACCCTTCCGCGAGGCCTACAAGGCCGCTGCCGCAGCGGCGGACACGGCCGGGCAGGGACGTACCCCGGAAGGCAGCCTGGATGCGCGGGTGTCGCCGGGCGCCGCCGCCGACCTGCGGCTGGATACCCTGCGCCGGCGCCTGGTCGCGTTGGAGGGTTGACTCATGTCGCCGGTCAGTCGCGCCAATGCCGAACACTACGCGTGGGGCCAGGGCTGCGATGGCTGGCATCTGCTCAAGGATGCGGGCCTGAGCGTGATCGAGGAGCGGATGCCGCCGGGTACGGCGGAAGTCAGACATTTCCACGCCCAGGCGCGCCAGTTCTTCTACGTGCTGGATGGGCAGGCCGAACTGGAAGTGGAAGGCGCCGTTTCCCTGCTCCAGGCCGGACAGGGGCTGCACGTCGCGCCGGGGCAGGCGCACAGGATGCGCAACCGTGGCGGCACGGATGCGTGCTTCCTGGTGATTTCGTCCCCGCGTGCGCACGGCGATCGCCATCCCGCGCCGGAGAATCATGCATGAAGACCCGTTACCTGGTGATGGCGATGCGCACGCCGGACTTCCGCGATGACGTCATCGCGCCGCACCATGCGTTCCTGGATGGCCTGCGCGAGGCGGGCCTGCTGGAAATGACCGGCGGTTTCAGCGATCGCAGCGGCGGTGCCTATCTGCTGGCGGGCGTCGGTTCGCTCGATGAGGCACGCGCCATCGCCGCGCGCGATCCGCTGGCGATCACCGGCAGTTCGCTGCTGACCGTGTACGAATGGAACACCCGTTGAAGAAGCCGCCACCGAGTCCGACATGAGCCACGCCGCCATTCCGTTCGCTGCGCAGACCCTGCCGACGTGGAAGCGCGCGGTGCTGAAGGTCGGCAGCAGCCTGCTGGCCAACGAAGGCGAGGGGCTGAGCCCGAGGCATGCGCTCAATCTAGCGCAGTTCGTGTCCTCCAGCTTGCTGGCCGGACGCGAAATGGTGATCGTGTCCTCCGGCGCGGTCGCCGCCGGACGCGGGCTGCTGCATCGCAAGCCGGCCGCGGGCGTCGCGATGGCGGAACGGCAGGCGCTGGCCGCGCTCGGGCAGGCGCAGCTGATTGGCCTGTGGCAGCGCTTCTTCGAGCGTCCGGTCGCGCAGGTGCTGCTCACCCATGACGATTTGCGCAACCGCCGGCGCTATCTCAACGCCCGCGCCACCTTGCAGGAACTGCTGGCGTTGGGCGCGTTGCCGGTGATCAACGAGAACGACACCGTGTCGGTGGACGAACTGAAGCTGGGCGACAACGACAACCTGGCCGCGGTGGTGGCCGCGCTCGTCGATGCGGATGCGCTGTTCATCGCCACCGACATCGACGGTTTCTATTCGGCCAACCCGCGCACGCATGCGGATGCGAGGCCCATACTCGACGTGGAAGCGTTGACGCCCGAATTCTTCGCCATGGCCGGTGGCGCCGGCAGCGGGGTCGGCACCGGCGGCATGCACACCAAGCTCGAAGCCGCGGCCAAGGCGGCGGCGGCCGGCATCGAAACCTTCCTGTTCAACGGTACCCGCGCCGAGACCCTGTCCGCGCTGGCGGCCGGGCGCCTGCACGGCACCCGCTTCCGACCGGCCCAGAACCGCCTTGCCGCGCGCAAGTACTGGCTGCGCAACGTACCGGTGGAAACCGGCGCGATCCTGGTCGATGCCGGTGCGGCCGGCGCGGTGCGCGAGCGCGGTGCTTCGCTGCTGCCGGGGGGCGTGGTCGGCGCCGAAGGCGATTTCCGTCGCGGCGACATGGTCGAGGTGCGCCTGCGCGAGGGCGGTGACCAGTGCATCGCGCGCGGCGTGAGCCAGTACTCGGCCATCGACATCCGCCGCATCGCCCGCCGGCACTCGCGCGAGATCGAGGCCATACTCGGCTACAGCTACGGCGAGAACGTCGTGCACCGCGATGATCTGGTCGTGCTCTGAGCCGGCCATACGAATACCAGCAACGGGACCGAACACGATGAGCACCATCCAGCAACAGGCCCTGCAATGCCGCGACGCCGCGCAGTCCATCGCGCAGCTATCCAGCGATGCCAAGAACACGCTGCTGCGGGCGATGGCCGACGCGCTGGAGGCCGACCGCGAAGCGATCCTGGCCGCCAACGCGCGCGACATGGACGCCGCCGCCGCCAAGGGCATCACCGGCGCGATGCTGGATCGGCTGAAGCTCGACGACAAGCGCCTGGCCGGGATCGCATCCGCCGTGCGCGAAGTGGCGGATTTGCCGGATCCGGTCGGGCAGGTGACCCGCGAAGAAATCCGCCCTAACGGGATCCGCATCCGGCGCGTGCGCGTGCCGCTCGGCGTGGTGGCGATGATCTACGAAGCGCGTCCCAACGTCACCGCGGACGCGGCCGCGTTGTGCCTGAAGGCCGGCAACGGGGTGATCCTGCGCGGTGGCTCGGAGGCGATCCATTCCAACACCGCCATCGCGGCGGCGCTGCGCGGCGCGCTGCGTGCGCAGGGACTGCCGGACGCGGCGCTGACCCTGGTCGAGGATCTGCGGCGGGAGACCATGGTTGAACTGCTGCAACTCAACGACGTCATCGATCTGGCGATCCCGCGCGGTGGCGAAGGACTGATCCGGTTCGTCGCCGAACACGCGCGGGTGCCGGTGATCAAGCATTACAAGGGCGTCTGCCATCTGTTCGTGGACGCCAGCGCGGATCCGCAACTGGCCCTGCGCCTGCTGCTCGACGGCAAGGCTTCCCGGCCGGGCGTGTGCAATGCGCTGGAGACCCTGCTGGTGCACCGTGACATCGCCCCGGTCTTCCTGCCGCTGGCGGCGGAAGCGCTGCGTGGTCGCGGCGTGCAACTGCGTGCAGACGAGACGGCGCGGAACTGGATGCCGGAAGCGGCGGCGGCGACCGAGGACGACTACGCGGCCGAGTTCCTCGATCTGATTCTCGCGGTGCGGGTGGTGGACGACCTGGAACAGGCCATCGCGCATATCCGCCGGTTCGGTTCCGATCACACCGAGGTGATCGCCACCAACGACGCGGGCAACGCGGACCGGTTCGTGCAGGCGCTGCGCTCGGCGGTGGTGATGGTCAACGCCTCGTCACGCTTCAGCGACGGCGGCGAACTGGGACTGGGCGCGGAAATCGGCATCTCGACGACCCGCCTGCACGCCTACGGCCCGATGGGCGCCGAGTCGCTGACGGTCGAACGCTTTGTCGTCCGCGGCGAAGGCCAGGTCCGCCACCCCGACCTGCTGTAGAGCGGAGCTCGCTCCGCTCCGTCGGTTTCGGATGGAAAGCGCAGCCGAGCAAGCTCGGCTCTCCGCGTTCGCCAATCCCGAATCCTGGCTTTTCACCAGGTAGAGCGGAGCTCGCTCCGCTCCGTCGGTTTCGGATGGAAACAGCAGCCGAGCAAGCTCGGCTCTACGCTTCTACCAATCCCGAATCCCGGCTTTTCACCAGGTAGAGCGGAGCTCGCTCCGCTCCGTCGGTTTCGGATGGAAAGTGCAGCCGAGCAAGCTCGGCTCTACGCGTTCGCCAATCCCGAATCCCGCCCTTTCACCAGGTAGAGCGGAGCTTGCTCCGCTCCGTCGGTTTCGGATGGAAGAGCAGCCGAGCAAGCTCGGCTCCATGCTTCTACCAATCCCGAATCCCGATTCCCCAATCCCGGCCTCTCACCACGTATCCTCCAGGAACCGCGGCTTGCAGGCCAGGTAGCCACCCACCAGCAGCACGCCAATGCACAGCACCAGGAAACCGAACGGCCACGACCAGCCGTGGGTATGCTCGTGCAGCAGGCCGAACATCAGCGGTCCCAGGCAGGACAGCGAATAGCCCACGCCCTGCATGAAGCCAGACAGCGACGCGGATCCGGCCGGTGTGCGCGTGCGCAGGTTGATCATCGTCAGCGCCAGCGGGAAGGTACTGGGTCCCATGCCCAGCAGCGCCACCCACAGGGCCGGCGCGGCCATCGGTGCACACAGCAGGCCGGAAAAGGCGACCGCGTAGAATGCCGCGCACGCGAGCACGACCGTATAGGGATTGCGCATCCGCACCGCCAGCGCCGGCATCGTCAACGACGCGACCAGGCCGAGCGCGGAAAACAGGCCGACCATCGTGCCGCCCAGCGCTTCGCTGCCGCCGGCCTCGATCAGCAACTTCGGCAACCAGGTGAACATCGAATACGTCACCAGCGAGGTCATGCCGAACATCAGCGCCATGCCCCAGGCGACCGGCGATCGCCAGACCCGGCCGCGTGCGGCGGGCGCGGACAGTTCCGGTGCCTCGTCGCCGCCGGTGACGGCCTGGTCATGCATTTGCGCCATCGGCGTGTCGTGGCGCCGTTCGATCCACAGCACGCCGATCCACGGCAGCGCCGCGGCCACCGCGAACAGTGACCACAGGCCCAGCGAAATCTGCCAGTTGCTGGCCGCCATCACCGGCACGGCCAGCAGGGCCGGCAGGATGGTGCCGGCTTGCAGGACGGTGATGTAGAGGGTGCTGACCGTGCCCACACGGTCGGCAAAGTAGCGCTTCACCAGCGGGGGCAGCACGATGTTGCCGATGCCCATGCCGGCCAGCGCCACCGCCGAGGCGGCAAGCAGCGCGCCGCTGCCACCGGCCAGGCTGCGCAGCAGCAGGCCGACGGCGGCCAGCGCCATCGCCAGCAGCGCGGTGCGTTCCAGGCCGATGCGGTGGGCGATGCCGGGCGTGAGCACGCCGAACAGCGCGAACGCGGCGGTCGGCAACATGCCGAACACGCCGGTCATGGTGGCGCCGAAACCGAACAGGTGGCCCAACTGGTCCAGCAGCGGCGTCAGCGAGGTCACCGCCGTGCGCAGGTTGAACGCGGACAGCACGATGCCGGCCAGGATCAGGCCACGTCCGGACCATAGCGGAACGGAGGAACCCGGTGGGGAGGGGGAAGTCGAGGGGGAGGCGTGTTGCGGGGATTTCATCGCCCGCATTATCGCCGATGCGCGCTGGCGACGGTGTGCCGCCAAGGCGACACACCGTCCCGGCAATCCCGTGCGAGGTCCGCGATCAGCCGCCGGTGTTGGCGCTCAGCGCCGGACGGCTCATCGATTCGGGAATCGCGTGATCGTTCATGTGCAGCAGGGTGACCTTGGACTGGCCAAGCTGATTCGCCAGCGCCAGGCTAGCGCCCAGGCGTTCTGCCACCTCGTCCACGCCCACGTCCTCCTGCGGGCTGCGCCGATCCTGGGAAGCGAAGCGCCAGCGGTTGTACTCGGCCCAACCGATCAGTGCGAGTGCGCAGACCGCGGCCATCACCGGGATGGCGACGATCAGGAACGGTTCCACCTGGTGCTGGCGCGTGTACAGCTCGAAGAACGCCGTGCGCACGCCCAGCAGCCACAGGATCAGGGTGACCAGTGGCAGCCACAGGTAGATGTACAACCCCCAGAAGGCGGCGGTGACGAAGCCCCACGCCGCGCGCTTCAGGCGCGGCTGGGCATACGGTTTGCGGATGAGGCGGGAATCGTATTTCATCGGATACCTCGATCAGGACTGACCCACGTGGCGCGCTTGCCGCGCCGTTTCAACAAGGTCTTGGGAAGCGCGACCACGGTGGTGAACAGGCTTAGCAGCCAGTACGCCATCGGGTACCAGATCATCCAGAAGTAATTGCGGCCGACCTGGGTTTCGTAACGGCGGTCGATGATGATGCTGCTGGCGAACTGCGCCATGCAGACCATCGCCAGGATCACGCCGTGCCAAGAGGGCAGGATGGTGTGCACGTACAGCGCCGGCGGCAGGGCGATGAACTTGCCCAGCGCCCACAGCACGATGATCAGCAGCATCGTGTAGGCCCACAGCACACTGAGCAGGTACTCGAGCAGGACGCCCCACATCCGCCGCTTGCGCCAGCTGAGGAAGTCGCGGCCGTGGCGCAGCAGCACTTCCACGCCACCCTGCGCCCAGCGCAGGCGCTGCCGCCACAGGCCCTTCAGGGTCTCCGGCATCAGGATGAAGCACAGCGCGTTCGGCTCGTAGCGGATGTCCCAGTGATCCAGTTGCAGGCGCCAACTGATGTCGATGTCCTCGGTCACCATGTCATCGGCCCAGTAGCCGATACGGTGCAGGGCGGTGCGGCGGAACGCGCTGATCACGCCGGAGACGGTGAAGATGCGTCCATACACGCGCTGGGCGCGCTTGATCATGCCGATGATCGAGGAGAACTCGCCGACCTGCAGCCGGCCCAGCAGGGTCGAGCGGTTGCGGATGCGCGGGTTGCCGGTGACCGCGCCCACGCGCGGGCCGGAGGTCAGGTGCCAGACCATCCAGTGCGCGGCGTATTCGTCCAGCAGCGCATCGCCGTCGATGCAGACCAGGTATTCGGACTGCGCGGCGAGCGCGCCCATGCGCAGCGCGTTGGCCTTGCCCAGGTTGCGATCCAGGTGGATCACCCGCAGCCGGTCGTGGCGCTCGGCCATGGCATTGAGTACGGCGGCGGTGTTGTCGCGGCTGCCGTCGTTGATCGCGATGACCTCGAAGTCGGGATACTTCTGCAGCAGCGCGCTGCCGATGGTTTCCTCCGCGTTGTCACCCTCGTTGTGGCAGGGGATGAGGATTGAAACCTTCGGGAAGGCGGCCAGCGGCGGCGGATCGGTGCGCTGGCGCGCGTGGCGCTCGCGACGGAAGTAGTAGTACAACCCGCCCGACATCCAGAAGAACGACATGATGATCGGATACAGGAAGGCGAATTCGAAAAGGACGGCGAGGATCTTGTCCATGATCAGCGCTCCTCGTACGGGAAGCCACGGGCGGAGATGCCGGCACGGGCATCGGGCATGCGCGGCAGGTCGGCGATGAAGTCATCCGGGTACCAGCCCAGATGGCGAACGCCCTGGGCCTGCAGGCGACGGATGAGGGCATTGATGCGCGGGCCGGGAATCGGCTTGCGGGTATTCCAGTCGACGGTCTGCAGTTCGAACAGGGTCTGCGACAGTTGCGGGTCCTGCTTGCGTACCGCCGCCACCAGTTCGTCCAGCCACTTCTCCGGACGCCGGCTGCCTTCCATCCACGGCATCGCCATCAGCGCGGTGTGATCGTAGGCGCGGTTGAACAGATCCAGCCGCTGCGCGAACCAGGCCTGGCTCTGCGGTTCCAGCACCGGGCGCGCGTACATGTTGCGCACGGTCTTGAGCTTGGGACGCCAGCGCTCGGCGGCGTTCCTCAGTTCCAGGGTGAAGTCGATCAGCGCCTGCGTGCGCGCCTCGGTGTTGCCGGGAGCGAGCGTGACCAGTTCGGTGTCGCGCAGGTAGGCATCGTCATGGAACAGGAGTCCTTCCATGTACGAGGCGACCGCCAGGTCCTCGTAGATGCCGGCGATGGTCCGGCGCACGTCCGGACGGGTGAAGTCCAGCCGCGGGATGCCGTCGGCCTCGCGGCTGGCGATGGCCATGCTGGGCACCTGCTGCGGGAGCTTGTAGGCCATCACCGGCAGCCAGGCGAACACCTTGACATGGGCGCGGGTGTACAGCTGCCAGGCGACCCGGTTGTACAGATCCGCGCGTACCGGCATGAAGCGGTTGGGGAAGTACAGCGCGTCGGCGGCACCATCGCCATCCGGGTCGGCGAAGGCCTGCAGGAACACATGCGAGGGGCCGATGCGGTTGACGCGCTCGATCAGCAGGTCCAGGTTGCGCGCCTGCTGTTGCGGGTCAGGGTCGTAGACCGCGTCCAGGTCGATCTGCAGGGCACGGATGCCTTCCGCTTCCGGATCGTGGCGGAGCTCATAGGCCAGTTCGGTGACGGTCGGATTGTCCATCACCAGCAGGCGGGCCAGGCCGTGCAGGTCCGCGGTCACCGGCGTGCTGGGGCCTTCCAGATCGAAGGACACCGGCATGCCCAGCGATTCGGCGATGTCGTTGCTCACGCTGCTGTAGGCGGCGTAGGGCCACACGATGGCGCGCGGCGCCTGGCCCAGGTGCCGGCGGATCAGATCGCTGCTGGTCGCCAGATCCGAGCGCACGCGCTCGCGGTACGCGGCTTCGGTTTCATAACGCCCGGCTGCCGGATCGTAGATGCGGGTGATCGCGGCCGGGGTCTGGTTGCCCTGTGGGTTGGACTGCACGCCCTTGTGCAGGGCGTTGGTGTGACTGGCGACTTCGACCAGCCCGCTGGCCTGCATCTCCCGCAGTTGATCCCAGGTGACGAAATCGTCGCGGGTGAACATGCGCGGGCCGTAGTCGATCTCCTGGCCTGCGGGCATGTCGACCCAGCCGGTGATCACCGCCGCCAGCGCCGGGTAGTTGTAGGCGCGCAGCAGCGGGAAGGCATGCGTGTACAGGCTGCGCAGGCCGTCATCGAAGGTCAGCAGGACCGGCTTGGCCGGCAGCGGCTTGCCGCCGCGGGAGGCTTCCACCACCTGCGACAGCGATACCGGGTGGTAGCCGTGCCCGGCCAGCCAGTCCAGGTGCGCGGCGAAGTTCTGGGTGCTGACCGCGTAGGCGTCGGCGTCGCCTTTCTTGGCGACATCGTCGCGGATGTCGTGATAGCTGAGCACCAGCAGCGGCTCGGCGGCGCGCGCGGCGAGCATCGGCGCGAACAGCGCCAGTGCGCACAGGGCCAGCAGCAACCAGGTTGGACGTACGGACTTCATCATCATTCTCCCCACCGCAGTTCGGCATCGAAGCCGAAGCGTTCTTCACGGACCCCGTCGTAGACCGGGCGCGACCAGCTGACCCCGTAGGTCAGCACCCGGCCGAGCGCGAATTTCCATTCGTGCTCGTAGCGCAGCGCCGGCACCCAGTGGGTGCCGAAGCCTTCCTGCCAGTAGCGGCCGGCGGTGGCGGTGAGGCGATGACGGAAATGGCGCTCGTATTCGCGCCACACCAGGTGATCCGCGCGCAGGCCCAGTTCCAGCGAACCGTCACGCGAGGGATTGAAGTACGGTGTGTCCCGGCGGCTGCCACGGCTGCCGTAGAGACCGGCCAGGCCGCCGAGCAGGAAGTAGGGACGGGTCCACAGGCGCTGTTCGGCATTGAGGTTGAGCGCGGTGCGGCGGTTGCCGTCCTCGTAACGCCAATGGGTGAGCCCGCCACGGAATTCGGTGCGCTCGTTGCGCTCGTACACCAGGTTGATCGCGGCGCTGTCGGCGGTGATGCCGGCGTCACGCGCCTGCAGCGAGGCGTCGGCGTCATTCCGGCGCAGCGAAAGCTGGCCGTCGAGGGTATCGCTGAAGCGCCAGCCCACGTCCAGCGACACGCCGGTGCCGCCGACGCGGTCACTGGCGTGGTAGACGCCCAGGTGGGTGTCCAGGCGGTCGTAGGCGTAGCGCACGCCGACGCCCTGCCGGCGATGATGGATGCGATCCCGATCGAAGTCCGCCCAGCGGTCGTCGGCCACGGCGGTCAGGCGCCAGCGGTCATCGAACAGCGGCGATTGCACTTCCACGCCATATTCGCCGTCGCGGTTGCCGAACGGCGTGTTGCCGCTGCCGCCGTTGCTGCGCGCGCCGGCCACGTAGGCGCGCCATTGCCAGCCGCGATGATTGCGCCAGAGTTCGTCCATGCGCTGCACGTTCGGCTGGTCGCCGTATTCCCTGACCAGCAGATCGTGCAGATCGCGGGCCTGGTCGTCGCGGCGCAGGGTGACCAGCGCCTCGACCTGGCCGACGCGCGCATTGACGTCGCGTTCGTCCAGCGTGGAGGCCATGCGGAAGCGCTCCAGCGCCCGCTCCGGCCAGCCGCGCATCATGTAGACCTGGCCGAGCGAGGTCTGCATGCCGGCGTTGTTGGGCGCGATGCCCAGCATGGCGGTGATGTCGCGTTCGGCGCTGGGCAGGTCCTCGGAGAAGGCGCGCAGCATCGCCAGCGTGCTGTCCGTGTCGGCGCGGCGCCAGTTCTGGCTACCCTGGCGCGCGCCCGGCGCGTACAGCCAGGCCGGCTGGGTCTCGCGATAGGCTTCCAGGCCGCGGATGGCGGTGGTGGGCCGCTCGCTTTCCAGATAGGCGTAGGCCAGTTGCATGCGCACGTCGCTGTTGTCCGGATCGGCCTTGAGCGCGGCTTCCAGCACCGGCGCGGCCTCGAACGGACGCTTGAGCGCCATGAACGAATCGCCCACCGCGGGTAGCGCGTAGGCGGGCACCGCGAGTCCGGCGGTGTCGTTCAAGGCCTGGTATTCGTCGACCACCTGCTGGTGGCGTCCCAGCTTCGACAGCAGGATCAGCCGGTCATAACGGATGCGGGTCGGCAAGGTTGGATCGTTCGCCGGACTCCGTCGCAGATATTCCTCGATGGCGCTGTCGGCCACACGCGCCTCGGCCAGGCGGTTGCGCTCGTTTTCCGGGTAGGCCTGCGACCACAGGATCAACCGGGCCAGGTAGTTGGCTTCGAACTGCTCGCGCTGCGCGGCATCGAACAGCTCGGGGCGGGCGCGGTACATCGCCCAGGCCTGGTAGCTGTTGCCGACATCGCCCAGGGTCAGGGTACGCAAGCGGTACAGTTCGGGATCGTCCGGGCGCTGGGCCTGCAGGCGTTCGAATATCGCCAGGGCGTCCAGCCAGCGCGACTCGTCGCGCAGGCGGGCGGCCTGCGCGAGCGAGGCCTCGTGCCCCGGATCGTTGCCGGCGCCGGCCGGCGGGAAGGTGGGAGTAGTGGCGGGTGCCGCTGCCAGAGCCGGCAGGCCGGTCGCACCCATGGCGCATGCAAGCGCCCAAGACAATGTGGTTCTTTTCAAAACGTTCCGCCCCTGTCGCTAACAGTTGGGTCCCCCGGGGGAGACCGTGCTGGTGGTCCTTGGATTTGTGATGAGTCGCACAAATCCTGCCAAGTCTAGGAAGCGGTACCCAAAGGGCGCCCAAACGGGACGATTCTGTTAATAATCCATAAATTTATGTGATGTAAATCACTAAAAATCACGATCAATCGGCCTTGCTTGCCCGGTTTCCCGCCGAAAACACGAGTCGGGGTGGGGGTTTGTGAGCGATACGTGACAGGTTCCGCGTGAGGCCCGAAACCTCCCGAAAAGCGGAACTCCCGGGGCGGGCGGGCCTGAGCCACGGGAAATGCGGCCTTCGGAGCTATCAGGTGGGCAGGACCAAAAGTGACCCTGTGCGTCACAAAACGGTGATTTGAATCACGAAACTGTAACGAAGGCTCGGAGAGGCGATGAGAGGTCACATTGCCCGGCCCGCCGGGTTGGCACGCGAATTGCTCAATGACAGGCACATCCGCTCCGTGTCCACGCCGCCATGTACGACGCCCATTCGCCTTCAGACGCCCCTCCGTGGGACGGTGCCCGTACCCGGCCGCCGGAGCCGCCCGTGCCCGCGCCGGTTCCTGTGCCGGAATTCCGTCGCTTCTATGTGCCGATCCGCCTCAAGTACGTGCTGGTGCTGGCCGTCGCGCTGGCGTGGGCCGGACTGAGCGTCAAGCTGTCCCAGCCCTGGCTGCATGAATTGTCCGCCCATGTGGGCTTCGCCCTGGCGCTGGTCGTGATCATGTTCATCGCCTACGTGCCGGGCTTCATGAACGCGTTCCTGATCGGCTCCATCCTGGCCGACCGCCGTCCGCGCCTGCGCAGGTTCGAACGCCTGCCCGATGTCTGCGTACTGGTCGCCTGCTACAACGAGGCGGAGAACATCGCCGACACCCTCACCAGCCTGTCGCGCCAGGATTACCCGGGCGAAATCGAAGTGGTGGTGATCGACGATGGTTCCATCGACGACAGCGCCGCGATCGCCCGCGCGACTGCGGCCGACCAGGCGCGCCCCGGCCTGCGCATCCGCGTGCTGAACCAGCCGAAGAACGGCGGCAAGTCCAAGGCCCTCAATCGCGGCCTGGCGGAAACCCGGCAGGCGCTGGTGGTCACCGTCGACGGCGATTCCTATCTGCGTCCGGACGCGCTGCGCAAGCTGGTGGAACGGTTCCTGTCGGATCCGGCCGGCACCGTGGCGGTGGCCGGCGCTGTGCTGGTGCGCAACTCGCGCGAGAACTGGCTGACCCGCAGCCAGGAATGGGATTACTTCCACGGCATCGCCGCGGTCAAGCGCATGCAGAGCATGTATCACGGTACGCTGGTCGCGCAGGGCGCGTTTTCGCTGTACACCCGCGAGGCGCTCGAACAGGCCAACGGCTGGCCGGAGTGCGTGGGCGAGGACATCGTGCTGTCGTGGGCGCTGCTGAAGACCGGCGCGCGCATCGGCTACTGCGAGGAAGCCTGCCTGTTCACCCGCGTGCCGGAGAAGCTCGGCCAGTTCTCCAAGCAGCGCCAGCGCTGGTCACGTGGCCTGATGGAAGCTTTCGCGCGCCACGGCAGCCTGCTGTTCAAGCCGCGCATGACCACCTTGTTCATCTGGTGGAACCTGCTGTTCCTGCCGCTGGATCTGGTCTACACGCTGGCCTTCATTCCCGGCTTGATCCTGGCGCTGTTCGGCTATTACTGGATCGCCGGTATCATGACGCTGCTGGTACTGCCGCTGGCGGCGTTGTGGAACCTGATCATCTTCCGCGTGCAGTCGAAGATGTTCAAAAGCCAGGATCTGCGCGTACGCCGCAACATCAGCGGATTCCTGTTCTACACCCTGGCCTACACCATGATCCTGCAGCCGGTCTGCGTCCTGGGGTATGCCGCCGAAATCCTGCGCCTGCGCAAGACCTGGGGGACCAAATGAGAAAGTGTGCCGTCGCCGCCGCCCTGGGATGGGCGCTGGCGATTCCCGTGTTGTCCGCCCATGCCGCCGAGGATGCGCCGGCCGCGCGCCCGGCGCTGCGGACGGACTTCTGGATGGGCTCCGATGCGGACGACAACGAAACCCGCAAGCTGGCACTGGGCTGGGACATCCAGCACCGCGATATCGAGCACTGGTGGGGCGTGAAGGTCGAACGCGCGCGCTTCTCCGGACGCGACTGGTCCGAATCCGAGAACCGCGCCTACCTGAGTGGCGCCGGCAGCCTGGGCAAGGACTGGCGCTGGGACGGCGACATCGGCAGCAACGGCGACGACCTGCTGGGCCGCGCCTCGATCCACAGCACCGATCCCTGGCGGAAGGAAATCTTCGTCGAGCGCGAAGTCCTGGAAACCCGACGCGGCGTGCGCGAGGACTGGGTGCAGACCTTCGCCGGCGCAGCCATCGACATGCCCTTCAGCGATCGCTGGTCCGCCAGCCTGGTCGCCGGCGTGCAGGACTTCGGCACCGGCAACAACCTGCGCACCCACCTGCGCGGCAACCTGGTCTATGCGTTCGCGCCGGAGTACGGCCTGAGCGCGCAACTGCGCACCCGCTACTACCGCAACAGCGAAGCCTTCGAGGCCGACTACTATTCGCCCCCTTGGTACGGCGAAGCGCTCGGCGTGCTGGCCTGGCGCCGCCACATCGGCGGCTACCAGTGGAGCGCGCGCGCCGGCTGGGGCCGCCAGCGCAGTTCCGAGGAGGGCTGGAAGCGCGCCCGCCTGGCCGAGTTCGGCGTGGAGACCCCGCGCTGGAAGGACGCCTGGCTGCGCCTGGACGCCGGCTACACCGATACCCCGGTATTGACCGATACCGGCACCGGCAGCTACGCCTACCGCTACGTGCGCCTGCAGGCGTTCGTGGTGTTCTGAGATCCGGGAAGGTCTTGCCGGCCGGCGAGGTGCCTGCCGGCCTTCGGCCCCGTGGAACGGGGGACTTCCGGTCTTCGGGCACAAAAAAACCCGAAAAACATTCGTTTTCCAGGCTTGATTGCGACCTATCCATTGGTCGGGGAGACAGGATTCGAACCTGCGACCTCTACGTCCCGAACGTAGCGCTCTACCAGACTGAGCTACACCCCGTGTGAGCCGGCTATTCTATTCAGGACGCCGACGGACGGCAACAGTTTTTTGCATGCCTGCCCCCGGCGCGCCGTTCAGTCTTAGAATGACGGCCCTCGATATCGCTCGTCCCCCCGGAGTTTTCGCTTGATCAAGCCACGCACGCCGCCAGGAGTGATGGAACTGCTGCCGCGCGAGCAGATCGCGTTCCAGCGCATGCTGGACACCATCCGCCGCAACTACGAGCGCTTCGGGTTCCTGCCGGTGGAAACCCCGGTGTTCGAGCTCTCGGAAACCCTGCTGACCAAGTCCGGCGGCGAGACCGAGCGCCAGGTCTATTTCGTGCAGTCCACCGGCGCGCTGGCCAAGACCGAGGCGGGTTCCGCCGAGGGCCTGCCGGAACTGGCGATGCGCTTCGACTTGACCGTGCCGCTGGCCCGCTACGTGGCCGAGCACGAGCACGAACTGACCTTCCCGTTCCGGCGCTACCAGATCCAGCGGGTGTACCGGGGCGAGCGCGCCCAGCGCGGCCGGTTCCGCGAGTTCTACCAGTGCGATATCGACGTCATCGGCAAGGACGCGCTCAGCATCCGCTTCGACGCCGAGATCCTGGCGGTCATCCACGCGGTCTTCAGTGATCTGGGCATCGGCAAGTTCACCATCCAGCTCAACAACCGCAAGCTGATGCGCGGCTTCTTCGAGGCCCAGGGCATCGCCGACGGCGAACGCCAGGCGCTGGTGCTGCGCGAGGTCGACAAGCTCGACAAGCGCGGCGCCGACTACGTGCGCGAGACCCTGCAAGGTCCGGATTTCAACGTGCCGGCCGAAGCGGTCGCGCGGATTCTCGAATTCGTCGCCGTGCGCTCGACCAGCCATGCCGACGCATTGGCCCGCCTGGAAGCGCTGGGGCAGGGCAACGAGACACTGGCCCAGGGCGTGGCCGAGCTGCGCGAAGTGCTGGAACTGGTGCATGCGCTGGGCGTTCCCGAGAGCGACTATTGCCTCAACTTCTCGATTGCACGCGGCCTGGATTACTACACCGGCACCGTCTACGAGACCCGCTTGGACGACTACGTCCAGATCGGCTCGATCTGCTCGGGCGGCCGCTACGAGGATCTGGCCAGCCACTACACCAAATCGAAGTTGCCCGGCGTGGGCATCTCCATCGGCCTGACCCGCCTGTTCTGGCAGTTGCGCGAGGCCGGACTGATCGCCGGCAGCGATGAGAGCAGCGTGCAGGCGATGGTGGCGCTGATGGACGATGACGCGCTGGCCGATTCGCTGGACATCGCCCGTCGCCTGCGCGTCGCCGGCATCAATACCGAAGTGCAGATGGAAGCGCGCAAGTTGGCCAAGCAATTCCAGTACGCCTCGCGCGCGGGCATCCGTTTCGTGGTGCTGGCCGGCGAGGACGAACGCGCCCGCGGCATGGTCACGGTGAAGGATCTGGTCCGCGAACAGCAGTTCGAGGTCAAGCGCGAGGAACTGGCCAGCAGCCTGAAGGTGGAGCTGGAGCAGGCCCGCGCGCTCGCGGGCCGCTGAAGGCACGCGAACGGTAGAGCGGAGCTCGCTCCGCTGCTTTTCGCACGTGGTTTGAGTCCGCGGAGCCGAGCGAGCCCGGCTCTACGTGGGTAGAGCGGAGCTCGCTCCGCTTCGCACGTGGTTTGAGTCCGCGGAGCCGAGCGAGCCCGGCTCTACATGGGTAGAGCGGAGCTTGCTCCGCTGCTTTTCGCACGTGGTTTGAGTCCGCGGAGCCGAGCGAGCTCGGCTCTATGTGGGTAGAGCGGAGCTTGCTCCGCTGCTTTTCGCGCGTGGTTTGGGTCCGCGGAGCCGAGCAAGCTCGGCTCTACGTGGGTAGAGCGGAGCTTGCTCCGCTGCTTGTCGCGCGTGGTTGAGTCCGCGGAGCCGGGCAAGCCCGGCTCTACAGCGTGCGCACGCAATCGCGGCCTTCGGCCTTGGCGGTATAGAGCGCCTGGTCGGCGACCTGCAGGGCGGAATCGATGCTGTTCTTGTCGATGTCCACGCAATGCACGCCGATGCTGGCGGAGATGGGAATGTCCAGATCCCCGCTGCGACAGGGCCGATCGCGCAGGCGCTGGCGCAGTTCCTCGGCCACATTGCTGGCCTCGTCCAGATCCATGTCGGGCAGGGCGGCGATGAATTCCTCGCCACCGAAGCGCGCAACCAGCGCGCCGTAAGGCCGCAGCGTTTCGGCCATCGTGTTGGAAGTCCAGCGCAGGCAGTCGTCGCCGACCAGATGGCCGTAGGTATCGTTGATGCGCTTGAAGTGGTCCAGATCGATCATCAGCAGCGAGATGGGCTGCTGGCTGTTGCGCGCCTGCGAGAGCAGGTGTTCGAAGGCTTCGCGGAAGTGGGTGCGATTGTAGAGTTCGGTCAGCCCGTCCAACTGGCTGAACTCGCGCAGGCGCAGGTGCGCGGCTTCCAGTTGCTCCAGCGCGCTGCGCAACTCGCCGGTGCGTTGTTCGACCTTGATTTCCAACTGGTCGCGCGATTCGCGCACGATCCGCTCGTTCTCGTTGCGCAGCGAGGCGTAGCGGTAGCCCAGCGCGACCGACAGCAGCAGCATTTCCAGGGCCGAACCGATCTGCACGCTGTACTCGGTGACGAAGTTCTTGGGCAGCGCGCCGAAGGCGACCATCGCGACCATCGCGATGCCCGCCAGGAACATCGACCAGGCCAGCAGGAACAGCTTGGCCGGCTTGTAGCCGCTGCGCATGGCAACCACCGCCTCGACCGCGATCCAGGCCACGCTCAGGATCACCGCGACCACCGCCAACTGGGTGGATAGCCGGATGGGAATCCAGGTGGTGGCGATGCCCAGCACCACGAACAGCGCGATCATGCCCAGGCCGATGCGGTCACCCAGCGGCCAGCGCCGGGCCAGGCCTAGGAAATTGCGTGCGAACTGTTGCATGCCGATCTGCGCCAGGCAGATCGAAAGCGGTACGGCCTTGTCCGCCAGCCACGGTGAATGCGGCCACAGGTACTCGAAGCCCAATCCGTACAAGGTGAACAGCACCAGCCCGAAAGCGCTGATATGGAACATGTACCAGAAGTAGCTGGCGTCGCGCAGGGTCAGCCACAACACCAGGTTGTAGGTGAACAGCGCCAGCAGGATGCCGTAGTACACGCCCATCGCGAACTGTGCGTCGCGCGAGAGTTCGGCGAAGGCGGTTGGCGTGTACAGGGCCAGCGGCACCTGCATCGAGCTCTGGCTTTCCACCCGGACGAACAGATCCGCCGGCTGTCCGGGCGGCAGGTCAAGCTGGAAGTTCGGATGCCGGTAGCGCACGCTGCGCTGCTCGAAATGCAGGTGATCGCCACCGGCCTGGTGGAACAACTGGCCGTCGGGGTAGCGCACGTACACGTCCAGCCGATCGCTCAGCGCGTACTGCTGGACCAGCAGCCAGCGCGGTTCCTGCAGGTTGCGATTGAGCAGGTTGACGTGGAACCAGTAGGCGCCGGGCTGGAAACCGAAGGATGCATCGTCGCCTGGCAATGGCCGGAAGCGTCCCGCCCGCAGGCTGGTCTCGATCGCCCGGATATCGGCCCGGCCATCGCTGTCGTGGAAATAGGTCGTATGGGGAGCCAGGGCATGGGTGGCCGCATCGCCCGACATCACCAGTGGTGCCTGCGCCTGCGCGAGCGCGCAGAACAGCATCAGCGCGGCCAGCAGCCAGCGAAGTCCGCGGATGGCTTCCCTCATTCCCGTCCCCGATCCAGAGCACCCGCCGGGCCGGCGGACCGGCCGCCAGTTTAACCGTGGGACCGGGGGAGGCCGGGAGGGGGCGGACTTGACGGGGCCTGGAGGCTCAACTAATGTATTAACGCATTAGTACATTGATTGGGCCGGTCGCCGGTCCCTGATTTCCCGGACCCCACTGACTCCCCATGAAGCGCCGCCCCGCCATTCCCGACGATGACCGCGCCGAAAGCGCCTCCCTGCAGGCGCTTTCCCAGGCGCTGGCCAGCCTGGGCGAAGCCGGGCAGGTGCGGGCATTCCTGGAAGACCTGTGCACGCCGGCCGAGTTGGAGGCCATGGCCGACCGCTGGCGGGTGGTGCCGCTGCTGCTCAAGGGCGTGCCTTACCGGGAAATCCACGAGCTGACCCAGGTCAGCGTGACCACCATCGGGCGGGTCGCCCGCACCCTCGAACGGGGCACCGGCGGCTACGCCACCGCGTTCCAGCAGCAGCAACCGCGCGCCAACGGCGCCTCCCACTGAGTTTCCTCCCATGAGTCCCAGGGTTGTACCCGCGACGCGCGATCGCCTGCGCATCGCCATTCAGAAAAGTGGCCGTCTGGCCGAACCCGCGCGCGCGCTGCTCGCCGCCTGCGGACTGAGTTGGCGCGAGAGCCGCGACAAGCTGTTCTGCTACGGCGAATCGCTGCCGATCGACCTGCTGCTGGTGCGCGACGACGACATTCCGGGCCTGATTGCCGACGGCGTGTGCGACTTCGGCGTGGTCGGTCGCAACGAACTGGACGAACAGGCCGGCGAACGCGCGCGCATCGGCCTGCCGGCGGCCTACCGGGAACTGCGTCCGCTCGGCTTCGGCCAGTGCCGGCTGATGCTGGCGGTGCCGGACAACTGGGAATGGCAGGGCGCGGCGCAACTGCAGGGCCTGCGCATCGCCACCAGCTATCCGGCAATCCTGTCGGACTGGCTGCGGCGCCAGGGCGTGGAAGCGGGTGTGGTGGAGTTGTCGGGTTCGGTGGAAATCGCCCCGCGCCTGGGCACCGCCGACCTGATCTGCGATCTGGTTTCCAGCGGCGCGACCCTGGCGGCCAACCAGCTCAAGCCGGTGGAAACCCTGCTGGACAGCGAGGCCGTGTTGGCCGGTCCGGTCCGCGGGTTCGAGGACGAGCGCGCGGGACTGGCGGCGATGCTGCTGCGCCGGGTCGACGGCGTGCTCAAGCTCAAGGACAGCAAGCTACTGATGTTCCGCGCCAACCGCGACACCGTCGCCGAACTTTCGCGACTGCTGCCGGATGCGGAACCGCTGGTCCAACTGCCCGGTTCCGGCGAAGGTCCGCTGTCGCTGCAGACCATGTGCCACGGCGCCATCACCTGGCAGCGGCTGGAAGAGCTGGAACGCGCCGGCGCGCAGGGATTGATGGTGCTTTCGGTCGAGAGGTCGCTGGCATGAATCGCTTGATCTGGTCCCGCCTCGATGGCGAACAACGCCGCGCCGCCCTGCGCCGTCCGGTGCAGGTGGTGGCCCAGCGCACCCGCGACGCGGTCGCCGCGGTGCTGGCGGAAGTGCGCCAACTCGGCGACCCGGCGCTGCGCGAATTCACCAGCCGTTTCGACGGTGTGGCGCTGGACGATTTCGAAGTGCCCGCGGCGGAGTTCGCCGCCGCCGAAGCGGCGGTGGCGCCGGCGCTGAAGCAGGCGATGGAGGAGGCGGTCGCCCGCATCGAAGCCTTCCACCGCGCGGGCATGGCCCAGCCGTACGCGGTCGAAACCGCACCCGGCGTGCTTTGCGAACGGATGATCCGGCCGATTGCGCGGGTGGGCCTGTACGTCCCGGCCGGCAGTGCGCCGTTGCCTTCCACCGCATTGATGCTGGGCGTGCCGGCGCGTCTGGCCGGTTGCCGCGAGGTGGTGCTGTGCACGCCGCCGCGCGCCGACGGCAGCGCCGATCCCGCCGTGCTGGTGGCCGCGCGGATGACCGGCGTGACCCGCGTGTTCAAGTTGGGCGGCGCGCAGGCGATCGCGGCGATGGCGTTCGGCACCGCCAGCGTGCCCCGCTGCGACAAGCTGTTCGGGCCGGGCAACAGTTACGTGACCGAGGCCAAGCAGCAGGTCGCGCAGGCCGGCGTGGCCGCCATCGACATGCCGGCCGGGCCGTCGGAAGTGCTGGTGATCGCAGATGCCGGCGCGCATCCCGCGTTCGTCGCGGCGGATCTGCTGTCGCAGGCCGAGCACGGCCCGGATTCGCAGGTGCTGCTGCTGTCGGACGCGCCTTCGCTCATCGACCGCGTCGCGGTGGAACTGGAACGCCAGCTCGCGGCGTTGCCGCGCGCGGCGATCGCGCGCCAGGCGCTGTCCGCCTCGCGCCTGATCGAAGTGGAGCGGCTGGACGATGCGTTCTCGGTCAGCAACGAATACGCGCCCGAGCACCTGATCCTGGCCCTGCGCGACCCGCGCGCCTGGCTGGAGCGGGTGGAAGCGGCAGGCTCGGTGTTCCTGGGCGATTACACGCCCGAAGCGCTGGGCGACTATTGCAGCGGCACCAACCACGTGCTGCCGACCAGCGGCGCCGCGCGCGCCTACAGCGGCGTGAGCGTGGCCAGCTTCCAGAATTTCGTCAGCGTGCAGGCGGCCAGCCGCGCGGGCATCGGCCGCATCGGCGCGTGCGCATTGACCCTGGCGCGCGCCGAGGGACTTGACGCGCATGCCAACGCGGTCGCGCTGCGGCTGGAGGCGGCATGAATACGCCCGACAACAAGGCGGCAAATGCCGGAGTGCTGAGTCTGGTCAGGCCCGACCTGCGCGGTTTCGGTGGCTACAAATCGGCCCGCACCGAAGCCTTGCGCGGGGATGTCTGGCTCAACGCCAACGAGTCGGCCTGGTCCAACCCGGCCGACGCGGGCGCGACCTGCCAGCGCTATCCGGAACCGCAACCAGCAGCCTTGCGCGCGGCGCTGGCCGACTTGTATGGCTGTGCCCCGGAGCAGTTGCTTATCGGCCGCGGCAGCGACGAGGCCATCGATCTGCTGGTGCGCGCGCTGTGCGTGCCGGAACGCGACGGGGTGGTGATCAGCTCGCCGGTCTTCGGCATGTACGCGGTGTCCGCGCGATTGCAGAACGCACCGCTCATCGATGTGCCGCTGCGCGATACCGAGCAGGGCTTCGAGCCGGATTTGGATGGACTGGCCGCCGCCGCGCTGGCGAACGGCGCCAAGCTGGTGTTCCTGTGCTCGCCGACCAATCCCACCGGACGCGCCTGTACGCGGGAGGAAATCGCGGACCTGGCCGGGCGCCTGGCCGGTCGTGCTCTGCTGGTGGTCGACGAGGCCTATGTGGAGTTTTCCGATGTTCCCTCGGCCAGCAACTTGATTACGCGGTTCCCCAATCTGGTGGTGTTGCGCACGCTGTCCAAGGCGCACGCGCTGGCGGCCGCACGAATCGGCGTGGCGATCGCCGCGGAGGAACTGATCGCCGTGCTGCGTGCCTGCCAGGCGCCGTATCCGGTGCCTGCGCCCTGCGCGGAACTCGCGCTCGCCGGCCTGGCGCCGGCGGCGCTGGCGCAGACCCGGCAGCGGGTGGAACGGGTGCGGCGCGAACGCGAGCGGATGCGGGGGGCGCTGGCGGCGCTTCCCGGCGTGCGTCGCGTCTATCCCTCGCAGGGCAACTACCTGCTGGTGCGGTTCGACGATGCCGACCGAGCGTTCACCGCGCTGCTGTCCACCGGCGTGGTGGTGCGCGACCAGCGCGCCGCGCCGCAACTGGGCGATGCGCTGCGGATCAGCATCGGCAGTCCGGAGCAGAACGAACGGGTGCTGGCGGCACTGGCCGTGCGGGAGGCGGCGGCATGACTCCGATCCTGTTCATCGATCGCGACGGCACCCTCATCGAGGAACCGGCCGATTTCCAGATCGACGCCTACGAGAAGATCCGGTTCGTGCGCGACTGCATTCCGGCGTTGCTGAAGCTGCGCGACGCCGGCTACCAGTTCGTCATCGTCAGCAACCAGGACGGACTGGGCAGCGAAGGCTATCCGCAGGCGTCGTTCGATGGTCCGAACGATCTGATGCTGCAGATCTTCGAAAGCCAGGGCATCCGTTTCCGCGAAGTGCTGGTCGACCCGAGCTGGCCGGAAGAGAACCGTCCGACCCGCAAGCCCGGCATCGGGCTGGTCCTGCACTATCTCCAGGATCGCGACATCGACTGGGCGCGCTCGGCGATGGTCGGCGACCGGCCCACCGATATCCAGTTCGCCGACAACCTGCGCATCCGCGGTTTCCAGCTGAAGACCTCGCAGTTCGGCGGCGACTGGGACTGGCCGTCGATCGCGCATGAACTGGCCGACGCGCCGCGCCGGGCAGATGTCCAGCGCAATACGAAGGAAACCCGTATCCGCGTGGAGTTGGATCTGGATCGGGTGGCCGAGCCGGTCATCCGCACGGGACTGCCGTTCTTCGACCACATGCTGGAACAGATCGGCAAGCACGGCGGTTTCGCCTTGCGCATCGACACCGAGGGCGATCTGCACATTGACGAGCACCACACGGTGGAGGACACCGGCCTGGCGCTGGGACAGGCGCTGAAGCAGGCGCTGGGCGACAAGCGCGGCATCGGCCGCTACGGCTTCACCCTGCCGATGGACGAAACCCTGGCCAGCGCGGCGCTGGATTTCAGCGGCCGGCCGTACTTCGTGTTCGACGGTGAATTCCGCCGCGAGCGGGTTGGCGATCTACCCACCGAACTGGTGCCGCATTTCTTCCGTTCGCTGTGCGACGCCTCCGGCCTCAACCTCAACCTGAGCGTGCGCGGCGACAACGACCACCACAAAATCGAAGCCTGCTTCAAGGCGCTGGCGCGCGCGTTGCGCCAGGCGATCCGGCGCGAAGGCGCGGAACTGCCCTCGACCAAGGGAGCGTTGTGATGCAGGTGGCACTGGTCGATGCCGGTGGCGCCAACATCGGTTCGGTCCGCTACGCGCTGGAGCGCCTCGGCGTGGCCGCCACGCTCACCGCGGATGCGGCGGTCATCCGCGCCGCGGACCGGGTCATCCTGCCTGGCGTGAGCACCGCGGCCACGGTGATGGCGCGGCTGCGCGAGCAGGGACTGATCGAGGTGCTGCGACAACTGGAACGCCCGTTGCTGGGGGTCTGCGTCGGAATGCAGCTGTTGTTCGAACATTCGGAAGAAGACGACACGCCCTGCCTGGGCCTGTTGCCGGGGCGGGTGGCGCGATTGTCGCCGGGTCCCGGCATCCGGGTTCCGCACATGGGCTGGAACACGCTGCGTACGCAGCGCGGGTCCGGTCTGACCACTGGCCTGGACGGCGGCCATGCCTATTTCGTGCACAGCTACGCCGCGCCGGTCGGTGCGGATTGTCTGATGAGCACCGAGCATGGCCAGCCGTTCGCGGCGGTGGTGCAGCGTGGCCGCGTGGCCGGTGCGCAGTTCCACCCGGAGCGCTCGGCCGAGGTCGGTGCGCGGCTGATCCGGAACTTCATCGAAACGGGATTGCAATGATGGCCGCGGTATCGGCGGGCGCGCGCGCGCAACAGGACTTCCAGGCCTATCCGGCCATCGACATCCGCGACGGCCGGGTCGTGCGGCTGGCGCAGGGCGACTATGCGCGCGAGACCCGCTATGGCGACGATCCGCTGGCGATCATCCGCGGCTATGCGGAACAGGGCGCGCGCTGGCTGCATCTGGTGGATCTGGATGCGGCCCGCGCCGGCGGCTACACCCTGGCGCCGCTGCTGCGCGATATCGCCACCACCACCGGGCTGCGGGTCCAGACCGGCGGCGGCGTGCGCTCGCGCGAGGATGTCGCGCGCCTGCTCGATGCCGGCGCGGCGCGGGTGGTGATCGGGTCGCTGGCGGTACGCGAACCGGAGGCGGTGCTGGCCTGGTTGGCCGAGTTCGGCGCCGAGCGCATCACCGTGGCGCTGGACACGCGCCAGGACGCCGCCGGCGTCTGGCGATTGCCGGTGCACGGCTGGACCGAGGACGCCGGCGTGACCCTGGATGAACTGGCGGTCCGCTTCGAGGCCGGCGGACTGGTCCACGCGCTGAGCACCGATATCGCCCGTGACGGGATGCTGTCCGGCCCCAACCTCGATCTGTACCGGCACCTGGGCGCGATTGCGCCGCGGCTGCGCGTGCAGGCGTCCGGCGGTGTCCGCGCGCTCGACGATATCGTCGCCGCGCGCGCGCAGGGCTGTGCCGGCATCGTGCTGGGGCGCGCGCTGCTGGAAGGCCGCTTCAGCGTGGCCGAGGCGCTGTCATGCTGAGCCGGCGCATCATCCCGTGCCTGGACGTGCGCGACGGCCGCGTGGTCAAGGGCGTGCGCTTCCGCGATCACGTCGACATGGGCGACATCACCGAGCTGGCATTGCGCTACCGCGATGCCGGTGCCGATGAACTGGTGTTCTACGACATCGGCGCCAGTCCGGAAGGGCGCTCGGTGGACTACGCATGGGTGGAGCGGGTCTCGCGCCTGCTCGACATTCCGTTCTGCGTGGCAGGCGGTATCCGCGACGTGGATACCGCGCGGCGTGTGCTGCACGCCGGCGCGGACAAGATTTCGGTCAACACGCCGGCGCTGGAACGTCCCGCGCTGATTGGCGAACTGGCAAAGGCCTTCGGCGTGCAATGCGTGGTGGTCGGTATCGATTCGGTGCGCGAGGCCGACGGCGAATGGCGGGTGCGCCAGTACACCGGCGATCCGGCACGTACCCGCGCGCTGCCGGTGCGTACGCTGGACTGGGTGGGCGAGGCGCAGCGGCTGGGCGCGGGCGAAATCGTGCTCAACTGCATGGACAGCGACGGCGTGCGGCGCGGCTACGACATCGAGCAACTGACCGCCGTGCGCGCGCTGTGCGCGGTGCCGCTGGTGGCTTCCGGCGGTGCCGGGGAACCCGAGCATTTCGCCGAGGTATTCCAGCGTGCCGATGTCGATGGCGCGCTCGCCGCCAGCGTGTTCCACAGTGGCCGGATCGCCATTCCGGATCTGAAGACCTACCTGCGCGGGCAGGGCACCGAGGTGCGTGATGTCGCTTGAACCGGAACAACTGGATTGGAACAAGGGCGACGGCCTGCTGCCGGTGATCGTGCAGGATGCCTCGACCCGCCGCGTGTTGATGCTCGGTTACATGAACCGCGAAGCCCTGGAGGCGACCCTGGCCAGCGGCCGGGTGACCTTCTACAGCCGCAGCAAGCAGCGCCTGTGGACCAAGGGGGAGAGTTCCGGCCACGTGCTGGAAGTGCGGGCCATCGAGGCTGATTGCGACAACGACACCCTGCTGGTCCAGGCGGTGCCGCACGGGCCGACCTGTCACCTCCAGCGCGCCAGTTGCTTCGCGGAGGCGCCGGGCTCGTTCCTGGCCGAACTGGACGCGCTGGTGGCGCGCCGCGAGCGCGAGCGCCCGGCGGGCAGCTATACCACCCGGCTGTTCGAGGAAGGCGTGCGCCGGATTGCGCAGAAGGTCGGCGAGGAAGGCGTGGAGACGGCGTTGGCCGCCGTGGCGCAGGACGAGGCGGCGCTGCTCGGCGAAAGCGCGGACCTGCTGTATCACCTGCTGGTACTGCTGCGCAGCCGCGGGCGGGGTTTGGCCGACGTCGAGGCGTTGCTCGCGGCCCGCCATTCCGCCTGAACCTGCATCGCGGTGGCGAGGTACGCCGCTGCCGCACGATAATCGGCGGGTTGCCCGAGGGGCGTCGCCGGAATCCGTGGATATGACCCAGCGCGTGGTATGGCTGCCGCTCGTCGTCCTGTCGTTGTTGGCCATTGCGGATGCGTCCGCGTCGTCGCGGGCAGCGGACGCCACCGCGGCCACGCAGGAGGCGGCCGCGGCCACCGGACAGGCGTTGGCCGAAGTGACCGGGGTGATCTACCTGGATGCCAACGGCAACGGCCGGCGCGATCCGCGCGAACAGGGCCTGGCCGGAGTGAAGGTCTCCAACGGCCGCGATGTCGCCGTCAGCGACGCGCGGGGAGGCTACCGGCTACCCGGACGCGAGCGCGCCACCGTCTTCGTGATAAAGCCGCCGGCGTACGCCGTGCCGACGGGCGCCGACGGCTTGCCCCGGTTCTGGCAGCATCTGTTCCCGCAGGGGTCGCCCGCGCTGAAGTACGGCGGCATTCCGGCCGCCGCCGTCCCGGCCCAGGTGGATTTCGGCCTGTTGCCCGCCATGCGGCGCGGGAGCGGCTCCAGCCTGGAGATGCTGGTGTTCGGCGACCCGCAACCCAAGACGCGGACCGACGTGGATTACTACGCGCGCGACATCGTGGCGCCGTTGGTCGGCCGGCACGGCGCCCGCCTGGGACTGAGCGTGGGCGATATCGTCAATGATGATCTGAGCCTGTATCCGGCCATGAACCAGGTGACGGCGAAACTGGGCGTGCCTTGGCTGCACGTGGCCGGAAACCACGATCTGGATTTCGACGCGCAGGCCGACGAGGACTCGTTGCTGAGTTTCCGCAACGTCTACGGCCCCGACACCTATGCGTGGGAGGAGCCGCAGGCCAGCTTCATCGTGCTGGACGACGTGGTCTATCGCCCCGGCCAGAAACCGGCCTACATCGGCGGCCTGCGCGAGGAGCAGTTCGATTTCCTGCGCCAGTATCTGGCGACCTTGCCGAAGGATCGCCGGGTGGTGATTGCCGCGCACATCCCGTTCTTCGATCCCCTCCCGGGTGTGGAGACTTTCCGCCGTGCCGACCGCGAACGCCTGTTCACCCTGCTGCGGGAACATACGCAGGTGCTGCTGATCAGCGCGCACACCCACAACCAGCGCCACTACCGTCATGGCGCGGACACCGGCTGGCAGGGCGCGCAGCCACTGCACGAGTACAACGTCGGCGCCACTTGCGGCGCGTTCTGGTCGGGGGTGAAGGATGCGCAGGGCATCCCCGACACGACCATGAGCGACGGCACTCCCAACGGCTACGCGTGGCTGACGATCCAGCCGGATGGCGGCTATGCGTTGCGCTACCACGTGGCGCGCGCCGCCGGTGATCCGGCGATCGGCCTGCATGCGCCGAAGGTGTTGCGACAGGGCGCCTATCCGGCCTACGGCGTATACGCCAACGTCTACATGGGTGAAGCCGATACGCGGGTCGAATATCGCATCGACGGCGGTGAATGGAAACCGATGCGGCGTGTACTGCAGGCCGATCCGGCGCTGCTGGCGGAGAACATCGCGGATGACACCGCGACCGCGTTGCGTGGCTACGATCGTTCGCCGGAAGCGGACACCTCCACCCACCTCTGGCGCGGCGCGCTGCCGACGGATCTGGCAGCGGGCGAGCACCGCATCGACGTGCGGGCATTCGATCGGTGGCGGGGCGAGCAGGCCGCGTCCACCACCTATCGGCTGCAGCAGGCGGCCGAATAGCGGCACGCGCCGGGACAGGCGAAAACCCGACAGGAACATGCCGATGGCCAACGATGCGCTCGACCTTCCGATCAAGCTGTTCCGCAACGCCGCGGCCTGGGAAAAATGGCTCGCCGCGAATACGGGTACTCCGGGCTTGTGGCTGAGGATCGCCAAGAAGGACGCGGGCGTGGTTTCCGTGAGCTATGCCGAGGCCCTGGACGTGGCGCTGTGCCATGGCTGGATCGACGGTCAGCGCCGCACGTTCGACGAACAGAGTTTCCTGCAACGATTCACCCCGCGACGCCCGCGCAGCCTGTGGTCGAAAATCAACGTCGGCAAGGCCGAGGCACTGATCGCCTCGGGGCGGATGCGCGAGGGCGGCCTGCGTGAAATCGAACTGGCACGCGCCGACGGACGCTGGGCTGCGGCCTACGCAAGCGCGGCGGTGATGGAGGTGCCGGCGGAACTGGCGGCGGCGCTGGCGAAGGCACCGAAGGCCGCGAGCTTCTTCGAAACCCTGGACCGCACCAACCGCTACGCGGTCTGCTGGCGCGTGCACACGGCAAAGAAGGCGGAAACCCGGGCGGCCCGCATCGAAAAACTGGTCGCGATGCTGGCGCGCGGCGAGAAGATCCACGCGAAATAGCGGCGCAAATGAAAAACGCCCCGGCGGGGGCGTTTTTCGGTTCCCGGCTGGCTGGCGAATGCTGGCTGGCGGGACGTGCTGGCGAGCGCGGGCTGGCTGGCAACGGCGCGCAGTCTAGCCGTTGTTGCTGCCGGATGATGAAATGCGAATCGCTCGCAACAAGCGTCAGTGCGGCAGTTCGATGGCGTCGAACGCGGTGACGCGCGGATGGCCGTTGGCGGCGCCGTCAAGCCGGGGCTGCGGATAGTCCTGCGGACGATCGATCAACTGGGTGCGCATGCCGGCTTCACGGGCCGCGTCCAGTTCCTCGACCACGTCGGACAGGAACAGGATTTCGCCGGCCGGCGCGCCAATCCGCTCGGCGATGCGGCGATAGC
Source organism: Pseudoxanthomonas sp. PXM04 (assembly GCF_014851695.1). NCBI lineage: Bacteria > Pseudomonadati > Pseudomonadota > Gammaproteobacteria > Lysobacterales > Lysobacteraceae > Pseudoxanthomonas > Pseudoxanthomonas sp. PXM04. The sequence goes on from NZ_JACVAG010000005.1 coordinate 258,542, forward strand.
TGTCCGCCTCGCGCTTGCCGCCGATTTCGGTGTCGAACCAGCCCGAAATCATCGGGGTCAGGTCGCCCGCGTCGCTGTGGCCGAAAAACAGCTTCTGCGCCGGCACCGAGCCGGAGGAATACACGTACAGCGGATAGCCCTGCTCGTACCACCGGGCGAGCGCCGGCGCCGCATCCGGGTAGATGTGCGCGGTGAAGTCCGCGTCGCGGTAGCCCGCGTCCCAGATCATGCCCTGCAGCGCCTTCAGCGCGGTGTGCTTGCGATCCTGATCGATCCAGCCCTGCAGGGTCTCCACGATGACATCGTCACTGCAGATCGCGCCGTGTTCGGTGGCGACCGCATCCAGCCAGCGGCGCACCTCCGGTTCCTGGCCGTGTTCGCGGACGAAGCCGGGCAGGGCGCGGCGGGCGTAGGGAAACAGCACGTCCTTGACGAAGGAGATGCTGCTGGTGGTGCCTTCGATATCGGTGAGGATGGCGCGGAGCATGGGACGGGTGGATTTCGGGAATGGGGAATGAGTTGGGAACGGCCGCGCCCGGCGGCGGGCACGCCACCGCGTCGCGGGAGGCGGAACGGGCTTACTCCGGCCGGGTCGGGCCGTTGTAGCGCGGGAACTGCTGGGCGATGGTGGTGCCGGTGAAATGGCCGACCCAGCCGTCCGGTTCGGTGAAGAAACGGATCGCGACGAAATGCGGTTCCGGCCCCATGTCGAACCAGTGCAGGGTGCTGTCCGGCACGGCGATCAGATCGTCCTGGACGCACTCCACCTCGTAGACCTTGTCGTCCACGTGCAGGGTGAACAGGCCCGAGCCGGCGACGAAGAAGCGCACTTCGTCTTCCTTGTGGTAATGCTCGTCGAGGAACTTGGCGCGCATTTCCTCGCGCTTGGGGTTGTCCGGCGCGATGCTGACCACGTCCACCGTCTTGAACCCGCGTTCGCTGACCAGCCGGTCGATGTCGGCGCGGTAGGCGTCCATCACGTCCTCCGGCGCGGCGCCCGGCTGGATCGCCTTGTTGGCTTTCCAGCGCTCGAAGGTCACGCCGACCTTCTGCAGCTCGGTGGCGATGAAATCGGGATCGTAGCTGGCGAACTCGGGGGTGACCGGGTCGCTTTCATGGAAGATGCGGAGGCGGCTCATGGCGATATGGCTCGACGCGTGGGGAATACAAGGGTAGCAGGCACCTGGTTCCGGTCCAGTTACCGCGCAGGCGCGCGGCGTGGCACGGGGTTATCAGCGGCTCAGCGCCGGCAACCCAGCTTGCGCAGCTCCAGTTCGCAGTGGAACAGGAACTCGAAGGCTTCCATGTGGCGGCGAGCTTCGGCCATGTCGCGGCCCCAGGCGTACAGGCCGTGGCCGTCGATCAGGTAGCCCCACAGCGGCTGCCGGTCCAGCAACGCGTCGACCTGGGCGGCCAGGGTCGGCATGTCCTGGGTGTTGCTGAACACCGGCACCTGGATTTCGGTCTCGTGGGTGGTATTGCCGTGGAACGCCTTGAGCAGCTCGTAGCCTTCCAGCCGGATGTGGCCGGCGCCGGCGTACAGCCGCGAGGCGATGGTCTGCACCGGCGAATGGGTGTGCAGCACGCAGCCGATCTCGGGGAAGCGGCGATACAGCTGGGTGTGCAGCAGGGTCTCGGCGGAGGGACGGTGGTCGCTGCCGACCGCCTTGCCGTCGAAGTCCACCACCATGATGTCGGCTTCCTCCAGCCGCCCCTTGTCGCGCCCGGACACGGTGATGGCGGCGTGGCGATCGTCCAGCCGGTGCGAGAAGTTGCTGCTGGTGGCCGGCGTCCAGCCGGCCTGCGACAGCTCGCGGATGTTGCTGATCAACAGCTTCGCCAGTTCGCTCAGGCGTCCGGCGTCATAGGGCAGGGGGGCGTTCATGGCGCCATTTTAGCGCCTGCCGCCCCGGCTGGGCGGGACGGCGCGAGGACGGGCCGCAGGCGCGGCCCGGTGGCGTGGTTCAGCGCCGCAGCTTGCTGTGGCGGTGACCGTACAGGAAGTAGATCGCGAAACCGACCGCCGTCCAGACCGCCATCAGGAACCAGTTGTGCGCGGTCATCGCCGACAGCAGCGCCAGGCAGCACAGGATGCCCAGGGTGCAGATCAGCCAGGCGGCCGGAATCCGGAACGGACGCGGCAGGTCGGGCTGGGTCCGGCGCAGGATCAGCACGCCCAGGCAGACCGCGGCGAAGGCGATCAGCGTACCCATCGAGGTCAGCTCGCCCAGCACGTCCAGCGGGAACAGCGCCGCCAGCAGGGCGATGCCGATGCCGGTGATGACGGTGTTGATGTGCGGGGTGCGGTACTCGGGATGGATCCTGGTGAACACCGGCGGCAGCAGGCCGTCGCGGGCCATGATCATGAAGATGCGCGGCTGGCCGATGATCATCACCAGCACCACCGAGGACAGGCCGACCAGCGCGCCGATTTCCACCACCACGCGCAGCCAGCCCAGTTGCGGATGCGCGGCCACCGCGGTGACCACCGGTTCGTCGGTGCCCAGCAGGGTGTAGGGCACCAGTCCGGTCATGACCGCGGCCATCGCGATGTACAGCACCGTGCAGATGGCCAGCGACAGCAGCATGCCGACCGGCATGTCGCGTTGCGGACGATGCGACTCCTGCGCCGCCACCGAAACCGCCTCGAAGCCGATGTAGGCGAAGAACACCATCGAGGCGCCACGCAGCACGCCTTCCCAGCCGAACTTGCCGGGGCCTTCGTTGGCCGGGATGAAGGGCTGCCAGTTGGCCGGATCCACGTACTTCCAGCCGACCACGATGACCAGCACGATCAGGCCGCTCTTGAGCAGCACCATCGCCATGTTCATCGCCGAGGACTTGCGGATGCCGACGTAGCACAGCCAGGTCAGCAGCAGCACGATGGCGGCGGCGGGCAGGTTGGCGATGGCGCCGGTCGGTTGCAGCTTGGCGTCCAGCGGCGCGCTGACCAGCGCCGCGGGCAGGTGGATGTCGAAGTGTTCCAGCAGGCTGAGGAAATAGCCGGTCCAGCTGACCGCGACCGCCGAGGCCGAGACGCCGTATTCCAGTACCAGCATCCAGCCGATGAACCAGGCCGCGAGTTCGCCGAGGGTGGCGTAGGTGTAGGTGTAGGCGCTGCCGGACACCGGCACCATCGCCGCGAACTCGGCATAGGCCAGCGCGCAGAAGGTGCAGCAAATCGCCGCCAGCACGAAGCTCAGCATGATCGCCGGGCCGGCGTGGTTGGCCGCCGCCTGGCCGGTGATGACGAAGATGCCGCCGCCGATCACCGCGCCGATGCCCAGCGCGGTCAGGCCCCAGGGTCCGAGGGTGCGGCGCAGGCTCAGGCCTTCGGCGTCGCTATGGCTGGCATGGGGGTGCTTGGTGGCCCAGAGTTGTCCGAACATCAATCCACTTCCAATCGTCGTTCTTCATCATGACGTATGGACGGGCGATATCCCGGCCACCGTCATGATGCATGCAATGAAAAAGGCCGGCGCCGTGCGCCGGCCCGTTCGGGCCCTCAGGCCTTCTGCCGCAGTTTGCTGTGGTGGTAGCCGTAGCTGAAATAGATCAGCAGGCCGAACACGGTCCAGCCGACGAAGATCGGCCAGTGCTCCACGAAGGGCTGCCAGAACAGATACAGGCAGGCGAGCGCGCCCACGGGGCAGATGATGTTCGCCAGCGGCACGCGGAACGGGCGCGGCAGTTCGGGGCGGGTATAGCGTAGTACCAGCACGCCGATGCAGACGGTGGCGAAGGCCAGCAGGGTGCCCATCGACACCAACTCGCCCAGCACGTTGAGCGGCATCAGGCCGGCCAGGATGGCGGCGAGCACGCCGACGATGATCGTGCCGACGTAGGGCGTGCGGAACTTGGGATGGACCTTGCCGAACAGCTTCGGCATCAGGCCGTCCTTGGACATGCTGTAGAAGATGCGCGGCTGCGCCATCAGCATCACCAGGATCACCGAGGACAGGCCGGCGATGGCGCCGATTTCCACCGCGGTCTTCAGCCACGACAGATCCGGGAACGCTTCCAGCGCGGTCGCCACCGGCTTGGGCGTGCCCAGCAGGCTGTAGTGGGTCATGCCGGTCAGCACCGCGCACACCACGATGTAGATGACCGTGCAGATCGCCAGCGAGCCGAGAATGCCGATCGGCATGTCGCGCTGCGGGTTCTTGGCCTCGCCGGCGGCGGTGGAGACCGCGTCGAAACCGATGTAGGCGAAGAACACGATCGCCGCGGCGCGGGTCACGCCCTCGAAGCCGAACTTGCCCGGGCCTTCGTTCGGCGGAATGAACGGGGTCCAGTTGGCCGGATCGATGTGCTGCAGGCCGAACCCGACGAACAGGCAGATGACGGTGACCTTGATCGCCACCACGATCGCATTGACGAACGCGGACTGGGTGATGCCGACGTAGCAAAGGCCGCTGATGGCGGCGACGATCAGGATCGCCGGCAGGTTGAACAGGCTGCCGGTGGAAACGAAGTCGGTGCCGTTCCAGTCGATCGGCGCCTGGGTGAGCTGCATCGGGAAAGGCAGGTGCAGCGTGGTGGTGATGAAGCTGACCAGGTAGCCCGACCAGCCCACCGCGACGGTGGAGGAGGCGAACAGGTACTCCAGCACCAGGCACCAGCCGATGAACCAGGCGACGAATTCGCCCAGGGTGGCATAGGAGTAGGAATAGGCGCTGCCCGACACCGGCATCAGCGCGGCGAATTCGGCATAGCACAGGCCGGCCAGGGCGCAGGCGAAACCGGCCAGCACGAAGCTCAGCATGATGGCCGGACCGGCATGGTTGGCCGCCGCCTGGCCGGTGAGCACGAAGATGCCCGCGCCGATGACCGCACCGACGCCCAGCATGGTCAGGTGCTTCGCTGTCAGGGTCCGTTTGAGGGTGGCCTCGCCATCGAGGCTGCCTTCGAAGGGTTCACCGGCATCCACATGGCCGGCCGGTTCGACCGGCTTGACCCTAAACAAAGATTTGAGCATTCGCGACTTCCCCGGAGTTGGCGACCGGTCTTGGCCGGTGCCTGTCATTTGGCGGTCACGGGTGTGTGGGTCACCCGCACGGAAGCGCCGTACCTTGCCAAAGCGAGCCGGGGATCACAAGCGCGGATGCAGCACGGGGAGGGATAATGGCGGCGAGCATCATTCTCCGCATAACTGAACAGGGCAGGCGCGTGTTTGAATCACCGTTGATGGAACAATTGCAGGTCTATCGGGCGCGCTGGCCCGAGGAGGCCGCGGTCGTGGAGGACTTCCTCGAACTGCTGGCGGATTCGCGCAATCCGTTTCTGCGCGAACGCCTGGAGGGGCATTTCACCGGCGGCGCCTGGCTGGTCAGCGCCGACGGCCGGCGCACCCTGCTGACCCACCACCGCAAGCTGGCGCGCTGGCTGCAACTGGGCGGCCATGCCGACGGCGACACCGACATGGGCCAGGTCGCGCTGAAGGAAGCCGAGGAGGAATCCGGCTTGCCGGACCTGCGGCTGGACGACACCGCCATCTTCGATCTGGACCGGCACTGGATTCCGGAACGCAAGGACGTGCCGGGACACTGGCACTACGACGTCCGCTACGTGATTCGCGCCGGCGCGGACGAACGCTACGTGGTCAGCGAGGAATCGCTGGACCTGGCCTGGCGCGAAATCGCGCCGATCGCCGACGAGCCCGACGAATCGCTAAGCCGAATGGCCCGCAAGTGGCTCGCCGCCCAGGCGCAGGCCGGGGCCTGAGCGACCGTTGACGATTGAACCGCGCGTCGCGGCCTGGACGCGCAGCCGATGGTTTTGCCGGGAGACATCGGTGGTGGAAGGTCCCGCGCTCAGCTGCGCGCCACCACCTCGTCGATATGTCGCAGCAGATCGGCCGGATCCTCGTAGACACGGAACGCGCCCGAGCGCTCCAGTTCCTCCTGGCCGTAGCCACCGGACAGCAGGCCCACGCCAAGCGCGCGGGCGCGCTGGGCGGCCAGCATGTCCCAGATGCTGTCGCCGATCACCAGCGAGCGGGTGATGTCCACGCCCAGCCGATCGGCGGCGGCGATGAACAGATCCGGATCCGGTTTGGCATGGCGCACCAGATCGCGGGTGATCACCGGCACCTGCGCCGGATCCACCCCCAGTGCGTGCAGGTTGTGCGCGGCGGTCTCCATCCGGCCGCTGGTGGCGATGCCCCAGGGGATGCCCTGTTCGGTCAGGAATGCCAGCAGTTCGCGCGCCCCCGGCAGCGGCTGCACGGCACGCTGTTCCGACTGCCGCGAATACGCCTCGGCGTGCCAGCGGCGCAGGCGATCCAGCCGATCCTCGGTGATGTCCAGGCCGGTCTCGCGCAGCAGGATGTGGGTGAACAGGCCGCCGCTCATGCCGATCTTGCGATGAATCCGCCACACCGACAGATCCACGCCCTCGCGATCGAGGGCTTCCTTCCACGCCAGCACGTGCTGGTAGACGCTGTCCACCAGCGTGCCATCGAGATCGAACAGGAATGCGGTATCCGCGCGGGCCATGGTCCATCTCCTTCAGGAACGATACGGGCGGCCAATGGCCGCTTCAAAACGGTGCGGGCGGCCAAGGCCGCCCGCGGGGTGAACTCAGTACAGGATGCGTGTCCGCAAGGTGCCGGGAATCGCCGACAGCGCGTCCTTCAACTCGGCGCTCTGCTCCTCGGTCGCGGTGACGTCGATCACCACGTAGCCGACCTTGGGATCGGTGCGCAGGAACTGGCCGTCGATGTTGACGTTGTGCTTGCTGAAGATTTCGTTGATCTGCGACAGCACTCCCGGCACATTGCGGTGGATGTGCAGGATCCGGCGACTGCCGTCGTGGCCGGGCAACGTGACCTCGGGGAAGTTGACCGCCGACAGGGTCGATCCGTTGTCGCTGTAGCGCACCAGCTTGGCCGCCACTTCCACGCCGATATTGTCCTGCGCTTCCAGCGTGCTGCCGCCGACGTGCGGGGTCAGGATCACGTTGTCGATACCGCGCAGCGGCGATTCAAAGGCCTCCGCATTGCCCTTGGGTTCGACCGGGAAGACGTCCACCGCCGCGCCGCCGACCGCGCCGGACTTCAATGCCGCGGTCAGCGCATCGATGTCGACCACGGTGCCGCGCGAGGCGTTGATCAGGTGCGCGCCGTGTTTCATCTTCGCGATCTGCGTGGCGCCGAACATGCCCTGGGTCGCGGCGGTCTCCGGCACGTGCAGGGTCACCACGTCGCTGCGCGCAAGCAGATCGTCCAGGCTGGTGGCAGAGCGCGCGTTGCCCAGCGAGAGCTTGGTTTCGATGTCGTGGAAGATCACGTTCATACCGATCGCCTCGGCCAGCACGCCCACCTGGGTGCCGATATGGCCATAGCCGATGATGCCGAGCGTCTTGCCGCGCGCCTCGTGGCTGCCGGCGGCCGACTTGGACCAGCCGCCGCGGTGGCATTCGGCGTTCTTCTGCGGGATGCCGCGCATCAGCATGATCGCCTGCGCGATCACCAGCTCGGCTACGCTGCGGGTATTGGAATAGGGCGCGTTGAACACCGGGATGCCGGCCAGCTCGGCCGCTTCCAGATCCACCTGGTTGGTGCCGATGCAGAAGCAGCCCACCGCGATCAACCGGCGCGCATGCGACAGGACGTCCCCGGTCAGGTGGGTGCGCGAACGGATGCCGATGATGTGGGCTTCGGCGATGCGCCGCTTGAGCTCGTCCTCCGGCAGCGATTTGTCGTGGAAATCGATCTGCGTGTATCCCGCGGCGCGGAAGGTTTCCACGGCGGTCTGGCTCACTCCCTCCAGCAACAGCACGCGGATGTCCTGCTTCGGATAGGAGGTCTTCTTGGTCGACATTGCGGCGGGCGCGAGGTGGCGGGGAAGGGCTTTCCACTATGCCAGAAGCGACGCGCCTTTGCTGCATCGCCACATGCCCCGGAAAGCCGGTTCCCAAATGGTTTCGGCTGCAACCGGCGCGCCGTCTGGACGCGCCGCAGCATCGCTGGCACGCTGGCGTTCCCCCGATGCCGTCCGTCCGTACGAATCAATGACCGATCCGCGTTTGCAGGCGCTGCAGCAGGCCGTGCCCGAGTTGCGCCTGACCACCGAAGCCGCCGAGCTGGAACATTACGGCCGCGACTGGACCCGCCGCTGGACGCCGGCGCCGCTGGCGATCGCGCTGCCGGCCACGGTGGAGGAAGTGCAGGCCATCGTGCGCTGGGCCAACGAAAACGGCGTGGCGGTGGTGCCGTCCGGCGGCCGCACCGGCCTGTCCGGCGGCGCGGTGGCGGCCAACGGCGAACTGGTGCTCAGCCTGGAGCGGATGAACAAGGTGCTGGCCTTCGACGCGGTCGATCGGAGCCTGACGGTGCAGCCGGGCATGGCGCTGGAGGCCGTGCATAACGTTGCCCGCGAACACGGACTGGTCTACCCGGTCGATTTCGCCGCGCGCGGTTCCTGTTCGATCGGCGGCAACATCGCCACCAACGCCGGCGGCATCCGGGTCATCCGTTACGGCAACACCCGCGAATGGATCGCCGGCCTCAAGCTGGTGACCGGCACCGGCGAACTGCTGGATCTCAATCGCGGGCTGATCAAGAACTCCAGCGGCTACGACCTGCGCCAGCTCGTCATCGGCTCGGAGGGCACCCTGGGCGTCGTGGTCGAGGCCACCCTGCGGCTGACCGACCCGCCGCCGCCGACCAACGTGATGCTGCTGGCGCTGCCCTCGTTCGAGGTGCTGATGCGGGTGTTCGCCGAGTTCCGCGCGCGCCTGCAACTGGAAGCCTTCGAGTTCTTCACCGAGCGGGCGCTCGAGCACGTGCTGGCGCACGGCGCGCAGCCGCCGTTCGCGGAAGTCCATCCCTATTACGTGGTCACCGAATTCGCGATCGGCGACGAGGCGAAGGAAACGGCGGCGATGGCCGCGTTCGAGGCCTGCCTGGAGCAGGGCTGGGTCAGCGACGGCGTGATCAGCCAGAGCGACGCCCAGGCCGCCCAGCTGTGGCGCCTGCGCGAGGGCATCACCGAGGCGCTGGCGCGCTACAAGCCGTACAAGAACGACGTGTCGGTGCGGATTTCGGCGATGCCGGCGTTCCTGGCCGAGACCCAGGCGCTGCTGGGCGATGCCTACCCGGATTTCGAGGTGGTCTGGTTCGGCCACATCGGCGACGGCAACCTGCACATCAACGTGCTCAAGCCCGATGGCCTGGACGATGCCGAATTCGTCCGCCAGTGCGAACACGTGACCAAGCTGCTGGCGGCCTCGCTGCGGCGGCACGGCGGCAGCATTTCCGCCGAGCATGGCATCGGCCTGGTCAAGAAGCCCTACCTGGACAGCACGCGCGGCGCCGCGGAAATCGCGGTGATGCGCGGGATCAAGCGGGTGCTGGATCCGAACGGGCTGATGAACCCGGGCAAGCTGTTCGACCCGGACTGACGGAACCTGCTTTTGTAGGAGCGACGTCAGTCGCGACCGTGCAAGGTCGGGGCAAGCGCGGTCGGCATTCAAGCGGGAAGGTCCGGGTCAAGGTCCATGAGGACCGATCCCGGCTTGGGGTGCCGGCCCGGACGACACGGTCGCGACTGACGTCGCTCCTACAAGGAGGGATTCAGGTGATTCGGGAGATTTGCGGTAGTCTTTGCCAACCCCTGATTCGAGTGTCTTTCCGCGCATGAAACGCCTGCTTGTCGCCAGCGCGCTGCTGGTCCTTTCGATTCCCGCTTTCGCCGGCAGCTTCGCCGGTTCCTCCGCCGGCGCCTCCTCGGCCGGTTCCTCCGCCTCGTCGGGCAGTTCCTCCGGCGACGACAAGGTGGTGCTGCAGGCCCGTGACGACGCCGCCAGCTTCGTGGCCAGCGAAGGCCGCATCCGCGGCGCGCGCCTGGAAGCCGCGCTGCGGCACCTGCGCGAACGCGACACGAACGCGCGCGAGGCCAGCGACATGGCCCTGGCGCAGGCCATCCTGGCGCTGTGAACCCGGGCGGCCGGAACCCGCGCCGCGCCGGCGCGGGCTTCCGCGCCCTGGCCCTGCTGGCGGCGCTCGCCTGCGTCGCCGGGCACGCGCAGGCATCGCCGCGCCTGCGGCTGGATTCCGCCGGTCTCCAACCCGATGAAATCGCCGCCAGCGAACGACTGCTGGCCGAGGCGGTCGCGCGACTGACACCGGCGATGCGCGCGACGCTGGATCGCGACATCCGCGTGCAGTGGAGCCCGCGCCTGGACGCGCAGGTGCATGGCCGCGCCACCGGTGATCGCCTGCTGCTCAACCGGAACCTGCTGGCTGGGCTCATGGCCTCGCCCGCAGTGGGCGAGGGCGACGGACGTCCGGCCCTGGCCGCGCTGCTGCACGAACTGGGACATTTCCTCGATCGCTCCGCGAGCGGCGCGATGTCGCGGGATCCGCGCCTGCTGGATCTGGCCGGCTGGCAGATCCGCGCCACGCCGGGCCTGACCCGGCTGATGGGGCGCCGGCGCGGCAACGATTTCCGCGAACGCAGCCCGGATCCTTACGAACTGCACAATCCCCGCGAATACGTCGCGGTGAACCTGGAGCATTTCCTGCTGGATGCCGACTACGCCTGCCGGCGACCGGCGCAGTACCGCTACTTCACGCAGCGCTGGGGGGCACCCGCGGTCGCGAGTGCGGCATGCGCGGATGGATTCGCCTACGTCGATGCGGGCGATGTGGGCGCAGGCGCGGATGCGGCGTCGGCGACCGGCGGACGGCTGGGCACGCTGGATCCGGAGCGGATCTACCAGGTGGATTACCTGCTGGCCGAAGGCAACGACGCGATGATGAGCCGCTGGGGGCACAGCATGCTGCGGCTGGTGATCTGCGCGCCAGGGCGGTCGCTCGGCCCGGATTGCCGGCTGGACCTGGAACACCACCGGGTGCTGTCGTTCCGCGCCTTCGTGGGCGATCTGCAGATTTCCAGCTGGCGTGGGCTGACCGGCCGCTATCCCTCGCGCCTGTTCGTGCTGCCGCTGGATCAGGTGATCGACGAGTACACCAAGATCGAGCTGCGCGGCCTGCAATCCGTGCCGCTGCGGCTGGAGCGCTCGGAAATCGCGACGCTGGTCGAGCGTGCCGCGCAGCTTCACTGGAGCTATGACGGCCACTACTTCTTCCTCGGCAACAATTGCGCGGTGGAAACCTACAAGCTGCTGCGCGACGGCGCGCCCCGGCTCGGCGACGCGGATCTGGGCGGCATCACCCCGACCGGGCTGGCGCGGCGATTGCAACGCGGCGGCATCGCCGACGGGACGGTGCTGGCGGATCCGGCGCGGGCGCTGCGCGAGGGATACCGCTTCGATTCACTGCGCGAGCGTTTCCAGGGTCTGTTCGAGGTCGCCCGCGCGCGGACGGATCTGCCGCAACGCGAAGTCGAGGAGTGGCTGGCCACGTCCCCGCAACAGCGGCGTCCGTGGCTGGAACGTGCCGATCTGAAGGCGGCCGCCGCGTTGCTGGTGCTCGAACAGGCGGCGCGACGGCAGCAGGAATCGCGGTTCCGCGAGGCGTTCAAGCGCCGCTACCTGCAATCAGGTGGGGATGAGCTGGGCGCGGCGGCCGGGACCTTGCGGACATTGCTGCGGGAAACCGCCTGGATGAGCCGCCCCGCGGATCTGCTCGAAGGCGCCGGCTATGGCTTGCCGCAGGCGGAAGAACGGACAGCGCTCCAGGCCGGCAGCGCGGCCCGGCGCGAACGCCTGCGCGATCTGGAGCGGCAGCTGGACCAGCAGGCCCGATCGCTGCTCAGTCCGGCCCAGGCCCGAGATCGCGAGGCCGTCGATGCCAACATCGCATGGCTGGGCGCGCACCTGCGCGAACTGCATCGCCAGGCCGGCGGACTGCAGCTGAACTGAGCTCAGGCGTTCTCGTCCAGCCAGCGGGTCATCAGCCGGCGCGGATGCGCGTCGTAGCCGCTGCGCTGGTAGATGCCGTGGGCGTGCTCGTTGTCGTCGCTGACTTCCAGCCGTACCGCGCGCAGGCCTTCGCGCCGGCACAGCGCTTCCACCTCGGCCAGGGCCAGCTTGCCCAGGCCGCCACCGCGCTGGGTGGGCAGGACGTACAACTCGTCCAGCAAGCCGTAGCGCCCGCCGAACTCCAGGCTGAAGCAGAAGCCGACCACGATGTAGCCGGCCAGCGTGCCGCCGCGTTCGATCAGCAGCAGGCGACCGTTGGCGGGATCGCGCAGCAGGGCGTCGAGCGCATCGCGCAGCATCGCCTCGTCCCACGGAATGTCCTCGTCGGCGTAGAACTCGCGGACGATCGGAACCAGCGTGTCAATGTCATCGGCGGTGGCGAGACGGAAGCGGGGCTCGGACATGACGCGTTCCAGGTTGAAGAATGAAAAACAAAAAGGGCGGGCCCTCGCGGACCCGCCCCGGAACCGCGGGCAGCGTCAGTCAGCTCGGCCGCCGAATTCGCCGGTGGTGGTGTTGACCAGGATGCGTTCGCCGTTGGTAATGTACTCGGGCACCATGATTTCGATACCGGTGCTCAACTTGGCCGGCTTCGGACGCTTGGTGGCGGTGCCGCCCTTCAGTTCCGGCGGGGTTTCCACCACTTCCAGGGCCACGTGCTGCGGCAACTGCAGGGCCACCGGGAGTTCATCGATGACCTGCACGTAGCAACCGGCCAGGCCGTCGGTGATGTAGCCGGCGTCATCGCCCAGCACGTCCGCATCCAGCGTGTACGGCGTGTAGTCCTCGTCGTCGAGGAACACGAAGGCGTCGCCGTCCTTGTACGAGAACGTGGCCTGGCGGCGCAGCAGCTCCACTTCGGTCAGGTTGTCGTCGGCATCGAAGCTGGCGTCCAGCTTGTTGCCGCCCGGCACGCTGTACATGGTGAAGCGGAAGCGCACGTTGCCGCCACGCCCCTGCGGCGAGCTGCGGTCGATGTCGCGGATCTGGTACACGCCGCCGTTGTGCTCGACGACGTTTCCTTTCTTGATGTCGAATGCTTTCATGGGATTGGGAATTCGGGATTGGGGATTCGGGAAAAGCAGGATGGGTTTCGGTGGAGTGCTTCTGCGAATCTCCAATCCCGAATCCCCAATCCCGGCTTACTTGGGTGCCAGCCGGACGGCGCCGTCGAGGCGGATCGTCTCGCCGTTGAGGTAGGTGTTGCCAAGGATGTAGGCGACCAGGTCGGCGAATTCGTCGGGCTTGCCCAGGCGCGAGGGGAAGGGGATCGACGCGCTGAGCGATTGCTGCACGGCCTCGGGCATGCCGTCGACCATCGGGGTCCAGAAGATGCCCGGGGCGATGGTCATCACCCGGATGCCGAAGCGCGACAGCTCGCGCGCCATCGGCAGGGTCATGCCGACCACGCCGCCCTTGGAGGCCGAGTAGGCGGCCTGGCCGATCTGGCCTTCGTACGCGGCCACGCTGGCGGTGTTGATGATCACGCCGCGTTCGCCGTCGGTGCCGGCCTCGTTGTGCTGCATCAGGTTGGCGGCGGCCTTGGCCACGTTGAAGCTGCCCACCAGGTTGACCAGCACCGTGGTCTGGAAGGTCGACAGCGGCATCGGCGCTTCCTTGCCCAGCACGCGACCGGCGCCGAGGATGCCGGCACAGTTGACGGCGGCGTTCAGCCCGCCGAGGAATTCGCTGGCGGCGGCGATGTTCGCGGTCACGCCGGCCTCGTCGGTGACGTCGGTGCGGAAGTAGCGGGCATTGGCCTCGCCCAGCGCGGCGACCGCGGCCGCGCCCTTGTCGTCGTTGACGTCGAACAGCGCGACCTTGCCGCCCTGCGCGACCAGATGCTGGGCCACGGCGAAGCCGAGGCCGGAGACGCCGCCGGTGATGACGGCGCGGGTAGCGGACACTTGCATGCGGGGAACCTGGGACGGAAAGACCCGCATTTTACGCGAATGACCGGTCGCCCCGGCAGCGGTGCGCGCTCAGCCGTTGGAGGCGCGGTCCAACGGCAGGTCCAGGCGGCGGGCGAACTCGTCCGGCGACAGGCCCGGGGCGAACAGGAAGCCCTGGCCGACCGGCACGCCCAGTTGCAGCAGGAACTGGCGCTGTGCCTCCGATTCCACGCCCTCGGCGACCAGTCCCAGGCCCAGGCTGCGGGCGATCGCGGAAACCGCCTGGCAGACCGCCACGTCGGAACGGTTGTTCGGCACGCCCTCGGTGAACAGCTGGCTGAGCTTGAGCCCGTGGATGGGCAGCCGGCGCAGGTAATTGAGCGCGCTGTAGCCTTCGCCGAAATCGTCGATGGTCAACACCACGCCCAACGCCTTGAGCCCGGCGAAGGTGCGCAGGGTGGACGGCGCGTCCTCGATCAGCACGCGTTCGGTGAACTCCAGCTCCAGCGCCGAACCCGGCAACTGGAACTCTTCGAGCAGGCGGCGCACCTTGTCGGCCAGATCCTCGCCGACGAACTGGCGATAGGAGACGTTGACCGCCACCCGCACGATGCCCAGGCCCTGATCGCGCCACTCCGCGACCTGGCGGCAGGCCTCGCGCAGCACCCAACTGCCGATGTTGACGATGTCGCCGGTGGTTTCGGCGTGACTGATGAACAGGTCCGGGCGCAGTTCGCCGAGCTGGTGGTTCTGCCAGCGGATCAGCGCCTCGGCGGCGACGATCCGGCCCTGGCGCAGATCCACCTGCGGCTGGTAGACCAGCCGGAATTCCTGGTTGTCCACCGCGCGCCGCAGCTGGGTCTCGATCTGCAGGCGATCCTGCTGGCGCTGCGCCAGTTCGGGCGAGAACACCTGCCAGCCGTTGCGGGCGCGGTGCTTGCTGTCGTACATCGCGATGTCGGCGTTCTGGATCAATTGTTGCGGGCGCAGGCCATCGTCGGGCGCACGCGCGATGCCGATGCTGGCGGTGATCGAAAATTCGTCCTGGTCGAAGCGGAAGGCCTCGGCGAACGCTCGCAAGATGGCGTCGGCGAGGCGCTCGGGCAGGGCACGGTCGCCGCCGGCATCGCAGACCACCAGGAACTCGTCGCCGCCGAAGCGCGCGATCATGCCGTGCTCGCCCACCGCGTCGCGGATGCGGTTGGCCGCCTGCACCAGCAGCTCGTCGCCGGCGTTGTGGCCCAGCACGTCGTTGATCATCTTGAAGCGGTCGAGATCGATGTACAGCACCGAAGCCTGCGGATGGACGGGATCGGCCAGGCGCTCGGCGATTTCGGTCAGCACCGCGTCGCGGTTCATCAGGCCGGTGAGCGGATCGGTGCGGGCCTGGATGCGCAGGGTCTCTTCCGCCTGCTTGTCGGTGGAGATGTCCTGCAGGGTGCCGGTGATCCGCGAGTTGCCGGGGTCGCCGGGCTCGGCGTCGCCGATCACCCGGATCCAGAACGGCTGGCCGTCGTGGCGGCGTCCCTGCAGCTCGAGATCGAAACCGGCGCCACCGGTGGCGACCCGTTCCACCATGCAACGCAGGCGCCGCCGATCCGGCTCGCGCAGGCAGGCCAGCAGCGCATCGAGGGTATCGGGGGGCAGGGCCGCACCGAGGATGCGGATGGCTTCCTCGGTCAGGTACAGGCGGTCGCGGGCGATGTCCCATTCCCAGCCGCCGATGTGCGCCAGCGACTGCGCGCGATCGAACAGCGCGCTGTCGCGCTTGAGCTCGGTCACGTCGCTGAACAGCGAAGTCACCTGTGCCGGCCGGTTGCCGCCGGGCAGGAACTGCGGCACCGAGGTGACCGTCAACCAGATCATCTGCCGGCGCTGGCGGTGGTACATGCCCAGCAGCGCGCTCTCGACGACATGGCCGGTATCCAGCGCGCGCTGCGCCGGCAGTTCGTCGCGGCGCAACTCGCGACCATCCGCCCCGACGATGCGCCAGTGTTCGATGCCCAACTCGTCGGCCGTGCGCTGATCCTCGCGGATGCCGAAGATGCGCATGGCCGCGCCGTTGCAGTACTGCAGGCCCAGATCGTGGTCCTGCACCACGATGCCCTTGTCGATGGTTTCCATCAGTTCGCGGTAGCGCATCTCCGCTTCCCGCCGCGTACTGATGTCGCGTGCCACCGCGACGATGCTCTTGCGCCCGTCGAAATTGATATTGGCCGAATGCACTTCGACCGGGAAGCGGCTACCGTCGCCGCGCATGTTGGTGACCTCGATGACATAGGTGTCACCACGGTTGAGCGTCTCCCAGACCGGCATCAGGTGATCGCGCGGCAGATCCGGGTTGAGCACGTTGATGTTCTTGCCGACGATCTCCTCGCGCGGCCGGCGGTAGGCGCGCATGCCGGCGCGATTGAGATCCATCACCGTCCCGTCCTCGGCGATGATGCTGACCGGATCGGGCACGGCGTCGAAAAGATTGCGGTAGCGCTGGCGTTCGGCTTCCGCGCTGGCCAGCGCGGCAAGCAGGGTCTCGCGGGCGCGGGCGAGCAGGGCGCGGGTTCCCTCGTCGACCGCGGGATCGGCCATCGCGCGGGCGATGGCCTGCAAGGTGGCTTCGGTCTCCGGCGCGACGGGGACGGCCGCCGGGCTGGCGGCATCGTCCGGGGCCGACGCGCCGGCGACGTTCATGTGGCCGCCATCGCCTTGCCGGCCTTGCTGCCGGTCTCGCGGCCGAGCAGGGCGGCGAGCCAGCGGCCGGTTTCGCCCAGCCGGTCCAGGTCGACACCGGTGGCGATGCCCATGCCGTGCAGCATGTAGACCACGTCCTCGCTGGCGACGTTGCCGCTGGCACCCTTGGCGTAGGGACAGCCGCCGGTCCCCGAGACCGCGGCGTCGACCACCCGCACGCCTTCCTCCAGGCACGCCAGGATGTTGGCCAGCGCCTGGCCGTAGGTGTCGTGGAAATGCACCGCCAGCGACGATAGCGGCACCACGCTGGCGACCGCCTGCAGCATCGCGCGCGCCTTCAGCGGGGTGCCCACGCCGATGGTGTCGCCGAGCGAAATCTCGTAGCAGCCCAGTTCGTGCAGCCGGCTCGCGACCCTGACCACGTCGGCCACCGGCACATCGCCCTGATAGGGGCAACCGAGCACCGTGGACACGTAGCCGCGAACCCGCACTCCGTCGGCGGCGGCGCGCGCCAGCACCGGCCGGAAGCGCTCGATGGATTCATCGATGCCGGCATTGATGTTCTTGCGGTTGAACGCTTCGGAAGCGGCGGTGAACACCGCGATTTCCTCCACGCCGACCGCGCGCGCGCGGTCGTAGCCGGTCTCGTTCGGCACCAGCACCGGATAGGCAACACCCGGTTCGCGATGGATCCCCGTGAACACTTCCGCCGCGTCGGCCAGTTGCGGCACCCAGCGTGGACTGACGAAGCTGGTGGCCTCGATGGTGCGCAGGCCGGTTCGGGAGAGGCGATCAATGAGTTCGATCTTGTCGGCGGTGGCGATCACCGCCTTCTCGTTCTGCAGGCCGTCGCGCGGACCGACCTCGACGATGCGGACGAAGTCGGTCATGGCGCGGCCTCCGTGCCGGCGCGGCGCAGGCGCGGATTGCGCGAGGCGGGATCGAAGCTGTCGAACAGCCCCGGATCCGCCACCAGCGTCGCCCGCAGTGCGTCGGCCTCGCCTCCCAGCAGGTACACCATCGTGTCGACCTCGCGAATGCCCGGGTCGCCCTGCTGGATGCGTTCGAGCGCGCGGCTGGCCCGCGGCATCGCCACTTCCAGCACGTCGTCGGCGATGCGGTACTTGAGCAGCAGCACGCTGGTGGCGGGCAACTTGCTGTTTCCCGCCGGCGCTTTCGGGTCGTTGAACAGATCGCGCATGTCGTCCTGGTCCAGCGCCAGGTAGCGCGTGCCGTCGAGTTCGAAACCCAGCGCGCGGAACCGGGTGCGCGGCGTCTTGCCGCTTTCGACCAGCGAGACCTGGCACTGCGCGTCGATCTCGGCGTAGTCGCCGGAGCCCAGCGGCATCTTTTCCGGATCCGCGCCGGGCAACGGCAGCCAGCGGCCGGCCAGGGCCGGGTCGCAGCCCAGTTCGGCGGGAGCGCGTTCGAACATCAGGCAGCCGGGCAGGGCCGGCAACGCGAGGGCCAGCAGGAACAACAGCGGCATGCGGCGGCGGCCCGTCATTCCAGGGTCACCAGGACGGCATCGGCTTCGACGAAGTCGCCGGCGCTGGCGCGCAGCTCGCCCACCACGCCATCGCGCGGGGCCTTCAATGCCAGCTCCATCTTCATCGCTTCCATCACCAGCAGTTCCTGGCCCGTGGTCACCGTGTCGCCGGCCTTGGCGCGGACCACCACCACGCGGCCGGGCATCGGCGCGCGCACGCGGTGGTCTCCCCCGGCATCGGCGGTCGCGGTCCTGCGATAGGCGGGCACCTGTTCCAGCACGACCCGTTGCCGGCCGTCGTGGACGGTGATGCGCTCGCCTTCCCGCAGGACGCGGAAACGCCGTGCTTCATGATCCATACGCAAACCGAGCAGGTCGCCGGTCAACCGCGCGCCCTCGATGGCGTGGGTGCGGCCGTCGTGTTCGATGGCATAGCGGCCCTGGGTACCCTGTGCCTTCAGGGCGAAGGTCTGTCCCCGGTGGACGAAACTCAGCGGCCGCTGGCCGGCATGGCCCAGCCGCCAGCCGTCGGCGATGGCCCAGGGCGAACCCGGATCGGCGGACGCGCGCGCGGTATCGGCGGCAGCGGCCTCCTGCGCGAGCAGGGTGGCGGTGGCGGCGGCCAACAGGGCGGCCGGGTCGGGTTCGCCGGCGGCGAGGAACTCGTCCAGGTGCCGATCCAGGTAGCCGGTATCGATGCGCCCCTCCAGCACCGCCGGGTGGCGCGCCAGCCGCTCCAGGAACGCGATGTTCGACTTCGGCCCGATCACGTCGCACTGTTCGAGCGCGTCGCGCAGGCGCGCCAGCGCGGCGGGGCGGTCGCGGTCGTGGACGATCAGCTTGGCAATCATCGGATCGTAGAAAATGGTGACCGTGTCGCCTTCGGTCACGCCCGAATCGATGCGCACGTGCGGGTCCGTCGGCGGCAGCCGCAGGCGCTCCAGCTGGCCCGAACCGGGCAGGAACCCGGCTTCCGGATCCTCGGCGTACAGGCGCACCTCGATGGCGTGGCCCTGCTGCGGAATCGCGTCCTGCGCCAGCGGCAGCGGCTCGTCGGCCGCCACCCGCAACTGCCACTCCACCAGGTCCAGGCCGGTGGTCATCTCGGTGACCGGGTGCTCGACCTGCAGGCGGGTGTTGATCTCCATGAAGAAGAATTCGCCGTCGGGTGCGACGATGAATTCGACCGTGCCGGCATTGACGTAGTCGATCGCCTGCGCGGCGAGGATGGCGGCCTGGCCCATCGCCGCGCGTTGCGCCGGGGTCAGGAACGGCGAGGGCGCTTCCTCCAGCACCTTCTGGTAGCGCCGCTGCGCCGAACACTCTCGCTCGTTGAGATGCAGGGTATGGCCGTGGCGATCGGCGAACACCTGGATCTCGATGTGGCGCGGCGTGGACACGTAGCGTTCCAGCAGCACGCGGTCGCGGCCGAAGGCGTTGGCCGCCTCGCGCTGGCAGCTTTCCAACTGGGCGATGAAGTCGTCCAGCCGGTGCACGATCCGCATGCCCTTGCCGCCACCGCCGTGGGCGGCCTTGATCATCAGCGGGAAGCCGATCCGTGCGGCCTCGCGCGACAGCGTGTTGGGCGATTGATCCTCGCCGGTGTAGCCCGGCACCACCGGCACGCCGGCGGCGGCCATCAACTCCTTGGCGCCGGCCTTGCTGCCCATCTTGCGCATCGACGCCGCGCCCGGGCCGATGAAGACCAGACCCGCCGCTTCCACCGCCTCGGCGAAGTCGGCGTTCTCCGACAGGAAGCCATAGCCGGGATGGATGGCCTGCGCGCCGCTGCGGCGCGCGACTTCCAGAATGGCGTCGCCGCGCAGGTAGCTGTCGGCCGGCCGCGGCCCGCCGATCGGCCAGGCCTCGTCCGCCTGGCGCACGTGCTGTGCGTCGGCGTCGGCTTCCGAATACACCGCAACGGTGCGGATGCCGAGGCGACGGCAGGTGCGGATCACGCGGCAGGCGATTTCGCCGCGGTTGGCGATGAGGATCTTGTCGAACATGCGGGTCGGGATTTCCGTGTCGGTTCGGTAGGAAAGCGAGGCGAGGATCAGGCCGGCGCGTGGCAGACCGCTTCGACGTTGTTGCCGTCGGGATCGATCACGAACGCGGCGTAGTAATCGGGATGGTAGTGCGGGCGCAGGCCCGGGGCGCCGTTGTCGGTCGCGCCCGCAGCCAGGGCCGTGGCATGGAAGGCATCGACGGCGCCGCGGTCGGGGGCGACGAAGGCGACATGGGTGCCGGTGCCCGGACGCGCGCCGGTGCCGACCCAGAACGCCGGCTTGCGCGGCGGTCCGAATCCGCAGCCCTGGTAGCCACCCGGGCCGGTTTCGCGCTCGGTCACTTCCATGACCACCGCGTAGCCCAGCGGTGCGAGCACCCGTTCGTAGAAAGCGCGGCTGCGCGGATAGTCGGCGACGGCAAAACCAGCATGGTCAATCATGTCGGCACACCTTGGAGGGAAGAGGGCGGCGCGCTCCCCGCGCCAGTGGCGTCAGCGCGCGGGCACCCAGGCCGGCGCGCGTTTTTCCAGGAAGGCGGACAGGCCTTCCTGGCCTTCGGCCGACACCCGCAGGCGCGCGATCAGCGCGGCATTGTCGGCATCCAGGCAATCACGGTCCGCCTGCGCGGCGACCCGGGTGACCAGTTGCTTGGCGGTGGCGGCGGCCTGCGGTCCGGCCTTGAGCAGCAGATCGATCTGGCGTTGCACCGCCGCATCCAGCGCGTCGGCTTCGACCACCTGGTGCAGCAGGCCGATGTCCAGCGCGGTGGCGGCGTCGAAAATCTCGGCGGTCGCGAACCAGCGCCGGGCCTGGCGCGGCCCGATCGCGGCAATGACGTAGGGCGAAATCACCGCCGGCAACAGACCGAGTTTGCTCTCGGTCAGCCCGAACTTCGCCTCCGGCACGCCGATGGCGATATCGCAGCAGGCCACCAGACCGACGCCACCACCGAACGCCGCGCCATGCACGCGTGCGAGAGTCGGACGCGGCAGTTCGTCCAGCGTGCGCATCAGTCGGGCCAGCGCCAGCGCGTCCTCGCGGTTCTCGGCTTCGCCGGCGGCGGCCATGCCGCGCATCCAGTTCAGATCGGCCCCGGCCGAGAACGAGGCGCCGGCACCTTCCAGGACCACTACCCGGACATTGGGGTTGGCTCCAGCCCCTTCCAGTTCACGGGTCAGCTGCGCGATCAGGCCGGCGTCGAACGCGTTGTGCAGTTCCGGGCGGTTCAGCCGCAGCCGCAACACGCCATCATCCAGATGGCTGGCCAGCGCCGGTGCGTGCGGCTCCGTCATGTCTGCTCCTCCCGAAAGCGGCAAATGATAGCCCCTGCGCCGATTTTGGCCTTCGTGCGCTGCGGCGATGCTACAATGAGAATAGTTCGCATTTGAGAGTTGCCGCGTGATGCTGACCGAATTGCCTCCCCGGACCCTGGCCATCGTCGAATCGGTCGACGACAGCCACCCCAACGACAACATCGCCCGCCGCCTGCGCGAGCTGGGTTTTGTCGACGGCGAGGAGGTGCAGATCGTCGCCAAGGGACCGCTGGGCGCCGAACCGCTGCTGGTGCAGGTGGGCTTCACCCGTTTCGCCCTGCGTCGCAGCGAGGCGGCGCGGATCCGGGTCCGTCCGGCGGGAGCGGCGGCATGAGCGCGCAGCCATTGCGGCTGGCCCTGGTCGGCAACCCGAACTGCGGCAAGACCGCGCTGTTCAACCAGCTGACCGGCAGTCGCCAGAAGGTCGCCAACTACGCCGGTGTGACCGTCGAGCGCAAGGAAGGACGCCTGCACACCGCGTCGGGACGCAGCTATGCGCTGCTGGATCTGCCCGGCGCCTACAGTCTGCATGCCGCCAGCCTGGACGAGGCGGTCACCCGTGATTTCTGCCGTGGCTTCCTGCCCGGCGAGGCGCCGCCGGACGTGCTGGTCTGCGTGGTCGATGCCACCAACCTGCGCCTGCACCTGCGTTTCGCGCTCGAAGTGCGCGAGCTCGACAAGCCGATGATCCTGGCGGTCAACATGATGGACGCCGCGCGCCGCCGCGGCATCCGCGTGGATCTGGAAGCACTGTCGCGCGAACTCGGCGTGCCGGTGGTGGAGACGGTGGCGGTCAAGCACAACGGCGCGCGCGCGCTGGTCGAGCAGATCGAGCGCATGGCCGACGCGCCGCATCCGCCGAAGCACCGGCTGGGCGGCGACGCCGACCTGCACGCGGAAACGCGCCGTCTGCTGTCGCTGGCGGTGGACATGCCGCAACGCACCGCCCAGGTGGACGACGCGCTGGATCGCTGGCTGCTGCACCCGGTGATCGGCTTCGTCGCGCTGATCGTGGTGATGTTCCTGATCTTCCAGGCGGTGTACGCCTGGGCCACCCCGTTGATGGATCTGATCGAAGCGGGGACCGGCGCACTGGGCGAATGGGTGGCCGGCACGCTGCCGGAAGGCCCGCTCAACAGCCTGCTGGTGGACGGCATCATCGCCGGCGTCGGTGGCGTGATCGTGTTCCTGCCGCAGATCCTGATCCTGTTCGCCTTCATCCTGGCGCTGGAGGAATCCGGCTACCTGCCGCGCGCGGCGTTCCTGCTGGATCGGATGATGGCCTCGGCCGGCCTGTCGGGGCGTTCCTTCATCCCGTTGCTGTCGAGCTTCGCCTGCGCCATTCCCGGCATCATGGCGACCCGTTCGATCCAGGATCCGCGCGATCGCCTGGCGACAATCCTGGTCGCACCATTGATGACCTGCTCGGCGCGCCTGCCGGTGTATGCGCTGCTGATTGGCGCGTTCGTGCCGGAAAAGAAGATCGGCATGTTCAACCAGCAGGGGCTGGTCCTGTTCGGCCTGTACGTGGCGGGCATCCTCAGCGCGCTGCTGGTGGCCTGGGTCATGAAGAAGTGGCGCCGCGACAAGAGCGAGCACCCGCTGATGCTGGAGCTGCCTTCCTATCGCATTCCCCATCCGCGCGATCTCGCGATCGGCCTGTGGGAGCGCGCCTGGATTTTCCTGCGCCGGGTCGGCGGCATCATCCTGGCGATGACAGTGCTGCTGTGGGTGTTGCTGAACTTCCCCGCGCCACCGGTCGACGCGGTGGGGCCAGCCATCGACTACAGCTTTGCCGGCCGCATCGGTCATGCGATGGCGGTGTTCTTCGCGCCGCTGGGCTTCAACTGGCAGATCTGCATCGCGCTGATTCCGGGCCTGGCGGCACGTGAAGTGGCGGTGGCGTCGCTGGCCACGGTCTACGCGCTGTCCGCGGCCGACGACGACGCAGCCGCGCAGGCGTTGTCGCCATTGATCAGCGATGGCTGGTCGCTGGCGACCGCGCTGTCGCTGCTGGTCTGGTACATCTATGCGCCCATGTGTCTGTCCACGCTGGCGACCATCAAGCGGGAGACCAACTCGTGGAAGCAGATGTCGTACGCGGCGTTCTACCTGTTCGCGATGGCCTATGTCGCCTCGCTGCTGACCTACCAGATCGCCAAGGCGCTGGGAGCGGGCTGACGTGGACGGCTCGCTGATCCTGCAATACGCGATCATCGGCCTGCTGGCGCTGGCCAGCGTGTGGGTGGTGCTGAAGAAGCAGTTTCCGGGCACGCTGCGCAAGGCGCGGGTGGCGTTGGCGCTGCCGTTGCTGCGCGAGGGTCGTCCAGGCTGGTTGCATGCGCTGGGGCGCTGGATCGCGCCGGAGCCGCGCGGTTCCGGTGGTGGCGACGGCTGCGGCGGCTGCAACAGTTGCGGGCCGTCGTCGAAGGTCTGACCGCCTAGAACACCCGCGCCAGCACCCAGCCGACGAAGAAGCCGTACGAGGCCAGCGTGGTCCAGCCATTGCCCGCGGCGGCGGACAATGGAATCCGCTGGCTGCGCGCGTAGAGTCCGTCAAACAGCGCAAGGCCCAGTGGGACCATGGCGAAGCCGACCGCCCCGGCCGACCACAGATCGGGAAGCGTGCCGGGCAACAAAGGCTGCATGGCGATGCCACCCAGCAGGAATCGCAAGGCATCGAAGCTGCGTCGCCAATGAATCAGGGTGGCGGGAACGACCAGCGGGTACGCCAGCCAGTCCACTCCCGACAGCGCGGCCAGGACCAGGCCCGTCACTGCCAGCAACACCGGTATCAGCGTGCGTCGGCTCTCGTTGGCGGAACCGTTGTCGCCGAGGCTGATCGCGTGCAGCCATACCATCAGGCGCCAGCCGCCCTGGATTGCCAGGGCAACTCCACCGACCACCAGCGCGGTCGGCAGGGCAGGGCGCGATTGCGCGAACACGACCGGTGCGAGCAGATAGCCCAGCAGTGCCAACAGGACGGCGCGTGCCAGGATCGGCAACCAGCGCCAGACGCCGAGATAGTCCTTGCGGGCAAGTTGCCGGAAGAACTGATCCTGGCCCGGATCAATGCCATCCGGCAGATCGCCGTAGTCCTCGCTCAGGCGTTGCGACAACCGGGCGATGCGCGCGGACATTCCCGGCACGCAGGCGATGGCCAGCGCCTGCGGCCATCGGAAAGGGCGCTTGAGCTGGCGGATCGCCAGCGGACGTGGCTCGTCGTAGCGGGAAGTCTGCTCGCGTTCGATCGCCCAGCGCACCGCCATCCGTTGCTCCAGCCAATAGTCCTGCTGGCCGAAGAAGGTTTCCAGCGCGGACAGGTTCGCGGGTGGAATCGTGACGCCGTCGTAACCCAGGCGCTGGAACAGCGCATCGCCGACCGACTGTTTCAGTTCCAACTGGTAAAGGTCGTCGTGTGCCGCTAGCCAGGCCGACAGTACGGCGGGAGGCGTATCGCGGGCCCGTTGCACGGTTTCCGCGAAAAAACCATCGAAGTCGAAGCGTCGCGTGGTCGCATCCGCAACCGCGGAGGCCGCCGCTGCGGCGGCGCTGGCGACCGGCGATGGCAGGTGCGGCGTGCGCCCGGAGATCAGCGCGTCCAGTTGTTCCGCGTCGAGCAGGACGGTGTGCGCCGTCGCGGGATCCGCCAGCAGTTCCGTTTCCCCGTGTCCATGTTCCCGTCCGGCCCGCGGCTGGTCGTCATCGCCGACCGTGGCTACGTCCGCCGCTTCGATGTCGTCTTCCTCTTCCTCCCAGGCGGCCGCCATCGCCCGCTGCCGGCAATGCTGGAGGGCTTGTTGGTAGGCCTCGTGCAGGCGCTGGAAACCTTCCGGATCGTCATCCGGCCGGGTGACCTTCAGGCGTCGCGCGTAGGCGCGCTTGATCGCGCTTTCGTCCGCGTCGCGGGGGACGCCCAGCAGATCGAACGGAGCCATCTCAGGCCTGCGACTCGATGTGCTGGAGCATGGCGGCGAAATGGGTGCGGTGTTCGCGGATCACGTCGGGATCCTGGCTGTCGAGCGCGCCGCGGAAGCGCACCAGCGCGTCCTGCAGATCGCCGCGTGCCCACAGCAGTTCCTCGTACAGGCGCTCGGCGCGGGCGATCAGGCTGAGGTTCTCCTGCTGGTCGCGCGGGTGGATCTTCAGTGCCGCCAGCGTCGCCAGGCGTTCGCGGATCTCGGCCTGCGAGAGGATGCCCGGGTTCTGTTCCAGGATGACCTCGTGGGTCTCGCCGGTGGCGACCACGGTGGCCTCGACCTGGAGCAGGCCATTGACGTCGTAGGTGAAACGGATGTCCACCGGGTTCTCGTGCGCGGCCTTGGCCGGGACCGCCACGCTGATCTTGCCCAGCCGCACGTTGTGCTCCACCCGCGGGCTTTCGCCCTGGAAGATCTCGAATTCCACCTGCCGTTGCCAGTCCTGCAGCGGCTGGTAGCGCTCGACCCGGCTGACCGGCACCGTGCTGTTGCGGTGGATGATTGGCGAGAAGATGCCGCTGGTGACCTGGCCGTTGGCCCCCTGCTGGCTGGTGCCGACGCCGAGGGTGTGCGGACAGACATCGGTGAGGATCACTTCCTCCAGCTTCTCGTCGCGCGCCTTCATGCCGGCCGCGATCGCCGCGCCCACCGCGATGGCTTCGTCGGGATTGATGTGGCGCAGCGGCAGCCGGCCGAACATGCGCGACACCAGCCGTGCCGTCAGCGGCATCCGCGAAGCGCCGCCGACCAGCACGATGTCGTCCAGCTGCGCGGGCGTGAGCCGGGCGTCGCGCATGGCGCGTTCCAGCGGCGCGCGCAGGCGCTGCACCAACGGTTCGCAGATGCGGGCGAAACGGGCTTCGTCGAGCTGCCAGCTGCGTGCCTGCCCGGCCAGCGTCAGTTCGACGGCATGTTCGGTGGCCGACGCGTGCGAGAGCTCGCGCTTGAGCAGTTCCAGCCGGCGCAGCAGTTGCGCCGATTCGGCCGGTTGCAGCGTGCCCGGGGCGATGCCGAGATCCTGCAGGCAGGCATCGCGCAGCGCATGCAGGAAATCCTCGCCGCCGAGGAAGTTGTCGCCGGCGCTGGCGTGCACTTCCATCACGCCCTCGAACATTTCCAGGATCGACACGTCGAAGGTGCCGCCGCCCAGATCGAACACCAGGAAGCGTCCGCCGCCTTCGCGTTGCTGCAGGCCGTAGGCCAGCGCCGCCGCGGTGGGTTCGTTGATCAGCCGCTCGACCTTGATGCCGGCCAGCTCGCCGGCGATGCGGGTCGCCTTGCGCTGGGCGTCGCCGAAGTAGGCGGGCACGCTGATGACGGCTTCGCCGACCTTCTGGCCAAGGTGCGCCTCGGCGTCGGCGATCAGCGCGCGCAGCACCAGCGCCGATAGTTCCTCCGGCCGGAAGGAATGCTTGCCGAGCCGGGTGACCCGATCAGTGCCCATCCAGCGCTTGAAATGCGCCACGCTGGACTGCGGATGGGTAATCAGGCGCTCGCGCGCGGCTTGCCCGACCAGCACCGCGTCCTGGTCATCCACGCTGACCACCGACGGCGTCAGGTAGCTGTTCAGCGCATTCGGAATCAGCTGTGGTCCCTGTTCGCCATACACGCCCACCAGCGAATGGGTGGTCCCCAGATCAATGCCGACAATCATTCAGTCCCCTGGATCCTTCCCTGCATCGGCGATCAGTGTAAGGGCAGGGAAGCAGTGGCGGGTACCCGGAGGATGCGGCGCGCTCGCCCGCAGGCGGTCTTCAGCGACGCGGCCCGCGGCCACCCGGCCGCGGGAACATCTCCACGCTCAGGGTGAAGGTGCGCTGCTCGCCCGGCTGCATCGCGCCCACGCCGACCACCTGGCGGGTGACTTCCTCGCCACGATCGTTGCGGATGCTCATCACCACCGAGTACTCCCAGGGACCGCCATCGGCGGGATGGCGGACGCTGCCCTCCACCTTCAGCGGCACCACCGTCTGCGCCGTGCGCGCGGCCGCCAGCGACGCCTCGTCGAAGCGCAGGTGGTGGCGGCACGCCGGGCAGACCGCGGCGCTTTCCAGGATGGTGGTCTTGCAGTGCGGGCAGGTACGGGTCGCCCCGGCCATCCCCGGGCGCGGGCTGCTCATGCCTTAGCCGGCGTCTGGACCGTTGGCCGCCTTGGCGGCGCGCGGCGCGGCCTTGTCCTCTTCCCAGCCGAAGTCGGCCTGGCCGCGCATCCGCGAACCGGCCGCGACGGTCAGCGAGCCGGCCTTGACGTCGCCGACCAGCACGCCGGAGGCGAGCAGCTCCACCCGCGAGGCGGATTCGATGTTGCCCTCCAGCTCGCCGGCGATGATCACCTTCTTGGCACGCACGCCGCCGTTCAACTTGGCGCCGTTCTCGATGGTGAGGTCGCCCTGCACGTTGACGTCGCCCTTGAACTTGCCGGCGATGCGGATGTGGCCGGTGCCCTCGATCTTGCCCTCGATGGTCAGGTCGGCGGCGATCAGCGATTCCTTGAGCTCGCGCTCGGGGGCGGGGGCCGCGCGCATGCCCGGTGGATTGCTGACGGTCGGGGAAAAATCCGCGGCCGCCGTGGATTCGCGCGCAGGCGCGGGCGAAGGTTCCGGCGGCAGCGGAACGGCATCCTTCTTGGCGGGGCCTTGGTCTTTCCAGATGGACATAAAGCGGCAACTCCGGGCGATGTGAACGGCCGACTATCGCCCGTCGCCGGGGTCAAGGTTGTGACCGTCTTTGCCCATTGGTCGGTTCGTCACCCTGATTCATGCGAGGGTCGGCGATGTGCAGGCCGCGCTCACGCAGCTGAAGAGGGGGCGGTCAGCGGCCGCCGGCGACGTCGAGGAAGGTGCCGCTGGTGTAGCTGGCTTCCTCCGAAAGGAGCCAGAGAATCGCCCGGGCGACCTCTTCGGGCTGGCCACCGCGTTTCATCGGCACAAACGCCTTGACCCGTTCCACCCGGTCCGGTTCGCCGCCGCTGGCATGCATGTCGGTATGGATGAACCCGGGACGCACCGCGTTGACCCGGACACCGTCGGCGGCGACTTCCTGGGCCAGCCCGACCGTGAGCGTATCCAGCGCCCCCTTGGAGGCGGCATAGTCGACGTACTCGCCGGGGGAACCGGTGCGCGCCGCCACCGAGGACACGTTGACGATCGCGCCGCCGCGGCCGCCCCGGCGGGTCGACATGCGCCGGATCGCCTCGCGGCAGCAGAGCAGGGGGCCCACCACGTTCGTGGCCAGGATGCGCTGCACGCGGGCCGCGTCCATCGCCTCCACCCGCATCTGGGTTTCCAGCACGCCGGCATTGTTGACCAGCGCATCGAGCGGCCCGAAGGCGCCGTCCACTTCCGCGAACAGGCGTTCCACTTCGGCTTCCACCGCGATATCGGCGACGAACGCGGCGGCCTGCCCGCCGTCGGCGCGGATGCGCTCGACCAGCGCGTGCGCGGCGACGGCATCGCGCCGGTAGTTGATCGCCACCGTGTAGCCGCGCGCGGCGGCCAGGCGGGCGGTGGCTGCGCCGATGCCGCGGCCGCCGCCGGTCACCAGCAGGACAGGCGCCGCCATGGACTACATCCGGAACACGCCGAAGCGCGCCGGTTCGATCGGTGCGTTGAGCGAGGCCGACAGGCCGAGGCCGAGCACGCGGCGGGTGTCGGCCGGATCGATGATGCCGTCGTCCCACAGCCGCGCGGTGGCATACCAGGGACTGCCCTGGGTTTCGTATTGATCGCGGATGGGGGCCTTGAAGGCTTCTTCCTCTTCCGCCGCCCAATGGCCGCCGCCGGCCTCGATGCCATCGCGCCGGACCGTGGCCAGCACGCTCGCGGCCTGCTCGCCGCCCATCACGCTGATGCGCGCGTTGGGCCACATCCACAGGAAGCGCGCGCCGTACGCGCGTCCGCACATCGCGTAGTTGCCGGCGCCGAAGCTGCCGCCGATGACGACGGTGAACTTGGGTACCGACGAACAGGCCACGGCGGTGACCATCTTGGCGCCGTCCTTGGCGATGCCGGCGTTCTCGTACTTGCGGCCAACCATGAAGCCGGTGATGTTCTGCAGGAACACCAGCGGGATGCCGCGCTGATTGCACAGTTCGATGAAGTGCGCGCCCTTGAGCGCGCTCTCGGAAAACAGGATGCCGTTGTTGGCGACGATGCCGACCGGATAGCCGTGCAGGTGGGCGAAGCCGGTCACCAGGGTCTTGCCGTAGCGCGCCTTGAATTCGTCCAGTTCGCTGCCGTCGGTGATGCGGGCGATGACCTCGCGGATGTCGAACGGGCGGCGGGTGTCCTTCGGCACGATGCCGTACAACTCGTCGGCCGGATGCAGTGGCTCGCACGCTTCGCGCACCGCGACCGGCACGGCCTTGCGCCGGTTGAGGTTGCCGACCAGGCGGCGGGCGATCTGCAGGGCGTCGCGATCATCTTCGGCGAAGTGATCGGCCACGCCGGACACGCTGGTATGCACGTCGGCGCCACCCAGCGCCTCGGCATCGACGACTTCGCCGGTGGCGGCCTTCACCAGCGGCGGGCCGCCCAGGAAGATGGTGCCCTGTTCCTTGACGATGATCGATTCGTCGCTCATCGCCGGCACGTAGGCGCCGCCGGCGGTGCAACTGCCCATCACCACCGCGATCTGCGGAATGTTGTCGGCGCTCAGGCGCGCCTGGTTGTAGAAGATCCGGCCGAAGTGCTCGCGATCCGGGAACACTTCGTCCTGCAGCGGCAGGAACGCGCCGCCGGAGTCGACCAGGTAGATGCAGGGCAGGCGGTTCTCACGCGCCACTTCCTGCGCGCGCAGATGCTTCTTCACCGTCATCGGGAAGTACGTGCCGCCCTTGACCGTGGCATCGTTGGCGACCACTACCACTTCCTGGCCCATCACCCGGCCGATGCCGCAGACCATGCCGGCGGCGGGCGCGGCGCCGTCATACATGTCCTCGGCGGCCAGCGGGGCGATTTCCAGGAACGGCGAACCGGGATCGAGCAGTGCGGTGATGCGGTCACGCGCCAGCAGCTTGCCGCGCT
The DNA here is from genome assembly GCF_014851695.1 of Pseudoxanthomonas sp. PXM04. Classification (NCBI taxonomy): domain Bacteria; kingdom Pseudomonadati; phylum Pseudomonadota; class Gammaproteobacteria; order Lysobacterales; family Lysobacteraceae; genus Pseudoxanthomonas; species Pseudoxanthomonas sp. PXM04. The sequence continues at coordinate 288,823 of NZ_JACVAG010000005.1, forward strand.
CGGTATGGCGCTGGCGTGCCTTGTCGCCACCGCCGTCCGCGGCCCGGGCCAGGCGGCGATCGAGTTCGGCGACCAGCGCACGATGGTATTCGGCGTTGTCGAGGAATTCCTGCGAACGCGGATCGAGTTGCGAAGTGATGGCGGACATGCGGCGACCGGAACGGGAAAGGCGGCATGTAAACACAAAGCCGCAGGTCCGCCAAACTTTCCGCGCCGCAAAAAAACAAGGCCCGCTTGCGCGGGCCTTGTCGTGTTCGGCGTTGGCCGGACGATTACTTCTTGGCTTCTTCAGCCTTGGCGTCAGCCTTGTCGGCCACTTCGGCAGCCTTGTCGGCGGTCGCCTGGGCGGCGTCGGCCACGGCGCCAGCCGCGGTGGCGGCAGCGTCGGTGGTGGCAGCGGCAGCGGCGTCGCCAGCCTGGGCGGCGGCGTCGGCGGTGGCGGCGGCAGCGTCGGTGGCAGCGGCAGCAGCGGCGTCGCCAGCGGCGGCAGCGGCGTCACCAGCGGCGGTGGCGGCGTCGCCGGCGGCGGTGGCAGCCTGGTCGGCGGCGGCAGCGGCGTCGGTCGCGGCGGCGTCGGTGGTTTCGCTCTTGTTGCAGGCGCTCAGGGCCAGAACGGCGGCGGCCAGCAGGATGTAGAACTTGGTCTTCATTTGGATCCCCAGTGAGGTTTTGGTTGAGAGCAAAACGGGTGAGCGTCCTTGCCCGCTGGGACAGCGGCGCCAGTGCCCGGGCCCGGGTACAGAAAAAGCCGCCAATCAACCGGCGGCTTTTTCAATTTTAACGCTATGAAGCTAAGAAGTGATTACTTCTTTTCTTCGGCCGGAGCAGCAGCGTCCTTGGCAGCGTCGGCAGCCTGGCCGGCGGCGTCGGAAGCCTGGCCAGCGGCGTCGGCAGCAGCGTCGGCAGCGGCGGCGGTGCCAGCGGCAGTGGCGTCGGTGGCGGCGGTGGCAGCAGCGTCAGCGGCGGTGGCAGCGGCGTCGGCCGACTGCTGGGCGGCGTCGGCGGTCGCGGTGCCGGCCTGGGCGGCGGCGTCGGCAGCAGCCTGGGCTTCGGTCGCAGCGGCGTTGGCGTCGGCAGCGGCGTCAGCAGCCTGTTCCTGGTTCGAGCACGCAGCCAGGGCGAAACCCAGAGCCAGCGCGATCAGAGCCTTGTTCATGGTCATGTTGCATTTCCTCGTCGTTAGTTAGGCAACGCGCTATTGCGCGCCTGCAACATGATGACAAGCCAGTTACGCCTGTCAAGCGGTCCGCTGGTTATTTTTGTCAAACCTTCGTTAAAGCACCCATCGAACCGCCAAAAAGGCAAGCGGCCGGGTATCCGGGGGATACCGCGACCGCCCGGGCAGGGGGATGGCTCAGACGATTTCCACCGCGATCGCGGTGGCTTCGCCGCCGCCGATGCACAGCGACGCCACGCCGCGCTTGCCGCCGCGCTGGCGCAGCGCGTTGATCAGGGTGACCACCAGGCGGGCACCGGAAGCGCCGATCGGATGGCCCAGCGCACAGGCGCCGCCGTTGACGTTGAGCTTGGCGTGCGGAATGCCGAGATCCTTGATCGGTGCCATCGCGACCACCGCGAAGGCTTCGTTGACCTCGAACAGATCCACCTGGTCCACGGTCCAGCCGACCTGCTTGAGCAGCTTGTCGATCGCGCTGACCGGAGAGGTGGTGAACCACTCCGGCTGCTGCGAGAAGGTGGCGTGGCCGACGATTTTCGCCAGCGGCTGCAGGCCGCGCCTGGCGGCTTCCTCGGCGGTCAGCAGGACGGTGGCGGCGGCGCCGTCGGAAATGCTGGACGAGCTGGCCGCGGTGACGGTGCCGTCCTTCTTGAACGCCGGCTTGAGGGTCGGGATCTTGGCCAGGTCGGACTTGCCGGGTTGTTCGTCGGTACTCACTTCAACCTCGCCCTTGCGGGTGGCGACCTTGACCGGAACGATCTCGGCGTCGAAGGCACCGGACTGCTGGGCGGCCTGCGCGCGCTTGACCGATTCGGTCGAGTAGGCGTCCTGTTCCTCGCGGGTGAAGCCGTACTTGGCGGCGGTGGCTTCGGCGAACACGCCCATGGCCTGGCCGTCATACGGATTGGTCAGGCCGTCCCAGGCCATGTGGTCGACCGCCTGGAAGTTGCCGAAGCGGTTGCCGGTGCGCGAGTTCGGGATCATGTGCGGGGCGTTGGTCATCGACTCCATGCCGCCGGCGACCACGATGCTGGCCGAACCGGCCTTGATCAGATCGTGGCCCAGCATGATCGCCTTCATGCCCGAACCGCAGACCTTGTTGATGGTGGTGCAGCCGACGTCGGTCGGCAGGCCCGCGGCCAGCGAGGCCTGGCGCGCGGGTGCCTGGCCCAGGTTGGCCGGCAGCACGCAGCCCATGATGACCTCGGAGACGTCGGCGGCGGGGACGCCGGCCTGCTCCAGCGCCGCGCGGATGGTCGCCGCGCCCAGGGTCGGGGTCGGCACGCCGGTGAACTGGCCCATGAAGGAACCGATGGCGGTGCGCTTGGCGGCGGCGATGACGATATCGGACATGAAACGGAACCTCGTGTAGGGATGGCCGGATTATCCCGCTCGCGGTGCGGTGCAGCAATCGGCCGTTCGGACAGGGGGATGCCGCCTGGCGGACCAGGCGGCGGTGGAATGCCTGTTCAGGCGCGGCCGTCGAACAGTTCGCGGCCGATCAGCATGCGCCTGATTTCGTTGGTGCCGGCGCCGATGGCGTAGAGCTTGGCGTCGCGGAGCAGGCGGCCGGTGTCGAACTCGTTGATGTAACCGTTGCCGCCCAGCGCCTGGATGGCCTCCAGGGTGACCTGCACCGCAGCCTCGGAGGCATGCAGCAGGCAGCCGGCCGCGGCGGCGCGCGAGCCGGTGCCGGCATCGTAGTCGCGGGCGACCTGGTAGGCGAAGGCGCGGCTGGACTGCAGCGCGGTGTACATGTCGGCCAGCTTGCCCTGCATCAGACCGAAAGTGCCGATCGGCGAATCGAACTGGCGGCGTTCGCGCACGTAGGGCAGGGTGATGTCCATGGCCGCCTGCATCAGCCCAATCGGACCACCGGTCAGCACCAGCCGCTCGGTGTTGAGGCCGCTCATCAGCACGCGCACGCCCTGGTGGACTTCGCCCAGCACGTTCCCGGCGGGAATCTCGCAGTTCTCGAACACCAGTTCGCAGGTGTTGCTGCCGCGCATGCCCAGCTTGTCCAGCTTCTGCGCGGTTGAGAAACCCTTCATGCCGCGCTCGACGATGAAGGCGGTCATGCACTTGCTGCCCGCCTCCTTGCCGGCGGTGCGCATGTAGACCAGCAGCACGTCGGCTTCCGGTCCGTTGGTGATCCACATCTTGTTGCCGTTGGCGACCCACACGCCGTCGCGCAGTTCGGCGCGGCAGCCCATCGAGCCGACCACGTCGGAGCCGGCGCCGGGTTCGCTCATCGCCAGCGCGCCCTTCCATTCGCCGGTGCACAGCTTCGGCAGGTACTTGCGGCGCTGGGCGTCGCTGCCGTTGAGGAACAGGTTGGAAACGCACAGGTTCGAGTGCGCGCCATAGCTCAGGCCGACCGAACCGGACGCGCGCGAGATTTCCTCCATCGCCACCAGGTGCGCCAGGTAGCTCATGCCGCTGCCGCCGAAGGCCTCGTCCACGGTCATGCCCAACAGGCCCATTTCGCCCAGCTTGGGCCACAGGTCCTGCGGGAACACGTTGTCGTGGTCGATCTGCGCGGCGCGCGGAGCTATCTCGGCATCCGCGAACCGGCGCACGGCGTCGCGCAGCGCGTCGATTTCCTCGCCAAGCGGAAAAGCAGCGATTGAAACGGGTCGCATTCGGTCCTCCCTCCTATTGCGGCCTGTGGGTGTTGGCGATCAACGCTCTCCGCGCAGATGCCCCATGAAGCGTGGTGCGGTCCGGCCCAGCGGCAGCTTGAGCTTGCCGATGGCGGCGATGCGCGCCTCGGCGATGCGGTCGGCGGCGTACTGCGGCGCGAGGTTCTCGCGTTCGGCCAGATCGAAGATCTTGCCGACGGTGTGGTAGATGGTGCGCATCATCCGCATCGCGCGCTCGCGGTTGTAGCCGTCGATTTCCAGCGACACGTTGATGACGCCGCCGGCGTTCACCGCGTAGTCCGGCGCATACAGGATGCCGCGCTTGGCGGCTTCCACGCCGGTGACGTGCGACATCTGGTTGTTGGCGGTGCCGCAGATGACCTTGGCCTTCAGGCGCGGCAGGGTCTCGGCGTTGATTGCGTATTCCAGCGCGCACGGCGAGAACACGTCCACCGGCAGATCGTAGATTTCGTCCGGCTTGACCGCCTCGGCGCCGTATTCCTCCACCGCGTACTCCACCAGCTTGGGATTGAGATCGGTGACGAACAGCTTGGCGCCGCGTTCCTTCAGCAGTTTGACGAACTCCATGCCGATATGGCCCAGGCCCTGGACGGCGAAGCTGTACTTGCCGATTTCCTCGTTGCCGAACTTGCGGTTGAGGGTGGCCATCAGGCCCTGCAGCGCGCCGTAGGCGGTGAACGGGGCGGGATCGCCCGAGCCGCCGTGGACCTGGTGCACGCCGACCACGTATTCGGTCTCGCGGTAGACGTTCTCCATGTCGTTGACGTCGGTGCCCACGTCCTCGGCGGTGATGTAGCGGCCGCCCAGCGAATCCACGTAGCGACCGAACGAACGAAACAGCACCTCGGTCTTGTCGGCGGTGCTGTCGCCGATGATCACGGCCTTGCCGCCGCCGACGTTGAGGCCGGCGAGGGCGTTCTTGTAGGTCATGGTGCGGCTGAGCCGGAGCGCGTCGGTCAGCGCCGCCTGACTGTCGGCGTAGGGGCGCATGCGCACCCCGCCCAAGGCCGGACCCAGGACCGTGCTGTGAACCGCGATGATGGCCTTCAGGCCGGCGTCGGGGTTGTGGCAGAAGACGACCTGCTCATGGCCGGACGTGTCGAGGGTTTCGAAGATCATCTGGGACTCCGGTGCGGCGTGGGGCCGCGGGCTACGCCGGGTGGCTTTGGCTAACCGCTTGTTCGAAAAATAAAAAAGCGACGTTTCCGGCTCGCCGTGGTCGTCGCAGGCGGGCATTCTAATCCATACGGCCGGCCGGGGGCAGTTTGTGGACGGGATCCCGTTTTCGTGCCGCTCCCCGGCCAGCTGACAGATGCGAACGACCGTGCTATTTTTGCCGCCATGAATCTGTGCGCCGCCACCAGCAAGGGCACGGCCACCCGCGAGATGATCGTCGAGCGGGCGTATGCCATCGCCTGCCGGCAGGGCCTGGAAGGCCTGTCCATCGGCGAGCTGGCGCAGGCCGCGGGCATGTCCAAGAGCGGCGTGTTCGCGCACTTCGGCTCCCGCGAGGATCTGCAGCTCACCGTGCTGGACTGGACCGCGCGCCGCTTCGGCGAGGCGGTGATGGCGCCCGCGCTGCGGCAGCCGCGTGGACAGGCGCGGCTGCGCGCGATCATGGACGGCTGGTTCGCCTGGGTGCGGGCCAATCCCGATGGTTGCGTGATTCTCGGCGCCGCCAACGAATACGACGCACGCCCCGGAATGATGCGCGAGCGCGTGATCGCCTGGCTGACCGAGTGGCGCGCCGTCGTCGCCAAGGCCGCGCAGATGTGCATCGACAGCGGCGAGTTCGCCGCCGACACCGATCCCGTACTGGTCTCGTTCCAGTTGTTCGCCATCACCGAAGGGCTGCACAACGCCCGGCTGTACGACCCCGCCCAGGCCGAAGCCCTGGCCCGGCGGGCGCTCGATCACCTGTTCGCCTCCTACGCCGCCTGATCCGGAGAGTCCCCCATGGCCGCCGTCGTTTCGCCACAAAAAAGCACGATCGTTCGTAAAAATGTCCGCCTGCTGCCGTTGCGCTCCGCCTTCGCCCTGGGCAGTTGGCTGATGCCGGAAGCCACGCTCCAGCATGCCTTCCGCCTGTTCGGCACGCCGATGCCCGGCGGCCGCGAGCGCGCACGCCGCAGCGATACCTGGGGTGCCAGCGTCCACACCTTCGCGCACGGCCGCGAGCGGCTCACCTGGTATGCCTGGGGAGATCCCCAGCGCCAGCCCATCGCGCTGCTGGCGCATGGCTGGTCGGGCTATGCGCTGCAACTGCTGCCATGGGTGGAACCATTGCGCCAGGCCGGCTACGCGGTGGTGGCGCTGGACCAGATCGCGCATGGCCGCAGCAGCGGCTACCGGGCGACGCTGCCGATGTTCGCCGACGTCCTGCACCGTTTCGCCGAACGCTTCGGCGGCGTGCAGGCGCTGGTGGCGCATTCCCTCGGCGGCGCGGCCGCCATGATCGCGCTCGCGCGCGGATTGCGGGCGGAGCGCGCGATCCTGATCGCGCCGGCGGCCGATCCAATCGCCGCGGCGCAGCGCTTCGGTGGTTTCGTCGGTCTCGCCGCGCATCTTTCGGCGCGCCTGTTCGACGAATTCGAGTCGCTGACCGGCATGGCGGTGGAAGGATTCCAGGCGCACCTCAATGCGCCCCGCATCGCCAGTCCCGCGCTGATCGTCCATGACCTGGAAGACCGCGAAGTGCCCTGGTCCGAAGGCGAGCGCTATGCGCGCTACTGGCCGGAGGCGCGCCTGCTGAGCACCACCGGGCTCGGACACAACCGCATCCTCACCGATCCCGGCGTCATTGCCGCGGCGATGTCCTACCTGGACGGACGCGCGGTGGGGCAGCGCGTCGTGTCCACGCCGGACCTGCCTTACGGATTCGCCTGAACAGGCACCCGGCCCGGGCTGCGCCGCCGCGCCAGACGGCGGCGTAGGGTGCTTCGACCAAAGGCGTCATGGGGCCGAACTCCGCCGCGCGCTACAATTCCGCCTCTAATGCATGCAATACGCGAGTGAGGGCGCGAATGAGCACACCGGCTTCCCAGCTTCCAGCAGCACGCGCGGATGTTTCCCCGCTGCGTTTCGTCACTGCGGCCAGCCTGTTCGATGGCCACGACGCAGCGATCAACATCATGCGCCGCCTGATCCAGGGGCAGGGCGCCGAAGTGATCCACCTGGGCCACAACCGCAGCGTCGAGGACGTGGTCCGCGCCGCGTTGCAGGAGGATGCCGACGGCATCGCCCTGTCCAGCTACCAGGGCGGCCACGTCGAGTACTTCAAGTACATGGTCGACATGCTCAAGGAGCGCGGCGCCAGCCACATCCGCGTGTTCGGCGGCGGCGGCGGCACCATCACCCCCGAGGAAATCGCCGAGCTTCAGGCCTACGGCGTCGAACGCATCTACCACCCCAACGACGGCATGAAGATGGGGCTGGTGGAGATGATCGAGGATGTGGTGGGCCGCGCGGGCGCGGCCCGGGATTCGGGAATGGGGATTCGGGATTCGCAAGATTCCCACGCCGCCATCGGTGACGAAGCGGCCATCGGGCACATGCTTAGTCGTATCGAGGATGGTGATTTCAGCGAAACCGAACTCGCCGCCCTGCGCCGGCAGTGGGCCAACCCGCGCTCCACCGAATCCCGCATCACCAATCTCGAATCCCGTCCCGGCACGCCGGTCATCGGCATCACCGGCACCGGCGGCGCCGGCAAGTCGTCGGTGACCGACGAGCTGATGAACCGGTTCCTGTCCAGCTTCCCGCAGATGCGGATGGCGGTGATCTCGGTCGACCCGACCCGCCGTCGCACCGGTGGCGCGCTGCTGGGCGACCGCATCCGCATGAACTCGCTGCGCAGCGAACGCATCTACATGCGTTCGATGGCGACCCGCCGGCAGAACGTGGCGACCAACGCGGTGCTGAAGGACTGCATCGCCTACCTGAAGTCGCTGGGCTTCGATCTGATCATCGTCGAGACCGCCGGCATCGGCCAGAGCGACTCGGAAATCGTCGACCTGGTCGATTTCCCGATGTACGTGATGACCAGCGACTACGGCGCGGCCAGCCAGTTGGAGAAGATCGACATGCTCGACTTCGCCGAACTGGTGGTGCTGAACAAGTACGACAAGCGCGGCGCCGAGGACGCGCTGCGCGACGTGCGCAAGCAGTGGAAGCGCAACCGGGTGGCGTTCCAGACGCCGGACGCGGATGTGCCGGTGTATCCGACCATCGCCAGCCAGTTCAACGATCCGGGCATCAGCTGGATGTTCGCCAACCTGTGCCGCCTGCTGCGCGACAAGCTGCACCTGCCGGCGGAGAAGTGGACGCCGGAGATCGACACCGAATTGAAGGAACCGCGCGCGACCGTGCTGATTCCCGGTGCGCGCGTGCGCTACCTGGCCGAGATCGCAGAGCAGGGCCGCGGCATCAACCGCCGCATCGAGAGCGAAGCCGAAACCGCCAGCCGCGCGCAGTCGTACTGGCAGTCGTTGCGGGATCTTGACGACCCGGCACTACCCAAGGCGCTGGATCTGTATGCCGCCGAAGATCTCCTTCCCCCGCTTGCGGGGGAAGGTGCCCGAAGGGCGGATGGGGGCAAGACGGGTGACGCCGGCCCCCACCCCAACCCTCCCCCGCAGGCGGGGGAGGGGGCAGGTCAAGTCGACCGCTCCCTGCTGACCCTACGCCAGCGCTACCAGGACGCCGTGCAGTCGCTGTCCAGCGAAGCGCTGAAGCTGCTGCGCGAGTGGCCGGCGCGGCTAAAGGCGGCGACCGACGAGGTCAACGAGTACGAGGTACGCGGCAAGACGATCCGCATCGAGAACTACCGCGAGTCGCTCAGCCACCAGAAGATTCCCAAGATCGCCGCGCCGAAATACCGTGGCTGGGGCGAACTGCTGACTTTCCTGCAGAAAGAAAACCTGCCGGGCAGTTATCCCTATACGGGAGGCGTGTATCCGTATCGCCGCACCGGCGAGGATCCGATCCGCATGTTCGCCGGCGAGGGCACGCCGGAGCGGACCAACCGTCGCTTCCACTACCTGAGCCTGGGCCAGCCGGCCGCGCGCCTGTCCACCGCCTTCGACAGCGTGACGCTGTATGGCGAGGATCCGGCGCCGCGTCCGGACATCTACGGCAAGATCGGCAACTCCGGCGTCAACATTCCCACGCTGGATGACATGAAGAAGCTGTACTCCGGCTTCGACCTGTGCGCGCCGACCACCTCGGTATCGATGACCATCAACGGTCCGGCACCGATCATCCTGGCGATGTTCATGAACACCGCCGTCGACCAGCAGGTGGAGAAGTACCTGAAGGCCGATGCCGATCGCTGGGCGGCTGCGCAGAAGAAGCTGGACGAACTGTTCGCCGGCCGCGAGCGTCCGCGCTATTCCGGCGAACTGCCGGCCGGCAACGACGGACTCGGCCTGGGCCTGCTGGGCGTGACCGGCGATCAACTGGTGGACGCGGACACCTACGCGCGGATCAAGGCCGAGACCCTGAAGACCGTGCGCGGCACCGTGCAGGCCGACATCCTCAAGGAAGACCAGGCACAGAACACCTGCATCTTCAGCACCGAGTTCGCCCTGCGCATGATGGGCGACATCCAGCAGTACTTCGTCGACAACGGCGTGCGCAACTTCTACTCGGTGTCGATTTCCGGCTACCACATCGCCGAGGCGGGAGCGAACCCGATATCGCAGCTGGCCTTCACCCTGTCCAACGGTTTCACCATCGTCGAGTACTACCTGGCGCGTGGGATGAAGATCGACGACTTCGCTCCGAACCTGTCGTTCTTCTTCAGCAACGGCATGGATCCGGAATACACCGTGATCGGCCGCGTCGCGCGGCGCATCTGGGCGCGCGCGATGCGCGAGCGCTACGGCGCCAACGAGCGCAGCCAGATGATGAAGTACCACATCCAGACCTCGGGCCGTTCGCTGCATGCCCAGGAAATCCAGTTCAACGACATCCGCACCACGCTGCAGGCGCTGTACGCGCTGTTCGACAACTGCAACAGCCTGCACACCAATGCCTACGACGAGGCGATCACCACGCCGACCGAGGAAAGCGTGCGCCGCGCGGTCGCGATCCAGATGATCATCAACAAGGAGCTGGGCCTCAACTTCAACGAGAACCCGTGGCAGGGCAGCTTCGCGGTCGAGTACCTGACCGACATCGTCGAGGAAGCGGTCTACAAGGAGTTCGAGGCGATCAGCGAGCGCGGCGGCGTGCTCGGCGCGATGGACACCATGTACCAGCGCGGCAAGATCCAGGAAGAATCGTTGTACTACGAGCACAAGAAGCACGACGGCAGCCTGCCGCTGGTGGGCGTGAACACCTTCCTGCCGAAGGAACACGGCGGCGAGATCGCCACCGAGATCGAGCTGATCCGCTCGACCGAGGAAGAGAAGGGCCAACAGATCACCAACGTGCGCGCCTGGCAGTCCTCGCGCAACGGCCTGGCGCCGGAGGGCGAGACCGACCACGCGCATTCCACCGCGCTGGAGGAACATGCCGAGGCCGACGCGCACGACGGCCATGGCCTGGCCTATCTGCAGAAGGCGGCGCGGGACAGGCGCAATGTGTTCGTCGCGCTGGTCGAGGCGGTCAAGACCCATAGCCTGGGCCAGATCAGCCACGCCCTGTACGACGTGGGCGGCGAGTACCGACGCAACATGTGAGGGACGGAGGGCCGCCGCCGAGCGGCCTTCCGGACGCTCCTGCGACGGGCGGTGAAATCCGATGACGCCCGGCGGGCGTGTTTGCCGGTAGAGGAAATGCAGGCCAGTGGTGGCCTGCACCACCCCTATCGAGGAGACACCCCATGCGCAAGTTCATCATCCGCTCCACCTCCTTTGCCAGCCTGTTGCTGCTGGCCGGCGCCGCCCTGGCCGGCGGTCCGATCAATCCGCCGCCCGCTTCCTGCGCGGTGGACGAGGTCTACAAGTGCGAAACCATCGGTGGTCAGAAGTACTGCAAATGCGCCAAACGCGATCTGTCGGCGGCGCCACAGCGCAATGACGAGCCGCGGCGCCTGAAGGGCAAGCCCCAGCACCTGGTCAATCATGGCTCCGGTGCGACCGGGCAGACCCCGGCGGCACCGCAGCCGGAACCGCGCAAGTCCGATCAGCGTTGACTGTCGGGCGGGAGAGGGCGCAGGCGCGCCCTCAATCCCCGGATGCGGCCTCTTGCTTGCCCATCGGGCGATGCGGATCGCTACATCATCAGGCAGTCCAGTCCATCCAGCGCGATGTGGATGAGCAGGCCGACACCGAACCAACGGGTCCGGCGCGGGACCACCAGCGCACCGTAGAGCAGCATCGCTGGCCAGGTGTGCAGCGGATGGAATCCCAGGCTGCACCGCCCGGGCGCGTAGATCGGATCGGCCAGCAGGTGATCCAGATCGATGATCCAGCCGGCCAGCATCCAGGCGGCGGCGCGCTTCCATTCCTTCGGCCAGAACAGGCGCGCGGTGGCGACGGGCACCAGCACGTGCAGCAGCAGATGGATGATCGGACGCGGTTCGAGGTCGGGCAGGGGCATTTTCGCGAAGCTCAGCGCCGCGTTGCCAGCCAGCGATCCAGCTGGTTGGCGAAGGCCTGCCGATCACGGGCATTGAAGGCGGCCGGCCCGCCCGTCTGTACGCCGGCGCCGCGCAGTTCGTCCATGAAGTTCCGCATGGAGAGCCTTTCGGCGATGTTGTCGGCGGTATAGCGGTCGCCGCGCGGATTGATCGCCTGCGCGCCATTGGCCAGCACCCGCGCCGCCAGCGGAATGTCCTGGGTGACCACGAGATCGCCGGTACGCGCGCGTTCGGCGATGGCGTCGTCGGCCACGTCGAAGCCTCCCTGCACCTGCAGCGCGCGGATGTACCGGGAAGATGGGGTGCGCAGCCACTGGTTGGCGACCAGGGTCACCTGGACCTGTGCGCGTTCGGCCGCGCGGAACAGGATTTCCTTGACCGGCCCGGGGCAGGCGTCGGCGTCCACCCAAATCCGGGGACCGGGAGACGATGCGTCGTTCACCGATGGTCCCCCCTGCCGGAACGCACCGGAGCGGAGGGTGTCGCCGTCCGGCGTGGGACGCGGCGGGGAGGGGGGACGCGGGAAGCGGAAAATCGTTGCATGAGAGAAGGCAGGGAGAGCGGACGCGGGCCCCACACGATAGCCCGATCCTGCTGTCGGGACCGCCTGGATGGCAACAGCGGCTTTACGGGAGATGTGGAAGGGTGTCGATTTCAGGCGGCCCGGTTCGTCGGTTGATTACACCCTCAATCCCGCAGGAGCTTCCGCATGTCCCTCGTGAAACCCATCACCCCGCATCTGTGGTTCGACACCCAGGCACGCGAAGCCGCCGCGTTCTACTGCTCGCTGTTTCCCGATTCGCAGGTCGACTCCATCGTCCGGTTGCGCGATACGCCCTCCGGCGACTGCGACGTGGTCTCGTTCACCCTGGCCGGCCAGCCGTTCATGGCGATCAGCGCCGGTCCCGTGTTCACGTTCAATCCCTCGACTTCCTTCCTGGTCCATTTCGATCCCGCGCGTGACGGGCAGGCGCGTGAGCAACTGGATGCGATGTGGGCCAGGCTCATCGACGGCGGGCAGGCATTGATGCCGCTGGATGCGTATCCCTTCAGCGAGCACTACGGCTGGGTGCAGGATCGCTACGGCCTGTCCTGGCAACTGATGCTCAGTCCGCCTGGCGCACCCCCGCGCCCGCGCATCGTGCCGGTATTGATGTTCACCGGCGAGGTGTACGGGAAGGCCGAAGAGGCTGCGAAATTCTATCGTTCGGTGTTCGACGATTCCGAAGCCGGGCAGATGGCCCGCTACACGGAGGACAGCGCCAACGATCGCGCCGGCGCGGTCATGTTCTCCGACTTCCGCCTGGGCGATACCTGGATGGCGGCGATGGACAGCGGCCATCCGCACGGCTTTGCCTTCAACGAAGCCATCTCGTTTCTGGTCACCTGCCGCGATCAGGCCGAAATCGACCGCTACTGGGCGCAGCTGTCGTCGGTGCCTGAGTCCGAGCAGTGCGGTTGGTGCAAGGATCGCTTCGGGCTGTCCTGGCAGATTTCGCCGCAAGGGCTGGACGAGATGATGACCTCGGGCGATGAAGCGCTGGTTGGGCGGATCACGCAGGCCGTCCTGGACATGCACAAGCTGGACGTCGCCAGGATCGAAGCGGCGGCGCGGGAGCAGTAGCCCGCGACGCACGGGGCGGTCGCGAACCGCCCCGTGCCTGTCGCGGATCGGCGCCTAAGGACGTTTCTTGTAGGTAATCTCCATCATCTTGGCCTCCTTGCCATCCGGGCCGGGCGCGTACATCTCGAATACCTCCGTGCTCTTGTCGGACCAGCGGGTGGTCATGCGAGAGGTCACGGGTTTCTTGCTGACAGGGTCGTGATAGGTGCCGGTATAGGTGCAGGCCATGCTGGCGTCGCAGGTGCCCTCGCTGACCATCAGGCCGGTGCTCATGCTGTCGTTCCAGGTGGACCAGTGCTTGCCGGTGACATTGTCGAAGCCGTGCAGGCCCTGTCCGGTGAATGGTTGGCCCATCATCTGCGAGCTGACTTCCTCCACCAGCACGCGATCGCCGAGGATCATACTGCGGGTCGCAGTGCCTTTGTCGATGGTGGGCGGGGTATCCGGAGCGTGCCAGCTTTTCACGGTCAGGTCGTAAGTACCGGCCAGTGTGGCGAGTTGTCGATGTTCGGCGCCGGGCGTGCCGGCTTTCTGGAAGGCTTCCATCATCGCCTTCATTTCGGGCGTCATGGGGGGTGCCTTGTCGTCCTGCGCCGTGGCCGAGGCGGCGGGCAGCAGGCAGGCGAGGGCGAGGGAAAGAACGGAACTGCACTTCATGGCAGGACCTCCGGGGACATGGCCAGGTTGCGGTGGGCATGGGGGTGCGCCGTATTTGCACCAGTCCGCGCTCAATCCGCGTGAAGGTGGACCACCGTGGGTCCGGGAAGGGAAACACGCGGAACCCCGCGCACGGGCCGCGGCGCATGGGTGCGTGCCCGCACGGGCCTGCTAAAGTGCTGCTCCTTTTCCGCTTCCGCCCGTCGCCCCCGCATGAACACGACCGACCGCTTCTATCCCATCGGCACGCCCGGCCAGCCCTGGGGCGCCACCGAGAAAGCCGAATGGCGCGCCCGCCAGACCGTCCAGCGCAGCTACGCCGCCGACGTGCTGACGGTGATCGAGCGCCTGCGCGCGCGGTTCGACGTGGAGCAGTACGGTGAGCTGGACTACGGCGCGGACGGCCGCTATCCGCTGTTCGCCGTGCGCAGTCGCGACTGGAATCCCGCGCTGCCGATCATGCTGGTGACCGGTGGCGTGCATGGCTACGAGACCAGCGGCGTGCACGGCGCGCTGCAGTTCCTGGAACAGCGTGCGGCGGACTACGCCGGCAAGGTCAACCTGCTGGTGACGCCGTGCATCAGCCCATGGGGCTACGAGCGCATCCACCGCTGGAACGCCGACGCGTTGGATCCGAACCGCTCCTTCCGCGAAAACAGCCCGGCGCAGGAATCGGCCGCGCTGATCGGGCTGGTCGCGCCGATCCGCGACCTGGCGCGCATGCATATCGATCTGCATGAAACCACCGACACCGACGAGAGCGAGTTCCGCCCGGCCTTGGCCGCGCGCGACGGCAAGCCGTTCGAGCCGGGCGAGATTCCCGACGGGTTCTACCTGGTCGATGACAGCGAGAATCCGCAGCCCGACTTCCAGCGCGCGGTGATCGCGGCGGTGGAGCAGGTCACCCACATCGCGCCGGCCGACGCCAACGGCGAGATCATCGGCTCGCCGGTGGTGGCCCCCGGCGTCATCGAGTACGCGTTCAAGCCGCTGGGGCTGTGTGCCGGCGTGACCAACGCGCGCTACACCACCACCACCGAGGTTTACCCGGACAGCCCCAAGGCGACCCCCGCGCAATGCAACGACGCCCAGGTGGCGGCGGTGTGTGCGGCGATCGACTACGCACTTGCCCACGCTTGAAGCCCGCGGAGTCCGGCCCCATTTCGTTCCGTGAAAGGCATTCCGGGGCGGCGGGTGTAACCTCCGCCCGGTAACACCCGAGAGGACAGGACCATGGCAACCGGTTGGGCCGGCGACGGCGCCGTACAGGATCAGATCGACGCGACCGTGAAGGACGCGATTGCGCGCGCGCGCCGCAATCTGCCGACCGGTCCCAGCCTCTCCCACTGCGAAGAATGCGATGCGCCGATTCCGCCGGCACGGCAGAAGGCCGTGCCCGGCGTGCGCCTGTGCGTGGCCTGCCAGGAAGCGGCCGACCAGGCGCAGGAGCAGGGACAGATGTACAACCGGCGCGGGAGCAAGGACAGCCAGTTGCGCTGAAGCGCGCTGCCGGACGGCAGGACGGAAAGCGCATCAACGCGCAGGAGTGTCCGTGGCCTCGTCCCCTTCGTCCTCGTCTTCCGGACCGACCCACCAGTTCCAGCCTTCCTGATATTCAGGGACCGGGCATTCACATGTTTCGATGGCATCGACCGAACGGCCGGGCCCCCGGCTCACCCAGGCTTGCAGCAGTGCTTCGACCGAATGCCGGCTCTGAGCGGCGATACCGAGATTGCGCTCGGTTTGCCAATCGTCGCATGTGTCGTCCTGCTCGGAATGGAGATGGGGAGCTCCGTAGCTGCAACGCATGCAGTAGTGGTGGATGCTGCGGGTCCAGTCTTCCGTGTAACCGATACCGGGCGCGGTCGCTTCGAGCAGCGCCTGCAGATCATCCGGTCCCGGACTGGAAACGAACACCACGAAAGTTTGAAAGTCGGAGGCAACCAACCGTTCGAGTTCGTTGAATACCGGTACGTCGCGTTCTCCGTCAAAGCGACGACCGGTCGACGCGCCATCATGGAGCACGATATCGCCGAAGCGATGTCCGCTTTCGGGCAGGGGAACGTTGAGCAGCCGGGCGCGGACCGGGTCGATGCGTTGCATGAACACCGTTTCGCCGGCATGCCAGGGGTTCTGGCGGACCACGGCCACCCCGTGATTGCCTTCAATGGGGCCTTCGCCCTCCTGGACATGGACGCCGCAGGCGGCCCACAGGCGGCGGGCCTGCGCCCATTCGCCCAGCGCGGTGGCGGCGATGGCGGCGTTCCAATGCTCCGCCTCGTCCATTTCGTCGGATAACTCGATCGCGCGCAGGTTGTGGTGCAGCGACACCGGCCAGTCCATCAGGTACTTATGTGCCAGCCCACGCATGTAGTGGTAGTAAGGCCGATCCGGATGCTGCGAGAGCAAGCGCTCGAATGCGAGCGAGGCCTCGCGTAGCTCTCCACGGTGCATGGCGTCGTAGGCTTGGGCGTGCAGGGTGGCGAGTGTTTCCTGGGAAGTTTCGGTCATTGCCGCCACGATGTGGGATGTCCATAGCATTATGCCCACCGACAGCCCAGACGGATTGCATCCCTGGGGCGTCATGAGGATCATCTCCTGGCCGCATGACCATGGCGCATCCGGACGAAATTCAGGAAACGAGAGGATTGGAAGACCGTGGCAAATCATCAGGGTGATCTATTCGGCGGTCCGTCACCGCCACTGCATCGCCTGTTCTTCGCACTCCTGCCATCCGCGTCGGAGCGCATGCAAGTCGCGGGCATAGTCGACGGACTGCGCGCCAGCCACCCGCATACGCGCTGGGTAAATCCGGAGCGCTACCATCTGACCCTTCACTACCTGGGCGAGAGCAGCGGTCCCCGGGAAGACTGGATAGCGCGGGCACGGGAAGCCGCTGAAGGGTTCAGCGGCGAGGCCTTCCACCTGCAACTGGATCATCTGCTCCCGCTGGGAAATCCGCGGCGACCGGCGCTTACGCTGGCGGCCTTTTCTTCCTCGACGGAATTGCTCCGTTTCTGGCGTGGCCTGCAGGAACGCCTGATCTGGGCCGGTTTCAAGGATCATGTCGGCAGGATCTTTGTGCCGCACCTGACCCTGGGCTACAGCGAGCCAGGGCCCGCCACGCCGGCGGTGGCGTCGGTTGGCCTCGCGCCCGATGGATTCGTGTTGATACAGAGCATCGAGGGGCAATCGGATTACACCTTCCTCGGTCACTGGCGCCTCGGTACGGATTGAGCCCCTGGCATGTCAGCGCGGCTGTGGACCGAAGATGCTCGGTTCGCGCGGCCGCCGCAGGCGCTCCAACTTGGCCTGGTATTGGGCACGTGTCGCTCCCTCGCTCAATTCCTGGGCGCGGGCGAGGGCGCGGCCCGCGCGGCGTGCCTTGCCAAGATGCAGATACGCCCGCGCCAGCCCAAGATAAAACCGGTGTTCGCTGCCGAAGAGCCGGAGGGCGCGCTGGTAATAGTCGATCGCACCCTCGTAGTCGCCCGAGCGCTCGTGCTCGAGTGCAAGCAGGAACTGATCGAATGGGTCGTGCGCACGAACCCGCTCCAGCCGCCGTTGCAGTGGCTTGGCCTCGGCAACGCGCCCGCTGCGGTTGTAGAACGTCACCAGGTTGAACAGCGCGGAGGAATAGTTCTCATTCAGTGTCAGGGCATGCAGGTAAGCGCGTTCGGCGCCCGCCGCGTCGCCACGCCGGAGTGCAGCAACACCCGTGTTGTTCCAGAAAGCCGGATATCCGGGGCTCAGCGCGCGCGCGCGCGCGAGGTACGCCTGTGCGCTGGCGGCGTGGCCGGCGCCCAGCAGATCAACCGCACGATTGTTATAGAACATGGCGAACAGGTGCGTGTCGGGAATCGCCTCGGGCTGTTGCCGTGCGATGACCTGGTCCCAGGCCACGTCCACGCTGAAGCGCTGGCGTCCGATGCGGATGCCGGCATTGACGTGGTTGTTGCGATAGACGGTGTTGCCCTCCTGGTACCAGGTCAGCACGTCCTCGATTTCCTGTGCGTAGGCCTGCAGTCCGTCCGCGCGCGCCAGTGCCACCACCATCAGGGTGAAGCTGAGGCAATTCGCGCGACCGGTCTGATACGTCTGGCCGACGGTGTAGTTGGCGCCATTCTGGTACTGCAAGCCCAGGCCGCCTTCCTTTGAGAACAGGAAGTCGACCAGCCGGTTGAGTCGTGCCGAGGATTGGACGTCGCCCGCCTGCGCCATCCATTGCCGGAACCGGTCCTGCAGTTCCGGAGGCACGGCCATGATTTCTTCGACCGTGGGCAGGTCGGGAGGAACCTGCGCATCCGGCAGCGGCGGCTGCGGCGAAAGCGCCAGGGCGGCGGCGAGCAACCACGTGGCCATACGCGTACCTCCACGTCTTCGGCCAAACTCCGGTCGCCGCCAGTCTAGTCCTTTCCGTGGCCGGTGGAGTGAAAACGACGGATGGGAAAGACAAACGGAAGCGCGGATTACAACCGCGTCCCCGGCGCCGATCGTGGCAAGCTGTGCGGATGAAAATCGAAGCCGCCACCAACGCCGATCTGCCTCGCCTGCTCGAGGTCTGGGAGTCCGCCGTCCGCGCCACCCACCACTTCCTGGAGGAGGCCGACATCCAGATGTTCCGTCCGCTGGTGCGCGATGGCTATCTCCCTTCCGCCGAGCGACTGGCGGTGGCCCGGGCCGGCGACGGCCAGCCCTGCGGGTTCGTCGGCGTGGAGGCCGGCAAGGTGGAGATGCTGTTCGTCGACCCGGCCCACCACGGGACCGGCGCGGGCAAGGCGTTGCTCCGTCACGCGATTGAAAGCTGGGGCGCGCGCCGGGTGGACGTGAACGAACAGAACCCGGGGGCGGTGGGGTTCTACCTGCACATGGGCTTTGAGCTGGAATCGCGATCCGAACGGGATGGGCTGGGCAAACCGTTCCCGCTGCTGCACCTGCGGTTGTCCGAAGGCCGCACCGAGACGGTGGGGCGAAAGACGCGATGAACGCAACCCACTGGCTGGTTCCCTGTCCGGATTGCGGGGCGATGAACCGCCTGCCGCCGGAACGGCTCGGCCAGTCGCCCGGTTGCGGGCGCTGCCACCAGCCGCTGTTTCGCGGGCGGCCATTGGCGCTGACCACCGGCGACTTCGACCGCCACGCGCTGCGCAGCGAGCTCCCGTTGCTGGTGGACTTCTGGGCACCGTGGTGCGCCCCGTGCCTGGCGATGGCGCCGCAGTTCGAGGCCGCGGCGCAGGCGCTGGAACCGCGGATGCGCCTGGCCAAGGTGGACACCGAAGCGGAGACGGCGCTGGCCGCCCGCTACGGTATCCGCAGCATTCCGACCCTGGTCCTGATTCGCGGCGGGCGTGAACTGGCCCGCCAGTCCGGGGCGTTGTCACGCGAGCAGATCGTGGACTGGGCCCGGCGCGCGCTGGCCGGGGCTTGATCCCGCGCCGCCATGACTTCAGTCGGATACCCCTGGTCCGGACGGGCGTGCCACCATCGACGGTTGTCGTGGTGGTCGCCACGCCCCGAACGGAGCCGAGATGCCGATGAAGTCCTCCCGCCTGATGCTTGCCCTGTCCCTGAGCCTGTCCGCGGCCGCCCTGGCCCAACAGCCCGACATCACCGACCTGACCCGTGACTCCGGGGTGCCGCGCGCGCCTGAACAGGAGGCGGTCGTGTTCGAGCATGCGGACCTGAGCTTCAAGGTCGTGCCGGCGGAAAAGGCCATCCAGGGTGACGCCCGGTTGACCTTCCGGGCCAGGTCGCCGATCCAGCGGGTGGTCGTGGATCTGGACCGCAACCTGGCGGTCAGCCGGGTCGAGGCCGACGGCGCCGTCCTGCCGGCCAGCGCCTGGCGCAATCCGGAAGGGCGCATGACCATCGATCTGCCCGCGCCGGTGGCGGCGGGGCAGCAGGTGAAGGTCCGCATCGTCTATGGCGGGAAGCCGCACGTGGCCAAGCGCGCGCCCTGGGACGGCGGCTTCGTCTGGGCGACCGCGCCCACCGGCGAACCCTGGGTCGCCTCGGCGGTGCAGGGCGAGGGCTGCGACCTGTTCTGGCCCTGCATCGACCATCCGCAGGGCGAACCGTCGGTCGTGGACCAGCACATCACCGTGCCGGCGCCGCTGGTTGCGGCCGGCAACGGCATCGCCATGGGCATGCAGGAAAAGGACGGCTGGCGCACGTACCACTGGCGCGCACGCGATTCGAATACCTATGCCATTGCCCTGAACATTGGTCCCTACGAGGAGATGAAGGGCGAATACCGCAGCCGCTTCGGCAACACCATCCCGCTGCATTTCTGGCATTTGAAGGGGCGCGAGGCGAAGGCGCGCGGCCTGTTCGCCGAGTTCCCGCAGGTGCTGGACTTCTTCGAACGCAACATCGGCCCGTATCCATTCGGCGACGAGAAGATGGGCGTGGTCGAAACCCCGCACCTGGGCATGGAACACCAGACCATCAACGCCTACGGCAACGACTACAAGAAGGACAAGTACGGCTACGACTGGCTGCTGCAGCACGAGTTTGCCCACGAGTGGTTCGGCAACCAGTTGACCAACGTGGACTGGGACGACATGTGGCTGCACGAGGGCTTCGGCAGCTACATGCAGCCGCTCTACCTGCAGTACCTGCGCGGCGAGATGGAGTACCACGCCGCGTTGCTGGACCAGCGTGCCGGGCTGGTCAACAAGTATCCGATCGTGTCCGGCAAGAGCCAGACCGAGAAGACCGTCTATGACCGTGAGAATGGCCCGGGCCTGGACATCTACTACAAGGGCTCGCTGATGCTGCACATGCTGCGCGGGCTGATTGGCGATGAGGCCTTCTTCGCCAGCATCCGCCAGGCCGTGTACGGCACCGACACGCCGCAGCCGGGCAAGTTCAAGCCGCGCTATGTCTCCACCCGCGACTACATCGACATCGTCCGCAAGGTGACCGGCCGCGACTACGGCTGGTTCTTCGACGTCTACCTGTACCGCGCCGCGCTGCCGGAACTGGTCGCCGAGCGCGACGCCAGCGGCCTGAACCTGCGCTGGAAGACCCCGGACGACCTGCCGTTCCCGGTACCCGTGGAAGTCCGTGTCGGCGGGGTGGACGGCAAGGTCCAGACCGTGGCCATGGACAACGGCCGGGGCCGGTTGACGCTCCCCGTGGGCGAGCCCTATACCCTGGATCCGGCTTCGCGCCTGCTGCGGGCATTGCCGCATATCGTGGAATACCAGCAGGACGCCGAGGCGCGCCGCAAGGCGGCGGCGGAGGCGGCCAAGGGAAAGGCACGCTGAGGGGCGCGGAATGGGGGACCGCCCCGATCCTGTCACGGCATTTTTTTGCATTGCGGCGGCTGGACCGTTAGATTTCGCTCTTTGAAACCTTCGGCGGCGCGATGGACGTGCGGGGAAGCCTGGTCTGCGTGGGAACGGGGATGATGCTGGGGGCCCATATCGGCCCCCGCGCACGCGGTCACATTGAACAGGCAGATGTCGTCTTTCTCGCCGTTTCCGACCCCCTCGTAGAGTTGTGGGTGCAGGGAATGAACGCCGATGTCCGCAGCCTGCAACCGCTGTATGCGGAAGGCAAGTCACGCCGCGATACCTATGGGGAAATGGTGGAGTCGATGCTGGTGGAAGTCCGTGCCGGAAAGCATGTTTGCGGTGCGTTCTACGGCCACCCCGGCGTATTCGCGCTGGCGCCGCATCTGGCGATAGAGCAGGCCCGCGAGGAAGGATTCGACGCGAGCATGGAGCCCGGCATCTCGGCGGAAGACTGTCTCTACGCCGACCTGGGCATCGATCCAGGCACCTATGGCTGCCAGCATTACGAAGCCAGCCAATTCATGCTCTACCAGCGGCGCATCGATCCCTCCGCATACTTGATCCTCTGGCAGGTGGGCCTGGCCGGCGACCGAAGCCTGCGGCGATTCAGTACATCGTCCGCCGAACGGCAGTTGCTGGTCGACCTGCTGGCGCAGGATTATCCGTTGAATCACCATGTGATCGCCTATGAAGCGGCTACCTTGCCGATCACGAAACCGCGCCAGGAACGGTTCCCGCTGTCGGCCTTGCCGATGATGGAATTGAATCTGCAGACCACTCTGGTCGTGCCTCCGGCATGCCCGATGCAGCCCAACCGGGACTTGCGCCAAAAGCTCGAATTGCTGGGAACCGTGGCCAACCGCGCCCCGGCTTCCTTCCACCACCAACCGCAGAGGACGCACCATGTCAAACGCAATACGTTTTCTTGAATCACTGGGCCAGAACCCGGCGCTGTCGCGCCTGCCGGCCGAGCAACTGCAGGAAATGATCGATTCGCTCGAGTTGACCGGCAACGAAAGCGACGCCCTGCGCCGTCAGGACGCGGTGGCCCTGGCCGATGCGCTGGAAAAGCGCGCCCCGTTGTTCTGCATCCTCTGGGAGCCTGGCCAGGAGCCGAGTCCGCTGGATACCCCGGACGATACGGAACCGCTGCGCGACCCGACTCCGGATGGCGACGCGCCGGAAGAGGAATAAGGTCACGACGGTGGGCCGGCGTGCGACGATCCGAACCATCCTGCGTTGCGGGATGCTGTCGTTCGCCTTGTGTCTGCCCTTCCTGGCCATGGCGGCAGCGTCTCCCGGACTGGAGACGCTGCTGCAGCAGGCCGAGGAGGCGCGGAGTTCGGATCCGCACCGCTTCCAGCGATTGCTGGGTGAGCTGGAGCAGCACATCGATCGCGCCGACAAGGCCCAGAGGGAACAGATCGAGTACCTGCGAGCCTACGGCTTCAGCTTTCGCGGACACTATGACGAGGCGATAAGGCACGCCCGCGCGTTGATGGAGTCCTCGACCAATCCCGAGATCCAGTTCCGGGCGGGCGCGTTGATAGTCAACACCCATGCCCTGCGCCGCCAGTTTACGGACGGGTTGCGCCAGTTGGAGCAGACCCTCACCCTGGTGGACAAGATCCAATCGGCCAAGTTGCGTCATCACGGCCTGGGCGTGGCGTCCTATCTCTACAACCAGGTCGGACAGTACCGCCTGGGCCTGCGCTATGCGGATCGGATCCTGGAAGAGGAACCGGATGCGCGTACGTTGTGTTTCGCCAACCAGGCCCGATTCGATTCTCTCTACAACCTGGGCGAATTGCCTTTCGATGACGACGTCGTCGTCGAAGCGATCAACCAGTGCGACGCGTCCCACGAGACGGTCACCGCCAATGGAATCCGGTTGATCCTCTCCAAGAAATGGGCCGAATCCAACCGCCGCAAGCAGGCCATCGCCTTGATGGACGGGCACCTGAAGGAGATCGAGGAGACTGGCTATACGCACCTGATAGCGCAGGTCAAGGCATTCCTGGCCGAACTCTTGCTGGACGCGGGCGAATACGCCGCGGCGGAGACCTACGCGAACGAGAGTCTGGCCCAGAACACACCCGGGAGCACCTCCTCGCTGGCCAGTGCCTACAAGACCATGTACCAGATCGCCGAGGCGCGGAAGGATTCGGAGACGGCACTGGTCTATTACCGCCGTTATGCCGAAGCCGACCGGGCCTATCTGAACGAAGTCAAGGCGCGCGAGCTCGCGTATCAGATGGTCCGCCAGGAGATTCTCGAAAAATCCCAGCAGATCCAGCGACTGGACAGCCAGAACCAACTGCTCAAACTCCAACGCAAGGTGGAGAAACAGGCGGGACAGAACACCCGGCTGATTATCATCCTGCTGGTCGTGTTGCTGGCGACCATCGCCTACTGGGCGT
Source organism: Pseudoxanthomonas sp. PXM04 (assembly GCF_014851695.1). Taxonomy (NCBI): domain Bacteria; kingdom Pseudomonadati; phylum Pseudomonadota; class Gammaproteobacteria; order Lysobacterales; family Lysobacteraceae; genus Pseudoxanthomonas; species Pseudoxanthomonas sp. PXM04. The sequence continues at coordinate 312,250 of NZ_JACVAG010000005.1, forward strand.
ACAAGACCAAGCGCGTCCAGGTTTCGCTGAAGCATCTTGCCGAGACGGATGCGTTGACCGGCATCTGCAACCGCCACCACTTCACCCAGTCGGCAGGGCGGACGTTGAGCCAATGCGAGCGCAACGGAGAGGAAGTGGCGGTGATCATGTTCGACCTCGACCACTTCAAATCAATCAATGATCGGTTCGGCCATCCGGCGGGCGATTGGGTCCTCAAGCAGGTGGCGCAGGTATGCCAGTCGCTGTGCCGGCGGATCGATGTGCTGGGGCGTCTGGGCGGGGAGGAGTTCGCGATGCTGATGTACGGCTGTGATCTTCGCTCGGCGATTCGCCTGGCCGAGGACTGCCGGACGCGTATCGCTTCCATCGATACATCGGAGATCGGCCAGCGGATTCAGGTGACCGCGAGTTTTGGAGTTACCTCGACCGCCATATCCGGCTATGTACTGCAGCGGCTGCTTTCCGATGCGGACCGGATGCTCTACCAGTCCAAAGCCCAGGGACGCAATCGGGTCACCGCGTTCCGGGCGGCTTCCCAGGATGACGGCGAGGCATCCCATCCCCCTGAAGCGTCCTGGACCGAGGTGGCCGAGACGCAGGGCGCGCGACCAGGTTGAGCGACACTGGCCACCTGAACGGGCTGCCCGATACCGAGTGGGAACCGATGCGATAAGATCGTGCGCAGGCAGGCCGGTCGGCGCGGGCCTCCAAAAAATGGGGGAAGTACAGATTCAATGCGGTTGGGTTCGTCTGCACTCACGCGGTATGGGCAGGTGATGGCTACCCTGGACACGGGGATGGGCCGCCGGGCCGTGGGCTACCTCCGGGCGTGCTACCTGTGCCTGGCCCTGCTGGCATCGACGAGTGTGGCCGCGGGTACGCCGAAGCCCGAAGTGACGGAACTGTTGGCGCAGGCCGAGTCGATCCGCAGTGGGGATCCCGTGCGATTCGCCGAACTCGTCAGCCAGCTGCAGGGCAGGCGGCAGGAGTTGCGAGGTCTCCAACAGGATCAATTGGCGTATCTCGAGGCGTACGGGATTGCCTTTTCCGGCAAGTACGAAGCGGCGATTCCACGGTTGCAGAAGCTGATGGCGTCTTCGACCGACAGTGATACCCGCTTCCGGGCCGGCGCACTGCTGGTGAATCTTTACACCAAGAGCCGGCGATTCGCGGAGAGCCTGCGGCAGCTTGGTCGCCTGCTACCGCAACTGGATCAAGTGCGTGACCCGCAGTTGCGCATCCATGCCCTGGTGGAAGCCTCCTATCTGCACAACGAGATTGGGCAGTACAGCCTGGGCATGCAGTATGCCGAGCGCATCCTTGCCAGCCAGCCGGATGCCCGTGCCCATTGCTTCGCCGAGTATCTCAAGTACGACGCGATGCTCAACCTGGCGACGCTGTCTCCGGACAGGATGGACTCGCTGCAAGAAGCGATCGAGCAGTGCACGCAAGGCGGAGAGCGGCTGCTCGCCAACCATATGCGCGTGATCCTGGCGAAAACGATGGCCGCGGAGCGCAAGCGCCCCGAGGCCATCGCGCTGTTGCGTTCGCACATGGCGGAGGTCGAGTCGTTCCGGTATCCATATCTGGCCGTGCTGGTCAAGGCGACGCTCGCCGACCTGCTGTTCGAGCGTGGCGATTTGCAGGCGTCGGAAACCTATGCTTCCGAGGCGATTGCGCTCAGCGGAGCGGTCGGCACGAGTACCCAATCGCTGGTCGGCGCCTACCGCACGATGTACCGGATCGCCGAGCGCAGGCGCGATACGGAAACCGCGCTGGTCTATTACCGTCGCTACGCGGAAGCCGACAAGGCCTATCTCAACGAGATCAAGGCGCGCGAGCTGGCCTACCAGATTGTCCGCCAGGAAACCTTCGAAAAGTCGGAGCAGATCCAGCGACTTGGCAGCCAGAACCAGTTGCTGCAACTGCAACGCAAGCTGGAGAGCAAGTCGGTCCAGAACACCCGCCTGGTGGTGGTGCTGTTGACCATGCTCCTGGCCAGCATCGGCTACTGGGCATATCGCACCAAGCGCACCCAGATGATGTTCAAGCGGCTGGCGCAGACCGACGCGCTGACCGGCATCGGCAACCGCAGCCATTTCAGCATCCAGTCCGAACGCCTTTTGGCCCAGTGCGCGAGGAACGAGCAGGAAGTCGCGCTGGTCATGTTCGATCTCGACCATTTCAAGACGATCAATGATCGCTACGGCCACGCCGCCGGCGATCAGGTGCTGGTGCGGGTGGCCGAGCTTTGCCGCGGTCTGGATTACCGCAATGCCGTGGTTGGCCGGCTGGGCGGGGAGGAATTCGCCCTGCTGTTGCCTGGCATGAGCCTGGCGCAAGCGGTCGAGGCGGCGGAGGATTGCCGCCAGCGCGTCACCCGCATCGATACTTCGGGCACGGGCCATCGTTTCCTCGTCACCGCCAGCTTCGGCGTCACCACCACCGCGTTGGCCGGCTATCAACTCGCGAGGTTGTTTTCGCTCGCCGACCGCATGCTGTATCGGTCAAAGCATGACGGTCGCAATCAGGTCAGCGCCTACGAAGGTGGCTATTCGTTGCCCGAACGGCGGACGGTACCGGCGAGCGGCGAGACAGCACGCCGGGAAACGCAGGAACAGGAAAGCTGAAAAGACATCGTCGCACCTTGCGACTCCAGGTGAACCGCGCCTGCGTTAAGCTTCATCGGCGGCACAGCCAGTGCCGATGAATGAAGGAGCTTTCCCCATGATCCAGCGATTCGATGTCGGCCCCCGCATGTCGGAAATGGCCATCCACAACGGCGTGGTCTACCTGGCCGGCCAGATCGCCGACGACGCCAGCCAGGACATCCGCGGCCAGACCCGGCAGGTACTGGCCGCCGTCGACGCGCTGCTCGCGCAGGCCGGGACCGACAAGAGCAAGTTGCTGCGGGTGGAAATCTTCCTGAAGGACATGCTCGATTTCGAGGGCATGAACCAGGCCTGGGACGAGTGGGTGGTGCCCGGCCACACCCCCCCGCGCGCAACGGTCCAGGCCCGCCTGGCCAATGCCGAGTGGCGCATCGAGGTGCTGGTGACCGCCGCGGTCTGAGCCGTCGGAATGGCCCGCGTGGCGGGCCTTTGCGGGTCGGCGGGCAAAAATGTTTGACCTATCCCGCAGGCCCGATTAACATACGCGGCCCGAGATTCGGGCGGTTAGCTCAGCGGTAGAGCACTGCTTTCACACGGCAGGGGTCACAAGTTCGAACCTTGTACCGCCCACCATATAAGCCCCTGATTTTTAGGGGTTTTTTGACACAAAGGCCACCTCAAAAGGGTGGCCTTTGTGTTTTCGTCCTGCAAGAGTCCTGCAAAAGGCCCAGTTCTTCGCCCGATATAAGCAGAACTGTGTACTGCTCAAACTAGATTGGAGCGGATACGCTTGGGGCTGGGCTCAAGGAAGGGAGGGGGCGATGCAATTCAAGTCATTTCATGTCAGGAAATTCCGGAACATTGTCGATTCCGGCCAAGTGAAAGTATCCGAGTCGGTCACGTGCCTTGTAGGCAAGAATGAGGCCGGAAAGTCAGGCGCGCTTGAAGCTCTGTATCTGCTGAATCCTGCGTACAAGGTCAAACCTGATCTTGAGAAACAATATCCGCGCTGGCTACTCGCCAAGGACAGGCGTTCTGGTGACCTGTCCGAAGTTGAGTTCATTAGCGCCGAGTTCGCGCTAGACGCTGATGAAATTGCGGAACTTGAAGAAGCGCTCGGCAGCAAAATTTTCAAATATGACTCTTTCAGGGTCACACGCTCATACAGCGGTAAACAGCTTTGGTATTTGAGTGCCGATGAGGGTGCCATAGCCGCGCATCTTAGAGGGCAGCTATCGAAGGACGTTCAGAAGATCGTCGGAAAAGTATCGACGCTTAAGGCGTTGGCTGAAGCGATCAACGGAATCGACGCTGCCGCTCATGAAGATGTTGATGGTGGCGAGATTAAAGCGGCTAAACAACTCGTCACCAAACACAATCTTCTGACGGCATCCGCTTTCGATCTTGTCTATGGTGTGATTGGCGAAAAGCTTCCAACATTCTTCAGGTTCACGGGATATAACACGCTCCCGGGCCGAATTGACTTGCGCGAAGTGACTGCGGCCGATGAAGAACCGGGCAACAGCGCAATGCAAACCGCACGCGCGCTAATCGCGTTGGCGGGGACGACAGCAAAGCAACTCAGCGCGGACGACTATGAGCAGCGTCGCGGTGAAATGGAAGCCGTGTCGATTGACCTGACAAATCAAGTATTCGACTACTGGAAGCAGAATCCTGATCTGGAAGTCAGCATTGACGTGGATAAGGAAGAGATACCACAGCACAACGGTACGCGCGTGGCAGCAAGGTTCCTAGACATTCGATTGAGGGACCGACGCACAGGGTACTCAAACAATTTTAGCCAGAGGTCGTCCGGCTTCCAGTGGTTTTTTTCCTTCTTGGCTGCCTTCAGCGAGTTTGAGAACAAGGAGTCAACGGTTGTACTTCTTGATGAGCCCGCCTTGGCGTTGCACGGCCGTGCGCAGGCGGACTTTCTTCGTTTTATCAATGAGCGACTTGCTCTCGCTTCCCCAGTCATCTATACGACGCATTCGCCCTTCATGGTCGAAATGGGGCACCTTGAGCGCGTGCGAATTGTCGAGGACCGGGGCCCGCCTGAGGGTTCCGTTATTTCAGAGGATGCGCTAGCTAACGATCCTGATAGCTTGTTCCCTTTGCAGGCCGCGCTGGGTTATGACATCGCACAGAGCTTGTTCATCGGCCCCAACAACCTCGTCGTTGAAGGGACGTCTGATTTCATCTACCTGACTATCATGAGTCAGGTTGCCAGTCAGAAGAAAAAGGTCGCGCTAGATTCACGCTGGCGCATTCTTCCCAGCGGCGGCGCAACTAACATCCCAACATTTGTGAGCTTGGTTGGCCCGCATCTTGATATCACCGTTCTGGCCGATTCTGATACCCAAGGCATGCAGCGTGTCACGGGCATGATCGAGAAGAAGCTGATTACTGGAACCAGGCTGATTCTTGCGAACGAAGTGACGGGGCAAAAGAACTCCGACATCGAAGACCTGTTCTCTGTAGAAGACTACTTGAGTCTTTACAATGATACCTTCAAGGCAAAGCTAAAGCCGGCCGACCTCGGGCCGGGCGATAGAGTTGTCAAGCGAATCGAAGCCAAGATCGGAAAGGCATATGACCACGGTGAAGTCGCTGAAACACTTTTGAGGACTCATCAGGGGAGGACATTCAGCGACGAAACGATTGAGAACTTCTCTAAACTGAATGGCCTAATCAATGCAACTATGAAGGCTTGAGCTATGAGTGTCGTTGAATGGACGGATGTGAATGAGCACCTCCCGATGCATGCGTCGTCGGTCCTTGTGAAAACTCGGCACGGCGACATTTTTGCCGGAAAATACATTGAGTTTCCCAGTGATCCAAAGCAGGGATTCATAGTCCCGGTGCCGCTCGCGTACGATGACATTACACATTGGCGGTACGAAGTGCTGGCATAAAAAAGGCCCCGGTAGCACCTTGGCGCGCTACCGGGGCCTTTGCCCAACTTGGTCACGACCACGTTGGGCTTGATGCAGTTTCGCGACTTCTCAGGTCGCCTCTGCTGGTGCGGTTTTTCAGGAGAGCGGCACTCACACCTAAACCGCCTGGTGACACCGTGCACTAGTCGCTACGCACCACCGTCAATGTCGGCGGCGATTTGGTAGCGAATTTGTTGCGGCCACGCGCGATTTCGCGGGCGTTGTCCTTTGCCATTTCTTTCTTGCCTTTCTCGCCCATCCTGGCGTGTTCGTAAGGCAGCAGCGCCTTGGCGGCATCCATGCGCAGGCCGATGGGCAATTGCGCATTGTTCATGGCGTCTTGCAGGAACGCTTTGCTGTCCGCGTAGTCGCCGCGCTTCATCACATAGGTATCCACGCCCTCTTTTGCGGGGCGGGCGGCATTGAGCGCCTTGCGCACAGCCGGATGCTTCGCCAGGCGGTCACCGGCCTGCGCCGCGCTGCCAGGCGCGTAACCTGCGGCCAGGGCGGCATCCTTGTTCGTGCATCCCGCTGCCTTGTGGGCCACGAATGCTTCTTGCTTTTTGGTCAGTTCGGTCATGTTTGTTCAGCCTTCAAGGGGTTTTTAATCTCTGCATGAGGGAAGGCGCGGTCTAGGTGTCACCTAGATTCCAGTGATTTCCCGTCAACTGGCGTTCGGGCGTGGCGGTAGGTTCTCCAATCGCCGCACCTCGTCCACGTCCATCCACGGTTCGTTATTGAGCGCCTTGGCGTAGAACTCGGCACGCTCCCCAGCGGTACCACGCAGCAGTGCGTCCACTGCGTGTTCGGCGTAGAACCGTTGGCGAGCAATGGGGCCGAGCATTTGATGGGAGATGGCCGACTCCCACAGGTTGAGCCAACGTGTCAGGCTGAACTTGACGAACTGCTCGCCCAGGCTTTCCACATTGTTGTAGCTAGCCTGTTCCAGAGTCTGAACAAGAATGGGCGGAACGCGGAACATGCGGCAGACTTCGGTCACGCTGAAGTTCATGGCCTCCAGCCACTGTGCGTCTTCATTGGAGAGGCCGATGTTCTCCAGTTTCAAGCCGCGCACGCCCATGACAAGCGTCTTGCCGGCATTGGCAGGCGAGGAGTAGCTATCCATCACGCCGCGAATGGCGGTCAACTGTTCGCTGTTGAGGTCTTGTTTGCCGTCGTTATAGAGAACGGACGCCGGCCGCGCACCGCGCCCAAAGCTGGCCGCGCCATGTGTGCGCAGGGACAGCGCCAGGCCCAACGATTCACGGGCGATGGTCACGCGACTCTTTCCGACAATCGAACCTGGCTCGGTGCGGTCGCGTAGATGCAGCACTTCATCGGCCAGCAGACGCACGGGCCGGCCTTGGTCGTCGGTGTAGTCATAGCGATAGCGGCCACTGTCCAGCTTCACGATGGACATGCGACCCGGATGCATCGGGTGCAAGGCGGTCACTTCCCCCGCACCGTTGAACTCCTTGCGAGCGTATCCGTTGCCGTTCAATAGCACGCTAGCTGTCATGCACTCGCGGAGCTCCATGCCCGACTGATAGTCGTTCGGGCGTTCCAGGACTCGGGACAGCCAATGACCGTCCGCGCGTTCCCGGCTCCCGTCCTCGTTGCGGCGGTAGGTGTGCAACGGCAGGCAGGCCGTGGACTCGCTCAGGGCCTGCACGCATGCAAACACGGCAGAAATGGACTCAGCCGATTTGGCGTCAACATATGAGCCGGCCGTGGTGTTGTTGCCACCGTTTACCAGTGCGTTCCAGGAAGGGTCTTCGGCGCGGCGCTCGGTGCGGCCACGCAGCATGTCCAGAATCTTCATTTGACAGTCTCCAGCCAGTAGCGCAGTAGCGACAACTGGTTTTGCGGTTGCAGGCTGCGCAGATGGACTTCGGTGGCCCCGTAGGCCGGCCGGCTCTGGACGATGGACACCTCATCCAGCACCACGTTGCGCAGTTCGCGCGTGTTGCCGTTCCAATGGTCACCGCCGGCCGGTACGTTGAAGGCGAAGGAACAGCCGCCCAGGTCACCACGCTGCGCCAGTGCGGCTAGGTCACGCCCGGCCTGCGTGTCGGGCAGTTCCAAGGAGAACGCCAGGCCCGTGTCATCCTCCGACAGCGTGAGCGTGCCGCTACGAGTGCGGCCCAATACGCGGCTGGTATCGTGGTCCGAGAGAGCCAGAATGTCCGCGCCGGACGCCAGGGAGGCCGCGAAGGCCCCGCGCCGGATTACTTCGGTGAAGTCGCCAATCGTGGTGGGGCTGTCGAACTTGGCGATATAGCCCGTCAGCTTGCGGCCGTGGGCGGTCACACCGGCCGTGGCGCGTTTCTCGATGGTCATGGGGTGTCTCCATAGACACAGCCCGCCGCTGGGACGGGCTGTGCAGGGCTGGCGGTTACAGCACGATGTCGGAAGCGACAACGAACGCTTGCGGATGGCGCACGCCCACGTCCACGGTGGACATGGCGCGGACCAGCACGCCGCCACGGCCATAAGCCGGCTGGGCGTAAGGATTGACGAGAATGTCAATCTCGGACCACAGGCCAAGAATCACTTGGCTCCAATCACCCAGGATGGCAATGCCGGTATCAGGATCGGGCGTGGCGTTGTTCGGCACCTGATTCGTGCTGTAGGACTGGATGCCCGCCATGCGGCCGTCGTCGCCCAGCAGGTAGATGCCCGTGCCGGTGGACTTCTCCGTGCCGGCGAACTTGGCCGCGACGCTGGGATTGAACAGCCAGGACGACGCGTCCACGTTCGCCAGTTCTGCCTTGGCCTTCATCGCCAGCACGTTCGCCCAATTGAGCGTCGCGAGGTTGGCGGTCTGGATGCCCACGGTGGAAAGCACGCCGGTCGGCTCATTGGTGCCACCGCCCTTGATGAGCGCCGAGTCGATGGCCTGCGCCAGCACCGCCGCGAAGTCATCGCGCACCAGCTGTTCCACGTCGGGGCTGGATTGCATAATGAGCTGGCGGGACAGTTCGGTGAGGCCACCGGCATGCTTCGGTGTCAGCGTGATGTTGGAGGGGTTCACGTCCGACTCGGGCACAGCGCCGTTCTCGGCAACCCAGCCAACAGACACGCCCGTGCCGTGCTTCGGGATGCTGACGTTGCCATGCAAGCCGGACAGTACGCGCACGCCCAGGCGACGCGCCAGCAGGCGGTTGCGCAGCGGCTGGATGTAGAGGTCCGCACGGTGATCGGTCGGCACCAGTTCCGGCGCGCTGCCGGTGGTGTTGACGCGACGTTCCAACGCGGACATCGGCACGAACGTGCCCTGCGCCTTGCGGCCGGTGCGGCGTTCGGTTTCCTGTGTGTATTCCAGTTCCGCACCGGTCAGCGCGCGCTGTTCCACGCCAGCCTGGAGGACGCGCATGAGGGACACGCGGGATTCCAGCGCGCCGATGGTGTCACCACCGTTGCCGGCGATGACGGTCACGCCAGTGGAGCGGCGCTCGGCATCGTCAACGAACTGCTGGCGGGCTTCGGCCGCTTCCAGTTCGGTGACTTCTGCCTTCAGTGCGTCGAACTTCGCGGCCTCATCGGTGTTGAGGTTGCGGTTCTCGGTTTGGGCCTTGGCGAGCAGCGCGCGCTGTTCGGCCACCTTGGCAGCCTTACGCTGCCGGATTTCTTGCAGGGTCATAACTTGCTCCGGGAGTTGTTTGGGATATCCCGGTTCGCTATTCAATGCGGTTGCGGGTGGATGTAAAGCAAGCGGTCATGCGACGGCTTGCGATTCGTGGCGACACGATTGGTTGACGCCGCGAAGCGGCAAAGTGCGCAAACTGAGGGCCGAGCAAATTAGGGGCAAACGTGTCACGTCGGATCACCACGTATGTTCGTCGGTGTCCACGGGCATGGGTACGGAGGTCGGAGGTCGGAGTCGGAGTTCGTTCTATTCGGCCTATAGCCAAAACGTGCATGTATAACGCGTACCTCAAACCTCAAACCTATATTCCCTCTCTACTACTACTTTGGTTTATCTCCGACCTCCGACCTTTGATGAGGCAAAGAAAATAGATTCAATGACTTAGGTCGGGTCGGAGTTCGGGTCGGAGTTCGACAACTCCGACCGTATGTCGTCGTTGCTGAGTTCAACGCCGTTACGCAGCCACACCGTGCAAGCCACGCCGTTCCACTTCACGTCTCTCTCCAGCTTGCTGAAGCCAAGCCGCGTGAACATCTGGTGCAGCGAGCGGCCCTTGGGCATTTCAAAGCTGTCAAAGCGCGCTCTGCCTTCCAGCAGTCGGCTAAGGTGGGAGCTAGAGAACACGCGCGCGGTCACGCCGTGGGCACCAGCCTCAATGATCGACTTGGCGACACTCTCAGCCTCATCCTCGCTGCTCGCCATCATCCGGCGCTTCTCAGGCGTCATCGGCGCTGAGCCGTTCACGTCGAAGTCCACGGGGATGTCGATGCCCAGGAACCACGCGCGTAGCTCGCCCGCGCAGTGATTCTTTGCGTAGTCGATAGCGTCAGTGCGTGCCTTCCAACTAGCAGCATCCAGGCCGCAGTAGTCGAGCATTCCCGCGAGGTCTGCCCACGGCGTGAAGATCACGAACCAGCGGCGGTCGGTTGGTTCCAAGGGCAGGGCGTTGTTGTGATTGGTGTTGGCCCAGTGATTCGTGCAGTTCCAAGCCTGATATGGCTTGGCACCTTTTGGGTTCACGTCAACGATGTTATTGCTTACGAATTCCTTCATTGCGTTGTAGAGCTGGTGTCGTGCCTTTCCAGTCAGCATGATTTCTTCAATGATGTTGACCGCACCGCGCACAGCCCAATCGGTGAACCCGCCGCTGTTGGCAATATTTGAGTTCGACGTAGTGGAGAGATTGCGATAGCCCATCGCGGCGCGCAGCACCGCAGCGGCTAGGGTTTTCCCGTCGCCGTGGATACCCTTTAGGATCGGCGACCACCGAATTTTCACGCCAGGGCGTTGCACGTTGTGCGCCATCCAGCACAGAAGATTGAGGTACACGTCATCGCGCCGGCCGCACATGTCGTACAAAAGAAATTTGAAGGCTTCGATGCCCGCGCAGCCTTTAGGCGTTGGTGGTGTAATTGGCGGCAGCGATGACGGGCTATAGGAGTTGGCGAACCTCACGCCGTCCCACGTATAAAACGCGGGGCAGTCCGGCCGATAGCCGACACGTTCCACAATAGGCATGTTCCAGAACTGCGTGGCTTTCTCGGCTGCGCTGAGTCGCCGGCCAGACTCGCCAATGGGCATGCGCCGGCCAAACGCGACATCGAAGCTGCGAAGGCTCATATACTCATTGTTCGACGTGTTGAAGAACGCGTCTTGCGAGGTGACCCAGCAGAACGGCGTGGCCCATTCCGGGAGTTCGCCATCGGTGCGCGGCAGCGCGGGCGGGAACAACAGCGCGCGCAGCTTACCGATAGGCACCTCCGCGTCGCAGAATTTCAGTTTCTTGTAGACAGCCTTGACGATGCGCTCTTGCAGCGCGCCAGGCATGCCGGAGCTCTGGATGCAAGGGATGACGCTGTTGTGCAGTTCCCGGTCGTCGGCCGCTGCGGATACCCAGTCCAGTATTTCGTTTAGCCTTTCGTAAATCTCATCCGAAAGGCGCGGCGCGTCCACCACTGTTACCAGTGATCCGCCATTGGTTGAATCTGTCATGTGATCCTGCCATTGGTCCGCGTGAGAGTTTCCCTTGCCAAGGTGTGCGCGGGTGATGCGGCAGTTAGGTGCGCTGTTTGCTGTAAGGCTGAACCAGCAGCCACATGCAGAACGAATACCAGGATGCCTCATCGCGGTTGCGCTCTAGCTGAGAGTGCACAAACAGCGCGCGTGCAGCCCTCAGTTCGCCAGGCTCATCCGCCAGCATTTCAGGCGGTACGTCGAACCAATGCAGTGATGCGTTATGCCAGCAAGCGATGATGTCATCGCGGCTTACATGACGATGTGTCTTGCACAAGTCGTCAATGACGCGGGGGTCAGGCGTCGGCATGTTCCACCCCCGCAGCCGGATAGAACGCCCGGATGGTCACGTCGATGGCCCTGCGCATCGCGCGGCGGTAGTGATCTTCGGTCGTCAAGCCATAGCAGGCAAAAAGCTGGCAGACCGCCTCGCGCTCTTGTGCAGGAAGCCGGTCAAGCTTAGCGGCGTAGTCACGGCCACCAGCAATCCAGCGGTCAATCTCAGAAGCCGGGGCGTGCGGAAACACTGTGCGGATTCGCTCGTGGATTTGCATGTCAGTTCAACTCCCGACGTGCAAGCCACTGCTCATAGAGCTTCATTGCCAGTTCGTCGCAACTGCGGTAATCGGCCTCATCGCCTGATTCCATCCCTTCCACTAGAAGGATGCAGGCCGCAGTAGCTTCGTCGGGCACCGGCTCATTGTGGGCAAGCTGAAACATCGCGCTGAGCTTCGTCAGCACTTGGCCCAGGATGAACATGCGGCGGTGGCTGTCGGACGGCCAATGCTCCGCTACGAACTCCGCGATGCGCGGAGGAAAGATTTTGGCGGTCATGATTAGGCCCTCCGGCGCTGGCGCGCGCGTTCGGCCTTGGCACGCTCAGGCGTGCGGCGGTCATCGAGGTTGCGCGCCATGTAGCGCACGGGCCGGCCGGCATTGCTTTCGGATGCCAGGAAGGTCAACCATTTCTGAGCGGCTGTCGGCGTCGCGAAGCGTTTGCGGCCGACAACAACCGTTTCCAGGTCGCCGCACGCTATGGCGCGGTCAACGTTGCTTAGCGACTGTCCGGTGATGGCCGGCAGTTCCAGCCGGCTAAACATTAGTTTGTTCGTCATTCTCTGTGTCCTCGTGACGGGTCGGCGCGACGCGTCGTGAGTTCACAGTAGTTTCTTTTTCCTTTGCGCTATTCCTGATAAATCCGGAGTTATCAGGAATCTGCCGGGTACCACTTGTAGTACGTGTCGGTGCCTATGCGGTGCAGTTCACAGAGCGTGGCGATAGGTGTGCCGCGCTTCCTGTTTGTTTCGAATATCTTCTCGCAAATCGCGCCTTCTCTAATCCAGTTCTGAACCCACTCAAATTTTTCTTTTCTTGTTTGAACTGGCAGTGCGTCCAGGTCAATCACGTTAGGTTGTGCCGAACGATCTGCGTTCTTTTTCGGTCGTCCGGGCTTCCGGGACTTCGGATCAATGATCGCGTCGGCTAGTGCATCCACCAGTCCGCGAAGAAAAGCAGGGTCCGATTCACGGCTGGCGAGAGACTTGGCACGCTCCGCAGTTGCTACCGCGTAGCCTTGTTCTAGCCGTCGCTTTACGTCGGCCAATAGCTGCTCGTTTGTGGGCCTACGTAGCATCATAGGAACTCAACCTTTGCCAGCTTCTCGCGGGCTGCGCCGTGCACCAGGTGCCCGTAGTGCTTCTCAATCATCGCTAGCGACGTGCCCGCCAGCTTGGCGACGGTCAGCAAGTCCATGCCCCCAACAATGGCGTCAGTGATCCAGCAGTGCCGCAGGGTGTACAACACCACGCCATCCGGCATGTTGGCAGCGGTCGCGGCCTTCCGCACCTGATCGGCCCAATCGTAGTGTTGCCACTCGGTGCCGCCATTGGTGAACAAGTGCGCTGCCGGCAGCTTTCCCTTGGACAGCCGATCAAAGAGGGCCTTAGCCGCAGGGGAGAGAGGCACGGTCCGGGTGTGGCCCTTGGTGCGAAACGTCACGGCTGCGTGCAGGGCGTCATAGTCACGCCGCAGCACCGCCGCAGGGTCGCCGGGGCGGCACCCGGTCAGGGCGATGCACTCCATGACGTTGCGGATATCGTCGCCAGCGTTGGCGAGTAGGGCGCGGCGTTGTTCCCGGTCTAGGTAGAGTTCACGCCGGGTGCCGACCTTTTCATAGGGCTTCACGTTGGCCCACTCAATCATGCGGTCAGGTGACACCTTCCGGCGCTCCACCGCCCGATTGAGGGCTGCAACCAGCACGGTCCGCATACGGTTGACGCTCGCCTTGCTGAGAGGTTTAGCGGTCGGCGGTCGGCCCTTGCGGGTGGGGAGGTCGGCCAGGTCGCCACGTTCCACCCGGTCGCGCCAGTCCTCTACGTCGTCTTGTGTCAGCTTGGCTAGTCGTACCTTACCTATACGGTCGGAATACACGGTGCGCTCAAACCGGCGCTCCGCATCGCCGGCCGTGGAGGTCCGGCCGTCCTTCAGCAGCGCGGCCACATAGTCACGGCAGGCGTCCGCTACGGTGTCCGTGGTGGTCTTTGGGGTAGGGGTGCCATGTTCGGCAGCGGTCGCCAGTTGGGACAGCGCCTGAGTGCGCGCCATGTCCAACGTCATCACCGGGAACGTGCCGATGATTCGCTCTTGTCCACGCCCCCAAGTGATGGCCCATGTTTTCGCGCCCGTTGCGTTTACACGCAGCAGCAGCCCCGGCACTTTGGCGTCACGCAGCCGATACAGCTTGCCGGTGGCCTTCGCGTCTTTGACGCTTTTCTCTGTGAGCGATTCCCGCGTGACCTTAGGCAAAGGTAGTCTCCGTCCTGCAACCGTCCTGCAAAATACAGGAAAGTGCGACACGTCGCAAAACGTCACATGCCTATAAAATCAGTCACTTAAATGTAAGTATCTGATTTTTATTTCGCCTTTACAACCTTCACACGGCAGGGGTCACAAGTTCGAACCTTGTACCGCCCACCAGTTGTACGCAAAGGCCCGGCGCAAGCCGGGCCTTTGCTTTTTCGCGTCCGGTCGGGACGTGCAGGAGGGAGCGCCCCAGGCGTCAATCTCAAATCCTGCGACGGCGGTGGTTTGTGATGGCGACCTTTCTGGAGGCCGCCCATGTCCGTACCCGCCCGGCAAATCGCCCGTTCCCATCGTGATCTGCTGCCGGCCGGTACCGCCGACGGCAGTCGCCTGTCCGAGCGGTTGGCGGCCAAGTATCCGGATCGAGTGACCGGCCAGTTGACCGTGCCCGGGCGCGAGGGGCGCTACGCCCCATTGCCGGAAACCCTGCCGCCGGCGCTGGCGCGCGCGCTGCGCCAGCGCGGGGTCGAGCGGCTCTATTCGCATCAGGCCGAAGCCTGGGCACACGCCGCGGTGGGCGAACATCTGGTCATCGCCACGCCCACCGCCTCGGGCAAATCGCTTTGCTACACGCTGCCGGTGGCGTCGGCGGTGATGGGCGGCAGCGCCAAGGCGCTGTACCTGTTTCCGACCAAGGCGCTGGCGCAGGATCAGGTCAGCGAACTGCTGGAACTCAACGCCGCCGGCGAGTTGGGCATCAAGGCCTTCACCTTCGACGGCGATACGCCGGGCGACGCGCGCCAGGCCATCCGCCTGCATGGCGACATCGTGGTCAGCAATCCTGACATGCTGCACCAGGCGATCCTGCCGCACCACACCAAGTGGGCGCAGTTCTTCGAGAACCTGCGCTACGTGGTGATCGACGAAGTCCATACCTACCGTGGCGTATTCGGTTCGCACGTGGCCAACGTGCTGCGCCGCCTGCGTCGGGTGTGCGCGTTCTACGGCGCCTCGCCGCAGTTCATCCTGTGCTCGGCCACCATCGGCAATCCCAAGGCGCACGCCGAGGCGCTGCTGGAAGCCGACGTCCACGCCATCACCGAGTCCGGCGCGCCCAGCGGCGACAAGCATGTGCTGCTGTGGAATCCGCCAGTGGTCAATCCGGATCTGGGCCTGCGCGCATCCGCGCGTTCGCAGAGCAACCGCATCGCCCGGCTGGCGATCAAGGCGGGGTTGAAGACGCTGGTGTTCGCCCAGTCGCGGACCATGGTCGAGGTGCTGACCAAGTACCTCAAGGACGTGTTCGACCACGACCCGCGCAAGCCCGCGCGGATCCGCGCCTATCGCGGTGGCTACCTGCCGACCGAGCGCCGCCAGGCCGAGCGCGACATGCGCGACGGCCGCATCGACGGCATCGTCTCCACCTCGGCGCTGGAACTGGGCGTGGACATCGGCAGCCTGGACGCGGTGGTGCTGAACGGCTATCCCGGCTCGATTTCCGCCACATGGCAGCGCTTTGGCCGCGCCGGCCGGCGCCAGCAGCCTTCGCTGGGCGTGCTGGTGGCCAGCTCGCAGCCGCTGGACCAGTACGTGGTGCGGCATCCGGACTTCTTCGCCGACAGCCCGCCCGAACACGCGCGTATCGCCGCCGACCAGCCAATGATCCTGCTCGATCACATCCGCTGCGCGGCGTTCGAACTGCCGTTTCTGGCGGGCGAGCATTTCGGTCCGGTGGACCCGGCGCCATTCCTGGAACTGCTGAGCGAGGACAGCGTGATCCATCGCGAGGGCGATCGCTACGAATGGATCGCCGACAGCTATCCGGCCAACGCGGTCAGCCTGCGCGCGGTGGCGGACGGCAACTTCGTGGTGGTGGACCGCACCGACGGCCGCCAGACCATCATCGCGGAAGTGGATTTCAGCGCCGCGCCGCTGACCCTCTACGAAGGCGCCATCCACATGATCCAGTCCACGCCCTACCAGGTCGAGCGGCTGGACTGGGAAGGCCGCAAGGCCTACGTCACCCGCACCCACGTCGACTACTACACCGACGCCATCGAATACACCAAGCTGAAGGTGCTGGAGCGTTTCGACGGCTGCCGCGCGGGGCAGGGCACCTGCCATCACGGCGAAGTGCACGTGGTCCGGCGCGTGGCCGGCTACAAGAAGATCCGCTACTACACCCACGAGAACATCGGCTACGGCCCGGTCAACCTGCCGGATCAGGAAATGCACACCACCAGCCTGTGGTGGCAGCTGCCGCCGGAGACCCTGCATGCGGGCTTCGCCTCGCGGCAGGAGGCGCTGGATGGTTTCCTCGGCGCGGCCAACGCGCTGCACATCGCCGCCACCGTGGCGGTAATGGCCGAAGGCCGGGATCTGCAGAAGGCGGTGGGCGATGGCGACGGCGCCTGGTTCGCGGTGCCGGATGCGCAGGGCAGGGGACAACTGCGCGGCGGCGAAGGGCAATTGCTGTCGCCGCTGGAAGGTGACCGCTTCGTGCCCACGCTGTACCTGTACGACAACTACCCTGGCGGCATCGGCCTGAGCGAACCGCTGTGGCGCCGGCAGGCCGAACTGGTACGGCGTGCGAGCGAACTGGTGGATGGCTGTGGCTGCCGTGCCGGTTGCCCGGCCTGCGTCGGTCCCATCCTGGCTGCCGACGAGACTGCGGAAGTCACCCCCAAGGTGCTGGCGCGACGCGTGCTGGAACTGCTGGCGGTCGCATGAGTACCGCGCTGGAGCACTTGCGCCGGCTGCGCCAGCAGGCCGGGCATCCCACACCCGTCGCATCGCCACCTGCGGTCCGCGCGCCGGCTACCGACATGGCCACTTCGTTGCGGCGGATGCTTGGTGTGCGCACGCGTTCGGCACCGCCCTCGCGCGCCGCCGCGCACCAGCGCATCCTGCCGGGCGAGGAGATCGCCGATGGCCTGCATCTGATCGAGCGGATATTGCCGTGGCCGGCGATACCCGAGTCGTTCGACGGCGCGTTCGCGCGCGAGGATCTTCTTTCCGCCTCGCAGCTTCTTTTCTTCGATACCGAGACCACCGGACTGGCGGGTGGCACCGGCACCCGCGCCTTCATGATCGGCGCCTCGGATTTCGTTCCCGAAGGGCTGCGGGTGCGACAGTTGCTGATCGCGCACCTGGCCGCCGAGCGCGCCATGCTGGATACCTTCGCGGGCTGGCTGCGGCCGGACATGCGGTTGGTCAGCTACAACGGGCGCTGCTACGACGCGCCCCTGCTGATCACCCGCTACCGGTTGGCGCGTCGTCGCAATCCGCTGGAAGGATTGGCCCACCTGGACCTGCTGTATCCCACACGCCGGCGCTATCGTGGCGTCTGGGAAAACTGCCGCCTCGCCACCATCGAGCGGCGCGCACTGGAGATCGTGCGCGAGGATGACCTGCCAGGTTCGGAAGCGCCCGCGGCCTGGTTGGGTTATCTGCGTGGCGGCTCGTCCGAACTGCTGCATCGGGTGGCCGCACACAACTTTCAGGACGTCGTCACGCTGGCCCGCCTGCTCGCGCACTTGTCTTCCGCCGGGCCGGTGGAAGGGCGTTCGCTGCCCGGAATCGCGCCAAAAATTTGACGAATTCCGGTTTCGACGCCGCCTTTCCACGGCGGTTGTGTGAAGGGCTGCGCAATATCGCGTGACAGCCCTTCAGGAATGTCATCGCGCGGCCGAAAAATCGGTAGATTTTCGCGCGGGCGTGTATCCAGGGTTCGGATGCGCCACTGGACAATGGTTTGAAGGGGAAGTGCCTTGCGGATCCTGTATGTGGGCGACACCGCCTGTTTGCCCGATGATCTGACCGACTACATCGGCGACATGGGCGACGAATGGAAGGTCGAGTTCGTTGCCGACGGCAACGCCGCCATGTTCGCGGTCGCCAATTCCCCGATTGACGTGTTGATCGTCGGCCCGGGCCTGCCCGACTTGCCACCGGCCACGCTGCTCGGCCAGATTCGCACCCTGCGTCCGGAAACCATCCGCATCGCGCTGCTGGAAAACACCGAAGCCGGCGTTTCTCCACCCATCAAACTGATTGGCGTCGCCCATCGCTTCCTGCCGCTGCCACTGTCTTCCGAGACCGTGCTGGAAGCCATCCACAGCCTGGAAGAACTGCGCGACCTGCTGGACAGCCCGCGCCTGCGCCGCGTCATCGGCCGGGTCGAGCACCTGCCGTCGCCGCCGCACCTGTACTTCGCGCTGACCCGCGCACTGGAAGAGGACGACGGCGACAGCAACGACATCGCTCGCATCGTCTCCGGCGATCCGGCCATCGCCGCCAAGGTGCTGCAGTTGTGCAACTCGGCCTATTTCTCCAACGGCCGCGCGATCACCGATCTGCGCGCGGCGGTCACAAGGCTGGGGCTGGCGACCCTGCGTGATCTGGTGCTGGCCAGCGAAGTGTTCTCGATCAAGACCGGCAGCAACGTCGATCGCCTGGCCCTGCAACAGCGCGCCCTGATCGCCTCGCGCCTGGCCGCGCGCATCCTGCCGAAAACCAGCGCCGAACTCGGCGCCACCGCCGCACTGCTCGCCGACGTCGGCCTGCTGTTGCCCGGCGTGCGTGACGAACGCGAACCCGTCGCCGCCGAAGGCGACGAACGTCCCGGCCACACCGAAGCCGGCGCCTACCTGCTCGGCCTGTGGGGCCTGCCCATGCCCATCGTTGAAGCCGTCGCCTTCCACCGCCAACCGCAGCGCTCCAGCCTGCGCAGCTTCTGGGTCCCCGGCGCCGTGCACGTCGCCGGCGCGCTCGCCAGCAACGAGCAAGTGGACGAGGACTACCTCAAGTCGCTGGGCGTGCTGCATCAACTCGCCGGCTGGCGGGAGATGGCGGATAGCCTGTTTGATCGGGTAGCTAGCGCGGCTTAAGCAGGGGCCTCGCTCCCTGGTGAAGCATCGCTCATCCATACTCTCACTGCGTCACTGTGGACGGGATGCTTGTCCGCAGTTATGACGGAGCAGATCAAAGGAACCCGTTGCTGGTCAGCATCGCGGGACAGCTTGACTGCTTCGATAATCCCCGTTATTTATCCAGTGGAACGCTTCTCGCGAGGCGTTCTTGTTCCGACTGAGGGAATGACGGCCGGAGGCGCCAATGGAATCGCCGCAATGTACTGAGCTGCGTCCATCGAAAGGGTGCAGGCCGCCGCTGGAGTAGTACCCAGGAGAAGACATGGAACCGAGGTCACGCTGGATCGCGTTGCTTGTGGTTTGTTCTGTGATGGGAGGCGTGAGGGCGCAGGAAGTCCCGGTGGGGGACGAGTACCTGCGCAGGTTTATGAAACCATCCAGCCGGTGGGCGATACTCCGTTCGGGGAGCGCCTGAATCTCTACACCGGAGATCTGACCTTCAGCCAGACGGATGTTTTGCTGGAAGGAACGGGGCCGACCATCACGCTTGTCAGGCAACTTGCCAGCATGGCCGAGAGCGAATCCCGACTGCAGCCCTACATGATGGGCGACTGGGTGCTTTCAATCCCGCGTATTGAAACCGTGGTCAGCGCCAATCTGATGACCGGGGATCCGGGCCAACCGGGTGACCGCTGGATGGTGATCTCATCGTCGGATCCCAACCGACACAAGCGTTGCACCTTTTTCGGGCGACCCGTGGCATCGCCGGGCTTCGGTTTCAACGGATCGGTCTGGGCAGGCGTCGAGATGGTGACGGAGGATGGTCAGCGACAGACTTTCCTCAAGCGTTCCACGCAGAATACGTCCGCTCCCGTGATGACCGATTCGCTGGGACAGCCCATCTCATTCCCGGTGGTCACCCAGGACAACTGGCAGGTGGATTGTCTCGCGGTGGTGGCGGATTTGCCGGAGGCGTAAGAGGAGGGCTCGTATTAAGGAATGCGGCGAATTTTAGTAGAGAGTTGCGAGTTGCAGATCTTGGCCTCAAGGGCTCTATACAAAGCTTCGTGGAACTTTTGCGTTAAAAGATGGTGTCGCAACTATCCGAGTCGACATGATTAAGGGGAAAATTTCGAACCCCCTGAAAATTGTTGGGAACATGATCAATACGGCTAAGGCGAATGGCGCGACAACGCTAAGAATTAAGGGGTCATCGCGGAGCCTAGACTCCATAATACTATTCAGTCGCGCTATGGTTTAACAACGAATGGCGCGACAGATGTAATAACTGTTCCGGTGAGGTGAGTGATGAAGGTTGCCGTTAGAGCTTATCGAATTCTGTTTCCAATGGAGAATTTTCGCAAAGATTGGTCGCAGGATGCTGAGCTTTTTAAAATTCATGGAGATGGGATGGGTATTCCATTGGGTGGGTATAAGAACCCTGGTGAAGATGGAGGGGTTGTCGGTTTTTTTGAAGCCGGAGTTGCGTGGCGGGATGGAGAGCGAGTAGTCAAAGTTAAGTACTCGGACCTGGCGGAGGTGGAACTTCCGAATGAAAAGGAGAGTAAATCACTTGTGCTGGTAAGCAAGGATGGGCGACGAGATCAACTTCCGGTGCAGGGTTATAAGGAAAATTTTTTGACTCCATGACATTTCTAAGGTTTTTTCTTCGTGTGATGGATGATTTGAAGGAAGGGTGAATTTTATCTTCCTGAAAATAGGTAAATAGCTAATAGCAGCTATGGCAGGTTCTATCGGCTGGATTTTCCGCATATAAAGCAGTATTCATCCATAGAACGCGGGCGCTAGCAGCCCGTGTTTTTGTTACGCGTCGTTGGCCGGTTCGACGTTGGGTTTGCCGGCGTGCCAGCGGAGCTGGTCGAGGATGTGGCTGGCGTCGTGGGCGAGGCCGGCGAAGCAGTCACTCAGGGGTTGCAGCGGGATGGGCAGGCTGTGGTGCTCGTCCTGGCGGAAGCGGGGACTGATGAGCAGGGACAGCAGTTTGAGGTGGTCACGCAGCTGGATGAGATTCAGCTGGGTTTGTTCTTCCAACAGATAGACCATTCGAACATTGGTCATGGGGACCTCCATTTCTTCGTTGAAGAATCCCGGCGCGCGTGAGTGCGGCCGGGTGCCGGGAGGTCAGATACCGCACGTAGTCGGCTGGGCTATTTCCCATACGGGTCTTGCATTCACCCACCTCCCGGCATTGAAACGAGGTCGCCGGTTGCTATCCGGTGATGAAGAAAAGAGCCGCCGGATAACAGGGGTAGTACCGCTACGTGGGGAGGTCTGAACTCCTGATGCAGGAGTCTGCCGATGTGGTTGGGCGGTGTCGACTAACTTTGAGCGTTTTTGCTTCAGTGTTTCTGGGCTCACTTTTTTATTCGCGTGACGACGGGCGTCTGTTGTGTTTGGCGAAGTGGCGAGTGGTGGTGGTCGGCGCCAGGAGCAAATCCCCCTCAGTCCCCCTTTTTCAAAGGGGGAGGCAGAGGTAGTCGTTTTTGCTGGGATGTTGGTTATCTTGAAGAACGCGTGGACTGCGTGCGTCACGGTAGCCTTCCCTGCGACGATCGTGTCGCTGGGCGAAGCTCTGGTCGACTTCCGACTTCCGACTTCCGACTTCCGACTTCCGACTTCCGACTTCCGACTTCCGACTTCCGACTTCCGACTCCCGACTCCCGACTCCCGACTCCCGACTCCCGACTCCCGACTCCCGAATCCCGAATCCCGAATCCCGAATCCCGAATCCCGCCCCTCACCCCATCATCTTGAACAGCGACAACTGCTGCATCTGCATGAACACGCTCTGCGCAGCCTGGAGGGCGGTGTTTTCCAGGTTGTAGCGGCCGATGGCCTCGGCCCAGTCGAGGTCGCGCAGGCTGGAGAGGGTGCCCTTGAGGGTGACGGCGTTGGCGTCGCGCAGTTCGGCGGCGCTGTCGATGGCCATCAGCTGGGCGCCGCCACTGGCGCGGGCGTCGATCATGTGGCCCTGGGCGCTGGCGACGTCGCGCATGGCGGCCTGCAACTGGTTCTGCATGGCGGCGCGCTGGGCGTCGGTGGTGGGATTGGTTTCCAGCGCGCCGATCAGGTTCTGGATGGTCGCGAATACGTCGCGGGTGGCGGAGGGACCGATGTTGAATGCATCGCCAGTGTCGGGCTGGCCGTCGATCTTCACCTGCACGCCGGCGAAGGCGATGCTCTGGCCCTTGGTGTAGGTGCCGGTGGAAATCGGGATGGGGCCTGCACCGTAGACCTCGTAGGTGGTCGGGCTGGTGAAGCGGATGCTGTACTGGCCGCCGTCGTAGGCGCTGGAATCGGTGACGCTGAGATCCATCAGCAGGCCGGTGCCGGTGTTGGCACCGGCGGCGGCGCCGTCGATGCGGCCGGTGCCGGTGCGCAGGCGCAGGAAGATTTCGCTGCCGGGCAGGGTGTCGGAGACGAAGGTGTCCGGCGCGACCTCGACCTGGCGCTGGGTCTGGTCGCCGCTGTAGATGACGCCGCCGGCTGCCAGCGCGAACGGGGCGCTGCCGTCGGCGGTGCCGCCGAACAGGTAGCGGCCGGTGCCGTCGGTGCTGTTGGCCAGATCCAGCAGGCCGTCATGGATGGATTTGAGTTCGGCGCTGATCGCTTTGCGGCTGTCGTCGCCGAGCGCGGCGTTGTTGGCCTGCACGGTCAGTTCGTGCACGCGCGCCATCGCGTCGCCAACCAGCTTGAGCGCGTTTTCCTGCAGGCCCAGGCGGTTCTGCAGGGTGCTGGCGTTGGCGGCGAAGCGTTCCAGTTCGGCCAGGGTGCGATCCAGGCCAACGGCATTGCCGGCGGCGACCGGATCGTCCTTGGCGCTGATCAGCTTCTGCCCGGAGGCGAGCTGCTGCTGGGTGTGGGCCAGCTTGGCCTGCTTGGCCAGCATCGTGGTGATCGACTGCTGGTACATCAGGCCGGTGGAGATGCGGTTGTTCATCGGCGGGTCGCGCTCAGCAGGGACTGGAACAGGGTGTCTGCGGTGGAGATGATCTGCGCCGCGGCCTGGTAGGCCTGCTGCAGGCGCATCAGATCCGCCGCTTCCTCATCCAGGTTGACGCCGGAAATGGCATCGCGCGCGGCCTGCGCCTGATCCTGCAGCACCTGCTGCGCCTCGGCCGAGTAGTCGGCCTGGCGCGCGGCCGAGCCAACCGTGGTGGTCAGGCCGGAGATGGCGCCGTTGAGGGTAAGGGTGCCGCCGTTGAGTTTGCGCGCGTCGTCCAGGTTGGACAGCAGCTTGGCGTTGCCGTTGTCGCTGGAGTTGGCGCCGGTGGGGCCGAGGTTGAAGGCGTCCCCGGCGGCGGGTGCACCGTCGAGGGTGACGCTCCAGCCGTTGTGGGTGATGGCCTGGCCGGGCGTGTAGGTGAACGGGCCGGCGCCGTCGATGGTGTACTGGTTGGCGTCGATGAATTCGATCACCGACGGTGCCAGCAGGTTCGGATCCGCCGGGTTGGTGATGGTGACCGCGCCCAGCTTGCCGGTGCCGGTGTTGGCCAGATCGGCCTTGGCCTTGACCGGGCTGGCGGCGGCGATCCGGCTGGGATCGCTGATGGCGAGCTTGATCGTGCCGGCCGCGCCCGCGGTGGGTTGCAGCAGGAAGCGATCGTTGGCGGCGGGCGTGCCGCTGGACAACACCAGTTCCACGCCGTTGACCACCAGCGGATCGACGGCGGTGCCGGTCCCGGTGACCGGGATGGCGGTGCCGGTGTCGGGATCGGTGGCGACCCAGTTGCCGCCGTCGAAGCGCAGCATCACGTTCTTGCCGTTGAGCGCGCCCAGATCGCCCAGCGACGGTTGCAGCACGGCGTTGCCGGTGTTGCCCGAGTGCGACGAGATCTGCGGCTGCGGCGCGGTGAAGAAATCCCCGCCCATCTGGCCGTATTGATCCATGCCGGCGCGATGGCCTTCGTTGAAGGTCTCGGCCAGCGACATGGCGATGCGGCCGAGTTCGGCGATGGCCGGATCCAGCACGGTGGTGCGGAATTCCATCAGGCCGCCGATCTGGCCGCCGAGCGCGCGCTTGTCCAGGGTGACCCGCTGGCCGTTGGTTTCCAGCGCCACCTGCAGGCGCTCGGGCCGGTAGGGATCGGCCACGGTCACCAGCGAACTGGCGGTGGCGCCAACCACCATCGGCTGGCCACCGGCGGTGAACACGTTGATCTGGCCGCCGTCCTGCTGCACGGCGGTGCCGCCGGTGTAGCCGATCAGCTGGCTGATCAGTTGATCGCGACGATCCAGCAGATCGCCCGAGGCATTGGCGCCGTTGCCGATGCGACCGTTGAGCTGGGCGATTTCCTTGGCCAGCCGGTTCACTTCACCCACGGCGGAGGTCAGGCCGCTGTTGACCTCGCCATCCACCTTGTCCAGTTGCTGATCGATCTGGTTGAAGCGGGTGACCAGCGCGTTGGCCTGGGACAGCACGCTCTGTCGATCGGCCGCGCCGGCGGCGCTGGAGGAGAGCGCGCTGATCGAATCGAAGAAGCCCGACCACGGCGCGGCGATGCCGGTGGCCTTTTCCGAGAACAGGCTGTCCAGGCGGTTGGACAGCACCGACATCTGCTGCAGGCGGTTCAGTTCGCCGGTGCTGTCGAGCAGGCGCGCGGTGGCCAGCGAATCGGCCATGCGATGGACGTCGACGATCTGCACGCCGCCGCCCTGGTAGCCGTAGCCGTGGAAGGTGCCGTTGCGCGCGGCGAACTCGGTGCGCTGGCGCGAGTAACCCGGCGTGTTGAGGTTGGCGACGTTGTGGCTGACCGTGGACAGCGCCCGCTGGAAGGCGAGCAGGGCGCTGGAACCGGTGGCGAGGAGGTTGGACATGGACTACTCCGTTCAGCGGCCCAGGAAGCGGCTGGCGAGCGCGTTGCCCACCGTGGCACCAATCGCACCGCCGACGGTGTTGCCGACCGCGGAGATGACCTTGCCGAGGGTGGGACCGGTGGCGATGCTGGCGATCTTCTTCGCATACGACGGATCGGTGGCGTAGCCGGCCTGTTGCAGGCCGCGGGCGAAGCCGTGGATGTCCTTGCCGGCGGCCAGCGCCTTCTGGTAGCGCGGGTTGTTCTTCAGCAGGCGCACGTAGTCGGCGAAGCTTTCGGCCGGGGAGCTGTAGGCGCGGAAGTCGGCGGTCTCGTTCTGGCGCACGCCGTTGCGGTATTCGTGGGTGCCGGTGCGGGCGCGTTCGCCCTTCCAGCCGGTGGCCTTGATGCCGAACAGGTTGTGCGCGCTGCCGCCGTCGTTGCGCTGGATGACGCGCTTGCCCCAGCCGGTTTCCAGCGCGGCCTGGGCGACCAGGGCGCGCGGATCCACGCCCAGTTCCTTGGCGGCGCGCTGGGCGTGGTCCCAGATCTCGGCGACGAAGCGTTCGGGGGTGTTGCGGGCGTACTGCTGCGGATTGGCACTGGCGACCTGTTCCACCTCGTCGCACGCGGCCTGGGCTTCCGGCGCGGTCAGCGCGGCCCAGTCGATGCGCGGCAGGCCCATCGCGGCGCCGGGATCGCCGGCTTCGGCGGACGACGCGCCGGACAGGCTGGGCGCGCGCCCGGCGATCACGTCCAGCATCTGCTCGGCGCCGGACGGCATCATCTTGCGGTACTGCGACAGCGCGGTGTTGACCGGCACCGGCGCGGTGTTCGTGTCGGTGGCGCCGAGCTGGCGCGCGATCATCGGCGCCAGGCCCATGCCCTTGCCCTGGGTCATGGCCTTGGCGAGCTGCTGGTCGTACATCTCGCGGAACATCTGGTTTTCGCCCGGGAACAGCGAATCCCCGAAGCTGGCCTCGCGCATGCACTTGATCAGCATCTGCGCGAACTGGCCCTCGAACTTCTGCGCCACCTCGTGGATGCGCGCGTTGTCCGCCGCCGGGTTGGCGGTCGGGTTCAGCGGCAGGGTGGGCTGCAGGATGTTCATCAGATGATTTCCAGCTCCGCACGCAGCGCGCCGGCCTGCTTGAGCGCTTCCAGGATGGCAATCAGATCGCCCGGCGCGGCGCCGACCTCGTTGACGGCGCGGACGATCTCGTCCAGCGAGGTGCCGCCCTCGAACTTGAACATGCGGTTGCCTTCGGCGGTGATCTGCACGTCGGATTGCGGGGTGACCACGGTCTGGCCGCCGCGATTGAAACTGTTGGGCTGGCTGACGTTGGCCGATTCGGTGATGGTGACGGTCAGCGAGCCGTGGGTGACCGCGGCCGGCATCACCTGCACCTGCGCGCCGATCACGACAGTGCCGGTGCGGGCGTTGACGATGACCTTGGCCGGCGCGCTGCCCGGGGTCAGTTCCAGGTTCTCGACCTGGGCCAGGAAGTTGACCCGGCTGCCGGCATCGGCCGGCGCGCGCACCGCCACGGTGACCGCATCGACCGCGTAGGCGGCGCCGGCGCCGAAGCGCTGGTCCAGCGCGGCGACCATGCGCGAGACGGTGGTGAAGTCGGCCTGGTGCAGGTTGAGGGTGACGCTGCCGCTGCCGTCGTTCATCGCGTTGGGCACCGCGCGTTCGACGATGGCGCCGTTGGGAATGCGGCCGACGCTGGGCACGTTGACCGAGACCTTGGAACCGTCGCGGCCCTGCGCGCCGAAACCGCCGACCACCAGGTTGCCCTGGGCGATGGCGTAGACCTCGCCGTCGGCGCCGCGCAGTGGGGCCATCAGCAGGCTGCCGCCGCGCAGCGAGGTAGCGTTGCCAATGGACGAGACGGTGATGTCGATCGGCTGGCCGGGCTTGGCGAAGGCGGGCAGGTCGGCATGGATGGCGACCGCGGCGACGTTCTTGAGCTGCGGATTGACGTTGGGAGGCACATTGACGCCCAGTTCGCCCAGCAGGTTCTTCAGGCTCTGCACGGTGAAGGGCGCCTGGCTGGTGCGATCGCCGCTGCCGTCCAGGCCCACCACCAGGCCGTAGCCGACCAGCGGGTTGCTGCGCACGCCGCCGACCTGGGCGAGATCCTTGATCCGCTCGGCGCGCGCCGACGGCGCCAGGCAGGCTAGCACCATCAGCCACCACAGCAGGGCGCCGATCGTGGTCCACGGATCGACGCGGCGACGGTTGGGATCGCGCGGGTTGCGATGGAAGGGCAGGCGGATGGCCATCATGCGGCGCTCCCGGGTGACTCGTCAGTTCAGAGGGTTAATTGGGATAAATCGGCGAATTGAAGAAGCGCCCCAGCCAGCCCATCGAGTTGGACTGGGCGATGGCGCCGCGGCCGCCGTAGGCGATGCGCGCCTCGCCGACCTTGCTGGACGGAATGCTGTTGTCCGGCGAAATGTCGGCCGGGCGCACGATGCCCTGGATCTGGACGAGCTCGTCGCCCTGGTTCAGGCGCATGTTCTTCTGGCCCTGCACCACCAGGTTGCCGTTGGGCAGGCGCTGGATGACGGTGACGGTCACGCTGCCCTGCAGGCGATTGCTCTGCGCGCTCTTGCCATTGCCGTTGAAGCCGCGATCACCCTTGACCGAGGCGCTCAGCAGATCGCGGCCGTTGTAGGTCAACGGCGCGCCGGCGATGTTCGGCGCCGCCATGGTGACCTCGCTGGTCTTGTCGACCTGGGTGGTCGCGCTGGTCTGCGCGTTGGTGTTCTCGATCAGGTTGATCGTCAGCAGGTCGCCGACGTCGCGAGCGCGACGGTCGGAGTACAGGTTCAGGCCCGGGCCGGCGCGGTAGATCGCGCCGGAGGTGGGTTCGGCCTGCGCCGCCATCACCACCTGCACCGGCTGCATCGGCGCGAACGGGCGCACGTCGCCGAACGAGCGCGAACAGCCGGCCAGCGCGAAGACGCAGCAGGCGAGGGTGGCGGTGCGGGACAGGCGGGTCATGGCGGGCCTCAGACGTTGTTGTTCAGATAGCCGAGCATGGAGTCGGTGGTGGAGATGGCCTTGGCGTTCATTTCGTAGGCGCGCTGGGTTTCGATCATGCTGACCAGCTCTTCCACCACGTTGACGTTGGAACCTTCCAGCGAGCCCTGCACCAGGTTGCCCAGGCCATTGAGGCCGGGCGTGCCGTTCTGGGCGGGGCCGGAGGCGGTGGTTTCGACGTACAGGTTCTCGCCCTTGGCCTGCAGGCCGGACGGATTGACGAAGTCGGTGAGGGTGAGCGATCCGATTTCCACCGCCTGCGCCTCGCCGGCCATGGTCACGCTGACCGTGCCGTCGTTGCCGATGGTCATCGACTGCGCGCCCTCCGGCACCTGGATGCCGGGCTGTACGGCATAGCCGCTGTTGGTGACCAGTTCGCCCTGGGCGTTGATCTGGAACGAGCCATCACGGGTGTAGGCGGGCGTGCCATCGGGCAGCATCACCTCGAAGAAACCGCGGCCGTTGACCATCACGTCCAGCGAGCGCCCGGTCTGCTGCGGATTGCCCTGCTGGAAATCCTTGGAGGTGGCGACCACGCGCACGCCGGTGCCCAGCTGCACGCCGGACGGCAACTGGGTCTGCTGCGAGGTCGAACCGCCGGGCTGGCGCAGCTGCTGGTACAGCAGATCCTCGAAGCTGGCGCGGTCGCGCTTGAAGCCGGTGGTGTTGGTGTTGGCCAGGTTGTTGGAGACCACGGACATGCGCGTCTGCTGCGCATCGAGCCCGGTCTTGGCGACCCAGAGTGCCTGGTTCATGGCGTGGTCCTTTGAGCGATGGGATTGGGGATTCGGGATTGGGGATTCGACGTGGGCGTCGGATCCTTCTTCGCATGGGGAAGAGGCAAGGTCCGTGCCAACCCGGTGGTCGGGATTTCGACGCGGACAAGAACCGGGACGACGGCCACAAAGTCGCTGTTACCAATCCCTAATCCCGACTCCCCAATCACGGCCCCTAACCCCCCAGCCGCAGCAACTGATTCGACGATTGCGCCATGTCGTCGCCGGTGCGGATGACCTTGACCTGCATTTCGAACTGGCGCTGGAGCTGGATCATCTGCACCAGGGCGCCGGCGGCGTCGACGTTGCTGCCTTCGAGCACGCCGGTGGTCAGGCTGTTGCCCTGCGCCATCGGCGGGGGCGGCTGGGTGGGGTCGGCCGGACGCATCAGGCCGTCGGCGCCGCGCGCCAGTTGCGAGGCCGGCACGTCGACGATGCGCATGCGGGCGACCATCGCCATGGTCTGCGGGCCTTCGCCCTGCGGCACGATGGAAATGGTGCCGTCGGCGCCGAGATCGAAGGACTGCGCCGGCGGGATGGCGATCGGATTGCCGTTCTCATCGAGCACGGCGCGGCCCCCGTTGGTGACCAGCTGGCCGTTGGGGGTGACGCTGAGTTCGCCGTTGCGGGTATAGGCGGTGCCGCCGTCCGGCGCCTGCACGGCCAGCCAGCGGCCCGGTTGCAGCGAGACGTCCAGCGAACGGCCGGTGACCAACTGGGTGCCGGTGCGCGAATCGAAACCCGGATCCGTCAGCACCGCGTCCACGCGTGAGGGAAATCCCTGGCCGGGAATCTTGAACGCCTCGGTCGCGGCCAGGGCGGCCTTGAATCCCTTGGTGTCGACGTTGGCGAGGTTGTGCGACACCGCGCCCTGGGCCTGCAGCGAGGCGC
Organism: Pseudoxanthomonas sp. PXM04; assembly: GCF_014851695.1. Taxonomy (NCBI): domain Bacteria; kingdom Pseudomonadati; phylum Pseudomonadota; class Gammaproteobacteria; order Lysobacterales; family Lysobacteraceae; genus Pseudoxanthomonas; species Pseudoxanthomonas sp. PXM04. The sequence continues at coordinate 341,668 of NZ_JACVAG010000005.1, forward strand.
GGGCGCCGGTCATGGCGACGTAGAGGGCTTTGTCCATGGGCAGGGATTCGGGATTGGGGATTCGGGATTGGGGAAGAGCGGGGAACGGAGCGGGATGGGGCGCGCTTTAGACAAATCCCCAATCCCGAATCCCGAATCCCCCCGTCATCAACGGATGTTGATGACGGTCTGCGTGATCTGATCCTGGGTGGACAGCATCTGCGAGTTGGCCTGGAAGTTGCGCTGGGCGACGATCATGTTGACCAGTTGTTCGGTCAGGTCGACGGTCGAGGCTTCCAGCGCGCCGGAGGCGACCTGGCCGAAGTCGGACGTGCCCGGCGCGCCGGTGCGCGGTTCACCCGAGGCGTAGCTGTGGGTCCAGGTGTTGTTGCCCTGCGAGACCAGGCCCTGCGGGTTGGTGAAGTTGGTCAGCGCGACCTGGCCGATGGCGCGGTCCACGCCGTTGGAGTAGCGCGCGAACACCACGCCTTCCGGCGACACGGTGAATTCGTTGAGCTTGCCGCTGGCGTAGCCATCCTGCCGCTGATCCTTCTTGGCGAAGGCTTCGCCGTACTGGTTGGTGCCGGTGATGTCCAGGGTCATGTTGAGCACGCCGGCTCCGGTGGTCGGGGTGAATGGCGCCAGGGCGATGCGGCCGTTGGCCGGCAGGGTCAGCGCGCCGTTGTTGTCGAACTGCACGGTGGTGGCCGGACCCATCGAGGTGCCGTCGACGTAGACGTGGGCTTGCCATTCGTTCGGATTGGCGGTCTTCACGTAATAGACCGACTGCTGGTGGGCCACGCCGAGCGAGTCGTACACGGTGACCGAGGTGGTCTCGTTGTAGCTGTTGCCGTCGTTGGGCGTGAACGGCGTGATGGTCGGCTGCGCGGCGTTGCCGGGCAGAGTGACGCCCAGGTTGACCAGGGTGGTCGGCGCCGGCGGGCTGTCGCTGGTCAGCAGTTGCAGGTCGACCAGGCGGCCGGTATCGAAACCGCTGCCGTCGGCGCGAGGCGGGAACACCTGCAGGCGGAAGCCGTCCGGGGTGGTGACGAAACCATTGGGATCGCGCTGGAAGTTGCCCGCGCGGGTGTAGACGTTGGTGCCGTTGTTGCTGACCGTGAAGAAGCCTTCGCGGTCCACCGCCAGATCCAGGTAGCGGCCGGTCTGGTTGATGTCGCCCTGCGAGAACTGCTGGGCCACGTTGGTCAGACGCACGCCGGCGCCGATGCCGTTGCGCAGCAGGCCATAGCCGGTGGTGGAAAACACTTCGGCGAACTCGGCACGCGATTCCTTGAATCCGGTGGTGCCGACATTGGCGATGTTGTGCGAGGTGACGTTGAGGTCGGCGTTGGCCGCCTTCATGCCGGAGAGCGAACTGTTGAAAGCCATGGAAAACTCCTTAGCGGATGCCGGGTCGGAATGGCCCGTGGATGTCAGGGATCAGGAAGCCGACTTGCCGATGCGCAGCACGTAGTCGAGCGGAGCGGTGCCCAGGCCGGGCAGGTTGAGATACAGGCCGTCGGAACCGATGGTCACGCTTTCCACGGTGGAATCGACGTAGGTGTTGAGTTTGGTGGCCTTGCCGGTGTCGTCGGTGTGGGTGGCCTTGATCGCATACATGCCTTCCGGTGCGCGTTCGCCGTTGGCCTTCACGCCGTCCCAGGCGAACGCGGTCTCGCCCTTGGCGGCGTCGAGTTCGATGGTGTCCACGACCACGCCGCTGGCGTCGGTGATTTCCACCTTGAGCGTGCCGGTGGCGGGCGACATGACCAGGCCGGTGGCGCTGCCCTGCGCGCCGAGCGCGATCTTTTCCGACGGCACCAGCACGTCGTGGCCGACCAGCGAGGCGCCCTTGAGCACCTGGTCGCCGGTCAGGGCGGTGGTGAAACCGTTGACGGTGGTGTTGAGTTCGCTGATGCCCTGCACGGTGGAGAACTGCGCGAGCTGGCCGATGAATTCGCTGTTGGACAGCGGCTTGAGCGGATCCTGGTGCTTGAGCTGCTCGGTCATCAGGCGCATGAATTCGGCCTGGCCCAGGCTTTCCTTCTTCTTGTTCGATCCGGTGCCGGTGGTGCTGTTGTTGATCGCGGCAAAGGGATCGCCATTCACGGCGGTGGTCATGCGGTTGCTCCGGTAGGCGGGACGCGTCAGCGGCCTATGGTCAGCGTGGCCAGCGCCAGTTCCTTGGCGGTGTTGAGGACTTCGACGCCGGCCTGGTAGCCACGCGAAGCGGAAATGAGGTTGACCATCTGCGCGACCGGATCCACGTCCGGCGCATAGACGTAGCCTTCGGCGTCGGCCATCGGGTGGCCGGGCTCGTAGCGCTTGATCGGCGGGGCTTCGCTCTGGGTGATCTCCTTGACCTGCACCGAGGTCAGCGAGCCGTCGGCGTTGAGCGGGCGGGCCTGGAAGATCGGTTCGATCGGCTTGTACACCGCCTCCGGCGAGGAGGCGATGGAATCGGCGTTGGAGAGATTGCTGGCGATGGTGTTCAGGCGCACCGACTGCGCCTGCAGGGCCGAACCGGCGACGTCGAAGATCGGCAGGTTGCTCATGGCTTATTGCCCCGTGATGGCGGTGAGCATGGTGCGCACCTTGGATTCGATGAAACTCAGCGAGGCGCGGTACTCCAGCGCGGCGCGGCCGTAGGCGGCGCGCTCGGTGTCGGCGTCGACGGTGTTGCCGTCCAGGCTGGGCTGCACGCCCTGGCGTTCGTAGATCTGCGGGCCGAATTCCAGTCCGTTCAGATGGCGCCCGTCGGTGGTCTGCAACGGCGCGGCCTGGCGGGCGGCGGCGTTCTCCAGCACGGCCTGGAAGTTGAGATCCTTGGCCTTGTAGTTGGGGGTGTCCGCATTGCTGAGGTTGCTGGCGATCAACTGCATGCGCTGCTCGCGCAGCGGCAGGGCGGCGGCATGGACACCCAGGTAATCGCGGATGGGATTGGACATTGGCGGGCCCCGTTGGGAACGTTGCCCGGGTGGGTGCAAGGCTTGTGCCAGTCCGGGGGAGATGCTTCCCCCACTAAGTGCCGGTGCCATTCCTTCTCATGGGGAACGATGGGCACCTTGTGGCTTTGCCTCCCCCTTTAAAAAAGGGGGACCGAGGGGGATTTGCTCTTCGCCGGTGCTCCTGGCACCGCGCGCAAATCCCCCGTCGTCCGCTGACGCGGCCGCCCGCCCCCTTTTCCAAAGGGGGCTATCAATCCCGAATCCCGAATCCCCAATCCCGGCGGCCAACCGGCCGCCGTCAGGCCGCCCGCTTCGTCGCCACCACCTGCTTCAGCCGGTTCAGCACGTAGTCCGCCAGTTCGTGCGGGCTGTACTTGGCGACGAAGGCGTTGGCGCCGACCCGTTCGACCATGGCGTTGTTGAACACGCCCGAGAGCGAGGTGTGCAGAAGTACGTACAGACCGGCCAGGCCGGGGTGGCGACGGATTTCCGTCGTCAGGGTGTAGCCGTCCATGGCCGGCATTTCGATGTCGGAGATGACCATGGCGTAGCGCTCGGCCGGGTCCTCGCCGGCGGCGTGGATCTGCACGAGGTGGTCGAGCGCCTGCTTGCCGTCGGAAAGCAGGGTGGCGCTCACCCCCAACTGGTCCAGCACGCTGCGGATCTGCGAACGGGCCACCCGCGAGTCGTCCACCACCAGCACCTGCAACGGCGGGGCGTCGGCCGGCAGCGCCATTTCCGGCGCCAGCGGCGCGTCCATGCGCGCCTGCGAGATGTCGGCCAGCACGCTTTCCACGTCGATCACCTGGATCAGCTCGCCCTGGAAGCGGGTGACCGCGGTCAGGTAGCTGGCCTCCGCGCCGAGTTCCGGCGGCGGGTGGATGTCCTCGACCGCGATGTTGACGATGCGCTCGACGTCGCTGACCAGGAAGCCCTGCACCGATCGGTTGAACTCGGTGACCACCAGGTAGTTGGGCGCGCGCGCCGGATCCGGATCGCGCTCGGGATGGCCGATGCTCAGGCCCAGGTCCAGCACCGGAATCGAACGCCCGCGCACGTCGGCCGCGCCGGCGAACTCGGCGGGCAGGCCGGGCAGCTGGAACAGCGGCGGACGGCGCAGGACCTCCTGCACCTTGAACACGTTGACGCCAAAAAGCTGACGCCCGCCCAGGCGGAACAGCAACAGGGCGAGCCGGTTGTGGCCGGCCAGGCGGGTGCGCTGGTCGATGCGGTTGAGCAGATCCTGGGTCATGCAGGCATATCGGCCGGGTTGCGCACGGCTTGAGCGGTGCGGGGGCGTCCGGCGGCAGGGAAGGGCTCGTCCTCGAGGGACGGCGGTCACGCAGTCGATTTCGCCGACGCGCACCGCGGCAGGCGCGAGGACCGCCGGTTTCGGCACATCGCTTGCATTCCTTGTCGCCGATGAACCGACGATGGAGCCCGCTCATGCGACGACTCGTGCTGCTGCCCGCGCTGCTGGCGGCGTTTGCCGTGCCCGCCGCGGACTTCCAGCCGGTGGACAGCATCCGCCAGGCCGCGATTGGCGCGATGGCGTCGGCCGGCGAGGCGGAAGCGACGCTGGACCCGAACCTGCGCCTGCCGCGTTGCGCCGCGCCGCTGGAAGCGCGGGTGCAGAACAGTGGTTCGGTCGAGGTCGGTTGCCCGCAGGGCTGGCGCCTGTTCGTGCCGGTGCGGGTACGCCGCAGCCAGACCGTGCTGGTGCTCAATCGCGGCATCGCACCGGGGCAGGTGGTGACCGCCGATGCGTTTGTCGCCGAAACCCGTGACGGCGGCCGTATCGCCGCCGGCGCCTTGACCGACCCGGCCCAGGCCGTGGGCCAGGTGGCGCGGCGGATGTTGACCGCCGGCTCGGTGCTGGGAGCCAACGATCTGGTCGCGCCGCGATTGATCCGGCGCGGCGACAACGTGGCGCTGGTGTCGCGTCGCGGTGGCGTCGAGGTACGGGTGGCCGGCAAGGCGCTGGCCGACGCCGGCGAGAACGAACGGGTGACGGTGGAAAACCTGTCCTCGCGCCGGGTGGTACAGGGCGTGGTAGGCCCGGGCGGCGACGTCTGGGTGAGCCGTTGAGGAAAAAAATGGAATCGGCCCTAAAGTCCCCGGACGGGCGGCCGATACCGAGCTGGCAGGGAAGTACGCCTCGGGTGCGCTTCCGATAGAAAAATGTGGATTCCGTCACTAAAGCTTTGCCTTTGACGGCCGATATGCTGTTTGAACCCGCAACAGGTAGACCGACATGAGCCAGAAAATCGAAGGCAACGCGCCTTCTGCCATCCGCACCACCGGTCCGATCGGTGGCAAGGTGGCGGCGTCCGGCGCCGAACGTTCCCGGCCGGTGGAAGCCAGCGCGGGTGGCGACAGCCTGCGCCTGACCGGCGAAGCCACTGGTCTGCAGGCACTGCAGCGCGAGCTGTCCTCGGCCTCCGCGGTGGATACCGCGCGGGTCCAGCAGGTCCGCGATGCGCTCCAGGCCGGTACGTACCGGATCAATGCCGAGGCGATCGCTGACGGCATGCTGAGCCTGGAACGCCAGCTCGGCCAATGAGCGCCGAACTGGAGACCCAGTTCGAGCGTCTGGCCTCGGCGCTAGCCGAGGAGCGCCGCGCGATCCTGGAACACGATGTCGAAGCCCTGGTGTGCTCGACCCGGGAGAAGCTGGCCTCGCTGCGCGAACTGGAAAACCGCATGCCCGCGGCCGCGTCCGCGCCGTTCGAGCAGCGGCTGCGCGAGCTGTCGGAGGCCAACCAGTCCAACGGCGCGCTGCTGGCGCGGCGTCGCCGCGAAGTGAACTGGGCACTGCGTCACCTTGGGCGCAGCGAAAGCAGCGGCGCCTACGACGCCAACGGACAGACCGAAGTCCTGCGCGGCAGCCGCCCGATCGCGGTGGCCTGAGGCGCGCGGTGCGCGCGGCTTGCCGCCGCCGCGACGCTTGCCGATACTGACGGCCCCTTTTTGCCGCAACTCCCTTTCGCGGGGTCATCCGTCGTGAGTGTTTCCTCCGCTTCCCGTCTTCCCGCGGACATCCCGTCCTTCGTCGACATCCAGGCGCTCACCGAGCTGATGGACGATGGCGTGCTGCTGTGCCGCGGCGATGATCGCGCGCTGCATGCCAATGCCTCCGCGCTGGCACTGCTGCCCGAGGGCGAGGAGCCGGAATCGTTGCAGGCCGTACTGGAGCTGGTGCCGGCCGAGGCGCGCCGCGCCGCCCGCGCGACGGGACGCTGGAACGGCGAACTGGCGCTGGAGGATGGCCGCATCCTGCAACTGCGCATCTACCATCACCACGCGCCCGGCGACGACGGCTACGCGCTGATCCTGTTCCACGACATCAGCGAAGGTCACGCGCGCCAGCAGGAGTTGCAGCGCCGGCACGCCCAGTTGCGGCAGACCCTGATCCGCCTGGCCGGTACCCAGGAGCAACTGGTGCAGTCGGAAAAGATGGCGTCCATCGGCCAGCTGGCCGCCGGCGTGGCGCACGAGATCAACAATCCGATCGGCTACGTGCATTCCAACCTGGGATCGCTGCAGGAATACCTGCACAGCCTGTTCGCCCTGATCGAAATCTACGAGCGCGCCCTGCGCGCGCCGGACCCGAAGGCGCTGCTGCCGGAAATCGACGACATGCGCTCGCGCTTCGACATCGACTTCATCACCAGCGACCTGCCGCAGCTGATGTCGGAGTCGCGCGAGGGCATCGAGCGGGTGACCCAGATCGTGCGCAGCCTCAAGGACTTCTCCTACTCCGGGCGCGACGACTCCTGGAAGCTGGCGGATCTGCACCACGGCCTGGACTCGACCATCAACATCATCTGGAACGAGCTCAAGTACAAGGTCACCCTGGAAAAGCGTTACGGCAAGCTGCCGCTGGTGCAGTGCCTGCCGTCCGAGCTCAACCAGGTGTTCATGAACATCCTGCTCAATGCCGGCCACGCGATCGAGGAAAAGGGCCGCATCAGCGTCACCACCGGGCTGGCCGGCGAAGAGGCGTGGATCGAGATCGCGGATACCGGCAGCGGCATGCCCGAGAGCATCCTGCAGAACATCTTCGATCCCTTCTTCACCACCAAGCCGGTCGGCAGTGGCACCGGCCTGGGCCTGTCGATTTCCTACGGCATCGTGAAGAAGCACAACGGCCGCATCGAGGTGGACAGCAAGCCCGGTGAAGGTTCGCGTTTCCGCATCACCCTGCCGGTGCGGCAGCCGGTGAAGGACGCGGGCTGAGGTTCGCGTGGGGTTTGGCGAATGGCAAGGGCAGCCGAGCAGGCCCGGCTCTACGCATCGGTAGAGCGGAGCTTGCTCCGCTGCTCCCCGAACCGAGGCAATCAGCCAACCACGCGGTGGTGCGGCTGGTTCTCGTAGGCGGTGAAGGCCTGGCGGATGTGCTCGCGCAGGTCGTCGTCGTTCCAGGGCTTGGTCAGGAAGCGGTAGATTTCGCCGCGGTTGATCGCTTCGGTGACGGTGGCCAGATCGGTGTAGCCGGACAGCACCAGGCGCACGGTGTCCGGATACAGCACGCGCACGCGGCCGAGGAACTCGGTGCCGCTCATGTCGGACATGCGCTGGTCGGACAGGATCACCTGCACGTCGTTGGTGGCCAGCAGCTCGAAGGCGTCGTTGACGCTGGAGGCGGCCAGGATGCGGTAGCCGTCGCGGCGGAACAGGCGCACCAGCGAACGCAGGATGTTCTCTTCGTCATCGAGCAGCAGCAGGGTGCGATCCGGCTTGGTGGCGGCGAAGGCGTCGGCGCGAAGGTAGCGCCGGCGCAGCACCGCGCCGGCATCCTCGGCCGACATCGGTTCGCCGAACAGGTGGCCCTGGAACATGTCGCAATGGTTGCGGCGCAGGAAACCCAGCTGGATGTCGGTTTCCACGCCGTGCGCGATCACCTTCATGCCCAGCTGGTGGCCCATCGCGATGATCGCGCAGGTGATGGCGACCTCGCGGTTGCTGGCCGGAACGCCCTTAACGAAGCTGCGATCGATCTTGATCTTGTCGACCGCGAAGCGCACCAGCGAATCCAGGTTGGAATCGCCCATGCCGAAGTCGTCCAGGGTCAGGCGCACGCCTTCGCGGTGCAGGCTGGCGAGGGTGCGATGGACCAGGTGGGTATCCTTGGCCAGCGCGTTCTGGCGTACTTCCAGCACCACCATCTGCGCCGGGATGCCGGCGACCTGCATCGCCTCCAGCACTTCCATGACGAAGTTGGGGCGCAGCAGCTGCAGGGTGGAGACGTTGATCGCGATCTCGAAGTCGTCGAAGCCCCAATCGCGCCAGACCCGTGCCTGCCGGAACGCCTCGCGCAGCACCCAGTCGCCGATCTGCACGATCACCCCGAGTTTCTCGGCCACATGCATGAAGCGCTCGGGGACCAGCACGCCCAGTGCCGGTGAATGCCAGCGCAGCAGCGCTTCCATGCCGACCACGCGGCCGTCGTGGGCGTTGATCTGCGGCTGGTAGTGCAGGCGGAACTCGTTGTTGTCGATCGCGTTGACGATCTGGCGCGCGATGATGCTGTCGCTGCGGATGCTGATGGCGGCGTCGCGGGCATAGCGGCGGACCAGGTTCAGGCCCTCGTGCTTGGCCTGGCCGACCGCGGTCTCCGCGCATTGCAGCAGGCCGGTGACGGTGGTGGCGTCTTCCGGGCACAGCGCCATGCCGACGGTGGCGGTGAGGAACAGCGTATAGGGCAGCACCGCCATCGGCAGTTCGACCTGATCGCGCACGAATGCGCCGAACGCATCCGGCGACGGCACCTGGGGCAGCCGCGGCATGGCGACGATGAACTCGTCGCTGCCCTGGCGCCAGACCCGCGCCTCCGGGCCCAACTGGGTGGACAGGTGCTGGCCGAGCAGCAGCAGCGCCTGGTCGCCGACATCGGCGCCCATGTTCTCGTTGATGGAGCGGAAGTGATCGATGTCGACGTGCAGCAGCATCAGCGGCGTGCCGCCCTGCACGGCGGACTCGACCATGGCCTGAAGATCCGGATCCAGCGCGCCAAGGCGGGCGATCGATGGCGGCGCGACGGGGTAGGCGGACATGCTCAAGCTTCCGCCATCGTGGCGGGCAGTTCCACCCGCAGGCGCATTCCGGCCTGTGCCTCGCCGGGCAGGTGGAGCGCGAGGCCGGCGGCGGTGGCACGCGATTGCAGCAGGGCGGCAGTCAGCGGATCCGGCGCAGGACCGTCGTGGTGGACTTCCAGCACGGCGACGCCGCCGCGCGCGGCGGACAGCCGCAGTTCCAGCGAGGCGAGCGTGGGCAGCGGCAACAGCAGATCCTGCACCAGGCGAAACGCGGCCAGTTCGATCGCGGGCTCCGCGCGCGGCGCCGGGTCGGCCATTTGCAGCCGCGGAGCCACCCCCCAGCGTGCCTGCCAGCGCTCGGCTTCCCCACGCAGCGAGGCGGCCAGTCCGAGGGTGTCGATCTGCGGGGGGCGCAGATCCGCGTAGAGGTCGCGCAGGCGGGCGACGGTGTCGTCGGCGATGCGCACGATGTCGGCCAGATCCTGGCGACGCTGGACGGCGTCGTCCTCATCGCCGGCCAGGTGGGCGGACATCTTGATCGCCGACAGCGCCTGGCCGATTTCGTTGTGCAGGGCCCGGGCGACGACACGGCGCTCGGCTTCCTGGCGCGCGTACAGCTCGCGCAGGGCGTCCGCGGGGATGGATGGCGTATCGGGGGCGGCGGGTGTGCGGGCCGTCATTGGCAACGGTCAGGTGGACAACCGCGCCAGTATGCCAGTTGCCCGCCGGACCGGCGCGGCGGATACGACGACGCCGGCACCGCGGAGGCGGTACCGGCGTCGCGGAAAACGGATGTGTCGGAACGTATTCGTCAGAAATCAGAACAGTTCGACGGTGCCCGCGCCCATGTTCTGCTGCGCCACCGGCTTGTGCGGCGGGCGTTCCCATTCGCTGCGGCGGTCGCGCAGGCGGCTGCCGATATGGCGCAGGGCCGAGAGCAGCTCCTGGTCCATGACGCCGCCACTGCGATGCAACAGTTCTTGCAGGGCCAGGGCTTCCTGGTTGATGGTGGTCAGGCGGTCCAGGTGGGTGACCGCACTGCCCAGCGACTGGGTGGCGATGTCCTCGAACTGCAGGGCGCGCACCGCCTCGGCCACGCTCAGGTCGATGGCATGGCCGCACTGGGAGATCTCGCGCATGCCGTCGCCCAGCGAGGCGTTGATGGCGGCGACCTGGGTCAGCATGTTGGCCGCTTCACCGCGGGCCTCGCGGGACCGGTCGAGATCGCGCGAGGCCATGTGCGAGACGGTCTCGCGGACCTTGGCGATGGCGTCCTTGGAGCTGTGGGCCAGTTTGCGGATCTGCTCGTTGAACGCGGTCGAGCGTTCGGACAGGTTGCGCACCTCGTCGGCGACCACCGCGAAGCCGCGACCGGCCTCGCCGGCGCGGGCGGCTTCGATGGCGGCGTTGAGCGCCAGCAGGTTGGTCTGGTCGGCGATCGACTTGACGTCCTCCAGCAGCGAGAAGATGCCGTCCAGGTGCTGGGCCATCTCGTCGATGTGGTGCACGGTGGTGGTGCTCTGGCCGCTGACCTGCTCGAGCGCTTCCACCAGTTGCTCCATGCGCTGGCTGGCGTGCTGGGCGAAGCGGGCCACGTCCACCCCGGCGCGGTCGCCGTCGCCGGCGCGGTCGACGATGCGCGACACCGCCAGGCTCTGCTCGCGGGACTTGCGCATCATCGCGTCGAAGCTTTCGCCCAGGCCGCCGACCGCGTCGCGGATCAGGCCGCGCGCGCGGTCGATCTCGGCGCGAGAGCCATCGATTTCATTGCCGACGAAGCGACGCAGTTCGTTCAGCAGGCTGTCCTGCTCGCGCAGGATGCTGGTGTGCTCCGCGCTGGGTTTCTGCGCGCCCCAGACCGACAGGAAGGCGAACAGCAGCCAGGCCAGCGTCATCGTGGTCAGGATGGCCCATTGGACCGCACCGGGCCAGTCGAAGGCGACCGACAGCGGGAACACCAGCGTCAGGATCAAGGGAGCGGCAAGACGAACCAGGATGCGCGAATACATGGGTGCTCTCTGCTGAATCACGGTATGGATATCGGCCATGGGGGATGGCTCTTTAGCGTTCGTCGCGGCAATGCGCGATGCGCGGGGAAAACTGTGACCTGGGTGGAGATCCGCCGGGAAAACGGCGGAAACGGGCGGTCAGCGCGATTGCGCGGACAGTTGCACCAGGCGTTCGGCGACGGCGTCGAGCGGTACGGTTTCGCTGGCCGCGCCCAGCCGCACGGCCGCGCCGGGCATGCCCCAGACCACGCTGGTGGCTTCGTCCTGGACGAAGGTCGGGGCGCCGGCCTGGGCGATTTCCAGCAGGCCGCGCGCGCCGTCATCGCCCATGCCGGTGAGGATCACGCCGATGGCGTTGTCGCCGGCGGCGTGCGCCACCGAACGGAACAGCACGTCCACCGCCGGCTTGTGCCGGTTGACCGGCGGACCATCGTCGATCCGGCAGCGCCAGCGCGCACCGTCGCGGATCACCCGCAGGTGGCGCCCGCCGGGCGGCAGGTAGGCATGGCCGGGCAGGATCGCCTCGCCGTCGCCGGCTTCGCGCACGGCCATCGCCGAATGCCGATCCAGGCGTTCGGCGAAGGCGCGGCTGAAGCCGGCGGGGATGTGTTGGGTCATGACGATCGCCGGGGCATCGGCGGGCATCTGCTCCAGCACCACCCGCAACGCCTCGGTGCCGCCGGCGGAGGCGCCGATGGCGATCAGGCGATCGGTGGTCTGGAAACGCAGCGCCCGCGCAGGCTGCGCGGCGGGCAACACCGCGTCGGCGCTCTGGCGCACGCTGGCCGGGCGCGCCAGCGGGCGCACCTTGGCGCGCGCCGCGGCCTTGACCTTGGCGATGATTTCGTCGGCGTAGGACTCCAGTCCGCGGACCACGTCGAGCTTGGGTTTGGAGACGAAGTCCACCGCGCCCAGCGCCAGCGCCTGCAGGGTGGTGTCGGCACCGCGCTCGGTCAGCGAGGAGATCATCACCACCGGCAGCGGACGCAGCCGCATCAGGTTTTCCAGGAACGCCAGCCCGTCCATGCGCGGCATTTCCACGTCCAGGGTGATCACGTCCGGATTCAGGCGCTTGATCTTGTCGCGCGCGATCAGCGGATCGCTGGCCGAGCCGACCACCTCGATGCCGGCGTCGCTGGACAGGATCTCGGTGAGCATCTGCCGTACGACGGCCGAGTCGTCGACGATCAGGACCTTGCAGGGCGCACCCATCAGAACAGCTCCACGCCACCGCTGACCGGCGTGCGCGACAGGCGGGCGCGGGCGGCGGATTCGGCGGCGGCCACTTCGGCGTCGTGGGCGTGCGGCAGGCGCTGCACCACCACCCGGCCGGTGGCGGGGAAGAACCATACCTTGCGCGGATGGATGCCGCACAGGTCCTCGGCGACCACCGGGATGCGTTCGATGTCCAGGTAGCGGCGGACGAACTCGGCGTTGCGGGTTCCGACCGGATTGCTGGTGAATCCCTTCAGCACATTGGCGCCGCCGAACACCTTGGCCTCCAGGCGCGCGCGGCTCGCGCCGCGCTTGAGCAGGTCGTTGATCAGCAATTCCATGGCGAAGCTGCCGTAGCGCGAAGGAGCGCCATCGTTGGCCTGGCCGTCGGGCAACAGGAAGTGGTTCATGCCGCCCAGCTTGAGCAGCGGATCCCGGATGCAGGCGGCCACGCAGGAGCCGAGCACGGTGACCAGCGCGGTGTCGTCATCGACCACCAGGTACTGGGTGGGCAGCAGCTTGGCGGCCGGGGTCTGGAAGCGGGCGTCGTGGTAGCGCAGCACGCTGCCGTCGGCGAAGGCGAGGGCGGCGGCGCTCATCCGCGTGCCCCGGCGCGGCGGTACAGGGTGCGCCCGCACGGCTGGATGATGTCGGCGGCGTGCAGGTAGTTTTCGGAATGGCCGGTATAGAGCATGCCGTCGTCGGCCAGGTGCGGCACCAGCCGCGACAGGATGCCGCGCTGGGTCGGCTTGTCGAAATAGATCATCACGTTGCGGCAGAAGATCGCGGTGTACGGACCTTCCACGTCGTAGCGCGGCGCCAGCAGGTTGAGCGGGCGGAACTCGATCAGTTGGCGCAGGGCCGGATGGATGCGGCAATGGCCTTCGTTCGGGCCGGTGCCGCGCTGGAAGTAACGGCGACGCAGGCCGTCGTCCAGCCCGGCGATGCGTTCCAGCGGATAGATGCCGCGCCCGCCGGTCGCCAGCACCTGGGTGTCCACGTCGGTGGCGAGGATGCGCACCGGCGGCGCCATCGTGCCGAAGGCCTCGCACGCGGTGATGGCGATGGAGTAGGGCTCCTCGCCGGTCGAGGCGGCGCATGACCACAGCCGCAGCGTGCCCGCGCCGCTGCGGCGTTCCAGTTCATCGCGCAGGCGATCGAAATGATGCGGTTCGCGGAAGAACGAGGTCAGATTGGTGGTCAGCGCGTTGGTGAACGCCTGCCATTCGTCGCCACCGTCGCTTTCCAGCTGATCCAGGTATTCGCGGAAGCTGCGCAGGCCGAGCGCGCGCAGGCGCCGCGAGAGCCGTCCGTAGACCATGTCGCGCTTGCCGTCGGCGAGCGCGATGCCCGCGCGCTGGCGGATCAGATCGCAGACGCGGCGGAAATCGCGATCGCCGAACTCGAACTCGCGCCCATGCGCGCGCGGGAGTTCGTCATCGTGCGTGGCGGTGTCGCGGGAACGGAGCGGGGCGGACATGGAGGACTCGTCGTAGCGCCGAGCTTGCTCGGCTGAAGGGAGAGCGGATGGGGCGGTGTTTCGCGTTCGGTGGAGCAAATCCCCCTCAAGCCCCTTCTTCGCTTTCAACAGCCGCATGGCTGGTCAAGGGGGAGGCGTAGAGCCGAGCTTGCTCGGCTGTCGGGATGTTGAGCCGATGGGGACATCGTGGAGCGGAGCAAGCTCCGCTCCGTGGATCAGAACTCCTGCCAATCGTCTCCTTCGGTGGCGAGCGCCGCTTCCACGATCGCGGCAGGGGTCTGACGCGATGAGGTGGATCCCATCCGGGCAGGAGCGGCCTCCGGCCGCGAGCTCTTGGCGGGGTGGGTACCGTTCGCGCGAGAAGCTCGCGCCGGGGACGGCGCTCCCACCGACGGGGATGCGGCCATCGCGCTGTCTTCGATGACGAACACATCGACGGCTTCGGCCAGGCCCTGCGCCTGCTGCTCCATGCTGCGGGCGGCGGCGGAGGCTTCCTCGACCAGGGCTGCGTTCTGCTGGGTGGTCTCGTCCATCTGGGTGATGGTCTGGTTGACCTGCTCGATGCCGGCGGATTGCTCCTGCGAGGCGGCGGCAATCTCGGCCATGATGTCGGTGACCCGCTGGACCGAGGCGACAATCTCGCCCATGGTCGCGCCGGCCTGGTTGACCAGCGCCGAGCCGGTGGCCACCTGGTCCACCGAGGCTTCAATCAGTCCCTTGATTTCCTTGGCCGCATTGGCGCTGCGCTGGGCCAGGGTGCGCACCTCCGAGGCCACCACCGCAAAGCCCCGGCCCTGTTCGCCGGCGCGGGCCGCTTCCACCGCCGCATTGAGGGCCAGGATGTTGGTCTGGAAGGCGATGCCGTCGATGACGGCGATGATTTCGGCAATCTTGCGCGAGGCCGCTTCGATGTCGCGCATGGTGGTGACGACCTGGCCGACGACGTTGCCGCCTTGCGAAGCCACCGAGGCGGCGCCGATGGCGAGCTGGTTGGCCTGGCGGGCGGAGTCGGCGTTCTGGCGCACGGTGGAGGTCAGTTCCTCCATGGAGGCGGCGGTTTCCTCCAGGTTGGCGGCCTGCTGCTCGGTGCGGCGGGACAAATCCGCATTTCCCGAAGCAATCTCGCCGGCGGCGGTGTTGATGGCGGTGGAGGCGTCTTGAATCCGGCTGACGATGTCGGTGAGCTGGGCGACGGTGGCGTTGGCGTCGTCGCGCATGCGGGCGAAGACGCCGTGGAAGTCGCCGTCCATGCGGGTGGTCAAATCGCCGCGGGCGATGGCCTGCAAGAGTTGGGAGACCTGGTCCAGGTTGCCGTCGGTGGTTTCCATCAACTGGTTCAGGCCGGCGACCATGTCGCGGAAGTCGTACTGGTAGCGGTCGACCTCGCCGCGCTGGCTGAAGTCGCCGGCGGCCGCGGCGCTGGCCAGGCGCTTGATTTCGGCGTTGATGGCCGAAAGGCTCGCCTTGGTGGCGTCCATGGTTTCGGTCAGCGTCGCCTTCTCGCCGGGCAGGCGATCCATGTCCGGGCTCAGATCACCGATGGCATAGCGCTGCATGATCCGCTGCGCGCTGCCAATCGCTTCCAGGTGCGAGGCGACCAGCGCGTTGGTGTCGCGCACCATCCGGCCGTACTCGCCCGGGAACGCGCTGTCGTCCATGCGGTAGCTGATGGAACCTTCGTCATGGCGCTGCGCCATCTCCGACTGCGCGGCGATGACCGACTGCACCTGGTGCTGCATGCGCTGCATCGAGGCCAGCAGTTCGCCGACCTCGTCCTTGCGCGAGGTGTCGATGCTGCCGTCCAGCTTGCCGCGCGAAACGTCGTTGGCCACCCGCACGGCCTCGCCGACCGCGCGGGCGATGGCGCGGGCGAAGAACCAGGCCAGGACCAGGCCGCCGACGATGCCGGCCACCAGCATGATCAGCAACAGCGAGCTGGACGCGGTGTAGGTGCTGGCGGAGTTCCGGGCGGTGACGGCGGTCTGGCGGTTGACTTCCTTCAGCAGGGCATCCAGCGAGGCGGCCGCCTTGGCGTGCGCGTTCCAGGTGCCGCCGATGAAGGTATCGATGGCGTCGTCCTGCAGATCCAGCTCCAGCATCTCGTTGACGTCCTGGTAGGACTTGTACGCCTTGCCCCAGTCGGCCACGAAGGCCTCGTAGGCCTTGCGCTCGGCGGCGGTGGAAATCAGCGGCTTGTAGGCGGCGATGGCCTTGTCGATCTCCCCATGGATGCGCTTGGCCCGGCCACGCGCATCATTCTTCACCGCGTCGCTGGCGCGGACCAGGGTGGTGAAGGAGGTGGCGCGGTATTCGCCGATCAGGCCACGCAGCGCGCCCGCGGTGCTCACGCTGGGCAGCGTGTTGTCCGCCATCTCGCGGGTCACGCCGTTGAGCGACTTCAGGCCGATGAAGGAGGAGACGCCCTGCACCAGCATCAGCACGAGCACGATGCCGAAGGCCAGCATCATCTTCTGGGTCAGGCGGAGGTTCTGGATCCACTGCATGAAAGGTTTCCTCGGTCCGGGGCGGACGACGTCGCGGGCGGAGTGGCTGGCGAAGGAAGGGGACACCGGCGGCCCGCAGCGCGGCGCCGCCGACGGGAACGGGCGATCAGCGCATCGATGCCAGCTTGAGGTTGCTCGGCGAGGTCACCACGATTTCGGCGCGCGAGCTGTCGCGCTGGATGCTGCCGATCACGCACACGTCCTTGCCTTCCAGGGTTTCCGGCGCGGGCTTGAACTTGCCGCGGTCCGAACCCGGGATGCGGGCGGTGAAGGTGTGGCGCGGGAAGTCGCCGCCCATGTACAGGAAGGTCGGGGTGCCTTCGGAGTTTTCGGCGAAACGGGCCTTGCCGACCTTGCCGCAGACGGTGCCGTCGCGGCCGGCGAAACGCACCGCCTTGTCGGCCGGGATGGCGTCGGTGATCTGGGCCTGGCCGTTGGCGCGCTCGGCCGGCAGCAGAAGGGCGGCGCCCACGACGGCGGCCGACAGGGTAACGAGGGTGGCGATCTTCATGGGTGCTCTCCGGGAAGGGACAATCGATGACGCCGAAGGCGTCTTGAAGGCAGTCATCGGCCCCTCCGGGGCGAACTTGAGTCGGCGCGGCCGCCGGCCCGCGTGTTCGCGGACGGCGTCACATTTTTGCGTCAGGCCGGACTGGCCAGACCGGTCGGTGCGGCCGCCACCAGGGTGGTCAGGATCCAGCCGTCGTTGAAACACACCTCGATGCCCTGGAAGCGGACACCGTCCAGGGTCGTCACCGGGAACAGCCGGCGTGGCGCGCGACGGCGCTGCCGCTGCACGTCCCGCAGCCAGGTTTCGGGATCGCTGTCCAATGCCACGCCCTGCCGCAGGCGATGCGCATGGCGGATGACGTCGGCGAAGCGGACCACGCCCGGTGGAATGCCGTGCAGGCGGATGTAGGCGTCGTTGGCCATCACCAACTGATCGTCCGGGTTGTACATCGCCACCGGGGTATCGGCGATGTCGATGCCCTGCAGCAACTGCGCCAGCACCGCGGGGTCGCGCGGCGACAGCGCCGGGCGCAGGGGCGAACGTGGCGGCGAACGCGGCGGGGTGCCGTCGATTGCGGAGGAAGCGGCGGGCGCGGCGCTGCGTTCGGCGATGCGGTCGCGGCCGTCGTACTTGGCGCGATACAGGGTCAGGTCGGCCTGGCGGATCCAGGTCTCCGGACTGTCGATGTCGGCGGACAGCTCGGCCACGCCGAAGCTGGCGGTGATGGTGCGATGGCGTGAAAGCGGCGCCTCGTGCAGGCGCCGATGCAGCCGGCGGACCACTTCCATCGCCTCGGGCAGCGGCGTCAGCGGCAACAGGATGCCGAACTCCTCGCCGCCGTAGCGTCCGGGCACGTCGATGTCGCGCAGATTGGTGCGCAGCAGATCCGCGAACCGGCGGATCACGGAATCGCCCTCCGCGTGGCCGTACAGATCGTTGATCTGCTTGAAGTGATCCAGATCCGCCAGCACCAGCGTGGCGGGCTGGCCGGTGCGGCGGCTGCGGGCGAATTCCGCGCGCACGGTGTCTTCCCAGTGGCTGCGGTTGAACAACCCGGACAGCCCGTCGTGCCAGCCGCGCAGTTCCAGTTCGTTGCGGCGGTGGTGCAGGCCGCGGGTGACGTCGTAGCCGACGTGCAGCAGGGCCAGCGGCGCCAGCAACGCCAGCGGCAAGCTGGCCAGGAACGAGAGCCCGTCCAGCCCCGGCAACCAGTGCAGGCCGTAGATGGGAATGCCCACCAGCACGCCCAGCGCGAAGGCCAGCAGATTGCCCGCGAGCAGGCGCGGGCCGCCGCCGAACATGGCGGCAAAGCAGGTCACCGCGAGCAGCGCCGCGCTGATCGGCAGGTTGAACGCGATCAGCGGCAGCGCCATCCCGGCGAGTACGCCATCGACCAGGACGTTCTGCATCTCCGCGCGGTTGGGATGGCGGCTGCGGCGATAGCGCCAGCGCGCCAGGTGCGGCCAGCCCAGGCCGATCAGCAAGGTGCTGATCCAGTGTCCGGACGAGACCTGCAGCGTCCACATCGCCGGCACCATCGCCGCCAGCGCCAGCGCGCTGGCGATGACATGCAGCAGGTACAGCCGATGCGGATAGATGAGGTGCGGTGTGAGCGAATACGCCGCCGGCAACCGCTGCACCGGCGGCGTGCGCGGGACGGCGCTCATGGCGCGTGCGCGGCCTCGTCCCCGGACACCGGCATCGTCACGTAGTCGTTGTTGCCCAGCCAGTGCTCCAGTGCCGGCGCGGGCAGCGGCGCGGAGAACAGGTAGCCTTGCAGCACCGGGAAGCCCTGTTCGGCCAGGAACGCATGCTGCGCACCGGTTTCCACGCCCTCGGCCACCACCTTCATGCTCAGGCTCTCGCCGATGCGCAGCACCGAGGTGGTCAGGGTGCGGGCGATGGCGCTGCTGTCGATGTCGCGGACGAAGCTCTGGTCGAGCTTGAGCTCGTAGATGGGCAGTCGGTGCAGGTGGCTGAGGCTGGAGTAGCCGGTGCCGAAATCGTCCAGCGACAGGCGCACGCCCATCACGTAGATCGCCTCGATGTTCTCCAGCACGTCCGGATTGGGATCCAGCATCACGCTCTCGGTGATTTCCAGGATCAGATCATCCGGGTGCAGGCCGTGGGCATCCAGGCAACTGGCGATCTGCAGCGACAGATCCGGATCGCGGAAATTGATCGCCGAGACGTTCACCGCCACCCGCGGCACCCGCAGTCCACGACCGCGCCAGTCGGCCATCTGCGCGCAGGCGTGTTCCAGCACCCACAGGCTGAGGTCGGCGATCAGGCCGCATTCCTCGGCCACCGGCACGAAGCGCGAGGGCGGCACGGTGCCCAGCTCCGGATGCTCCCAGCGCAGCAGCGCTTCCACGCCATACAGGGTGGGTTCGCCGCCGCCGCTGATCTGCGGCTGGTAGTGCAGGCTGAACTGGTCGGCCAGCAACGCCTCGCGCATCGCGGTTTCCAGCGATACGCGTTCCTGCGCGACCCGGTTCATGTCGCCGCTGAAGAAGCGCACGCTGCCGCCGCCGTCGGACTTGGCGCGATACATCGCCATGTCGGCGTGGCGCAGCAGCAGATCGATGTCGCGGCCGTCGTCTGGATAGATCGCCACGCCGATGCTAGCGCTGGGATGCAGGGTCATCACGCCGGCGGTGGCCGGGCGCGCGATGGCGCCCAGCAGGCGTTCGGCGACGCTGGCGGCCTGTTCGGTCGAACATTGCGGCAACACCGCGACGAACTCGTCGCCAGCCTGGCGGCCGATCAGGTTGGGGCCGGGCAGTTCCTCGGCCAGGCGCGCGGCGATGTCGCGCAGCAGGCCGTCGCCGGCGGCGTGGCCCTGCGCCTCGTTGACGCGCTTGAAGCGATCCACGTCGATGAACAGGACCGCCGCCTGGGCGCTCAGCTGGGCGGAGTTGGCCAGGACTTGTTCGGCCTTGGCGCTGAACATGATCCGGTTGGGCAGGCCGGTCAGGGTGTCGTAGAAGGCGAGTTGGTGGACCCGCTCGTTGGTCTGCTCGCGTTCCATCGCAAGCGCGCACAGGTGCAGGCAGGTGTCGGCGATGCGGCGGTGCAGATCATTGGGTTCGCCCCGTTCCCGATAGTAGAAGCAGAGCGTGCCGAGCACGCGCCCGCTGCTGGATTTGATCGGGCTGGAGAAGCAGGCATGCAGGCCGTTGCCGAGCAGCAGATCGCGGAAGCCCAGCATCAGCGGATCGGTGGCGACGTCCGGCACGTGCACCGGGCGGCCGCGCCAGGCGGCGGTGCCGCAGGCGCCCACGCGCGGTCCGATCGCCAGGCCATCGCAGGCGGCCACCAGCGCGGCCGGCAGGCTGGGCGCGGCCAGCGGCCGCAGCCGGCCATCGCCATCCACCGCCAGCACGGACACCGCGACTTCCGGGGCGATGCGCTCGACTTCCCGGCACATCAGGGTCATCACGTCGGCCACCGGCTGCTCGCGCACCATTGCGTCCAGCACCTTGTGATGCAGGACCTGGTGGGCCTTGGTCTGGGTGATGTCGGTCAGCACGCTGACCAACCCGATGGTGCGGCCGTCGTCATCGAGGACCGGATTGATCGCGGCCGATACCCACAACGGACGTCCGCTCTTGGTGTAGAGCAGCACTTCGGTCTGCATGCCTTCCGACAGTGCGAGCGAGCGCTCGATGAGGTCGCCCAACTGCGGCTCGGTGTGCGGGCCGGAAAGCACTTCGCTGGGCTTGCGGTTGCGCAGGTCTTCCAGCTCGTAGCCCAGCATGCGGGTGAAGCCGCTGTTGACGTACAGGACCTGGCGGTTGGGTGCGCTGACGAAGATGGCGTTGTCGCTGCGATCCACCACCAGCGAAAGCTGGCGCATGCGCTCACGCTGCAGGCGCACGTCGGTGAAGTCGCGCAGTGCGGCGGTGTGGAACTGGCGGCCGCCGGCTTCGACCGGCGACATCGTCAGCGAGGCGGTGATGCGGCGGCCGTCGCCGCGTTCCAGCATCACCTCGCGATGGCCGCCAATCCAATGCGCGGCGCAGGCGTGGTCGGACAGATCCGCGCCACCTTCGACCGGACAAGGCAGGAAGTGGTGCAGCGGCTGCCCCAGCGCCTGCGTCCGCGGCACGCCCCAGAGCTTCTCGGCGGCGGTATTGAACAGCACGATGCGATTGCGCTCGTCGAGCACGAGTACCGCGTCGTTGGACTGCTCCAGGGTCTGGAACAGCAGATCGAATGCGGTGTCGGCCGAGGCGGGCGCGTACACGGATGCTTTCATGCCCTGTCACCGCGCAAGGAGCACCGCCCCGATGCGAGGATCGGGCGGGCATGGCGGCGATGGGGAGGAAAGTCGGGGCTCATGCGCCATCCGTTGGTTCCAGGCGGGATCAGATATCGGCCACGGACGCGTTCGCTTGAGGCCGACATGCCCGGTGGTCGGACCAATGGCATGTCGGGCGCGGTCATGGGCGACTCGTGGTTGCTCAGAAGGTCTGCCACTCCGCGTCCGCCAGTGCGGGCGCGGGTTCGCGATGCGGCATGGGCTGGCGTGGGGAGAGCGTGCGGCTGGAGGCCACGCGGGTAGGAGCGGCCTCCGGCCGCGAGCTCTTGGCGGGGTGGGTACCGTTCGTGCGAGAAGCTCGCGCCGGGGACGGCGCTCCCACCGACGGGTTGCTGTCTTCGATGACGAACACATCGACGGCTTCGGCCAGGCCCTGCGCCTGCTGCTCCATGCTGCGGGCGGCGGCGGAGGCTTCCTCGACCAGGGCGGCGTTCTGCTGGGTGGTCTCGTCCATCTGGGTGATGGTCTGGTTGACCTGTTCGATGCCGGCGGACTGCTCCTGCGAAGCGGCGGCAATCTCGGCCATGATGTCGGTGACCCGCTGGACCGAGGCGACAATCTCGCCCATGGTCGCGCCGGCCTGGTTGACCAGCGCCGAGCCGGTGGCCACCTGGTCCACCGAGGCTTCAATCAGCCCCTTGATTTCCTTGGCCGCGTTGGCGCTGCGCTGGGCCAGGGTGCGTACCTCCGAGGCCACCACCGCAAAGCCGCGGCCCTGTTCGCCGGCGCGGGCGGCTTCCACCGCCGCATTGAGGGCCAGGATGTTGGTCTGGAAGGCGATGCCGTCGATGACGGCGATGATTTCGGCAATCTTGCGCGAGGCCGCTTCGATGTCGCGCATGGTGGTGACGACTTGGCCGACGACGTTGCCGCCCTGGGAGGCCACCGAGGCGGCGCCGATGGCGAGCTGGTTGGCCTGGCGGGCGGAGTCGGCGTTCTGGCGGACGGTGGAGGTCAGTTCCTCCATGGAGGCGGCGGTTTCTTCCAGGTTGGCGGCCTGCTGCTCGGTGCGGCGGGACAGGTCGGCGTTGCCGGAGGCGATTTCCCCTGCCGCCGTGTTGATGGCGGTGGAGGCGTCTTGAATCCGGCTGACGATGTCGGTGAGCTGGGCGACGGTGGCGTTGGCGTCATCGCGCATGCGGGCGAAGACGCCGTGGAAGTCGCCGTCCATGCGGGTGGTCAGGTCGCCGCGGGCGATGGCCTGGAGCAGCTGGGAGACCTGGTCCAGGTTGCCGTCGGTGGTTTCCATCAACTGGTTCAAGCCGGCGACCATGTCGCGGAAGTCGTACTGGTAGCGGTCGACCTCGCCGCGCTGGCTGAAGTCACCGGCGGCCGCGGCGCTGGCCAGGCGCTTGATTTCGGCGTTGATGGCCGAAAGGCTTGCCTTCACCGCATCGACCGTTTCGGTCATCAGCGCCTTCTCGCCGGGCAGGCGCGCGATGTCGACCGACAGATCACCGATGGAGTAGCGCTGCATGATGCGCAGCGCGTCCAGGATTGCGGCCACGTGCTCGCCGACCAGACCGTTGGTCTCGCGCACCATGTCCCCGTACTCGCCGGGGAACGCGGATTCGTCCATGCGATAGCTGATGGTGCCTTCGTCATGGCGGCGCGCCATCTCGCGCTGCGCGCCGATCACCGCGCGCAACTGGTCCTGCATCCGGTGCATGCTTTCCAGCAGGCGCCCGGGTTCGTCGTGCGGCTGCTCGCCGATGGCGTTCTCCAGCCGGCCCGCGGCGATGGACTCGGCCACGCGGGTGGCGTGCCGCAGCGGCACCACGATGCGGGTGCCGATGATCCAGCTCAGCAGCACCACGATGATCACCAGCGTGCCGCCGGCCAGGGTCATGATGCCGGTGAACATCCAGGCCTGGCCCTGTACGTCGTCCATGTACACGCCGGTGGCCACCACCCAGTTCCAGGTCTTGTAGGGCGCGGCATAGACGACCTTGGCGATCGGCTCGTCGCCGCCCGGCTTGGGCCAGCGGAACTCGACGAAACCGCCACCGCGGCGCGCGGCTTCCACGCCCTCGCGATACAGCAACACGCCGTCCGGGCTGCGTTCGTCGCCAATCGGCTTGCCGGCCAATTCCTTGCGGATCGGATGCATCAGCATGACCGGCTGCATGTCGTGGATGTAGTAGTAGTCCACGCCCTTGTTGCCGCGCATGCGCTCGATTGCCTTGAGCGCGTTCGCGCGGGCCGCCGCGGGGTCCAGTTCGCCGGATTTTTCCAGGCCCGCGTAGTGGTCGAGGATGCCGAAGGTCAGCTCCACCCGGGTCTTCAGGCCCGCCTTGCGGGTCTCGTAGAGATCCAGGTACTGCATGCGCGCGGCGATCACGGCCAGGGCCACGATGCCGATCGCGATCAGGACGGTAAGCAGGTTGAGTTTGTGCCGGACCGGCAGGTTGGCGAAGCGGCGGGACAGGTTCATGGCGAACTCGGGGAAGGAAAAGAGGATCAGGCGATACGCCGGCGGACGGCGTAAGCACGAAGGGATGCTTGGGCGGGAACCCGGACGGGAACCCGGGCAGGAGCGGCCTCCGGCCGCGAGCTTTCCGCCGGGGGCTCGTCCGCGCGAGAAGCTCGCGTCGGGAACGGCGCTCCTGCGGTCGGGGGCGGCACCATTACAGAATCGGATTCGTGCGCACCCTGCGTGGTGCCGAACCATGCCTGCCATTGCCGCCGTCCGCGATGATTCCGGCGCCCGCTCGCGCTGCACGGAGCGGCAACGCCGATGACCGGCGCGGCCGGTATCGAGAGGAACTTGCCGCACCGGGAGGGATCACTGGAACGCGGGCGGGATGCAGCGGACTTCATGGGGACTTCCGTTCACTTCTGGCAGAGGGGCGCTGGGCCCGGTAGTGCTATCGGCGCGGAGCGCGCGGGCGTTGAATCATCCTTGGTCGTAGGGGAATGCCTGACAGCCGGCCGCGCGGGGCGTGCGCGGACGCGGGGGAAGCCTGGCTCCCCCCGCGCGGGCGGTCATGCGATGGAACCGTCGCGCGAGCGGCGTCAGGCCGCTTCGGCTTCGGCGGTGTGTTCGGTCAGGTCGGCGCTGTCGATCAGGGTCTCGATGTCCAGCAGGATCAGCATGCGGTCGTCGACGGTGCCGATACCGGAGATGAAGCGGGTATCGACACTGGCGCCGAACTCGGGAGTCGGGCGGATCTGATCCTGCTCCAGCGGGATCACGTCGGAGACGCTGTCGACCACGATGCCGACCACGCGGTCCTCGACGTTGAGCACGATCATCACGGTGAAGGCGTCATAGCGCGCTTCCTTCAGGCGCAGCTTCAGGCGCAGGTCGATGACCGGGACGATGGTACCGCGCAGGTTGATCACGCCCTTGATGTACTCGGGCGCATCCGGCAGCCGGGTGACGGCGTCGTAACCACGGATCTCCTGGACCTTCAGGATGTCCACCCCGTAGTGCTCCTCGCCCAGCGCGAAGCTGAGGAACTCCGCGGCCGTGGTCTTGTTGTCGCTCATCGCAATGCTCCTGTGCATTCTGGCTGGGACGCGGAGGCGTCCTTCCCGCTACTCATCGGCCGGGAGGGCGGGGACTTTAGGTGGGGAGGCGAGGCGGCGCGTGGAACCGGGATGGGGGCCGCAGAATCGGAGCGTCAGCCGATCCCGCGCTCGCGGGCGCTGCGCTGCCGTTCCATGCGGAAGATGTAGCGCTGGATCTGGGCGTCGCCGCCGCGCGGCAGGTCGGTGAACTGGCAGCCGGCCCGCCAGATTTCCCGGCCGTTGGGGCGGGACTGGCGAAACAGGTTCTTGACCATCAGCCGCACCTGCAGCGGCTCGCCGTCCGGCAGCAGGAGCCGGCAGTCGGTGTATTCGCGGAAGGGACGGAATTCCGGGCGCTCCGGCGGCACTTCCACCGCCAGGCCCCCGCCGCTGATGTCCAGCACCCGCATTTCCACCCACTGCGGTTCCTCCTCGCCGGCGGCGAACGGGATCAGGCAGCGCACCGGGTACGAGACCGGCACCTGCAGGCGATAGAACTCGCGCCGCTGCAGGCGCAGCACGCGCTCCGGCAGCGGCGCGCGGAAGGCGGTCTGGCCGTCCACGCGCAGGCGTTCGCAATCGGTCAGGGGAAACTGCACGTGCACGCGATCCAGCTGCGAAACGCAGATGATCTGGGCCGCTTCCTCGACCGCGCGGTTGATGGTTTCGCTGATGCTGCCGTCGAACAGCAGGCTTCCCTCATCGGCGGCGAGCTCGATGAGCGCGGTGGGAAAGACATGGCCGCGCGGCACCAGGTGCGCGCTGATCAGGGCGCGGCGGTCGGTCAGTGCCTGCAGCACCTGGCGAATGTCGCGCGGGTGCCGGAGCAGGTACTTCTCTTCCTCGTCGTACCGCACGGGTTCCTGGGTGGCGGCCTCGATCTGTTCGGACATGGGCTCGATGTGGGAAGCGGAAAATGGCCAGGCCCGGTGGGGAGCGGGACACCTGTCGATATATCGACCTCGTCACGGATTCTTTAGAGAAGGGGAGAGCGATCGTGACGGGGATTGACCCGCGCGGGGGGAGTCGAGCGGTGTTTGTTGCTGGCGGAAAGAGCCAATCCCCCTCAATCCCCCTTCTTCGAAGGGGGAGGCAAAAAGCGGGTCATCCGTGGAGTTGTCAGCCCCCTTTTGCAAAAGGGGGCGGACGCCTGCGAAGCAGGTGACGGGGGATTTGCTTTTGGCGGTAAATCCCCTCTTGTTCGTGGGGCTTAGAACTCCTGCCAGTCGCCGTCGGCCAGGGCCGGCTCGGGCTTGCGGCGAACGGACGCGGCGGGTTTGCGCGATGCGGGCCGCACGGGCGCGCGCACGGCCGGCGCCGACGTGGCGGCCACCGGTGTCGGCATCCGCGCGGCCGGGGCATGGCCGTCGAGCTCGAACACATCCACCGCTTCGGAGAGCAGGCGTGCCTGGTCTTCCATGCTGCGGGCGGCGGCGGAGGCTTCCTCGACCAGGGCGGCGTTCTGCTGGGTGGTCTCGTCCATCTGGGTGATGGTCTGGTTGACCTGCTCGATGCCGGCGGACTGCTCCTGCGAGGCGGCGGCAATCTCGGCCATGATGTCGGTGACCCGCTGGACCGAGGCGACGATTTCACCCATGGTCGCGCCGGCCTGGTTGACCAGCGCCGAGCCGGTGGCCACCTGGTCCACCGAGGCTTCAATCAGCCCCTTGATTTCCTTGGCCGCGTTGGCCGAGCGCTGGGCCAGGGTGCGTACCTCCGAGGCCACCACCGCAAAGCCCCGGCCCTGTTCGCCGGCGCGGGCCGCTTCCACCGCCGCATTGAGGGCCAGGATGTTGGTCTGGAAGGCGATGCCGTCGATGACGGCGATGATTTCGGCAATCTTGCGCGAGGCCGCTTCGATGTCGCGCATGGTGGTGACGACCTGGCCGACGACGTTGCCGCCTTGCGAAGCCACCGAAGCGGCACCGATGGCGAGCTGGTTGGCCTGACGGGCGGAGTCGGCGTTCTGGCGGACGGTGGAGGTCAGTTCCTCCATGGAGGCGGCGGTTTCTTCCAGATTGGCGGCCTGCTGCTCGGTGCGGCGGGACAAATCCGCATTTCCCGAAGCAATCTCGCCGGCGGCGGTGTTGATGGCGGTGGAGGCGTCCTGGATGCGGGAGACGATGTCGGTGAGCTGGGCGACGGTGGCGTTGGCGTCATCGCGCATGCGGGCGAACACGCCGTGGAAGTCGCCGTCCATGCGGGTGGTGAGGTCGCCGCGGGCGATGGCTTGCAAGAGTTGGGAGACCTGGTCCAGGTTGCCGTCGGTGGTTTCCATCAATTGGTTCAAGCCGGCGACCATGTCGCGGAAGTCGTACTGGTAGCGGTCGACCTCGCCGCGCTGGCTGAAGTCACCGGCGGCCGCGGCGCTGGCCAGGCGCTTGATCTCGGCGTTGATGGCCGAAAGGCTCGCCTTGGTGGCCCGCATCGCTTCGGTGATGACCGCCTTCTCACCCGGCAGGTCTTCCATGTCCACCGACAGATCGCCGATGGCGTAATGCCGCATCACCTCGACCGCGCGCATCTTCACCTTGATGTGTTCGCCGATAAGCGCATTGGTTTCACGCGCCATCCGGCCGTACTCGCCGGGGAACGCGGACTCGTCCATGCGATAGCTGATCGTGCCTTCCTGGTGGCGTCGGGTCATTTCGCCCAGCGCGGCGATCAGCGCATGGATCTGGGATTGCATGCGCAGCATCGCGCCCTGCAGCTGTCCCAACTCGTCATCGCGATCCTGGGCAATGCGGTTGTCCAGCCGGCCTTCGGCGATGGCGTCGGAAATGCGCACGGCCTCGGCCAGTGGCTTGAGGATCTGACGGCGCATCAGTACGAACAACGCACCGCACAGCACGCTGGCGGCGATCAGCCCGACCACCATGATGGTCAACAGCAGCGAGTGGGCCTGCTGCATCAGCAGCGAGCGCGGCACCATCACGCCCAGGGCAAAGCGCTGCGCGGCCTGTCCGATCTGCAGCGGCACATAGGCTTCCACCAGATCCTCATCCAGGGTCGCATCCCGGCTTTCGCGGAAGACGGACTGCCCCTTGGCGATGCTGGACAGCACGGCACGGGTGCCGGCGTCTTCCAGCTTGCGCCCGACCTTGGCCGGATCCGGATCGGCGACCACGGTACCGGCCGGCGACAGCAGGCGGACATGGCCTTCGCCCATCGGCCGCAACCTGGCGATGGATTTCTGCAGGGACTCCAGTGCGAAATCGACGGTCATCGCGCCGACAAACCTGTCGTTCTCCACAATCGGCGTGGCCAGCGTGGTCATCAATATCTTGCGACCGCCGATCTCGTATTCGTAGGGCTCCAGCACCACCGGCTGCTTGAGCTTGCGTGGCAGCAGGTACCAGTCGCCATTGCCGGGGACTTCATAGTCGCGCAGCGCTTCCTGCATCGGCTGGCCGTCGCTCCAGGCCCAGTAGCTCATGAACCGGCCGGTGGCGTCGTGGCCTTCTGTGGTGACGTTCTCCGCGTCCTTGCCGTCGAATGCATCCGGTTCCCAGATGGTGCCCACGCCGACCCATTCGGGATGGGTGACCAGTTGCTGGCGGATGATGGCACTGGCGGTGCCGCGGTCCAGGCCGGCATGCGCTCGCTGGCTGAGGAAACTGTCGCGGAGCGTTTCATTGGTGGAGAACGCGCGCTCCAGATCTCCGGAAATGCGTTCCGCCTCCGCTTGCGCGAGGTTCTGCATGCTGGTTTGCGCACTGTCCAGGAGCGCATTGCTGCTGCGGATGTAGGTGATCAGGGCGGTGACGCCGAAGGCGAGCGCGGCGATCAGGGCCGTGCCGGACATCAGGCGGGTGGCGACGCTGCTGCTTGCGAAGTTCCGGAGTGAGCGGGTCATGAAAAAGGCCGGTAGCGAGGACGGAAGAATCACCAGGCCGGTGGGGGAGCGGTCTGCAATGCACTGCATCGGCCGGGCGATGCAGGGCTTTAGGCGTAATCGTGCTTTTGCGGGAGGTTGCGTGCCTGGAGATGCGTGAGGGAGGGAGAGAGAGCAAATCCCCCTCAATCCCCCTTCTTCGAAGGGGGAGGCAAAAGCAGGTCGTCCGTGGAGTTGACAGCTCCCTTGACCCGCCATTCGGCGGTTGAAGGCGCAAAAAGGGGCGAGCGTCTGCGAAGCAGGGGATTTGCTTTTGGCGCGAAGAGCCAATCCCCCTCAATCCCCCTTCTGCGAAGGGGGAGGCAAAAGCAGGTCGTCCGCGGAGTGGATAGCCCCCTTGACCTGCCATTCGGCGGTTGAAGGCGAAAAAAGGGGGCGGGCACCCGCGTCAGCGGGTGACGGGGGATTGGCTTTTGGCGCCAAGAGCCAATCCCCCTCGGTCCCCCTTCTTCGAAGGGGGAGGCAACAGCGGGAAGGCAGTGGTCAGAACTCCTGCCAGTCGCCGTCGGCCAGGGCCGGTTCGGGCTTGCGGCGAACGGGTGCGGCGGGTTTGCGCGGGGCGGGCCGCGCGGGCGCGCGCACGGCCGGCGCCGACGCGGCGACCGGTGTCGGCATCCGCGCGGCCGGGGCATGGCCGTCGAGCTCGAATACATCCACCGCTTCGGAGAGCAGGCGGGCCTGGTCTTCCATGCTGCGGGCGGCGGCGGAGGCTTCCTCGACCAGGGCGGCGTTCTGCTGGGTGGTCTCGTCCATCTGGGTGATGGTCTGGTTGACCTGTTCGATGCCGGCGGATTGTTCCTGCGAGGCGGCGGCAATCTCGGCCATGATGTCGGTGACCCGCTGGACCGAGGCGACAATCTCACCCATGGTCGCGCCGGCCTGGTTGACCAGCGCCGAGCCGGTGGCCACCTGGTCCACCGAGGCTTCAATCAGCCCCTTGATTTCCTTGGCCGCATTGGCGCTGCGCTGGGCCAGGGTGCGCACCTCCGAGGCCACCACCGCAAAGCCGCGGCCCTGTTCGCCGGCGCGGGCCGCTTCCACGGCCGCATTGAGGGCCAGGATGTTGGTCTGGAAGGCAATGCCGTCGATGACGGCGATGATTTCGGCAATCTTGCGCGAGGCCGCTTCGATGTCGCGCATGGTGGTGACGACTTGGCCGACGACGTTGCCGCCCTGGGAGGCCACCGAGGCGGCGCCGATGGCGAGCTGGTTGGCCTGGCGGGCGGAGTCGGCGTTCTGGCGGACGGTGGAGGTCAGTTCCTCCATGGAGGCGGCGGTTTCTTCCAGGTTGGCGGCCTGCTGCTCGGTGCGGCGGGACAGGTCGGCGTTGCCGGAGGCGATTTCCCCTGCCGCCGTGTTGATGGCGGTGGAGGCGTCTTGAATCCGGGAGACGATGTCGGTGAGCTGGGCGACGGTGGCGTTGGCGTCATCGCGCATGCGGGCGAACACGCCGTGGAAGTCGCCGTCCATGCGGGCGGTCAGGTCGCCGCGGGCGATGGCCTGGAGCAGTTGCGACAACTGGCCCAGGTTGGTGTCGCTGACCGCCATCATCGCGTTCAGGCCGTCGATCATCACCCGGAAATCATGTTCGAAGCGCTGCGCGTCGCCGCGCTGGCTGAAATCGCCCACGGACGCGGCGGCCGCCAGACGCTTGATCTCGCCATTGATGGCCGCCAGGCTGGCCTTGGCGCGATCCATCGACTCGTGCAGCATCGCCCGCTGGCCGGGCAGGCGGCGCGCGTCCTGCGAGAGATCGCCCATCGCGTAGCGGTTGAGGATGGAGATGGCGTCGACGATGGCGTCCAGATGTTCGAACATCATCGTGTTGATGCCGCGCGCCAGGTCGCCGTACACGCCGGGGAAATCCTCCGACACGCGCTGGGAGATGTTCTCGCCGGCGTGCATGTGGACCATGTGCTGGGTCTCGTCGGAAAACCGGCGCAGCATCTTCATCATCTCGTCGGTGGAGGCGAGCATCTGGCCCAACTCGTCGCGGTGGCCGCGTTCGACCTTGATCGACAGATCGCCACGCGACACCGCGTTCACCGCGCGCACGACCTGGGCCAGCGGGCCGGTGATCGAGCGCGTGATGGCGATGGCCAGGAACACCGCCAGCAGCACCGCCACGCCCAGGCCGACGCACATCGCCAGCACGGTGCGCGAGTAGGCGCGCTCGGAAGCGGCGACCTCCGCCGCCAGATTGTCCACGTTGTACTGCGACAGTGCCTTGAGCTGGTTGAACAGTTCGCGGCGCAGGAAGCGCGATTCGTTGGTGGAGATGGCTTTCGCGGCCTCGAAATCATCGGCCGCCACCGCCGCCGAGATGCGGTCGTGCGCCTCGAAGTAGGCGGCGCGCGCCTTCTTCACCTTTTCGTAAATCGCCTTTTCCTTCGCGCTTGATTCGATGGGGATGGCGTTGTACGCCGCTTCCTCGGCGTCAATCAGCTTGCGGGTATCGACCAGCTTCTTCTCGTAGTCGGCGATTTCCTCCGGCTGGCCCTGCTTGGTCAGCTGCGACTGCTCGTAGGTGCGGTACTCGCCGAGCTGGGCGCGCATTTCGCCCAGGTGCTGGACAGCGGGCATCCAGTTCTCGTTGACAGCGAGCATCTGCGCATTGGCCACAGACAGCCGCCACAGCGACAGGGCGCCCAGCAGGACGGTGAGGATGACGGTGACGGTGAAGGCTACCGCCAGCTTGCGGGCGATCGGCAGGTTGCGGAACCAGTTCATTGCTTGCTTCTCTCTCCAGGAGGAACGGCGCGCGGAGCCTCCCCGTGTGGCCGCGTGCGTCGGTGACGGAATGTCATGCCGCTACTAGCGGCGGCACCGCCTGGAACTTGACGGTGCGTTGGTCGTAAGGGCGCGCCCGACGTCGAAACGTAATCCGGCGCCGCGTCCATGCGTGGCGCGGACGCGGGGCTTGGCCGGGCAGGTTGAATCAGAAATAGAACTGCGCGCGCAGTTGCAGGATGCGTGGATCCGCCCGCCGTCCCGCCCGCTGGGCATCCACCCGGGTCAGGTTGGCCTGCAGGCGGAAGTAGCGGTTGAGATAGGCGTTCACGCCCAGCGTCCAGTTGTTCTCGCGGCCACCACGGATGCCGTCGTTGTCCAGGTCGATGCGGCTGTGGCGCAGCAGCAGTTCCCACGCGCCGTAGGCATGCGCGGGCACCGGGTTGGCGACGTTGCCGGCGTTGTAGACGCGCGATTCGCCGGTGAGCAGCCAGCTGCCGGCGACATACCAGCCGTCGGCCGAGTAACCGCGCAGGCCGGCGTCGCGGGTGGTCTGCTGGCGCAGGTATTCGCCCTGCAGCGACCATGGCCCTTCGATCCACAGCGCTTCCACGCCTTCGCGGCGGATGCGGTCGACCCGGGTCAGGGTGCCGGAATCGACCAGCCGCGTGTCGGTGAGCGCGGTTTCCGGGCGCGCACGCCAGCGCACGCCGGGCAGCACGGTCTGGCCGCGTCCATTCACTTCGCTGTGCGGATGTTCCTCGGACGCCGACAGCCCCAGGTGCAGTACGTGCCCGGCCTGCTTGCGCGGGGTCCACGCGGCGCGCGCGGCGAGGGTCGTGCCGCGGTTGTTGCCCTGCAGATCGTTGCCGAAGAAGTAGCCCAGGTTCCACAGATGGGTGGGGCGCTCGAATGCCCATTCCACGCCGACACGCCGGCTTTCGTAGAACGCCTGGGTCGGCAGCGAGTTCTCCAGGAAGCTGCCGGCGCGGGTGGAGGTATAGCCCTCGAAACCCACCGGCAACTTGAACTGGCCGATGCGCAGCTTGCCGGCGTCGTGGCCGAACAGCGCCCTGGTTTCCACCCGCAACGCCACGTCCATCCAGGTGTCGGCATGGAAGTCGTAGCTGGCGGTGACGTCGTAGACGCCCTTGCGCTTGAGGGTGAAGCCGAATTCCTTGCGGCGGAAGTCCTCGTCGTCCTCCAGCGCGGTGGCGGCGGTGCCGTAACCCTCGCCGTCGAAGCGGACCAGATCGTAGGGGTAGTTGCCGGTGGCGGCCAGCTCGGTGCCGTTGGCGAACACGATGCGCGGCGGCCACGGCTTGAGCTGCGTACCGGTGGCGTCGCCTTCGGCGGCGGAGGCGTGCGGGGCGGAGAGGGCCAGCAGCGGAATCAGGGCGAGGGAATGGCGGGAAACGACAGCGGATTTCATGATGGAAGGATCTGGCAAGCGCACGCCCTGCGCGGTCACCCGGAGGCGGCCACGCGTGCAGGCGGCGGTGAAGAGGAGAGGTGGCGGGGCGATCAGGCGGCTTGCGGCATGCGCAGCGAGCGCACCAGTCCACCCACGTCGACGATGAGGGCGACGCGGCCGTCGCCCAGGATGGTGGCGCCGGAAATCCCGTCCACGCGCCGGTAATTGTTTTCCAGGTTCTTGACCACGACCTGTTGCTGGCCGAGCAGCTCGTCCACTTCCAGTGCCAGCTTCTGGCCGTCGCCCTCGACCACCACCACCAACGGCTGGGCGACGCGCGCATGGCCGTAGCGGTAGAACTCGTTGAGCGACAACAGTGGCAGGTATTCGCCGCGCACGCGCAGCACGCGGCCTTCGCCGGCCAGCGTGCGCACGTCCTCGGCCTGCGGTTGCAGCGCTTCCAGCACGTAGCCCAGCGGCAGGATCAGGGTTTCCTCGCCCACCGCGACGGTCATGCCGTCGAGGATGGCGAGGGTCAGCGGCAGCCGGATCACCACGCGGGTGCCGTGGCCGGCGCTGCTTTCCAGCTGCACTTCGCCGCCCAACGCCTGGATGTTCCGGCGCACCACGTCCATGCCGACGCCGCGGCCGGACAGATCGGTGACCGCGTCGGCGGTGGAGAAGCCGGGTTGGAAGATCAGATCCCAGACCTGCGCGTCGGAAGGATTCTCCGGCACGTGCAGGCCACGCTCGGCGGCCTTGGCCAGGATCCGCTCGCGGTTGAGGCCGCGGCCATCGTCGCTGACCTCGATGACGATGTGGCCGCCCTGGTGCGAAGCGGCCAGGGTGATGGTGCCGGTTTCGTCCTTGCCCGCGTCGCGGCGGGTGTCGGGCATTTCCAGGCCGTGATCGATCGCGTTGCGCACCAGGTGCACCAGCGGATCGGCGATGCGTTCGATCAGGCCCTTGTCCAGTTCGGTGCCCTCGCCAATCGTGCGCAGGCGGACCTGCTTGCCCAGGCGCGAGGACAGGTCGCGGACCAGCCGCGGGAAGCGGCGGAACACCGCGTCCACCGGCAGCATGCGCACGCCGATCACCGCTTCCTGCAGATCGCGGGTGTTGCGTTCCAGCAGGTCCAGGCCGGCGAACAGGCGTTCGCACTGGCCGGGATCCAGCAGGCCGGACACCTGCTTGAGCATCGCCTGGGTGATCACCAGTTCGCCGACCAGGTTGATCAGGCCGTCGATCTTGTCGACGCTGACGCGGATTGAACTTTCGGCGGTGTCGTTGCCCGCCGGCGCGGGCGCACCCGCGCCGGCGTTGCCGGCAGCGGCGAGGGTGATGGCCTCGACCGGAGCGGACGGCGCGGCGATCGCGGCCGGGATCGGCTGGATATCCAGTTCGCAGTCATCGACGACCCAGGCGAAGGCTTCCTCGACGGCGGTGCGCGGCACCGGCCCGAGCAGGCCGAGATCCCAGGCCAGATAGGCTTCCAGCGGATCCATCTGCTCGAAGCCGGGCAGGCGATCGATCCGGCACGCGACTTCCAGCGGCGCCAGATGCTCCAGTTCGCGCAAGATCCGCAGCGGATCGTTGCCGGTCATGAACAGCGAGGGCGCCGGGGTGAAACCGATGCGCCAGCCTTCCGGCGCGGCGTCCTTCGCCGCCGGCGCGGCGCTGGCGGCGGGCGCGGCGTCGCCGGACAGCACCGCGGTCAGGCGCGCGTGCACGTCCTTGACCCCCGCCGGATCCGCGGGATGGCCGTGCTCGGCTTCGGCCAGCAGGCTGCGCAGCACGTCCACCGACGCCAGCATCGCGTCGATCGCCGGGGTGGCGACGTCGCGCTTGCCGGCGCGCAGTTCGTCCAGCAGCGTTTCCAGCACGTGGGTCAGGCCGGCGACCGCGTCGAAGCCGAAGGTGGCCGCGCCGCCCTTGATGGAATGCG
The DNA here is from genome assembly GCF_014851695.1 of Pseudoxanthomonas sp. PXM04. Classification (NCBI taxonomy): domain Bacteria; kingdom Pseudomonadati; phylum Pseudomonadota; class Gammaproteobacteria; order Lysobacterales; family Lysobacteraceae; genus Pseudoxanthomonas; species Pseudoxanthomonas sp. PXM04. The sequence goes on from NZ_JACVAG010000005.1 coordinate 376,173, forward strand.
CGGCGCGGAAGATCGAGTTGATCAGCTCGCCGTCGCGGTTGCCCTGTTCCAGTTGCAGCAGGCCCGCTTCCATCGCTTCCAGCCCTTCGCGGCTTTCCTCGAAGAAGGTGGCGTGGAAGCGTTGCATGTCCATGTTCATCGGTGCGGAACCCGGGCGGCGTCAGGAAAGGGCGGAAGTCGTCGGAAGCGGGCGCGGATCAGCCCAGGACTTTCTGGATGGTGGCGACCAGTTGTTCCGGATTGAACGGCTTGACCAGCCAGCCGGTCGCTCCGGCGGCCTTGCCCTCGGCCTTCTTGTCGGCGGCCGATTCGGTGGTGAGCATCAACAGCGGGGTGAACTTGTAGTCGGGCAGCCCGCGCAGGGCGCGGATCAGCGCGATGCCATCCATGTTCGGCATGTTGACGTCGGTGACCACCGCATTGAAACGCTGTCCCTGCGCGCGGCCCAGGGCGACCTGGCCGTCCTCGGCCTCGTCCACGGCGTATCCGGCGGAAGTCAGGGCGAAGGCGACCATCTGGCGCATCGAGGCCGAATCGTCCACCACCAAAATACGTGCGCTCATGCGGCGTTCTCCACAGTTTTCGAATCGTTGTTGTCGGAAGGGGAAAGACCCAGCCGATCGGCCAGGCCCAGCAGGCGGGCGGCGTCGCGGAAGGCGGGACTGCTGCCGGCGAAGGCGGTGGCGCGGCCGGCCTGTTCGCGTTCGCGGAAGAAGGTGCACAGCACCTGCAGGCTGGCGGTGTGCACGCGTTGCACGGTCCCGGCATCCAGCAGCAAGGGCTGCGGCTGGGCCAGGTGCGGCACCAGTTGCTGCTTCAGATCGCTGGCGGCCTCGATGCCGAGGTCCGCGCCCAGGGGTACTGCGCTCATCATCGCTCCGATGGGTCGGTTCCTGCGTGATATCGGCCGGACCGGGCAGGTCTTGAGCCGGCGCGTGGAAAAGTGGGAAGTGCGTCGCGACTTGGGATGTGCCGTGGGAACGAACATGGATGGCCCCCTTTGGAAAAGGGGGCGGGCGAGCGCGTAGCGGTCGAAGTGGGATTTGCTTGGCGCCAAGAGCAAATCCCCCTCGGTCCCCCTTTTTCAAAGGGGGAGGAAAAGCTTGGCTTTCCCAATCCCCAATCCCCAATCCCCAATCCCGAATCCCGAATCCCGAATCCCGAATCCCGAATCCCGGCTTTCAACGGCCGCATGGCCGGTCATCCCGAATCCCGGCCCCTCAGCCCAACAACTCCGAAGCATCCAGCAAAATCACCGTACGCCCGGAGAGCCGGGCGACGCCGCGAAACAACGGATGGGTGATGCGGCACATGCGGGTGTTGTCCGGCGGTTCGATCTGCTGCTCGGTGAGGCGGGTGACGTCCTCCACCGCCGAGACGCGCAGGCCGAGGATTTCGCCGTTTTCCTCCAGCACCACGATGCGTACCTGGCTGTCGGGGACGATTTCGGCGCGTCCCAGGTACAGGCCCAGGTCGATCACCGGCACGACCTGGCCGCGCAGGTTCATCACGCCCAGCATGTGCGCGGCCGCGCCGCGCAGTGGCAGCAGGGTGGCCGGCAGGACGACTTCCTGCACCTTCAGCAGTTCCAGTGCGTAGTGCTGGTCGTCGCAGCGCATCCGCAGCCAGCGGGTGGTGCGGTCGCTGGCGCGCCGGCGCTCGCCGTGCGGCGAACTGGCCGGGGCGTTGTCCTCGTCGTCGCGTTGTCTCTGCAGCATGTCGAACACCGGCTTGGCGTAGGCGGGGATGGTGGGCGACGAAGATGCGGGACGCGCGGGAGGCGGTGGCGCCGGTCGGGATGGAACCGTGGCCGGCGCGGGTGCCGCGGCGACGGACATTGGCGCGGGCGGAGTCGGCTCGGCCTGCGCCGTCGCGGCAACGGTGGGTGCCTGTGCGCCGGGCGCCGCGCCGCCGTGCAACTGGTCCAGCAGCGCCTCGAATTCGTCGTCGGTGATCAGGTCCGCCGTGGCCATCGGCGCCATCGCGGGTGGTGCTGCCGCCGGTGTGCTGTCCACGGACGGGATTTCGAGCGGTTCGGATTCGATGGAGACAGGTTCGATGGCCGCGGTCTCGACAGGCACGGTTTCGACAGCCACGGTTTCGACGGTCATGGGCGCGCGCTCGGTGGCAGTCGCCGGTGCAATCATCGCCGGCGCGGCTTCGACCTGCTGGAGGGCGAGGATGGCGTCGGGATCGTCGGCCACGGCGATGCCGCGGGTGGTCGCCAGCAGGCGTTCCAGGACTTCCTCGTGCGTCGGATCGAAGGCCCCGGCGTCATCGTGTGGCTCGCCGGCCGTCGAAAGCTCCGCCACCACGGCGGGCACGCCAGCAGGCATGTCCGGCGACGCGATGTCCGCCTGCGCGGGCACCGGTGCATTCACCACCGCCAGGAACGGCTGCGGCGGAGCCGGCGCGGCGACGGCCGGGGCAATCGCGGACGCGACGTCGCCGCCCAGCAGATCCCTCAGATAGTCGTCCAGCGCCGGTTGCGCGTTCACGCGGCCTGCTCCATCTGCACGCGATCGCAGCCCAGCAGCCACTCGAGCGCGCGGCGGTACGCGGACAGGCCGCGGCCCGGGTACTGGCCGGCCGACAGCGGCCTGACCAGTTCATCGACGCTGCAGATGCGGGTGTCGTTGGGAATGGCGTCGTCCCACACGCGATCGCCATGGGTCTCCTGCATCTGCCGCAGGGTGTCGTTGCCGGTGCGGGTGCGCTTGTCGTGCAGGGTGGGCAGGACCGAGGCCGGCAGCGGGCGGCGGCGCGAGCGTTCGATCATGTCCACGGTCCGGCACATGCCGTTGAGGCCATGCAGCGCCAGCGGTTCGGTCTGGGTCGGGATGATCACGCGATCGGCGGCGGCCAGCGCGTTGACCATCAGCAGGCCGAGCGTGGGCGGGCAGTCGAACAGCACGTAGTCGTAGTCCTGGCCGCCGCGCGCCAGCGCGTTGGCCAGCGCCATGCCCAGTCCGGGCTGGGTGGCGCTGCGGCGTTCCAGCGTGGCCAGCGCGGTCTGCGCGGCGACGAAGGACAGATTGTCGATGCCGGTTTCGCGCACCAGCGGGCCCAGCTCCGCGGCCGGCTGGTCGAACAGATCCAGCACGCCGGCCGGTGCCGGCTCGGCGGGCAGGCCGAAGGCGCGGGTCAGCGAGGAGTGCGGATCCAGATCCATCAGCAGGACGCGCTGGCCGCGCATCGCCAGGCCACGGCCCAGCGCCAGGGTGGTGGTGGTCTTGCCCACGCCGCCCTTCTGGTTGGCGATTGCCCACACGCGCATCAGTTGGATCCTCCTTCAAGGGTGGGCGCCATCGCGTCGGCGTCGGCGGCCGTCGCGGGCGTCAATGTTTCGGCCTGGGCCGGCGCGATCGCCGGCAGTGCGGGTGCGGCGGCGATCGCCGGCAGCGATCCGCCCGGTGCGTGTTCGCCCTCGCTGGCCAGGATCACCAGCAATACCCGGCGGTTGCTGTTGCGGCCTTCCACGGTGGCGTTGTCGCCGATCGGACGGAACTCGCCGTAGCCGATCATCGCCAGTCGTTCCGGCGGAATGCCGTCGCGCACGAACAGGTGCACCACGCTGGCCGCGCGCGCCGCCGACAGTTCCCAGTTGGACGGGAACTGGTAGGTCCGGATCGGACGGTCGTCGGTGTAGCCTTCCACGCGCACGCCGTTGGGCACGCCGGCCAGCACGTCGGCCAGGCTGGACACGGTGCTCTGCGCGGCCGGTTCCAGGGCGGCCGAGCCGGTGGCGAACAGGATGTCGCTGTTGATCTGCACTTCCAGCCAGAGTTCGGCGCGGCGCACCACCACCAGCTTCTGGTCGACCAGCGGCGCCAGCGCCTTCTCGATGTTGTCGGCGATGGCGTCGAGTTGCTGGTGGGCGTTCTGCATGCCCTTGGCGTCCACGCTCATGTTCATCTGCGAGGCCATTGCCGCCAGCAGGGTCACGTTGGGTGCCGGCGAAGGGGCGGAGGGGCCCTGCTTGGCGCCGGACTTGATCGGCGAGGGGCGATCGAAATCGGCGCCCTGCAGTTGGTGGTTGCCGACCTGGACCGGATTGATCGTGCGCGGCGCGCCGCCGAACGCGGCGGTGAGCGCGTCGGCCATCACCCGGTACTTGCCCTCGTTGAGGGTGGAGATGGCGTACATGACCACGAAGAAGGCCAGCAGCAACGTCATCAGATCGGCGTAGGGAATGGCCCAGGCCTCGTGGTTGACGTGTTCCTCGTGGGATTTCCGGCGTGCCATGCGGGTGCCCGATCAGTGCAGGAAGCCGGCCAGCTTGGATTCGATGTTGCGCGGGTTCTCGCCCTGGGCAATCGCGATCAGGCCTTCGATGATCATTTCGCGCTCGCGGCTCTGTCCGCCGATCACGCTCTTGAGTTTGCTGGCGACCGGCAGGAAGAACAGGTTGGCCGAGGCGATGCCGTAGATGGTGGCGGTGAACGCAGCGGCGATGCCGTGGCCCAGCTTGCTCGGGTCGGCCAGGTTCTTCATCACCGCGATCAGGCCGAACACGGCGCCGATGATGCCCAGCGTCGGTGCATACACGCCCATCGCTTCGAACACCTTGGCCGCGGCCAGATCCTGGTGCTCCTGGCTGTTGAGGTCGATTTCCAGCATGTGCCGGATGGCCTCCGGTTCCAGCCCGTCGACCAGCATCTGCAGGCCCTTCTTCAGGAACGGATCGCTCTGTTCGTTGACCAGCGGCTCCAGCCCCAGCAGGCCCTGCTTGCGGGCGATGTTGCTCCACTCGACGATCTGCGCGACCAGCCCGTCGTGATCGGCGCCCGGTGGGCGGATCACCCAGCGCGCAATCGACACCGCGCGCTTGAACACCGCCGGCGGCGTATGCACCAGGATGGCCGCGACGGTGCCGAGGATGACGATGACGAAGGCCGCCGAGGACCACAGCGACGACACGCCGGCACCCTTGAGGATGCTGCCGCCGACCAGGGCGACCAGGGCGAGGATGAGACCGATGAGGCTGAAGATGTCCATATGCAGTGGTATCGGCGCTGGCGGTCCGGACTTGAGTTGGCGGGTTGGGGACGGGTGCGCTAGCGGGGTCTGTTCGGCTTTCGGTTGAGGGCGGAAGGGCTCGCGGCCGGAGGCCTCCTACCGGTTTGTTTCAGGTTTGCCGCAATGCCGGACCAGGTAGGAGCGGCCTCCGGCCGCGAGCTCCTGCCATCGCAACGAATCCGCGAGTCCGTGACCGGTCTGTTCCTTCGGGGCGGCATTCGTGTGTGTAAAAAGCAGCGAAGCGTGTTCCGCTTTACGGGGGGCGTGTTGCCCCCATCCGCCCTTCGGGCACCTTCCCCCGCGAGCGGGGGAAGGGAGCGGGTGGCGCGGATTCACGCGGCCGCTTCGCGCAGGCCGTCGACGTCCAGGATCAGCGCCATGCGGCCATCGCCGATCAGGGTCGCGCCGGCATAGCCGCGCAGGCCGCGCACCGCGCGCGGCAGCGGCTTGATCACCACTTCCTCGCGCCCGCGCACCTGGTCCACGACCAGGCCGAAGCGCTGGTCGCCCATCTGCAGCACCACGATGGTCAGCAGCGGCGCCTTGACCGCCTCCACGCCCAGCCAGCGCCGCAGATCCACCAGCGGCAGGGTGGTGGACTGCCGATCCAGCACGGCCTGGCCGTCGAACCAGCGCAGGCTGGAGGCTGGCGCGTGCAGCACTTCCATCACCCTCGCCAGCGGCAGCGCGTAGACCGGATCACCGGCCTGCACCAGCAGGGTCGGCAGGATCGCCAGGGTCAGCGGCACCCGGATCAGGAAGCGGCTGCCACGGCCGAGCTGCGAATGGATCTGGATCTGTCCACTGAGTTCGCGGATGCGCGACTGCACCACGTCCATGCCGACGCCGCGGCCGGAGATGTCGGTGATCTCGGTCTTGGTCGAGAAGCCCGGCAGGAAGATCAGCTGCAGGCATTCGTCGTGCGACAGGCGGGCGGCGGCTTCCGGTTCGATCAGGCCCTTTTCCAGCGCCTTGTCGCGCAGCCGTTCCGGATCGATGCCGGCGCCGTCGTCGCGGATCTCGATGGTGACGTAGTCGCCTTCCTGCTGCGCCGCCAGCCGTACCTGGCCGCTGCGCGGCTTGCCGGTGGCCTCGCGCAGGTCGGGCAGCTCGATGCCGTGGTCGATGGCGTTGCGGACCAGGTGCACGAGCGGATCGGACAAGGCCTCGACGAGGTTGCGGTCCAGTTCGGTATCGGCGCCGATCAGCTCCAGATCGACTTCCTTCTTGAGCGAGCGGGCGACGTCGCGGGCGACCTTGGGGAAGCGCGAGAACACCTTGCCCACCGGCTGCATGCGGGTGCGCATGACCGCGTTCTGCAAGCGCGCGGTGGCGATGTCCAGGCCGCTGACCGCGCGATCCAGTTCCTCGTCGCGCAGGCGTGCGCGCAGGGTCTTCAGGCGATTGCGCGACAGCACCAGTTCGCCGACCAGATTGACGATCGCGTCCAGCCGCTTGGTGTCCACCCGGATGGTCTGCTCGGCCTCGCTGGCACGCGCCGGACGGGCCGGTGAGGCCGGGGCGGGCGCGGGCGGGCGTATTGGTGCGGACTGGGGCGCGGCGGCGGGCGCAGGGCGGGCGGTCGTGGCGCCGGGCACGGCGCCGCCGTGCAGTTGATCCAGCAGGGCCTCGAATTCGTCCTCGCTGATCAGATCCCCACCCGCCGGCGCGACGGCCGTGGCAGGCGGTGCGGCGCCGCCATGCAGTTGATCGAGCAGGGCCTCGAACTCGTCGTCGGTGATCAGATCATTCCCGCCGGCGGCGGGCGTGGCCACCGGCGCGCGGACCGGCGCGGGCGCGGCATCGACGTCGAACTGGGCGATCAGCGTGGCCGGTGCATGCGGCGGCTCCTCGCCGGCGGCGACCGCGTCGAGCATGCGCTGCAGCCAGTCCAGCGACTGCTGGGCGGCGTCGAAATGATCCGCTTCCAGGGTCGCCTTGCCGGCGCGGACCATGCCCAGCGCTTCCTCGGCGGCGTGGCACAGGTTCACCATCGCCTGGATGCCGAGGAAACCGGCGCCGCCCTTGAGCGTATGGAAACCACGGAACACGGCGTTGAGCTGTTCGCTGTCGCCGGGATCCTGTTCCAGCGTCACCAGCTGCTCGCCGAGGCGATCCAGGATTTCCTGGGCCTCGATGAGAAAGTCGGCGGCGATTTCGGGCGTGACGGCGGACATGGCTGGCTCGGTATCGGCGGGGATGCGTGGGCGGACGGCTAGAGCCCGAGCCCCGACAGCAGATCGTCGGCGTCGTCCTGCGAGAACGCCGCCTTGTCCAGGCCCGCCACCGCGGGACCGGCCAGGCCGTCGTCCTTCTTCCTTTCCGGCGGCGGCAGGCCCAGTTCGCCGAATCCCTCGTGCACGCGGCGGACGATGCCGGCGACGCGGCGGATGATCTGGCCGGTGAGATCCTGGTAGCTCTGCGCCAGCGCCATTTCCGACAGTCCGGAACGGATCTGGTCCACCAGCTGGGTCTGCTCGGCGCTGAGCGCGGTCGTCTTGAGCTGGTCGGCCAGGCCGCGGCACTGCTCGGCCAGATCCAGGGTCTTGTGGCTGGCCTGTTCGGTCATCGCGACCACGTGATCCAGGCGCGCGCAGGCGTCGTCGAGATCGCCGGCACCGTGGGTCGGCGGCAGCTCGCCCAGCGTCTGCGCCAGTTCGCGGGCCAGCCGGCCCAGTCCCTGCATCATCGGCTGCGTGCGCCAGGCGGCGATGGTGTCCAGCTCGCGCCGCCAGCCGGCCTCGTCGCCCTGTTCCAGCGCGTCCAGCGCGTGCTGCAGGCGCTCGACCAGCGCGGCGCGGGCGCTACCGGCTTCCATGACCGCAGCCATCAGGCGGCGGCTCCGAGGCGCTCGAAAATCTTGCCGAGTTTCTCTTCCAGGGTCTGCGCGGTGAACGGCTTGATGATGTAGCCGTTCACGCCGTTCTGGGCGGCTTCGATGATCTGCTCGCGCTTGGCCTCGGCGGTGACCATCAGCACCGGCAGGGTCTTGAAGCGATCGTCGGCGCGGATGGCCTTGAGCAGTTCGATGCCGGTCATGCCCGGCATGTTCCAGTCGGTCACCACGAAGTCGAAACTGCCCTGGGCCAGCGCGGTCAGCGCGCTGGAGCCGTCGTCGGCCTCGGCGGTATTGGTGTAGCCCAGATCGTTGAGGAGGTTCTTGATGATGCGGCGCATCGTCGAGAAGTCGTCCACGATCAGGATCCGCATGTTCTTGTTGGCTGTCACGAAGGGCTCCGGGTGCAGCAGGGTAGAGGGGGCTCGAGAGCCTTATCGGCAGGTGGCGGGGAAACTTTTGGGCCGGGATTGGGCTGGGGCCGGGATTGGGGAGTCGGGATTGGGGATTGGGGATTGGGGATTGAAAGAGCCCCCTTGACCAGCCAGGCGGCTGTTAAAAGCGAAAAAGGGGGTGGGCGCCCGCGGAGCGGGCGACGGGGGATTGACCAGCCATTCGGCTGTTGAGAAGCGCTTGCTGTTGGCGCCCAAAGCAAATCCCCCTCAATCCCCCTTTTTCAAAGGGGGAGGCAAAAGCGAAGGCTCTTGCGAATCCCCAATCCCCAATCCCGGCTCAAACATCCCCGCTCAATCCTCCAACCCGGCATCCACGCTCTCGAACACATTCAGCCGACCACGCAGGCGCAGCATGGCCTGGCCGTGGATCTGGCAGACGCGGGATTCGCTGACGCCGAGGACGGCGCCGATTTCCTTGAGGTTGAGTTCCTGTTCGTAGTACATGGACAGGACCAGCTGTTCGCGCTCGGGGAGCTGGCCGATGGCCTTGATCAGCGACTGGCGGAACTCGCTGCGCTCGAGTTGTTGCTGCGGGTTGGGGCCGCCGGTGACCACGGTCTGCGGTTCGCCATGGTCCTCGATGTGCGATTCCAGGCTCAGCACCTGGCCGCGGGCGGCGTCCTCCAGCAGGCGCAGGTATTCGGGCAGCGGCATCTCCATCGCCGACGCGACCTCGGTGGCGATGGCGGCGCGGCCGGTGCGCTGTTCGATTTCGCGCACGGTGGCGGCGGCCTGGCGGGCCCGCCGGTGCACCGAGCGCGGCACCCAGTCGCCGCGGCGGATCTCGTCGATCATCGAACCGCGGATGCGGATCGAGGCGAAGGTCTCGAACGAGGCGCCCTGTTCGGCGTCGTAGCTGCGCGAGGCTTCCAGCAGGCCAATCATGCCGGCCTGGATCAGATCGTCGATCTCCACGCTGGCGGGCAGGCGCGCGGCCAGGTGATGGGCGATGCGGCGGACCAGGTCCGCGTGCACCGTGACGAAGTCGGTGGCCGCCGCTTTCTGGACGGCACGGTATTGGGCGGCGCCGGTGTTCATGCTGGCACGCTCCGGTTGATCATGCGTTCGACGAAGAACTCGACATTGCCGCGGGCGCCGGACGGCGGCTGCCAGCGTGCGGTGACCCGGGCGATTTCGTTGATGGCGCGCGCCGACGGGCTGCCCGGATACGCCTTCACCACCGCCTGCTGGCGCTGCACTGCGCGGCGCAGCCAGTCGTCCTGCGGCACCGCCCCCAGGTAGTGCAGGGCGACGTCGCCGAGGAAACGTTCGCACACGCGGGCCAGCTTCTCGTACAGCTTGCGGCCCTCGTTGGGGTCGCGGACCATGTTGGCGATGACGTGCACGCGGTCCACGCCGCGCTCGCGCGAGAGCACCTTGATCAGCGCATAGGCGTCGGTGATCGAGGCCGGCTCGTCACACACCACCACCACCGTGTCCTGCGCGGCCTGGCAGAAGGTCAGTACGCTGTCGGTGATGCCGGCGGCGGTATCCACCACCATCACGTCCAGGGCGCGCTGCAGTTCCGAGAACACGTTGACCAGGCCGACGTGTTCGGCCGGCGAGAGTTCGGCCATGTGCCGGAAACCCGACGAGGCCGGCACGATCAACAGGCCGTCCGGTCCTTCCAGCAGCACGTCCTCCAACTGGCAGCGTTCGGCGACCAGATCCGCCAATGTGTATTTCGGCGCCAGGCCCAGCAGCACGTCGACGTTGGCCAGGCCCAGGTCGGCGTCCATCAGCAGGGTCCGCTTGCCCATCTCGGCCAGCGAGGCGGCCAGGTTGACCGACACGTTGGTCTTGCCCACGCCGCCCTTGCCGCCGGTCACCGCGATCACGCGGACCGGATGGAAGGCGCCGGTCAGCGGCGGCGTGCTGCGCGGGTTGGTCTGCAGCAGGTGTTCATGCGACATGGATGGCCTCCGCGTGGCTGGGTTCGTCGGCTTCGCGGCGCAGCTGGTCCAGGCGCAGCACCAGGTTGGGCGCGCTGGCGCGGTGCAGGTCTTCGGGCACGCGCTGTCCGTCGGTGATCCAGGCCATCGGCAACTGGTGATCGACGATCACCGACAGCGCGCTGCCGAGCCGGCCGGTCTCGTCCACCTTGGTCAGCACCACGCCGTGCGGCTGGGCGCCGCTGAAGCGGCGGACCACCTCGTCCAGGTCGCCGAAGTGCGAATTGGCCGGCAGCACCAGCAGGGTATGCACCTGCCCGGCGGCGCGCAGCCAGTTGAGCTGGCCGACCAGGTTGCGATCGCGCTGGCCCATGCCGGCGGTGTCGATCAGCACCAGCTTGTAGTCGCGCAGGCGTTCCAGGGTCTGGGCCAGGCGTACGTCGCTGTCGGCCTCGTGCACGGCGATGCCGAGCTGGCGGCCGTAGCTGTGCAACTGTTCGCGGCCGCCGACGCGCACGGTATCGGTGGTGACCAGGGCCACGTCGCGCGGGTTGTGGCGATCGGCATAGGCCGCGGCCAGCTTGGCGATGGTGGTGGTCTTGCCGGCGCCGGTCGGGCCGACCAGGGCAATCACGCCGCCCTGTTCCAGCGGATCCACCGGCAGGATCGGCAGCCGGCGCGAGAGCAGGCCCAGCATCAGGCCGCGCCCGCGATGCAGTTCGGTGTCGGCGGGAATCTGCAGGGCGACGTCGCGGGTGATGCCGGCGTCGAAGCCGTAGTCGTCCATCAGTTCCATCGCCTGCGCGCGCACCGGCGAACCGCGCAGGCGTTCGTCGGTGAGGCGGTGCATCTCGCCTTCGATCATCTCGCGCATCGCCGCCAGTTCGGCGCGCATCTGCACCAGTTGCTCGTCCTCGGCGCGGGCGCGCGCGCCGTTGTCGGCGACCACGCTCAGCGCCGGCGCGACGGCTTCCGGCTGCGGAGCGGCGACGGGCGTGGCGGGGGCCGGCGCCGCCGTGGACAGTTCCGCCGGCACCGCCGGCAGGCTCGCGGCAAGGCGCGCGGCGAACGACATCGGATCCAGCGCGAAGGCGGCGGGCGCGGACGGCTCGGCCGGAATTTCCCGCGCGAACGAGGGCGCCGGCGCGATGAACGCCGACGGCGGCTCGACCGGGGCGCGCGATTCCTCGGCCAGGCGCGATTCGATGGGCGCCGCGGCGGCGACCCGGCTGAAGTAGGCCGCAGCCGCTTCGGCCGGCGACATCTCCGTCGCCTGGCGGTTGGCGGCGGCGCGTGGTTCGGCGGACACGGATGCGGATGCGGACGGCGCGGCGCGCGCGAACGAAGGCGCCGGTTCGGCCGGACGCATTGCCTCCAGCGTGCGCTGCACCAGCGTCTCGTCGTAGTTGGAGGCCGCCACGATCTCGACGCCGTCGTCGGTCATGCGATTGGACAGGATCACCGCATCCGGCCCCTGTTCCTGCCGGACCAGCGCGAAGGCGGTGCGCATGTCGGGAGCGACGAAACGTTTGATTTTCATTTGAGAGGCCGGGATTGGGGATACGGGATTCGGGATTGGGTAAAGCAAGGCGACGGCAAGCCGTTCGAGGTGATTGGATATCTAGGTCGTGTCGTGTTCGTCTTCATCGCTGCATCCCCGTCATGAACCCGCTTTTGCGAATCCCCAATCCCCAATCCCGTCGCCTCAACTAATCGTCCCCACCAGCTTCAACCGCTTGTCCTCCGGGACTTCGCTGTAGGACAGGACCGACAGCGTGGGGACGCTGTGGCGGACCAGCCGGGCCAGTGCGGCGCGGACGCCGCCGGGGACCAGCACCACCGCCGGCTCGCTGCGCGCGTCCTGCTGGGCGACGCAGTCGGCCAGGCTCTGGTGGAGCCGTTCGGCCAGGCCGGGTTCCAGCGCGGCGCCGGTGCCCTGCACGCTGTCTTGCAAGACACGTTCCAGTTGTGGCGCCAGCGTGTAGACGGGAAGCTCCGGCGCCATGCCGGAGATTTCCTGGACGATGAAACGACCCAGCGAGGTACGCACGGCGGCGGTGAGCGCGGCCGGATCCGGGTTCTGCGGACCGAACTCGACCAGCGCCTCGACGATCCGGCGCAACTGGCGGATCGGCACGCGCTCGATCAGCAGGTTCTGCAGCACCCGCACGACCGTGGACAGGGTGAGCGTCTTGGGCGTCAGATCCTCGACCAGCTTGGGCGCGGTCTTGCCGAGGTTGGCGAGCAGTTGCTGCACCTCCTCGTGCCCCAGCAGTTCCGGCGCGTGCTCGCGCACCAGGTGCGACAGGTGGGTGGCGACCACGGTCGAGGCATCGACCACGGTGTAGCCCAGCGATTCGGCCATCGCATGCTGGCCCGGTGTGATCCAGGTGGCGTCCAGGCCGAATGCGGGGTCCCGCCCCGGAATGCCGTCGAGGGCGCCGAATGCGCCGCCGGGATCCAGCGCCAGTTCGCGATCCGGATGAATCTCGGCGGTGGCCACCGGCACGCCATGCACCAGCAGGCGGTAGCCGTTGGACGGCAGTTCCAGGTTGTCGCGGATATGCACCGGCGGAATCAGGAAACCCAGATCCTGGGTGAGCTTGCGGCGCACCGCCTTGATCCGCGACATCAGTTCGCCGCCCTGGGCCTTGTCCACCAGCGGAATCAGCCGGTAGCCGACTTCCAGGCCCAGCGGGTCCACCGGACGCACTTCATCCCAGGTCAGTTCGGCCTGCGGGTTGGACGGCGCGGGCAGCGCGGGATCGGCGCCCGCGGAGCTTTCGCCGCCGGCGCCGGGCTGCTGTTTCTTCCACAGCTTCCAGGCGATGTAGCCCAGCACCGCGGCCAGCGTCAAAAACACGACATTGGGCATGCCCGGGACCAGCCCGACCACGCCGATCAGGCTGGCGGCCACCGCCAGCGCCTTGTGCTGGCCGAACACCTGGCCAACCATCGCGTTGCCCATGTCCTGCGCGCGCGAGGCGCGGGTGACCAGCATCGCCACCGCCGAGGACACCAGCAGCGCCGGCAACTGCGCCACCAGGCCGTCGCCGATCGACAGCAGGGTATAGATCTTGGCCGCCTCGCCGACCGGCAGGCCGTGCTGGAGCACGCCGATCGCCAGGCCGCCGACCAGGTTGATGAAGAGGATCAGGATGCCGGCGATGGCGTCGCCGCGGATGAACTTGCTGGCGCCGTCCATCGCGCCGTAGAAGTCGGCTTCCTCGCGCACTTCCTCGCGCCGGGCCTTGGCTTCCTCGCGGGTCAGCAGGCCGGCGTTGAGGTCGGCGTCGATCGCCATCTGCTTGCCGGGCATCGCGTCGAGGATGAAGCGCGCCGACACTTCCGAGATGCGCCCGGCGCCCTTGGTGATGACCACGAAGTTGATGATGGTCAGGATCGCGAACACCACCAGGCCGACCGCGAAATTGCCGCCGACCACGAATTCGCCGAACGCCTCGATGACCTTGCCGGCCGCGCCATGGCCGTCCTGGCCGTGCAACAGCACCACGCGGGTGGAGGCCACGTTGAGCGCCAGCCGCAGCATCGTGGTCATCAGCAGCACGATCGGGAAGATGGTGAAGTCGAGCGGCCGCCGCACGTAGACCACCGCCAGCAGCACCACCAGCGAGATGGCGATGTTGAAACTGAAGAGCGCGTCCAGCACCGGCGGCGCCAGCGGGACGATCACCATCGCCAGCATCGCCAGCACGACCAGCGGCGCGCCCAGGCCGTGGCGCAGCATGTCCATCACCCGGGAGGTGGGGCTGGGCACCGCGCTCATGCCGGCTTGCCCTCATCCACGTCCACCGCCGGCAGGTCCGGATGCTCGGCCACGGTGCCGTCGCGCCAGGCGCGCAACTGGTAGACGTAGGACAGGATCTGGGCGACGGCGGTATACAGTCTCACGGGGATCTCCCGGCCGAGTTGCCCTTCGCGATACAAGGCGCGTGCCAGTGGCGGCGCCGACACGATGGCGACCCGGTGCGCCTCGGCGACCTCGCGGATGCGCAGGGCGATTTCGTCCACGCCCTTGGCGACCACCCGCGGTGCGCCCATCTGGCCGGCCTCGTACTTCAGCGCCACCGCGTAGTGGGTCGGGTTGACCACGATGACGTCGGCGGTCGGCACCTCCTCGATCATCCGGCGCTGCGACAGCTGGTGCTGCATCTGCCGGATCCGGCCCTTCACTTCCGGCCGGCCTTCGCTTTCCTTCAGTTCCTCGCGCAATTCCTGGCGGGTCATCTTCAGCTTCCGCATCCAGTTCCACTTCTGGTATGGCGCGTCGATGGCCGCCAGCAGCGCCAGCGCGCCGGCGCAGGCCAGCAGCAGGCCGCCGGCGAAGCCCATGCCGGTGCGCACGGCCTGCTCCAGCGGCATGGTCAGCAGCTCGCGCAGGGAATTCAGGCCCAGCTTCAGGCTCAGGCCCGCGGCCAGGCCGATGAAGGCCACGCGCAGCAGCGACTTGAGCAGTTCGGCCACGCTCTCGGCGCCGTACAGGCGCTTGAGCCCGGCCATCGGGCTGAGTTGCTTCAGATCCGGTGTCAGCGCCTTGCTGGAGAATTGCAGTCCGCCCATCAGTACCGGGCCGAGGAAGCCGGCCAGCAGGCACAACCCGATCATCGGCAGCATCACCCACAGCAGTTGCAGCAGCAGGCTGCCGACGTGGCCGAACAACTGGTCCGGGTGCTTGAACAGCTGCGGATCCGGGCTGAGCGCGATCTTCATCCAGCCCAGCGAGCCGCGCGCCAGCGGCATGGCCATGGTCAGCAGCGCGACCACGCCGGCGCCGAACACCGCCGCCGTCGCCAGTTCGCGCGAACGCGGGATGTTGCCCTGTTCGCGGGCTTCGCGCAGGCGTTTTTCACTGGGCTGTTCTGTGCGTTCGCCGCTTTCGTCCTGTTCGGCCATGGCGCTGCGTCGGGAAAACCGACCACCACGCTGCAAGTCCCGTTCCAGTCCGGCGACGGGAAACGGGCGTCGCCCCGTTCACGATGTCGTTTTCTCCGAACAACCGGGTAGGAGCGGCCTCCGGCCGCGAGCTTCTCCCGCCATCCACGCGCGCCCCTGAAAAGCTCGCGGCCGGAGGCCGCTCCTACCCGGTCCAAACGAACCGTTCGCGATCGCCGCGGCGGGTCAGAACAGGTCTTCGGCGATCACGTAGCTGTCGCGGCCGTTGGACTTGGCCCGGTACAGGGCGGCGTCGGCGCGCGAGAACCAGTCGTGCCAGTCGCGTTCATGGCCGAGCAGGGCGCCACCGAGCGAGATGGTGATGCGTCCGCCCGGCCCGCGCAGGGAAGCGCGTACCGCCTTGCGCAGGCGCTCGGTGGCCGATTCCAGCTCGTCGCGGCTGGAGACTTTCAGCAGCACCACGAACTCCTCGCCGCCGAACCGGTAGACCTGGTCGTCCTTGCGCATCTCGAAACGCAGGATCGAGGCCAGATCGGCGATGGCGTCGTCGCCCGCGGCGTGGCCGTAGAGGTCGTTGACCTCCTTGAAGTGGTCCAGGTCCAGCACGATCAGGCCGTATCGCCCGCGCCCCAGCGTCTGCTGTTCCACCGCGTGGGTGAGCGCGCGCTCCATCATCCGCCGGTTGGGCACGTTGGTCAGCGCGTCCAGCGAGGCCAGTTCCTGCAACTCGACCCGGTCGTCCTGGCTGCGGGTGGCGAAGATGTAGGAGAACAGCGCGGTCAGCGCGGCCGTCACCAGGGTGGACACCGCATGGAACACGTCCGGGAACACGCCCGGCAGCAGGCACAGCACCGCCAGCATCACCAGGCCCGCGCCCAGCGCCAGCCGGCGGTCGGCGAGGAAGAAGTTGGTCAGCAGGACCAGATAGAGCCAGGTCATGGCGATCGGGCCGATCAGCCAGACGGCCAGCAGGCAGGCGCTGGAATTGAGCAGGCACAGCAGATCGCCGGCGCGCGCGCTGTTGCCGCTGTTCCGGGCATAGACCACCACGCCGAAAATCGCCGCGGCGATCACCCCATCCACCGCCAGCGCCAGGAAATCGCCGTGCAGCCAGCGGTAGACCGCGAAGGCGGCGATCACCACGGTCGTGGTCACGCCCAGCAGGGTGATCAGTTCCAGGCGGATGTCGCGGTTCTTTGGGGTCATCCCGGTCAGGGTCTGGCGCCCGGTGGCGCCGGCATCGTGATTTCGTCGTCTTTCCCGATGCAAGTCTAGTGCCGGAATTCCGACTGCGGGTGAAACCCGTCAAGGAATCGTTGCCCATCCGCCGGATAGCCCTCGTAGGAGCGACGTCAGTCGCGACCGGAACCCCGACATGTCCGCGCCACCCACCGCAAGATGGACCGTCCCCGTGGGAGCGACGTCAGTCGCGAAGGGGGCCGGCATCCCGAATCGCGACTGACGTCGCTCCCACAGGAAGGACCCGGCGGTTCAGCGGGCGGGAATCAGGCTCAGGTCGGCGCGGTATTCCCAGGTCTCGGTTTCCGCCGACAGCACCGCGGTGGCCAGCGCGGCGGCCGCGTCCGCCGCCTGTGGATCGGAGGATCGGGCGAGCAGGGCGTCCAGGCTGCCGTCGCCGCGGTCATGGTCCTGCCAGCCGCGCAGCGCGACCAGATGCAGATAACCGGGCGCGTCGCCACTGACCGGTTCGTACCAGCTGTGCGCGGGCGCATCGGCCGGCAGCGCCGTCCGGGCGAGGCGGACCGCCCGCTCGAACGCCGCGCGTGCGCCGGGCCGGACCACGTAGCGGGTCACCAGCAGGCGTGGCGAAGGCTGCCAGCGTTCCAGCGGGAAGCCGCTGCTCAGATCCCGGCGCAAACGGTAGCTGGCGCGCAGCGCCGGTTCCACGAACGGGGTGACGTTGCGCGCGGCGTCGGCACCGTCGCCGGCCGGATCGACGCGCCGGTCGAACGCCGCGAACGGCGCGCCGAAACTGCCATCGACGAACATCCCGGCGCGCTTGCCGTCGCTGACATACCAGCCGTACCACACCAGCGGATCTCCCGCCTGCCGGTGCCACGCCAGATGGCGGCGATAACCCTCGTCGAAGGCTTCACGCTGGCCGGGCCTGGTCCAGTAGCCGAACAGATGGGCGGCATCGCCGCTGTCGCGGGTGGACGCCGCCGGATGGGCGGCGGAAGCGGCATGGGCGCCGGGCAGCAATGCGGCCAGCAGCAGGCAGGCGGACAGGAATCGCATGACGGGCATCCGGCGAAGGGGAATGGCGACAGCCTAGGCCGGACGCGCGCCACCGGCCATTTCAAATCCCGGCGTCGCCATTCGATGACATGGAATGCTCGCGCCCGGCTTACCATCGGCGTTCCTTCCGCTTTCCTCCGGCCGATGCTTCCCGATTTCCGCCGCCTGGCCGTATTCCGTACCGTGGTTGCCGAGGGCGGCGTCAACGCCGCCGCGCGCAGCCTGCACAAATCGCCCTCGGCGGTGACCTACGACCTGCAGCAGCTCGAACGCCAACTCGGCACGCCGCTGTTCCGGCGCAGCGGCAGCCGGCTGGTGCTGACCCCGCGCGGGCGGGTGCTGGCCGCCTCGATCGAGCGCGCCTACCTGGATCTGGGCCAGGCCTGGCAGAACGTGCGCGAGGACGTCGCCGCCGAACCGATGCGGATCGCCTGCGTGTCCGGCTTCGGCCGCTATCGGCTGGTGCCGCGGCTGCTGTCGCTGCTGCCGCCCGAGCGCCCGCTGGAAGTGCTGTTCCGCACCGCCAGCCAGGTGCTGGCCTTGCTGGAAACCGGACGGGTGGCGCTGGGCGTGAGCTATCGTCCGCTGGTGACCGCCGGCATCGCCTCGGTGCCGCTGGGCGAAGAGGAACTGGCGCTGGTCGGCCCCAAGGCACGTCGCGCGACGCCCCGCGCCGCGCAGATCGCCTCGCTGCCGTTCGTGACCTACGAGGAGTTCGACTACGTGTTCTTCCGCTGGTTCGAAAGCCAGCAGTTGCCGCTGCCGGCGCGCTGGCACCGCAGCGATCATTTCGACGAACTGGAAGAAGCGCTGGAGAGCGTGGCACAGGGACGCGGATGGTCGATCGTCCCGCTGGATTCGGCGCTGGGCAGCGCCTACCGCTCGCGGGTGCGCGTGCACCGGTTGTCCAAGCCGTGCTTGAACGAGGTGCACCTGATCGGACGGGAACGGGATTTGCGCAGCGAGGATGCCGCCTTGCTGCGCAGGGCGGCGGCGTAGACCGTGGCTTTCGCCATCGTGCCGCCCGGTCGACATCGCCGCCGTTCCTCCACGTAGAGCGGGGCTTGCCCCGCTGCTCCTGCTCTGTTTTTTTGCCTGGGTGCCCAAGCCCACGACGCCTTTAGGCGTCATTGATATCGGACGCTGCCACGCGTGATTGCCAGGGGCGATTCGCCCTGGCGCGTTTGCAGAAGGCAAAGGCCAGGGCAGCGGAGCGAGCTCCGCTCTACGGTGTCAGCTGTCGCGCGGCGTCGAAGGTCTGGTCGAAGATGCGCTGCACCGGCGGCCCGAGTTCACCCGACAACAGCGCCAGCAGGAACAACCCCAGCAACAACGCGGTCGGCAGGCCCAACTGGATCGGATTGAGCGCCGGCGCCGCGCGGCCCAGCACACCGAACGCCAGGTTCACCGCCAGCATCGCCACCATCACGGGCAACGCCAGGCTCAGGGCCGCGCGCAGGATCTGCATGAAGAACGCCGGTGCGACCTGCAACACCGCCTGCGGGTCCGGCAACGCGGTCCCGATCGGCAGCGAGTGGTAGCTGTCGACCAGCAGCGCCACCAGCGCCAGATGTCCGTTGAGAGTGAAGAACACCAGCCCGAAGGCCAGGTAGAACCACTGGCCGACCACGCCGGAATTCACGCCGCGCAGCGGATCCGACATCTGCGCGAAGGCCAGGCCGGTGCCCTGCGAGATCAGTTCACCCGCCAGCGCGCCGGCCTCGAACGCCAGTCGCAGCAGGAAGCCGATGCAGGCGCCGACCGCCAGCTCGCGCGCGGCGGTCAGCACGTTGGCCGAATCGAAGGCGATCTGGGTGGGTGGCGACGGCAGCATCGGCGCCAGTGCCAGCGACAGCGCGCCGGCCAGGATCACCCGCACCCGTACCGGCACCGCGCGGGTACCGACCAGCGGCATCGCCATCAGCATGGCGCCGGTGCGCAGCATCACCCACAGCAGCGTGGTGATCAGGCCGAACGCCTGCTGCCCATCGATGACCATCTGGGTGGCGGCATTCATCCGCGCATCCCCGCCGGTTTGTCAACACATTCGACGGGCCGCCACCGTGGAAAAACCAGAACGGCACCCGGACATTCCCCCCTTTGAAAAAGGGGGGGCAGGGGGGGATTCCCCCGCGATGCCTGGCCAACCGTCGCCACCGCCTCACCCAATCAGATGCGGCAAGCGCTGGAACAGCGCCGTGGTGTACTCCACCAGCGTGCCCATCAGATAGCTGCCGGTGGCGAACAGCGCCGCGGTCAGCGCGATGGCCTTGGCGACGAACGCGATGGTCGGCTCGTTCAACTGCGTCGCCGCCTGGATCACGCCAATCACCACGCCGACGACCAGCACCACCAGCAAGAGCGGCCCACCCACCCACAGCGCGATTTCAAGGCCGCCACGGAGTTCGGTCAATGCGGTTTCGGGAGTCATTTGGGTGCCGGGATTGGGGATTGGGGATTGGGGATTGGGGATTGGGGATTGGGGATTGGGGATTGGGGATTGGGGATTGGGGATTGGGGATTGGGGATTGGGGATTGGGGATTGGGGATTGGGGATTGGGGATTGG